>CAZNPA010000001.1:0-162658 GCA_964575095.1 uncultured Rickettsiales bacterium
TACCCGGATCCCGAAACAGCCTTTTACGGCCTGAACGAGCTGATGATCAACGCCATTGAGCACGGCAATCTCGGTATCGGCCTTGTTAAAAAAGCACAGCTCATCCGGCAGGGAAAATGGCAGCAGGAAATCGAACGCCGGCTGGCGCTCAAAAAGAATCAAGACAAATACGCCCGTGTCGTGTTCGAAGCGAATGCGGCTTATGTATGCACATGGATTGCCGATAACGGCAATGGGTTCAACTGGCGCACCTACCTCAAGCCTTTACTGGCGACACATTCCGCCCCCAACGGCCGCGGCATCGCCACCACCAAGATCGTCGCTTTCCCTGCGCTCAAATATCTGGGAAAAGGGAACGAGGTGGTGTGTAAGGTGGCGTGCCCGGCAGGATTCGAACCTGCGACCCTCAGCTTAGAAGGCTGATGCTCTATCCCCTGAGCTACGGGCACGTGGAAACTTATCCCCTATGTTCAATGCCTTAGAACGCGCGGCCTGGCAATAGAAAGTTAAGCCATGCGGCTGTTGCAACCTGAGAATGAATAATTTCACACAATTGTAACAATTCTTTTTACCAATTTCGTGTCATTATATACACCATTCGCAATTACTGATGGGGTAGCTATGCCGGCAGACAACATTATCATGCCCAATATTCTTATGAATGCGCGCAAGATCAGGTCATTTCAGATCGCGGCTCAGTCGTTGCTGGCTGAGGCGGATCACGATATTCCGCTCCATCTTTTGGATGATACGGCAAAACAGACTATCGTTGCCGCTAACATTATCCGTCAGATCGCGGAGCAGCCGTTAGATGACTTACCTAAAATCGGCATCTCAAAGGTTGTGGGTGCCTGGGCCATCCAACATGTTAATAAAATGTCGGGCAATACTAAATCGGATAGCGTAAATGCCTTCGCCTCGGCGCTCGGCCTCAACATGACGCGAAAATATAATGTAGCCGACGATGTGGATTTATTCGTCGTAAGGCAAGCCATAGATAAGGTAAAGGAATCGCCCAGCGCTAGATTTGGAATTGGGCTGTAGAAATTCCTGCAAAATGCCTTCTTTATAATATTCCAATAAATTCTTGCGTTGCCGCCGCATTTGCTGGTATCAATGCCCTCCTTTTGGGGCGGTTAGCTCAGTTGGTTAGAGCGCCACGTTGACATCGTGGAGGTCGCTAGTTCGAGTCTAGTACCGCCCACCACGCTTCGCCAATTCTACTATGCGGGCCAGGCCTAGCGAATGGGTAATATCCACGCCGGGATGTCCTGATTTAGGCAGGCATTTGCAGCATGACCGGCATGGTTATGTATATTTTACGCAGACATAAAACTAACACACAACTTTCTTATGTCCGTTATGTTCATATAAAAGAAAACGGAAGTAAAGGTTTGCGTAATGGCCGACAACGACCCCAATGATAATCGGAATACCATCCTCTTTGCCGGCAAAGAGGCGATTATTGTTGGAACGCTTATCGTGCTAGGGCTGGCGGCGTATTTCATGGTGAGCGTTATACGCGATCTGCCGCCTGACGATCCTTCGCAGCAGGCGGCACTCAAAGCACCGCAAGATGTGCCTCAAAAACAGGAACCCCCGGTTCAAGGTCCACCGCAGCCAGCCAGCACGCCTGTAAGCGATACCGAGGAGGTTACGGTTGGATTTCGCGTCAGTGGCCGCATCACTCAGATGTTTTTTGCCGAGCGTGCGGAAGTAAAACAAGGCGACGTCCTGGCTTCGCTCGATAAGGCGCCGTTTGAAGCAGTGCTGGCGTCTGCTAGGTCCCAGTTGCAGGCCGCCCAAACTGCCTATAATAACTCCCCCCATCTTTCCACCCGATCTTTCAATATCATCGAGGCGGAACGGGCCAATGTTGAAACTGCGCAGCATACTTATGACGCTGCGCATACAGAGTTAGAGAAGCGCAGGGCACTCTTGGTGCCCGGAGAATTGGATAATGTGTATAATAACAATGTACAGAGCGAACATGACGCGAAATTGAACCTGGAACGAGCGCAGCGGAAATTGGCGCAACAGAAAAATGTCATACACAATAGTATGGACCGCGACGATGATAAGGTCGCTCTGAAACTGGCTCAGAACAATGTGGCCGACGCTGAGGCCAATCTTGCCGATACGCAGTTGTCGGCGCCCGCTTCCGGCATTATCGCCAGTCGCGTCAGTGAGATTGGCGCTACCGTAACGGTTGGCGCTGCGGTTTATACCTTGTCCGTCCCCAAAGCGGCACTGCCTAATCCGCAGTAATTCCCTACATCCCCTCAATCACCTTCGCCAGTTCGGTCTCCGCCGCTTTGAGTTGCTTCTGCAATCCGGCATAGGTGATGTTCAAGTCTTTGAGCTGGTGGGTGTCGCTGCCGGCACAGGCGTTGGCGATTTCGTTTTCCATGGCATCTTTGCGTAAGGTCAGGTCGGCGATTTTTTTCTCGATCTTTGCCGCTTCTTTCTCGGCGGGTGAAAGCTTTTGTTGCTCTTTTTCTTTTTTGTTTTCCGTCTTCTGTTTTTTAGCTTCTGACTTAGCACCTTCGCGTTCGCGTTTTCTCTGCTGGACGACGAGTTGACGGTAGGCGTCGAGGTCGTCGTCGTAGGGTTTGCAGGTGCCGTTCTGCACCAGCCACAGTCGGTCGGCGACGCATTCGACCAGGTGCGGGTCGTGGCTCACTATGATGACGGCGCCGTTATAATTATTGAGCGCCTGCATCAGCGCCTCGCGGGCGTCGATGTCGAGGTGGTTGGTCGGCTCGTCGAGCAGCATGATGTGTGGCGCGTCGAAGCTCATCAGGCAAAACAGCAGCCGCGCTTTCTCGCCGCCGGACAGGTCGCCGATGGTGGTGTCGGCCTTGTGCTTGTCGAAGCCGAACTTGGAAAGCGAGGCGCGGATTTTCGCTTCCGGGCTGCCCTTCATCATGCGGCGCATGATTTCGTAGGGCGTTTGCGTGACGTCCAGCTCGTCGGTCTGGAACTGGGCGAAATAGCCGACGCGCAGCTTGCCAGATTTGTGTATCGCGCCCGCCATCGGCGGCAAGCGGCCGGAGATGAGTTTCATCAATGTCGATTTTCCGTTGCCGTTGGCGCCCAGGAGCGCGATGCGGTCGTCGGCGTCGATGCGAAGTTCCAGATTCTTTAGCACCGGCTTATCGGCGCTGTAACCGGCGTTGACGTTTTCCAAAACGATCATCGGCGATTTTTCCTCTTCCGGTTCCGGAAAGGTGAAGGCGGTAACACGGTCGGCCATCACGGCATCGACGATGTCCATCTTCTCGATCATCTTGAGGCGCGATTGCGCCTGCCGCGCCTTGCTGGCCTTGGCCTTGAAGCGCTCTACGAATTTCATCATGTGCGCCTTCTGCGCCAGCTGCTTTTCGCGCAGCGCCTGCTGCCCCATCATGCGCTCGGCGCGCTTGCGTTCGAAATTATCGTAGTTGCCGGTGTAGAGGTTGAGCTTCAGGTTTTCGAGATGGACGATGTGATCGACGGTTTTATTGAGGATGTCGCGGTCGTGGCTGATGATGACCAGCGTATGGCGGTAGCGTATCAGGAAATTCTCCAGCCACACCATTGCCTCGAAATCGAGGTGGTTGGTCGGCTCGTCGAGCAGCAGCAAATTCGGCTCGCGGAACAGGGCGGCCGCCAGCGCCACGCGCGCGCGCCAGCCGCCGGAGAAGGAGGAGATAGGGCTGTTCTGCTCGCGGTCGCCGAAACCCAGCCCGGCTAAAATCGTCGCGGCGCGGGCAGGGGCGTCGTAAGCGCGGATCTCGTCGAGGCGGGTGTAGATGTAGCCGATGCGGTCGGGGTCGTGCGCGGTTTCGGCTTCTTCGAGCAGGCTGGCGCGCTCGGTGTCGGCGGCGAGGACGATGTCGATCAGCGTCGTATCGTCGTCCGGTAAATCCTGACGCACCATGCCCATGCTGGCGCCTTTGATGAGCGATATCTCACCGCCGTCGGCATGCAGCTCGCCCGAAATCAATTTGAACAGGGTGGATTTGCCGGTGCCGTTGGGGCCCACCAGCCCGACGCGATGCCCGGCCGGAATCGTGAGCGAGGTTTTATCCAGCAGTGTGCGTCCGGCGATGCGGTAAGTCAGGTCTTGAATAAAAAGCATTGCATGTGTCCGTTAGGGGAAGCGGCGCAACCTAAAGGTTTGCGGGCGTCGCGTCAATTCCGTTCGGCGGCGCTACTAACGTTAAATCGGCTTGGGAAATACATTCGTTGGGCAAACATCCCAAATATCGCTACATGCGCAGCCGGACAAAGTCAGCAGCGCTGCGGCAATCAACAGATAACATACTGGGCGATAATGCATTATGCGTATTCCCACCTTACGGGTTATATGTTATACTCCTAATTAGATTTAAATCCCATAATGTCAATACTCCATCACACATGACACGCGCAAGAAAGACCAATTTATCGGGCGGATTCACGTTGGTCGAGTTGTCGATAGTGCTCATCATTATCGCCATAGTGGCCGGCGTGGGGTTGACGGCGACTAAAGACACTCTTGAAAATGCCCGCCGCGCCGCCACCGAGAACAAGCTCAACGAAATCGAAAAAGCGCTGCTGGCGTTTCGTAACGGCCCGGCCAATCGTTTGCCGTGTCCTGCCGATATTACTCTGACTGATAGCAGCGCTCATTACGGAAAAGAAGCCGCCAATCTTGGCGATTGTGTCGGCGGCACGCCGGCGGCAGCCGACGTCAGCGGCAACAATGGCAGTTCGACCGTAGAAGGCTATCCACCCGCCGTATCCGGCGGCATTCCCACGCGTGCGCTTAACCTGCCCGATTCCTACATGTTCGACGGCTGGGGACGCAGGTTTGTGTATGTGGTCGATTCCCATGCCACGGCGTACAATGCATTTAATATCATTCCGCCGAACGCCAATAACTGCAGTATTTGGGTAACCGATGCGGCGGCGGGACCGCGTAGCGGAATAAACGCATGGCATGGAGGCGCGATATACATGCTGATGAGCCATGGCCCTAACGGTCACGGCGCCTATATCACCGGCAGCACCCGCATCAGTTCCGGCTCTACCAATTTCGATGAACAAACGAATTGCCGATGTGATAATACCGCAGCCGCTGCGGATCCCACCAGCCTGCCTTATTTCGTGCAGCGTGACCTTACTGAGGACGCCGGCGATGTGAATAATAAATTTGATGATATCGTCCGCTTCAAAGAGCGTTGGCAGTTGCAAAATGGTGATGATTATCTCAAGGTAGCCAGGCATCAGGAATACCAGCTCGTAGCCGCTTCGCCGTATGTGGTGCCGGTAGCGCCGGATCATCCGTCGAATATCGCCTATTTTAAACGCGGCTGCGACGGCTGGGTAGGGTCGAGAAATCAGGCCGATATCGCGGGCGCCATGGAGCCGCCAGCGGGGCCGGGGGGCACGGCGACCGTCACCGATATGGCGTTTACGCCTGATAACGACTACGTGCTGATGTACCATTACCAGCCCAGCGGTTCTAATTTCTGCAGCGTTTATGATGTGACCGGCGACATACCTTATGTAACCGCCATGGCATGCGGCGATTACAGCGCGAATAACCACATTGCCGGTTCCAGTAACGGATATTTCGCGCTCGGCACTACGACCGGCCTGCAATTTTACCAGCAATCCGGCAGCACTTTCAATCTGCTGAGTACGATGACTGTAAGCCAGCCAAAAATAATCGCGCTCTCCACGAATGCCGATCGCATGCTGCTGGCGAATAAGAGCGACTATGTCACTATGTACGGAAAACAGGGCAACTCTTTTACGGCATATGCCGCCGCTTCCCAGCCATACACCGCCAATCTTGATAAAATTAAAGCGGCGGCATTTTCGCCGGGTGACACATTTCTTGCGATCGCGGAGAGTAATACGCCTTCGATAAAACTGTGGTCAATCACCACCGCTGGGAGTGCTCCTTTCGTCACCGGCGGGACAAGCCCGTTTACGGCGCTACCCTCACTGGCATTGGGCACGGCGCCGGCCATTGTCAGCTTTTCTCCCGATGGCCAATTTTTGGCGGTGGGGTTGAATTCCGATCAGCCCGTCATATCCGATAACGTCAAAATATATAAAATCGAGGGCACAACCTTCACGGCGGCAACCATTAGCACCGCCGGCGGATTTGATACCAGCTCTTATGTGTTGCTAGGAGATACCACTCCCGTTGTCATGGCATGGACGCCGGATTCAAAAACATTGCTGATCGCTTCTTCGGAATGCTGCATTACATCTCTTGATTTGATCGGCGGCAACACGTTCAAACAGACGCTGCCGCCCGCGAATCTACCTAACGTCATCGGCGAATCGACGGGGCCGACCGCCATGGCGGTCTATCACTGAACGTATTTATGTATTCTTGAGCTCTTGCCGAGATCCGAATCATACCAGAGCGCTGACACGTCTTTCCGGTACGAAGTTAAAACTTCATCCGCCGGTTTGCCTTTGACGTAATGGTCGAAAAACGCCAGGGCGTAGGCATTGATGGAAGGATGAAAAGTCTTGCGCATGTCGCCCCATGCAAAATGGCCGGCGCCCCTGAACTCAACGAAATATTTAGGCGCCGGAGACGTCGCGTAACTTCCCCCGGGTATTCTAAGAAACGGCGTCGTTCCCACATCGGCAATGCCGCCCTGATACATCACCGGCGCCGATAATCCGCCAAGAGTGTGATGAATATTATAAGGTTGGCTAAAAGGAGAGAGTGTGAGAATGGCTTTTATTCCGACCATTTTCCAACTCGGCCATGCGCCGCCGAGCCCCAACACCGTATACCCCCCCAGGGAATGCCCGGCGAGCCCCAGGCGATCAAAATCTATTTTCTCTTTCATTTCCGGCTGCTGTTTTAAAGCTGCGAGTACGGCCTGAATATCTTCCGCGCGATCGCGGTAGGTTTTGTCGTTCCAATCCTCGGGTTTGTTGAAGCTAGGTTCCGGAAATTTTACCGGAGGCACTTTGCCATTATTGAGGCAGCGATTGTCTTTGTGGTTGGGCGCAACCACCCAATAGCCCTGCGCCGTCAGCATTTCCGTCAGGAAACGCGATTGCATCGCGCAGCCGCCGAACGCATGCGAGAAAATAATAATAGGCGCTTTTTTTTCTATGTGCTCCGGCTCCCATATCATCACCCCGCGCTGGCCGAGAACCATCTTTTTTTCTGCCGCCGCAAGATCGGAAGAAGCAACGGCAACGCATGCCAAAAAAATGATACAAAGTAAAACGCGTTTCATTACGCTATCCGCAGGCGTTTCTCGCCGGTGGCTTCCGGCGGCAGCTTGAAGCGCGTATTTTCCACGCCATGCTGCAGATTATCAACCGTCACCGGGCGCAGCTTGCCGATAGCCTGCACCACGTCCTGCACCAGATGCTCCGGCGCCGATGCGCCCGCGGTGATGCCGACCGAATCGACATTATGAAACCATTCCGGATTTAGTCCGTGCGCGTCGTCGATGAGGTGCGCCGCCACGCCCAGTTCCTCCGCCAGATCGCGCAGCCGGTTGGAGTTGGAGCTGTTGGCCGAGCCGATGACCAGCACCAGCGAAACCTGTTTCGCCAGTTCGCGCACGGCGTTCTGCCGGTTCTGCGTCGCATAGCAGATGTCGCGCAGCTCCGGCCCGACAATGGTAGGGAAGCGGCTTTTAAGCGCGGCGATGATTTCCTTGGTATCGTCCACGCTCAGGGTGGTTTGCGTGACATAGGCCAGCCTGTCGGGGTTTTTGACTGAGAGTGTCTGCACGTCATCCGCGGATTGCACCAGCAGCACGCCGTTCTTAACCCGGCCGCTGGTGCCCTCGACTTCCGGATGCCCTTCGTGGCCGATGAGAATAATTTCCCGGCCTTCGCCTTCAAAACGCTGTGCCTCGCGGTGAACCTTGGTCACCAGCGGGCAGGTGGCGTCGATCATCGGCAGGTCGCGCAGCCGTGCCGCATTCTCCACTTTTTCGGAAATACCATGCGCCGAGAACACGGTTATACCCCCATCCGGTATCTCATTCACCTCGTTCACGAAGATTACGCCCTTCCGGCGCAAATCATCGACCACCCAGCGATTATGGACGATTTCATGACGCACATATACCGGTGGGGCGTATAACGCCAGCGCGCGCTCGACAATCTCGATGGCGCGGTCGACGCCGGCGCAAAAACCGCGCGGCGCCGCCAAAACGATGCGGAGCGTATTTAACTGTTGAGCCATTGTGCCGACTGCATTTCCTTTAAGCGTGATACCGTGCGTTGGAATTCAAACGCGCCATCGCCCTCGCTGTACAGCGCTTCCGGCGCCACGGCGGCGGTCGCCAGCAACTTTACCTTGTGCTCATACAGCGCGTCAATCAGCGTTACGAAGCGTTTGGCCTCATTACGCAATTCTGGCGATAATTTTGGGATTCCCGTGAGTATGACGGTATCCAGCTTGCGGCAAAATTCCAGATAATCCGCCGGCCCCAGCGCTTTACCGCACAATTCCTGGAAGGTAAACCGGCCGACGGAATCGTCGTACAGCGTGAATTTTATCTCGCGTCCCTTGACGGAAATCATTCCCGTTTTCGGGCGGGCGTCCATGCATAAACGGTTGATCACCGTGTCGATAAAGGCTTCCGCATGTACACCCAGCGGAAAAACGTAGGATTGATGGATGGCCTGCATCTGCCGTTGCCGGTAATCCTGCGGGCTGGACAAGGCGACCACGTTCATGTGTTCTTCGATCAGGGCGATGAATTTGGCAAAGCGTTCGCGCTGCACGCCGCCGGTATAAAGCGATGCCGGCGGGTGGTTGGACGTGCTGACGATCACCACGCCGGCCTCGAATAATTGTAAAAACAGCCGGTAGAGCAGCGTCGCATCGGCTACATCGGTGGCCTGCAATTCGTCAAAGCAAAGAAGGGACGTTTCCGCGGCGATGTCCTTTGCCAGCATGATCACCGGATCGGCGCCGCTGCTGCCGCGCTGGCTGTCTTTACGGATGAGGTGAATGCGGTTATGCACTTCCTGCATGAACGCATGGAAATGCACGCGTCGTTTATTTTTTACCGGCACATCATCGTAAAAAAGCTGCATCAGCATCGATTTACCGCGCCCGACGCCGCCCCACAAATACACGCCTTTCGGTGGTTTTGACGATTTGAACAGCCCGGCCTTATCCTGAGACAGGCTACGGTACAGCAAGTCCAGCTCGGCTACCACCTCGCGTTGCGCCCGGTCGTCCTTGATTTGTCCGGCCTCCACCCATTGGTCATAACGGGCACGTAACGGGAGGGCGGGGCTTGGTTGCGACGTTTTCGCCATGCGCTTGCTTTTTTCCCAGGTTCTTCTAAATCTTATGTGATTTGTATAATGCAGGGAAACCCATCATGCAATTGACCATTGTGCGCGATAAGCCAAGTCTGCAAAAAGAATTAGAGAAGCTGGTCAAGGCCGGAAAGCGCATCGCGCTGGTGCCGACCATGGGCGCGCTGCACGCCGGCCATATGGAGCTGGTTGCCGCGGCCAAGCAACATGCGGATGCAGTGGTGGTCAGCATTTTCGTCAACCCGAAACAATTCGGGCCGTCGGAAGATTTAAGTAAATATCCCAGAATGTTAGAAGATGATACTCAGAAACTGGATAAAGAAAATGTTGCCGTGGTCTACGCTCCTTCCGTTGAAGACATTTATCCCGAAGGATTCCTCACCGGCGTTACCGTCGGCGCGATGGGAAATATCCTCTGCGGCGTGTTTCGTCCCGGCCATTTCGACGGCGTGGCGACCGTAGTCACCAAATTACTGACGCGTGCGCTGCCGCATGTCGTTGTTTTCGGCGAAAAGGATTACCAGCAACTCTGCATCGTCAACCGATTGATCTCTGATCTGGACATTCCGGTCGAGCTTGTCGCCGTGCCTACCGTCCGCGAACCGGATGGATTGGCCATGTCATCGCGTAATGTGTATCTTGCGCCGCAAGAAAGGAAAACTGCGCCAACACTCCATCATACCTTGGTGCAAACGGCGGCCCGCATTGCCGCCGGCAGTCCGGTGGCTGCTGCATTGACCGACGGTATTTCCGCATTGAAAGCCGCCGGATTTAAAGTCGATTATCTGGAATTGCGCAAATCCGGCACTCTGGAGGCTTTAGAAAAATTCCAGCCGCCGGCGCGGCTGCTGGCTGCAGCATGGCTGGGGAAGACAAGATTGATTGATAATATTGCGCTGGAGTAACAATGAACGAACAACAGCTATTGCAGGAATTCAAAGACGCGAGCGCGATTCTTTCGGGGCATTTTATTTTGTCTTCCGGCCTTCACAGCGCGACGTACCTGCAATGCGCGCGCGTGTTGATAGATGCCAAACGCGGCCAACGCCTGTGCAAAGCGCTGGCGGAAAAAGTCAGAGCATCGGGATATGCGTTTGATGTCATCGTCGCTCCGGCGATGGGCGGAGTGGTCGTCGGTTACGAAATGGGAAGTCAATTGGGGCTGCCATCCATGTTCTGCGAACGCGTTGATGGGAAGTTTGAATTACGCCGTGGCTTCGGTATAGAAAAAGACCAGCGCGTGCTGATTGTAGAGGATGTGGTCACCACCGGAAAATCGTCGATGGAAGCGGTGGCCTGCGTGAAAGAGCAGGGCGGTATGCCGCTGGCGGTGTGCAGTTTGGTTGATCGCCGTTCCAATCATGATACCAGTTTGACTTTGCCCCTTATCTCACTGCTCAAATTAGAAATCCAGACCTATAAACCGGATGAATTGCCTGAAGAATTAAAGAAAATACCGGCCGTAAAGCCCGGCAGCCGGTTCCTGAATCAGAAAGCATCATGAGCAAAAAAGCCGTATTGATAACCGGCGGCGCCCGACGTGTCGGCGCGGCGATGGCCATTTATTTTGCGAAAGCTGGTTACGATATCGCGCTGCACTATAATCGCTCAAAGACGGATGCTGGAAAAATAAAAAAGAAAATAGAAACATCGGGACGCGCCTGTGTTCTATTTCAGCACGATTTGAGCAATATGAAAAATATCCCATTGCTGATGAAAAGAGTGCAGAAGGCGATGCCGCATTGCACGGCGCTGGTGAACAATGCCTCGATATTCGAGCGCGCCGATTTTATGAACACCGAAGAAGCACTGCTAGACCGTCAATTTGCCGTCAATTTTAAAGCGCCGTTTTTCATGACGCAGGCCTTCGCAAGAACCTTCGGCAAAGGCTGCGTAGTCAATATTTTGGATACCGATATCGCGCAAACGCACGGTAGCCATTTCGCTTACCTGCTGTCGAAAAAGACGCTGGCCGAATTCACTCCCATGGCCGCGCGCGCGCTGGGGCCAAAAATTCGCGTGAATGGGGTGTGTCCGGGCGCCATACTGCCTTCCAGTCAGGTAGATGCACATTATATTCAGAAATTGAAGGGCGTTATTCCTCTAAAAAGCCATCCCGGAGCGGATGAAATCGCCGAAACTGCCCGGTGGCTGATTGATCAACAACATATCACCGGCCAATTGATTTTTGTCGACGGAGGTATGCATGTCCTCTGATCAGAATTGGCGTATTCATATCAGAAACGTAGAAACTTTTATAAGAGTTGGCATCCACAGCCATGAAAAAGACCCGCAACGCATCTTAGTCAATGCGACGATCGATGGTCGTTACCCATTGAAGCCGGTAGCGCTTGCAGAATGTTTCGACTATGAAAAAGTACCGCAATTGGTCTTGCAGGAGTGGCCGAAACGGCCCCACGCATGGTTGTTGGAGGGATGCGTCGTAGAATTATTGGAATATATTTTTGCTCAGGATGATCGCGTGCAGTGCGCCAAGGTCAGCGTATGTAAACCCGACATATTCCCCGAAGCCGAATCGGTTGGGGTTGAAACGGAATGGACGCGGGCCGATTTTGAGAGAGCTATAGCAAAATAGCGTTATTTCGGCCCGATGGCCATGACGATCTGCTTGCCTTCCATCTTAGGCATTTGCTCGATTTTGCAATGATCTTTCAGCGTTTCCTGTACGCGATTGAGTACCTGCATACCGAGATCGGTATGATCCATTTCGCGGCCGCGGAACCGGAGCGTGATGCGCACCTTGTCGCCGTCGGCCAGGAATTCAAGCACGTGCTTCATTTTGATGTCGAGATCGTGCTCGCCGATGGTAGGCCGCAGCTTGATTTCCTTGATCTGAATGACTTTCTGCTTGCGCCGCGCCTCGTGCGCTTTTTTCTGCGCCTCGTATTTATACTTGCCGTAATCGAGGACTTTGCATACCGGCGGTTGGGCGTTGGGAGATATCTCTACCAGGTCCAGCCCGGCAGCCTCAGCCATTCTGATACCCTCCGCGATGGCGACTACGCCTATCATGTTTCCTTTTTCATCAATGAGACGAATGGAATCGGAACGTATTCCGCGGTTGACGCGGGGTTCATCCGCCTTACTCATAGGCGGTGTGTTTCCAGTTTAATCAAACAGTCCTCCAAAAATTGTTACTATAAAATTATACCCGAAGAACGTTAACAAACCTTTGCCCGGGGCTCTCTGTTTAGGAGCGTATAGAGCGGAAATCAAGCAGTTTTGACGTATTATAATGGCATTTTGGCGTTTTCGAGCAGCTGTGCCTTTGCTGCCTCAAACGGCAGGTTTTCCTGCTGTTCGCTGCCCAGACGACGGATGGAGACGGTTTTTTGCTCGGCTTCCTTGCCGCCGACGACGAACATCACCGGGATCTTATGCAAGGAATGGTCGCGCACCTTGTAGTTGATCTTGTTGTTGGACGTATCGAGCGCCGCCCGTATGCCGGCCTGACGCAGCGCCGCGCACACTTCTTTTGCATAGGGATCGGCGGCTTCGGTGATGGTAGCGACGACGACCTGCGTCGGCGCCAGCCATAGTGGGAATTTCCCCGCATGCTCTTCGATCAATATGCCGATGAACCGCTCCAGCGAACCCAATATCGCACGGTGCAGCATCACCGGCCGATGCTTGCCGCCGTCGGCGCCGATATATTCGGCATCGAGCCGCTCCGGCAATACGAAATCGACTTGTAATGTGCCGCACTGCCAGTCGCGGCCGATGGCGTCGCGCAATACGAATTCCAGCTTGGGGCCGTAGAACGCGCCTTCGCCGGGATTGAGCGTCCATTCCAGCTTCGCCGCGCCGACGGCTTCCTTGAGCGCGGCTTCGGCCTTATCCCAGGTTTTATCGTCGCCGGCGCGCGTCGGCGGACGGTCGGAAAATTTGACTTTGACGTCGGTGAACCCGAATGCCTTATAGACGTCTTTCAATAAATCGCAGAAGGCGATGGTTTCCGATGTGATTTGATCTTCGGTACAGAAAATATGCGCGTCGTCCTGCACGAAGCCGCGGATGCGCATGATGCCGTGCAACGCGCCCGACGGTTCGTTGCGGTGGCAGCTTCCGAATTCGGCCATCCGAAGCGGCAAGTCGCGGTAGCTCTTCAGGCCTTGCTTGAAAATCTGGATATGGCAGGGGCAGTTCATCGGCTTCACGCACAGCGTGCGCTCTTCATCCGAATTGGAGACGAACATGTTCTCGCGGAATTTCTCCCAGTGCCCCGACGCTTCCCACAACGAGCGGTCGACAAGGGTAGGGGTCTTGACCTCGATATAGCCTTTGGCCTGGATTTTGCGGCGCACGAAATCTTCGATCACGCGGTAGAGCGTCCAGCCCTTGTCGTGCCAGAAGATCATGCCGGGCGTGTGCTCCTCGATGTGGAACAGGTCCAGTTCTTTCCCCAGCTTGCGGTGATCGCGCTTGTCGGCTTCTTCGAGCAGCGTGAGATAATTCTTGAGGTCTTTTTCCGACGCCCATGCCGTGCCGTAAATGCGCTGCAGCATTTCGTTTTTGGAATCGCCGCGCCAATAGGCGCCCGCGACTTTCATCAATTTAAAAGCGGTGCCGACCTTGCCGGTGGACGGCGCATGCGGCCCGCGGCAGAGGTCGATGAACTTACCCTGGCGATAAAGCGAAATATCCTGCTCGGCGGGAATGGCGGAAATAATCTCGGCCTTGTAATGCTCGCCCATGTCCTTAAAGAATTTGACTGCGTCGTCGCGCTTCCAGACTTCGCGGCGCACTTGCTCGTTGCGGGCGACGATCTCTTTCATGCGCGCCTCTATTTTAATCAAATCGTCCGGCGTGAAGGGCGTTTTACGCGAGAAATCGTAATAAAAACCGTTCTCGATCGCCGGGCCGATGGTCACCTGCGTATCGGGAAATAATTCTTTCACCGCTTCGGCGAGCAAATGCGCGCTGTCGTGGCGGATCAGCTCCAGCCCGTCGGCGTCCTTGCCGGTGATGATTTGGATGGAGGCATCTTTTTCAATCGGAACATATAAATCGAGCAACGCGCCGTTGGCCTTAATCGCCAGCGCCGCCTTGGCCAGACCCGGCCCGATGCTCGCGGCAATTTCCTCGCCGGTGACCGCGCCGGGAAATTCTTTCTTATTGCCGTCGGGTAGGGTGATGGTGGGCATAATGTACTCGTCATCCCGGCGAAGGCCGGGATCCAGTCCTAATCTTTAACATTAGACGCAAAATGTCTACTGACATTTTGCTTTTCTGGATCCCGTGCTCGGCGGTCTGCTGACCGCCTCCACGGGATGACGGAATTAATACACCCTCTCCTCCGGCGGGAAGGAGTGGGCAGTTTTGGTTTTGGGCTCGATGTAGGAGAGGCCGACGGGGCGCGAGGAGTGGCGGGTGCGGCCGTTGTCGTCGATGAAGATCAGGCTGTGCTTCAGCCAATTCTGGTCGTCGCGCTTGGGGTGGTCTTCGCGGAAATGCGCGCCGCGGCTTTCGGTGCGGTGCAGCGCCGCCGCCAGCGTCACCGACGCCTGGCGCATCAGATTATTGAGTTCGATGGCGTCCAAGAGGTCGTTGTTCCAGATGAGCGATTTGTCGGCGACGTGGAGGTCGTGCTGCATCAATTGCCATAGCTCGCGCAATTGACGGCTGCCTTCTTTCAGCAAGGCATCGTTGCGGAAGATACTGGCGTAGCGCTGCATACGTCCTTGCATTTGCTTGCGCAGGTACGAGGGTTTTTGCGTGCCTTTGGACTGGCGCAAATGGTCGAAGCGGCTCAAGGCCGGTTCCAAGAGCGACGGCGGCAGCGGCTTGTGCGCTTTGCCTTCTTTTACGTTGGCCGCTGCCTGTTCGCCGGCGATTTTTCCGAACACGACCAGCTCCAGCAGCGAATTGCAGCCCAGCCGGTTGGCGCCGTGCACCGAGACGCACGCCGCCTCGCCGACGGCGTAGAGGTTGGGAATTTTTTCCTCCCCCCCTATGGGGGAGGGAATAACGACCTCGCAACGCGCATTGGTGGGAATGCCGCCCATGGTGTAATGCACGGCGGGGAGGACGGGGATGGGGTGTTTTTGGATGTCGATGCGGGCGAAGGTGCGGGCGATATCGGCAATCGTCGGTAATTTATTTTTGATGACCTCGCTATTAAAATGCGTCAGGTCGAGGTGCAGGTAGGCTTTTTGCGGGCCGCAGCCGCGGTTGGCGAAGATTTCCTGCATCATGGCGCGGGTGATGACATCGCGCGAGGCCAGCTCCATCGTCTGCGGCGCGTATTTCTCCATGAAACGCTCGCCGTTGCCGTTCAGCAGCGTCGCGCCTTCGCCGCGTGCGCCTTCGGTGATGAGGATGCCGGTGCCGTAAAGCCCGGTGGGGTGGAACTGCACGAATTCCATGTCCTGGAGCGGCAATCCGGCGCGGAGCGCCATTGCGCCGCCATCGCCGGTGCAGATCGTGGAAGAGGTGGTTGCGGCATAGGCCTGGCCGAATCCGCCGCTGGCAATGACGATGCTGTGCGCGTGGAAAAGATGCAGATCACCGGTTTCAAGCTGCCATGCCAGAAGGCCGCGGCAGATGTTTTTGTCGTCAAAAATCAAATCGAGCGCGACGTATTCGACGAAGAACGCCACTTTTTTCTGTACCGCCGCGCCGTAGAGCGTGTGCATCATCGAGTGGCCGGTGCGGTCGGCGACGGCGCAGGCGCGGTAGGCCGGGCCGCCCTTGCCGAAATCGGTATGCTGGGCGCCGTAGGCGCGCTGATAGATGCGGCCGCTCTCGTCGCGCGTGAACGGCATGCCCATGGCTTCGAGCTCGACGATGGCTTCCGGCGCGCGTTCGCAGAGAATGGCCGCCGCGTCCTGATCGCCCAGCCAGTCTGAGCCGCGGATGGTGTCGTAGAGATGCCAGCGCCAGTCGTCGTCTGCGCGGTTTCCCAGCGCGGCGTTGATGCCGCCTTGGGCGGCAATGGTATGGCTGCGCAACACCGGCACTTTGGAGATGCAGGCAACCGATTGGCCTTTTTCGGCAGCAGCCACCGCCGCACGCAGACCGGCGCCACCGGCGCCGAGGATCAGGATGTCGTGATAGTGCTGGATGAGGGGGTAGGCGGTCATCGGGTGTTAGTTGATGGTTGTTAGTTGTTGGGATGAATTATATAACTATACGTCCTCAACCAACAACCATCAACTAACAACCACCAACTTTTATGACCATGCCTAATGACGATTTGGAACGCATCATCGCCACCGCGCTGGCCGAGGATATCGGCGCCGGGGACATTACCTCCGAGCTGACGGTTCCTGAGGATGCGCAGGCGGAAATGACGTTCGTCGCCGGCCAGCCGATGATCGCCTGCGGGACGTTCATAGCCGAGGCGGTGTTCAGGCAGCTCAAGCAAGAGGTGCGGGTGCGGGTGGAAGCGGAAGAAGGAAAGTTCGTCGGGAAAGAGACGGTGCTGGTAACCGCAAGCGGCAATGCCCGAACCTTATTGCTGGCGGAGCGTGTGATACTCAATCTGATGCAGCGGATGAGCGGCGTGGCAACGCTGACGCAAGAATATGCTGAGGCGGTCAAAGGTACGAAAGCGATTATATTGGATACGCGAAAAACCATGCCGGGCTTGCGGCTTCTGGATAAATACGCCGTGCGCACCGGCGGCGGGAAGAATCACCGGATGCGGCTGGATGACATGGTGTTGATTAAGGATAATCATATCGCAGTGGGGATTGGGGATTCGGGATTGGGGATTAGGGAATTGATAGTACAAGCGCGAAAAAAATTACTTACCCGAATCCCGAATCCCGAATCCCCAATCCCTATTGTCATCGAATGCGATACGCTGGAACAGGTGAAGGAAGCCGTGGCGGCGAAAGCCGATCGCATTCTGTTGGATAATTTTTTGCTTGAGGATATGCGGGCGGCAGTGAAATTGGTCGGCGGCAAGATTCCGCTGGAGGCGTCGGGCGGCGTTTCACTGGATACTGTCCGCGCTATCGCCGAAACAGGCGTGGATTATATTTCCATCGGAAGATTAACACACTCGGCACCGGCTGCCGATATCCGCGCTGATATCAAAGCCCGGTCTTGAACACCAGACTGCAGATTTTGTCCGATGACCTGGTAAAGTCGTAGGTCGTATCGTCATCATCGGCGCAGGCAGGCGACGCGCTATAGGCTTCTATCGGAACAATGATTTTTCCCGTGACGGGCACACCGTCGTCGATTTTATCATCGATCAGCGATGCTTCTTCTATGGTTAGCACTCCGACTGGTAAGAAAGGGTCAATGCCGGAAGAAGAAACACCGCCGAGCCAGAGTATGGTGTTTGGGGCGGTATCGGTAGGATAAAAAGTGAACGCTTCAACGGTGGCGCTGTTGTTATAACTCTTTATGTCTATCACAGGTACGGTCAGCAGTCCCCATCCTGCGCCCTTTAACTGCGAAATGGGCACGTTGACTCCCGGCAGGCGATTTTGCAGGGTTATTCCCGGCCCGCTTGCGCCGGTAAATCTTCCCTCAACCATGGTGGCGCAGGCCAGGTGATTCCATGCAATAAACTGTTCGAAATACGTAGTATCATCGTCGATGGTAGTTATTTTCCCGTTACCATCGCCATCATCGACGTAATTGCACAAGTTCGTCCAGAGTGTGCTTGCGCCGCCGAAATCGCCAGGCAATGCGCTATACTTATCATGAAAGTCATGAATGACTTGAATGTAGCGCTGTGATTCGCCGATGGCGGTTTGAATTTGCGCGCGGCGTATCATATCCTGCGCCAGCGTGATGCCGCCGATAATTAACGCAATAATCATGATGACAATCGCCATTTCCAGTAAGGTAAAACCGGGTCGATGCTGCATAGTTTAAAAATCAAGAATGAAGATTAAAGAACACAGGCAGGATGCCATCGTGCAGTCGGCGGTGACGTATGTCCCATAGTTATTATAATGAGCGCCATAATCATTATTGGCCACGTTCACGCAGTTTGTTTGCATGCTTTCGCCATCCTGTAAATGTCCCCAGACGTTTTCCCATGCGCGTATTTTTCCTGTTCGCGGCCGTCCATCATCTATTTTTCTGTCTATCTCTTGCGCGTCCTTGGTGCGCAGCACAGGCTCGATGGTAAAAGGCGCCGCTGCGCCACCTGAACCTTGAATGCCCGTATATCCATTATGTCCACCATAAAAGAATACGTGTCCGTAGGTGTCACCTTTCAGCCCCGTGATATCCGAAGCGTTAGTATAATGCAAAAGCGTCCATGTGCCAGGCCTGCCTTTAAGAGCCGGGACGTTCACGCCGGGCAAGGCTTCAGGAACGCTTGCGGATATTTGAACGCCGGTATACCGCCCGTCAATAAACCCGGCGTATCCCAAATGTTGCCATACACGGAAAACTTCCTCGGCATTTCCGCAGGCGGCCGATAAATCATCGGCGCACTCACCTATCAGGCCGTTGCCATCGCCATTACATGTGCCGCCTAAGGGCAATGCGGTGATGCTGTGGCTGCCGCAGTTGACAGGGCCGTCCCACAAATCTTCGGCGGTGCTCATATCGCCGGGAAGAGCTTGGTATTTGTCCCGAAATTCCAGAACGGATTTGAGATAATGATCGTAATCGCTGATTATCGCTCGAATCATCGCTTGCTGTATCAGCGAATCCGTAACCAGAATACCGCCGGCGACGATAGAGATGATAAGCAGGACGACCGCCATCTCTACCAGCGAAAAGGCTTGCCGCGAGCGCTTAAAAATACGATATTTCATAACTCCAGACGTGGCTGCGATGAGAGTAAACCCTTGCCGTTCATGCATAAATGAATATCACGCAAAGACCGCTATGTTGAATTATATCAAAATAATAGCGCTAAGACATTAAGAAATAGTTTTTTATCCCTGTAATAATCGCCAAACTTGCCTTAACGTTATTTACGTGTAGATTTTCCGCACGGCACGGTGAACCCCTGAAACTGGTGATGTATGCGTCATATCGAAGCTAAATGTATTGAGAAAGGCCTGAAAATGACCGGACAGCGGCGTGTCATCGCCCGCGTGCTTGCGGAGTCGCACGATCACCCGGATGTGGAACTGCTGTACCATCGTGCGGTGGCGGTCGATCCGCACATCAGCATCGCCACGGTCTACCGCACGGTAAAATTGTTTGAGGAAGCCGGCATCACCCAGAAACATGATTTCGGCGACGGCCGCGCGCGATACGAAGAAGCCTCCGGTGAGCACCACGATCATTTGATTGACGTGAAATCCGGCAAGGTCATCGAATTTTCCAATGCCGAAATCGAGCGCCTGCAGAAAGAAGTGGCCCGAAAATTGGGCTATAAGCTGGTCGACCACCGCTTGGAATTATTTGCCGTTCCTTTAAAAAACGGCGATAGCGGCGCGTGAAAGAATCAACCCCCATGCTCATGCCGTCTCCGCGCTTTCCTAAATTGCCGTCATTGTACGATCTGGGCGATTTAGCGGCGGGGACGCTGGAAGTGATTATCGCTGAGGATAAAAAAGACATCGAAGCTTCTCAGGAATTGCGCTATCGGGTGTTTTTCGAGGAAATGGGTGCGCCGGCCACGCCGGAAGTCACCAAAAGCAAACGCGACCGCGATGCGTTCGATGAGGTGTGCGACCATCTGCTGGTCGTCGATCATCGGTTGGATGGATCGCATAGGGTGGTCGGCACTTATCGCTTGCTCCGGCGTGAGGCGATGAAAAAGATCGGGCGGTTCTACACAGAGAGCGAGTACGATATCTCCGCCGTGCTGAACCAGCCGGGGGAAATACTGGAAGTCGGCCGCTCGTGCGTCGATCCGGCTTTCCGTAACCGCGCCGTGATGCAGCTGCTGTGGCGTGGCATCGGCGCCTATGTCTCCAGGTTCAACGTCGTGCTGATGTTCGGCTGCGCCAGTTTTCACGGCGTCAACCCCGACGATCACGCGATGGCGCTTTCTTACCTTCACCATTACCATTTGGCGCCGAAAGACGTGTGCCCGGTCGCGCTCAAGGAGCGCTATATCGAAATGAACCGCATGCCTAAAGATGCGGTCGATGTCAAAGCGGCGTTCTCGGCGCTTCCGGCCTTAATCAAAGGCTATCTGCGTTTAAGCGGGTTTATCGGCGCCGGCGCCGTTGTCGATCCGGAATACAACACCACCGATGTCAGCATTGTCGTGAAAACCGATCGCGTCACTGAAAAATATGCGCAGCGTTACGGCAAAGATTTCCCGACCCAGAAAGAAGAATAACCGTTCCCATGCCGCGCATCGTCAAGCTGATTCCGATCGTAGTCATTCTTATCGTATTTTTCCTGCCGATATGGCTGGCGAAGCGCTTCGGCAAATTGACGTGGCGCGACCGCCTGTCCTGCTGGTGCTATCGGGCGCTATTGTATGTTATGGGAATCAAGGTGACGGTGCATGGCCATCCGGGCATGGTGCGGCCGCTACTGGCCGTATCCAATCATCTTTCGTATACGGATGTGTGTGTATTGGGCAGCGCGTTTCCTTTCCGGTTCACACCCAAGCTGGAAATTGCTTCCTGGCCGGTTATTTCCGCCTATTGCCGCGCCACCGATGCCGTATTCGTCGACCGCAGCCCGGACAAATTGGCGGATGCCGCGCGCGATATCAAACAATCGCTTTCGGCCGGGCAGGTGGTGTGCCTGTTTCCGGAGGCGACGACCGGAAACGGAGTGCATCTGCTGCCGTTCAAGTCCGGATTTTTTCAACTGGCGGCGGAAAGCATTGACGGGCGGGATCTTAGCGTGCAGCCGGTCGCCATCGCCTATACGCGCATCCAGAACCTTCCGATCGGTTCGTCGCAATGGCCGGGCATTGCCTGGTACGGCGATATGGATCTGGCGCCGCACCTGTGGGAACTGCTGAAACTGGGGCGCATCGATGCCGAATTGCATTTCCTCGCGCCGGCCACGATGAAGGAGCATGGCGACCGCAAGCGCTTGGCCGCGCATTGCCGGCAGGCGATAGCGGAGGCCATCGCCGCGGCGCGCGAGCTGCCTAAAAAACCGGTAAAAACGGCGAAATTACCGCTGGGAAACCTGTTTCGCAAGCATCAGTAATACAAGCGTTATTCGCACTATATTGTATTCATTCTATTCTTAATCGCGGCTTAATCTATTCATGCTATATATAATAGGTAACCAAGCGAAGGGGGGGCTGCCATGGTATCGTCCGCATTTAACGTATCGCTTTCCGGTTTAGCCGCTGCCAGCAAACGGCTGGAAATCAGCGCCAATAACGTCGCCAACCAGTTCAGCACCAAAACCATTGTCGATGGCAAGACCGTAGATAAGCCCTACACGCCGCAGAAAGTCGATCTGTTATCGTTATCCGGCGGCGGTGTGCAGGCGCAGGTCAGCAACGTCAATCCGGCGACGGTAAAGGAATTCAACCCCCAGGCCGATAATGCCGATTCTCAGGGCGTTTCCGAGCGCCCGAATGTCGATCCGGCGGAAGAATTCGCCAACCAGCTCATCGCCAGCCAGACTTACAAAGCCAACCTGAAGGCGATTAGAACGCAAAGCGAAATCTTCAAGAATTTGTTGGATATAGAAACCTGAAGATAATTCTGTTATTGTTCCCAAATGAAAAACACTCCCGCCGCCGGTTCGTTTGAAACCTTGCCCATTCCGCAAAAAGGAATACCGAATAATTCGGTCGTACGGTATCGCATCTATAAAGACGCGGATAATTTTGTCATTGTCCAGGCGGCGACGGCGCTGGAGGCCTATGAGTCCAGCGGCGTCAAGGATGCGGTGAAGATCGAGCGCGAGCGGTTGGATGGGCAGGCGGTGCTTGGCATGGGTACCTGGAAAGAAGCGGTTGCAGCAGCAGCCCCTGTCGCTGATGCGCCCGCCGCAGCCGCAGCGCCTGCCGCCGAAGCCCCGGCAGCGGAAAAACCCGCCGCTTAACTTAAGGCCGCTGTTTAAACGGCCACGCCATCTGCCCCAGGAAGCCTGAAGGAATGCCGCTGCCCGGCACGCCGAAATGCTGCGGCAGTTTTCCTTCCGGCATATAGAACGTGCCGAAGATGATATCGATCAGCGGGAACGTCGGCGCGAAATTCTTGTTCATGCCTTCCTTCTCGAACGTATGGTGCCAGCGGTGAAACACCGGGCTGGCGAACACGTATTTGAACGGGCCGAACGTCCAATTTAAATTCGCATGCACCATGGCGGAATAGATCATATTAAAGACCGCCATGATCGCGATGGCTTCCGGCGAGAAGCCGACGGCGAGCATCATGACATTGGTAAGCACGAAGGCGAACCAGGTATTGATCGGGTGGAAGCGGTAGGTGGAAAGCCAGTCCACCTCCGGCGAGGAATGGTGGATGGCGTGAAAGGGCCACAGCGTCTTGCCGTGGAACAGGCGGTGAAACCAGTAGAGTATGATATCGGAGAGAATGAACACGCACGCCGCCTGCGCCCACAACGGCCACGCGCTTAAAGGTCCAAACCCATGCCGGATATAATCACCGAGCGTGTCCTGATCGGTGGCGCGGAAGAAAATGGCGATAAAGACGCCGAAGAAAATCACATGCGCGAACCGGTTGAGCAGCGGAATGGCGAAGCTGTAAAGAATGTCGGTGACCATGCCCTTGCGCCATAACGGCTGGCCAGCGTTGCACGGTGTCCACCGCGCCAGCAGGCCGAAAGCGATAAAGAACCCGACCAGCCACAGCGAGGCGTCAAGCCATTCGTTGAGTATGTTGGAAAGGATGGGTGACATAACGGCTGCCCAAAAAAAAGCCCGCCCAAAAAAAAGCCCGCTTTTTCAAGCGGGCTTTTTTCGTCGAGCGTGACGCTTAGCGCGCCAGGCTGTTGGACACCGTGGTGAACAGCGTCGAGAGCTGCGTACCGAGTGCAGCCATAGCCGCGATCGCCGCTACGGAAATCAACGCCGCGATGAGGCCGTATTCGATGGCCGTTGCACCGCTCTCGCTCTTAATGAAAGATTTAATCATGGTCATTGTGTAAGCTCCTTGGATGAAATTGATACGACTAACACGTAATATAGAATTAGCGTGCCAGACTATTCTTAACAGTATTGAACGTTGTAGACAACTGGGTACCTAAGGCACTCATTGCCGAAATCGCCGCTATAGAAATCAACGCGGCAATCAGGCCATACTCAATGGCCGTCGCACCACTTTCTTCTCTAAGGAGACGTGTGATAGTACTCATAAACATGAACTCCATCAATGGTTCAAAAAAACGCTGATATAAATCAGCTAGGAGCTAGTCTAGCAAATGCGTCAATTTATGGCAAGAAAAAAAGGGTTAAATAGTAATTAAAATCAATGGGTTTTAGAAGAAATGCATCTGACTTTTAGCACGCAAGTCGGAAAAATATTGGTAAAATTTTAGCGATGCCCGCGCTCCCAGTGTTTCACGAGTATATCAAGTCCGGACTGGATTTGCGCGATTTCGTCGTCGTATTTTTTTATATTTTTTATCGACGCCACCGAGCGTAGGTTTAAAAATTTCGGACGCTCGTTATGGATGCATAAATTCATCACCGGCAATGCCAGTTTTCTCAAAGACAGTTTTTCTATCACTTCATTGTATTCTTTTTCGCGCGAGCTCCGCCATTCCGGGTCGTCGGTTTTGGTTTCGCTACCGCCCAGATGCGTGGTATCGATGGCGCGCACGCCCGGAGCTCCGTGCTTCAGCGTATAAAGCCAGCGCAGGTGGATGCCGCACCAATGCTGCTCCGGTGTAATGATGCCGCGTTCCAGACACAGATCCAGCGCTTCGATCGTCTCCTGTTTCAGGCGCTTCATCACCAGTTCCGGCGTGCCGGTATCGCGGCCGGGCTTGGTTATCCTCGGCCGGCCGCGCCTGCGCGGAAAGCGTAAGATGGCCGCCGTCGGCTTTTCCTTGTCGATAGTGTCCATGCATACCTCGTTTATGCGTGCGCATTCCATGGTCCGACAATCACCTGCGATCGGGGCGAATCACCGTCGTCGGCGGGGTCTGGATTTTTATGCGCCCGCATTTTTTTGAGCCGCTGACGGTATAGCTTGCGCTCGATATAGCGTTTCCCTTCACCGGGCGCGGCGCGCCACGCCACCGGCGACATCAGCGCGCGTTTGGCCTTGCAGCGCACGTAATCCGGATCCATGTCCGCCAGTACGCAGACCAGAATAAAATCTTTGCTGTTTCCGCTCAGCCATTCGGTGGCGGCGTGCTTATGATAGCGATGCTCCGGATGCCGCGACCGGCTGAGCGCATCCATCATCGCTTGCGTAATCACCGCGATCCACAGCGCCGTTTCGCCGCGTGCCGTGTCATACGGGCCTTCAAGCCACGAGAAAATATCGGGCGATGGTTTTTTATTTTTTATCGGATGGGGAGAGGGTGGTTTTAGGGAGGAAGGCGCTGGGTTGGTGATGATGATCGTGTTTTCTGCCGTCTGTGTAAGATGTATCATAATAAGACCCCCGCTATTGTAATGGTGTTATGTTGAGACAGGTATCAGGCTTGAGTGGCAGCAATTATGGATGTATCCAGAATTCATATAGATATATCCTAATTTTTAATACAGGAAGAGGAATTTTTAAAATTTCTTACAACTTATAGGGGAATATGTCCAAATGTAAGAAAAGTGTACAGCTGTCATCCCCGCGAAGACGGTGATATCCATCGCAACGCGAAAGATGTGGATAAGGAGATTCCAGCCTTCACGGGAATGACAAAAAATAAGTTATTAAAAATGCCCCGCCATATTCTTCCCGCAGCCGTCCTCATCCTCTTCTCCATCCAATATATTGGATAGGAAATAAGGCCGTTTGCATTTGGCGCGTGCCGCACGGTGTTCGTGCTTCTCATCTTCGGTCAGTGTCAGCATGTCTTGAAAATCAGTTCCGTTGGGATCGTCGATCAATTGCCCGTCAACGGCGCAGGCCAGCACCGCGTCTTCGAGCTCGTGATGCGTATACCACGATAGCGGTCGCCCTAACCGGCGCAATTCCTCGACCACGCGCTGCGGCAGCGCGACGCCGTTGATAGTCACTTCATTATGCACGGATTTTGCACACGGCGCGCCGCCTTCAAACCCGACGCACGCGTGCAGGTTTCCGAGCATATTCTCCGAACAATCTACGGCAAGGTAAGCCATGCCATCATCATAGCAAACCCGCCGCTTTTTCGGGTTACGTCTTGATGAATACGCATGTGACAGAACGGTGACAGTCATTTTCCCCCTTCCGGGGCATGGGAAGCGCTGATAGTGCTCAATAATGTAGATTCTTATATTCCATCTTATTTACATGGCTTCTCTTATGACCTACGCACAAACGCTACCCGTTGCCGAAGACCAACTGGCTTTATTGCCCGAAGAGCCGGCTACTCCCGCTACCGTCAAACGTCGCGGCAAAGCCGACGATCTTAGTCGCTTAAAAAAGATCGCGCGCGCGATGCTAAAACAGCTCGAAACCCGCGTAGAAGAGGCAGCAAATCCGACCAAAACTGTCGAAAACGCACCGCAAATCGAGGCAAAAACCAAGAAAAAGAAGTCAGATTCCGCGCCTGTTGGCCGCGACTCTCCGCTTTCGACGCTGGTAACGCTGACCGAACTTATCATCAAGATTGATCAGGCGATTTCGAAAAAAACATCGGGCGTTTCGGGTGACTACCCGGCCTATACCGGCGAGGCGCTGACCGATGCCGACGTGGCGCTGGTCGAGGCGTTTGTCGAGCGCGTCAGGAATCAGCCGGTATAAGAAGAGGTTGCACGGAAATATTTCCAGCGCAGGCTGTGCTCGCAGACATAGAGCTCATCCCATATTTTGCGGCGCGGGCTGTGGTCGAGAAGCGCTTGAGTTTCCTCGTTCTCGCGGCGCAGGCGGTCTTTAATCTGCTGAATTTTCTGTAGCGCTTCCGCCGGCGTGATCCAGTCGGATTTGACGCGGGCATTTTCGTTGGCAGGCAAAGGCATAGCTGAGTCGGACAGGGCGGCAACCGGTTGCACGCCCTCCGCCGTCACCATCCACGGATGGCACGCGCCGTACACCATATCATCTCCCGTTTTATATTTTTTTGACCGCTGCTTAACGGCGGTTTCACTATAGCCGAAAGCGTTATGACTGAAAACAAAAATGTATCCTATTGGTATCACCAATTATTAAAGCATGATTTTGCTACATTTATCGGGAAAACCATGGCGACGGTAAACCCGGCGACGGCGTATTTGCCCAACTGGCATATCGACCTGATCGCCGAATATCTTGAGGCCGCGCGCAGCAGCAAAATCACGCGGCTTATCATCAACATGCCGCCGCGCTCCTTAAAATCGATCTGCGTCAGCGTCGCCTGGCCGGCGTGGCTGCTCGGCCACAATCCCGCCGCGCGCATCATGGCCGCCAGCTACGCGCAGGCGCTTTCGGTGAAACACTCGCTCGACAGCCGCCTTGTCATCGGATCGCCCTGGTATCGCAGGATTTTTCCGCAGCTTCTGCTCACCTCCGACCAGAACGAAAAACACAAATTCATGACCAACTGGCGCGGCTTCCGTTTCGCAACATCGGTCGGCGGCGGCACCACCGGCGAGGGCGGAAATTTCCTGATATTAGACGATCCTATCAGCCCGGCGCAGGCGATGAGCAAAAACGCGCGCGACGACGTGAACCACTGGTTCGACCACACTTTCGCCAGTCGCCTCGACGACAAGAAAAAAGGCGTGATCGTGCTGGTGATGCAGCGCCTGCATGCCGAGGATTTGACCGGATATTTGCTGGCCAAAGGCGGCTGGAAACATTTGTGCCTGCCGGCAGTCGCCGCCGCGCCGGAAATATATGATTTCGGCAAAGTGCAAAAAACGCGCGCGGCCGGAGAATTATTGCACGAAAAACGCGAAAACACCGAATCGATCGCCCGCGCAAAAATCGAATTGGGCAGCGCCGCCTTCGCCGCGCAATACCAGCAGCAGCCAATCCCCGAGGAAAGCGCCTTGGTAAGATCGTGGTGGTTCAAGCGCTTCGCCGCCGCGCCCGATAGCGCGGAACGCATCGTGCAAAGCTGGGATACCGCCATCAAAAGCGGCAGCCACAACGACGCCAGCTCCTGCCTGACATTTGCCGAGCATCAAGGCAAAAGTTATTTGCTGGATGCGCAATCGATGCGCGCCGAATACCCGGATTTGAAACGCACATTCTACGCGCTGGCTGAACGCTTCAAGCCGCACGCGATTCTGATAGAGGACCGCGCCAGTGGGCAGCAATTGCTGCAAGACGCGCGGCGCGAAAACGCATTGCCGCTGATTGCCGTCAATCCCAAAGGCGACAAGGTCACGCGCTTTGCCGCCGTCACCGCGCTGATGGAAGCGGGCAGGGTGCTGCTG
The DNA here is from genome assembly GCA_964575095.1 of uncultured Rickettsiales bacterium. Lineage (GTDB taxonomy): Bacteria > Pseudomonadota > Alphaproteobacteria > Rickettsiales > SXRF01 > CAZNPA01. The sequence continues at coordinate 27,659 of CAZNPA010000001.1, forward strand.
CCGGAACAGGCGCCGTGGCTTGCCGATTTCGAGAGCGAATTATTTTCCTTCCCCGCCGGCGCCCACGACGACCAGGTGGACGCCTTCACGCAATATCTCGACTGGCTGCGCGGGAGTACGTGGGGGAAGTTGCGGATTCGTCCTATATAAAAATCAGAACGTTAGAAGGAATCCATGCCTTAGAATGTCATTGAATCTTAATATTTGCGCTGATTGAAACGGGATATAATGCTGGATGCGCCGTACATCCTATAAGCCCGATGTTGTATTTAATGATTGCTTGCGGACGTCACTTGATGGGACAGTTCACACACTCAATGAATCGTCGTGCGCGGATTTATTCTTTCTTGATCCTGCGGAATTGACGCCGCCAGGTATCCGCAAGGCGGCGGAGTCAGCGCGCAAACGCATCATGGCAACCGACAATTATAGCGTTGCCGACGGGATATCCCCTCTTAATATGTTTATCCGTGACTTTGACCACGCCATGCGCCAACACGACCTCTTACTGGCGGCGGAAGATTTTCAACAGCAGAACAGAGGGTTTGAAAAAGTTCCCAACCTGAAAACGCTCAGAGAAATTAAAGGCGCCGATCATGCGTTTGACCTATTTTCCAAGACATACCCCGATCAGAATTTTTGGTCGTTGATTGCTCAAAGCGGAGAGACGGGAACATCTTTCAAACGAAAATGGCAAACCGAGCGGCAGAAATATTTTTATGAGAAACTCGGCCTGGCTCCAAAGCAGATTTCCGGAATGGACGATACCTTCGTCAAGTATGACGACCATTCATTTTCTTCACAGGAAGAAATGCGCGCTATGCAATCTCTTTTGAAGAGATCACTTGAGCACATAGATAAACATCCGGAAGAATATTTGAGCAAAATACAGAAATCCATGGCGGATATGCCGGAAAATTACTGTAAGCCACTTAAAAAAGTCATATCAGACGGATTGCAGAAAACGATCGCAAAGTTGCCGCCGCGCGTAAAAGATTTTCTTGAGTATTACAATCCGACTTTCATCATTGCCAATAGCGCGCCGCTTCCTTTCAGCAACAAGCCCGCACCTCTCACCATCACTATGGGCGGTTTTTATCCCGGGCAGAATATTATTTATATTCGTACCGGACGAGAGGGTGACATTAATACTGTATCTGAGGAAGTAGCACACCTTATTCAATGCCATATTGTCGGTTGTTTTGAAACCCGGTCGTTTGCAGCTGCATTTGAAAAAGATATGCTGACTCCGCAAGCAAAGATTTTCTTTGACAGATGGGCACACAAAAAAACCGCTGACATCGAGCAAAGTTATGACGCTAAAGACAGAGGCCACGAATGGTGGGCGGAGATGCCCAAGATTGAGCTCGCATTGACGAAATCGCTTGGATTGGATCCTGCCGCCGCGCAGCAGTCTATCGCCGATAATTTGCCCGAATCTGGGAAATTATATTTGGATTATTGCCAAAGGGAAGATGCGCTTTGGGAGAGAATACAGGCGGAAAAAACCCGGGAACGATTAGATTGCGGATTTCAGGCGAAATCAGAAAAAAATAAAATACCGAGTTCCAGCCGGAGATGCAATTCTAACGGCCGTAGCCCAGAATAATTCACCACCTGATTTCCTGTCATAGAATTTTTTTTAAAAAAATGCATTTTCCCTCTTCCGGGACATGACGAACGTGCGTACAACTGTAAATGTACGCTGGATTTAGTGTCGAAACGGCGACAACCCATCATCACATTTTCGGAGATCACGCATGACCGCCATGGCGAGCAGCCCTTCTATTGTCCGCAGTTTGCGCCGTTTCTTCACGCGCGCAACGCAAAAATCGACCAAGGGGCTTACCCAATATACCCAAGGGGGGTATGGTATGCGCTCCTATATGGTGATGCCGGGACAGGCGGTGTGGATGGACCGCAGCTATGAGCAATTCGCGCTCGAAGCCTATATGCGTAACGTCATCGCCCACCGCGCCATCGACATGATCTCGACCTCCGCCGCCTCGGTGTGGTTTAAGTTATATGCGGTGAGCCCCAAAGGCGCGCGACGCGAATTGAAGGCGCACCCGGCGCTGGACGTGCTGACCAAACCCAGCCCGATGCAGGCGTCCGGCGAATTTTTTCAGTCGCTCTACCATTATCTCATGATCAGCGGCAACGCCTTTGTACAGGCGGCAGGCCCCAGCGGTGCCGCGCCCAACGAACTTTATTTATTGCGCCCCGACCGCATGAGCGTGATCGCCGGACGCGGCACGACGCCCTCCAGCTACCGCTACACCATCGGCACCAAGAGCGTCGATTTTCCCGTCCACTCCATCACCGGCACCTCGCGCATCCTGCACCTCAAGAAATTCCACCCGCTCAACGACTGGTACGGGCTCTCGCCCATCGAGGCCGCCGCCTACAGCATCGACCAGCACAACCAATCCGGCGCCTGGAACCAGGCATTATTGCAAAACGGCGCCCGTCCCAGCGGCGCGCTGGTGGTGAAATCGGATACCGGGGGAGGGGTATTGTCGGAAGACCAATACAGCCGCATCAAATTACAGATCGACGAGCAGTTCACCGGCGCCGCCAACGCCGGCCGGCCATTGCTATTGGAAGGCGGGCTCGACTGGAAGGAAATGAGCCTGACGCCCAAGGACATGGATTTCATCGAAACCAAAAATTCCTCCGCGCGCGACATCGCGCTGGCGTTCGGCGTGCCGCCGCAACTGTTAGGCATTCCCGGCGACAATACCTACGCCAATTTGCAGGAAGCGCGGCTGGCGCTGTGGGAACAGACCGTGGTGCCGCTCGTAGAACGCACGGCCGACGCGCTGACGCGCTGGCTGCTGCCCATGTTCGACAGCCAGCTGGAACTGGCGCCCGATACCGACGCCATTTCCGTGCTTGCCGCGCGCAATCAGGCGATCTGGGACCGCGTCGAGAAAGCCAGTTTCTTAACGGAAAATGAAAAACGCGCCGCCGTCGGCTACGGGCCTAAGGTTCCGGCCGCCTAGTTGCATTCTTGCCGTGGGTGCGCTAAAAACGGTGCATGATTAAAAATACCGAATCGACCTACGGTTCCGTCGCCAAAAGTTTTCACTGGCTGATTTTTGTGCTGATCGCCGGATTGCTCGCCGTCGGCTTCCTCATGACCGACATGGAAAACGGCCCGGATAAATTCCGCATCTACGGATTGCATAAATCGACCGGCATCACGGTGCTGATGCTGGCGTTGCTGCGGTTGGGTTGGAAAATGGCCAACGTTACGCCGCTCTTGCCGGACGGCATGCGTTCGCTGGAAAAACTGGCGGCACGCGCCGGGCACTGGGCGCTCTACGCGCTGATGATCGCCATGCCGCTTTCCGGCTGGCTGATGTCGTCGGCGGCCGGATTTTCCGTTTCCGTGTTCGGAGTATTTACGCTGCCGGATTTAGTCGCGCCGGATAAAATGCTGAAAGATACGCTGAGCGATCTGCACGAGTTGCTGGGCTATGCCATCATCGTCATGGTGTCGCTGCACGCGCTCGCCGCGCTGCTGCATCATTATTATCATAAAAATAATGTGCTGCGCCGCATGTTGCCCGCACTGGCGATGGTAATATTGTTGGCAGCTCCGGCCTGGGCCGAGGCGCCGGCATACACGGTGGTCAAAGAAAAAAGCCATCTCAAGTTTTTTGCCATCCAGAACAGCGCGCCTGTCGGCGGCGGCTTCAGCGATTTCACCGCCGACATCCGTTTTGATCCCGACCACACCGACCAGAGCCATATCAACGTCGAAGTGAATATGGGCAGCATAACGGTTGCCAACGACGACGTGGCAAAAAATATCACGCTGCCGGAATGGCTCTCGACCAAGGAATTTCCAAAAGCGATATTCAAAAGCAAAAAGATCACGCGCACGCCGATGTCCAATGATTATTTCGCCGAGGGCGAGCTGACGTTGCGCGGAAAAACGGCGCCGGTGATTTTGAATTTCACGCTAAAGCACACCGGCAATGCGGCAATCGCCGAAGGCTTCGCCACGCTCAAACGCAAGGATTACGGCGTCGGGCAGGGGCAGTGGGCGAAAGACGACATCATCAAGAACGAAGTGCGCGTCGAATTCAGAATCTTCGCCACAAAATCTAACTAGGCTTGGCGTCTTGCTTGGTTGGCTGCGCTTCCGCTGCTCACGTACTAAAATGTACGCTCCGCTGCGGTTCTTGCAAACCTTCGCATCCGCCTAAGCCTAGCGATTTTGCCACTCCATTTCCTATATTTTTTCAATAGCAGATAGGCAATCCATGTATTCCGATAAGAAAATCAGCGCCACCATGCGTGAGCGCAAACGCTATAGCTGCGGCCTCCACCTGAAATCACTGGATACCCAGGGGAGGTTTGCCGGTTATGCCAGCGTGTTCAATGTCGTCGACAGCCAGCGCGACATCATGCTGCGCGGCGCCTTCCATCACACGCTGGGCCAGCGTGTGAGCAGCATTAAATTTCTGTGGCAGCACCAGCAGGAAGAACCCATCGGCGTCCTCGACCGCATGTTCGAGGACGAGCGCGGGCTCTACGTCGAAGGCCGCCTGCTGCTCGAAGTGCAGCGCGCGCGCGAAGCCTACGCATTGCTTAAGTCCGGCGCCGTCAACGGACTTTCCATCGGCTATTCGCCGGTGCGTTATCGCATCGACGCCGAAAGCGGCATCCGCCACCTGGCGGCGGTGGATTTGTGGGAAATCAGCCTGGTGACGTTTCCCGCCAACGAAGCCGCCAACGTGACGGTGGTGAAACACGTCGAGCCCATCCTCACCAATCACGAAATCGACCAGTGGAACCGGGCGCTGAAAGCCGGACAGGTCGTCCGCCTGTCCCACGCCATCGACCAGGCGATCCACGCACTCTCTTTCCGATAATTTTATCCCATCAATGCGAATACCCCATACCCCTATTGGGTATGGGCATACTATTTTTTAACTTAATGAAGGAACCCCTATGAGTATCAATGAAATTACCGACCGCGTAAACTCCCTCGGCCATGCCTGGGAACAATTCAAGCACGTCAACGACGCGCGCCTCTCCGAAATCGAGCGCAAAGGCAACGCCGACCCGCTCTATGACGAGCACCTCAACAACATCAGCACGGCGCTGGACAATTACAAGCACCGCCTCGACCAGATCGAAACCGTCTACAGCCGCCCGACTCTGGGCGCCGAGAACGAAGCCCATAAATCCAACGACCCGCGCGCCGGCGAATACGGAAAATCTTTCCGCAATTACCTGCGTAAAGGCATGGATGCAGGGCTGGAAGCGCTCTCGACCAAAGCGCTTTCGGTCGGTTCCGATCCCGACGGCGGTTATCTGGTAACGCCCGCCATGTCGTCCAAAATCGTGCAGGCGATTTTTGAAACCTCGCCGATGCGCCAGCTGGCCTCCATCGAAACCATCTCGACCGACTCTCTGGAATTGATCGATGATCACGACCAGGCGGCGGCAGGCTGGACGGCAGAAACCGCTTCCATCAGCGAAACCTCGACGCCGGTGATCGCCAAGCGCAACATCTCCACCCATCAGTTATATGCGCAGCCGAAAGCGACGCAGAAACTGGTGGATGACGCCGCCATCGACATCGAAGCCTGGCTTGCTGCGAAAATCTCCGACATTTTCTCGCGCAAGGAGAACACGGCCTTCGTCAGCGGCAACGGCGTCGGCCAACCGCGCGGTATTTTGACCTATGCCGCCGGCACCAGCTGGAACCAGATACAGCAGGTGAACTCCGGCAGCAGCGGCGCTGTCACCGCCGATGGTCTCATCAACCTGTTCTACAGCCTGAAAGATGCCTACAGCAAACGCGCCAGCTTCCTGATGAACCGCACCGTCGTGCAGGCCGTCCGCCTGCTCAAAGAGGCGACCACCAACCAGTATTTGTGGCAGCCCGGCCTCGCGGCGGGCGCACCGGATACCCTCCTGGGGGTACCCGTCTACATGGCGACGGATATGCCGGCGGCAGCCGCCAACTCGCTCTCGGTCGCCGTCGGTGACTTCAAATCGGCGTACCAGATCGTCGACCGTCAGGGCATCAGCATCCTGCGCGACCCGTTCACGGAAAAACCGTTCGTGAAATTTTATGCTACCAAGCGCGTCGGCGGCGACGTCGTCAATTTTGACGCGATTAAATTAATGAAACTCGCCTAATTCATTTAAAGAGGAAATTATCATGAGAGACCTTTATCACAACGTGCTGGTGACGCAGCATTTGAATCCAGTCACCTCCACCGCCACCAAAACTTCCACCGCCATCGACCTGCAAGGATACAACAGCGCCGAAGTGGTATTCGCCATCGGCTTGTCCGGCGATACGCTATCGGGCAGCGTGCTATGGACATTGAAACTGCAGCATAGCGATGACGATTCCACTTACACCGATACCACGACGGCGGATCTCAATAATACCGCCGCCACGATCGTCATCGATTCTTCGTCGGAAGATGAAACGGCGTATAGCTTCGGCTACATCGGCAACAAGCGTTACCTGAAGGGCATCGCCACGCCGACCGGAACGCATACCAACGGCACGCCGATCGGCATACTCGCACTTCGCGATTCCGCCGCATACCGCCCGGTGGTATAATTTTCTAACAGGATATGCATCGTGGAGAGGGGAAACCCTCTCCACCTTGTAGCGAAAATAGCACAATCGATAGAAAACAAGGTAATTGCCATGACACGCAATCATCTTGGCAATTCCATATAATATATTGTTTGTTATCGTATAAAATCGCTTTATTGGCTTGGAAGCGCATTGTTTCATTTCTGGTTTTATGGTAATGGTTAGAATATTAAAGTTTTTTTAAGCGCGTTGTTTTACTCTTGTACGCTATAACCGCCGTCTAATAAGCAAAGGGTACGCTGTGGCTAAACTGACCAAAACCGAACAGCTGATCGCCGAGAAAACCGTGTGCGTGCTGCTCGTCCGCGGCGAAACTCCTGACGGCAAAAAAATCTATGCCTACGTCGCCATCCGCGCCGACAAGCTGGAATCGTTCATGGAAGCGCAAAAAAGCGGCACGTTCTACCCGGAGGATTACGGCATCGTCATCGAATCCGGCGAGGGCGAGCCCTCGGCCGAGATCAAAAAGAAAATGACCGATGAATACGGCTTCAACCACGAATCCATGCTCGACATAAGCTCCACCGAAAAAGCCCACGACCTCACCAGCAATATTTCTTCCTACGTCGTGCAGACGCCTAAGGGCACTGACAACGAATAGTTAGAGCATTTTCCATTTAATAGCGAAAACGCTCTAAGTTATCGTCTTTTTCCTAATCCATTTTTTATCTATCGTCACTTCGCGCGCTTCCGCCGCGAGGACGCCATCCATTTAAGGATTTATCATGTTCAATCCCGACCATATTCGCAGTCGGCTGCTCACGCGCGTCGCCGCACCTGCGGATGAGCCGCTCTCACTCGACGAAGCCAAGCTGTATTTGCGTATCGACAGCCAGGAGGAAGACCTGCTTATCAACGACCTTATCGTCAGCGCCCGCCTGACCGCCGAGCAATGGCTGAAACGCTCGCTGATCAATCAATCGTGGAAATTGGCGTACGACGCCTGCCTGCCGGAATGCGTCGGCCTGCCCATGGGGCCGGTGAACAGCGTGACTTCCGTCACCGTCGTCAACCGCGACAACACGACGCAAGCCGTCGATGCCAGCACCTATTACCTGAACGCCGCGCACGATACGATCGTATTCCAATCGGCCGTCATCGGCTTTCGCATCGAAATTATTTATGCCACCGGCTACGGCACCGCCTCCGCCGTTCCCAGGCCGATCAAGCAGGGTATGCTCTCCCACATCGCCGCCATGTATGATAACCGCGGCGACACGGAATACACGATCCTGCCGCCGCAGGCGATCTCGCTGTACATGCCGTTTCGCGGGATATGCCTATGACCGGCCGCCGCAGAAACACCAGCTCGCGCCTGCGCCAGCGCGTCACCCTGCAGGAAGAAATAAAAACGGCGGATGGGGTAGGGGGGTATGTGCGAAGCTGGAAAGACGTCGTGCAATTATGGGTGGAAATTGTCCCCATCTCCGGCAAAGAAAATGTTTCAGCCGATAGGCTTCAATCCACGGCGACGCACCGGATACTGATGCGCCGCCGCGCCGACGTAAACGCAAGCCAGCGCCTGCTGCTCGAAGAGCGCGCATTTAACATCCTGTACGTGGCCGATGCCGGGACGCAGGCCGGGATACTGGAATTACTGGTCGAAGAAGGCGGGATATAAATCATGTCAGGCTTTAGCCATTTAGCATTGCAGCAATCGCTGTATCAAACCTTGACCGGCGACGCCACCCTGACGGCGCTGGCGTCCGGCGTTTTTGACCGCCCGCCGCAAAGCGGCGCTTTTCCTTACGTCACACTCGGCGACGCGGCGATCAAAGACCGCTCGACCAAAACCACCACCGGCAGCGAACAAATAGTTATGCTGCACGTATGGAGCCGCGACGGAGGCCGCAAAGAAGCGGCGACGATCATGGACCGCATCTACGTGCTGCTGCATCAGGCAAACCTCACCGTCACCGGGCAAACGCTGGTGATGATCCGGTTTACCGCCAGCAGCCTGACGCAGGAAAACGACGGCGTGACTTATAACGGCGCGATGCAGTTTCGCGCCCTGCTCGACGCCAGTTAAATAGAGGAATCATTATGCCTACGCAAAACGGGTCGCTGGTACTGATTAAAATCGGCGACGGCGCCATGTCGGAAACATTCACGACCATCGGCGGGCTGCGCACCTCGCGCATGGAGCTCAATAACCAGGCGCTCGACGCCAGCAATGTCGACAGCGGCGCCTGGCGGCAGCTTTTAAGCAGCGCCGGCATCCGTACCATGACCATCAGCGGTACGGGGCTTTTCACCGACGCCGCATCGGAAGAAACCCTGAGGGGGTATGCGTTCGCCGGATCGGTGCATAATTACCGGCTCATTTTTGCCAACGGCGATAGGATCGACGGCGCTTTTCTGGTTGCTTCGTATGAGCGCAGCGGCAATGAAAACAGCGAAGAGATATATGCGCTGACACTGGTCAGCGCCGGAACTATAACCTTCACTGCAGCGTAACGCTATGACCGCTAATCCGTGGAGAGGGGAAGTCGAGATCCGGCTGAACGGGAAACCGTATGTCATGCGCCCGACGTTTGAAACGCTCAGCCGCATCGAACATCAGCTTGGTACGGGCATCATCGTGCTTGCGACTAAGCTGGCTAAAGGATTATTGACGCTGGAAGAATTGTCGGAAATCGTTGCGCAGTGCTTACACGCGACTGCCTTAGATTTCGATATTCGTGAAGCCTTAGTGAGCGGTGAACTGACTCAGGCCTATAATGCCACGTCGGCCATGTTTGCCAAAATTCTGAACGGATATGACGACTGACCCAAAATTGCCGTGGCAACAATGGATGCAAATCGCTTTTGGCATTTTGCGCCTGTCGCCGCAGGAATTCTGGCAGATGACGCCCTGCGAATGGATGGCGGCGCTGCAAGGCTGGCGGATTTTGCATGGATTTCCGGAATATTCCGATGCTATCAATCGCGACGAACTTGCCGCATTGATGCATCAATTTCCGGATAATATTTTTTGTGAGGAGTAATCGCAGTGGCCGGTTTTTTTGATTTCTTACCAGATACGACCTCATCGCCCGGTTTACAGTTGCCGTCGTTCGATACTCTTTTGCTAAAGAGCCTGCCGACACTTACGCAAGCGCTGTTTCGCGGTCGGCGCCAGACCTCGCTCGAACAATTGACAACCGGATTTTTGCGTCAGGTGATCGGCGGCGCGCGCAATCCCTCCGGCGGCAATACGATACCCACTCCGCCCATCATTCCTTCGGGCGGCGCGCCAAGCTCCGGCTACTTCCGCGCCAGCCAGGGGCAATCGCTGGCGCAAATGGCCTCCGCCATCGCCCGCGCCAGCCAGCGCTACCTCTAAAAGGGCGATAATATAGATAAATCAGAGTCGTATAGCCCGCTTTGCCTACGCAACGCCGAAATGCCCCCTATGCGCCGCTCTTTCCTTGATTTTACTGGTTAAATCACCCGTTCTGTCACAAAAATGTCATAAAAATTGGCTAGTTAGGGGGTGGCGCTGTTGCTATAATGATAGCGAGTGGAAACAGGTTTTTCCAACAAAATTATAGCGGGTGCGCATGGCTTGGGACGACGAAGATAGCAGATATTCCGGCAGGAGAAATACCTCTGCCGCATCCCCCATCGCGTCGATCGATACGGATGAAACGCAGGCACGGGTCGAGAATATTCTTCATGGCGGCGGATTAAACAGCGCCCTTCAGGTGCACACCAATAAAGACGGCAAGGCCAGTTGGCTGTTTTTCAAAAACCTCCCGCCGGAAGTAGCCGGATTGCTGGAATATGGCTATACCACCATCAAGCCGTTTATCGGCAGGCACGGCGCGGAATTTCTCTATGATAAAACCAGCGATACCCTGAAATGGCTGCGGCCGCAGACTACGGAAATCACCAAGCATAAAGCCGGATTGAATGCCTCCAAAATTTTTATGGCGGCGCTCATCGCCGCCGACCCGATTCAACGCCTGATCGGTGTGCGTTCGCAATATAATGAAGAAAAGAAACAGTTATTCCAGAGCATCGCACCGGTGATCGAAGCCGATAAAGACGCATATAAACACAACGAAATAATCAGCGCCGCCCTTGCACGCATGCACGATGATGTCAGCACGGGGTTGAAAGAGGTCGCTGCCGAGCTGCCAATCATCGGCCTTACCAGCTGGTTCGCCGCCCGCGATTATGACAGGATCAAGAAAACCAAGCATCAGGAATTCGAAACCCGCAAGCAGTTCGTAAAACCGGAACATGATTTCCATGCGGAAGTAAACAACACATGGATGGAGCGTGAAGCAAGGATTGACGCCAGCGTTGCAGATTTACAGAAAAAATATCGGTCAGAAGGACGTGATCAGAGTTATATCAATAAAAAGATAGATGAATACGAACGGCAGGCACGGTTACGTTATGAGCAGAAAGACGAAATAAAAGAGAATTTAGATCAGCGGCACAATGATGATTCTGCGCATGGCCGCGATTCCACCACGGCAAAAATGGCTGTTGCCGGCGCTGCCACGATGTTGATCAAATCCAGGATCGGTCATAACGCAGAAAAGATACTCGCGATGGATTTGATCCGCCAGTTGGCCAGCGACGTCGAGAATGAATCGAGCGTATCCGGCCTTAAAGAGCGCATTGTCGAGATATTCCAGCAGAACGAACGCGACCATAAACGCCCTGCGATAGGCAGCAGATTGCTGCCGCAACTGGAACCGGCGATCAATGAAATAGCGCAGGCGATAAGCAATCATACGCTTAACCCGCTGGCGCTGATCAGCCTAGCCGGTGGCAAGCGTAAAGTCATTGCGCAGCAAAACGGCAAACGCACCTTTGCCACTAAAGAGCAAACGCTGGCATTGATTGGGGAGCAACGCAGGATCCTGAACTCGCCGGAACGCATTACCGCTGAGGAATTTTTTAGCGATCACGTCGATCCGGTCTTTATCAAGAACATGCTCAAGCAAACGTTTGATGCCCTGCCGGAAGAGGAAAAAGCCGCGCTCTCTGCGCTATTCCCCGCGGATGTTATCATACAGGTTGGATATAAAAAAGAACGCGTGGCCGAATTACAAGCCAAAGGACACGACCGTCTTTATCCCTTCGTTACTTCGCGCGCGCTTGAGCTTGCCGAAAAAAGTGCGGATGAACTTAAAAAATTGAATCTAAATGATCAGGATATCGAAATACTCCATGATTTAGCCGATAAAATTTTATCCGGCGATAAGCAAGCGGTGCAAATCGAGGTGGACGGGAAAGAAAAATCCGGCCTGGATGTCATTCGCCGTGCGACATTGGCTGAGCAGTCGACCCATAAAGAAGGCGCCGGATTCTGGACGCGCATGTTCGAGCGTGCGCGCAGCGTTCCGGAAATCATTGCCGAACGCAGGAAACAACGCGAACAGGAAGAACCGTCAAGCGCCGGGCGCATGGCTGCTATGAATAAAAATACTGGGACGCCGGTTGCCGGTGAAGGTACATTTAGTGAATCCGAAGAGGCTCCTTCATTGTCCGCGCGCGAACGCGAAGAATCCCGCCGCCGCGATGCCGGCACTGAAGCGCAGGAGATTGGTGCATGACCGCTCCACATTATTACGCTTCCACCAGCGGTATCTTAGTCGACCGTTTCCTGAAATACGGCTTGTTTTCCTTTGCCTACGGCATCGGCATTTCTAAATTCAGGAACCACGACCGCGCCACGAAATGGGCGCAGGCAGCGTGTTTATTGGGCGCCGCCGCCATCACCACCACCTTCCTCGGCCTGGAATCGGAAAATATAGACGACAGCGGCCGCATGGCAATATCGGCGTCGATGGGAATAGATCCGAGTAAAGTCGAATTCTCGGATTACAAGCATTCCAGCAACGTTATTCTGCGCAAAGCACACGAAGACCTCGTGCATCTGCAATGGTGGCGCTATGGCACCGACGCGCTGTTCATGCTGCCGATCCTTGTCGAGGCGGTCTATGGCGGGATCAACGGAAAAACATTCGACAGCGAAGGAAAATTTGTAGGCAAAGGGCTTGGTACCCAGGTATTCCCGCCGACGCGGGAGATCACCAAATCGGTCGATGCCAAGGATAAAGATTACGATCCCCGCAAATATTCAGGGCTGGTAAAATTCCTGCAAGGCCATAACGGTTGGGCGATGAGCGCCTACGCCGGCAAAGCCGCGTACTGGGCGTACGAAACTTTCTTCGTTCCCAAAACCTCCTATTATGACGTGGTCAAAATGCGGGAAAATTTTGAAGCCACCGGCAAAGATATCAACGCCAACGAGTTGAAAGCTATTTACCAGCGTGCGCGCGTTGATAGGGGATTGCCTCAGGTCGGCCCGCTAAGCTTTACTAAAGGACTGCAGATCATTAGTCCACAAGCGAGACAGGAAAACGATGCCTTGCGTGAATTATTCACGCGCATGGCGGGAGCTTATAATAGACACGATGGAAAATTTGGTATTGCAGAGATCGTCTATCTTATCGGCGAAGGAAAAATAAACATTCATGCCGTCGACAATAAGACGTTTTCACCGGAAGCCGTAGCGCAGTCCCATAAGGAAATTGATAAAGTGCTGGCACTCGGTCTTGACGGAATTCGTGATGAGAACCGCCAACAGCGTGCGCATTCCGCTATCCCCGGCATCGCTACTGATGGTAGTTATAGAAGTTTCGGTGACCGCGTTGCGAATAGAACGGTGAATACTATCCAGAATGTGCTGACGGCGGTCAAATTGATCCCAAAACGCCCTGAAGAATACCTCTCGGAACGCGATCCCACTAACATCATGGGGCTGGGCGGCCTAAGCCGCTAAAGCGAAAAAACGCTCTAATTTAGGCCAAAACAGGGCCTTTTATGACAGTATTTTTACGATTACCCCTTGTACTGTCACAAAAAATTAACAAAACTCCCATGGGAGTAAGTGCCCGAATTGGGTTATACTTTAACTGTAAAGCTATAACTTACGGCATATTACTATGGTGACGACATTACATCCCCCGCACATGGTCCCCGGCATCGGCAGAAGCAGATTGCCCGAGATGGACGATGCTGCTGTGGCCGCTTCCCGCCGCGCTTCGCAGGCGACGCAAAATGCCGCGTCGGGTACAAAAACGGTTGCCGAATCGGTAAGCGGCGTCGATCGCGCGTTTCATGTCGCCGATACCGTACGTTCAAAATTCGATACGGGAATTTTCTTCGGCATCCCAATCCTTGGCGCCATTGGCGGCCAAATCGCCAAACTCGGCAGGAAATTCAATTCCGATGCCGTAATGAAAACCGGTCTTGCGATAAGACGTCCCGATCATTACATCAGTAAAACCAGCCTGCAAAAAGCCAGCGAACAGGTAAAAATGGGCGGTGTTTTTCAAAAAGCCACCGATGGCCTTGGCGCTGCGGTCGAAAAAACCGGCGCCGGTAATTGGCTGCATACGAGGTCGTTGAAAAAAGCAGCCAGTGCGCACGCACACGCTACCAGCCTCTTGGAAAGAATCGAAGTGCCGCAGGCATTGAGCGCGCATGTGGATGAAATGCGTCACGCTATTACCGGCGGCATCAACGGTGCCGTCGATATCAAACGTTTTGGCAGCGCTCATACCGCGCTTGAAGCAACGCTCAAAGATGCACCCGAACTGGCAAAATCCGCCAAATCGGCAGTGAAGAGCCTGAATAAATTAAAAGGACTTACGGAAAAAGCGCACTTCCATCATAGCGAAGCGCTGCAATGGAAAAATGCGCGAACGGCATTACCTGATATGATTGGCAAAGCCAAAATCGGCCATGCCGCCATGCAGACTTCCATCATGCTGATGCCGGCCTTCTCGGCATTTACTGTCGCGCGCGGCTTCCAGCAGAATCTTGAATCTCTCAAACAGATGCATGCGGAAATGACGGGTGTCAATCCGGCAAAGGTTTCTACTCTCAGCGTGTTGTTTGGTTCGGTCCCTGCACCGGTTGCTCAGGCACGGTCGCAGCTGACCAAAAGTTTCTTTATCAGGATCCCTCTTTCGGCGCTGAGCTTCGGCATTGCCTTCAAGCAATTGCGCAATATCAGCATGAAATCGATGCTGGTGCAGGGTGGTATTGAAATGGGCGCCAACGCGGTCGGCGGCATGCTCGAAGGCGGCGAATCCATTCTTCCTTATTACAAGTCGATCAGCGATGCCCACAAGAGCGGCCAGCCGCTGCCTGTGGAAACTTACGCCGCTTTTATAGGTATCGCCAGCAATGATCTGAAAGCAAAGGGTGGTGCGGAAAACGCATTCACTCAGGAAATCGCCAAGCAATATGCGGCGGAGAAAACGAGTCCGGCGCAGATTTTAAAAGAGATAGACAACGGCCAGATCATGGTGCGCGTGCACCAGCTTATCGCTGCCAATGAGGCCGCCAAGGCCGCACCGGCTCCGGCCACAGTGTCACACGTTGGCAAGTTGAAAGGCGCGCATGCGCAGCAGCCGGTGGTGGGTGACCACACGGGCAAGCTGGCGACTCGCGTTGGCCAGAACTTGAGCCCGACGGTGTAATGGGAACGCTATGAGCCGTACAATAGATACAGATATCGACGACGATGCCGGGATACTCGGCAAAGTCGCCGCCGGACGTACGGATTTCGATAATCTCGACACTATTCAGGCTGCCCGCGCCGTAGCCGGTTTTACCAAGGTCGGTAATGTCGTAGACCCACTCTTAGCCGCCGCCGAAGGCGATGCCGAGACGACCAAGGCACTGGCGAAATATCGCAGGAAATTTGGCATCGACCTTAATTACATTGCCAGCCGGAACCCGGGTTTCAAAAGAGAATTGGTACGGCTCAAAGGCAATTGGCATAATAAAATGACCGAGGCTACGGTCTCCGCCGGCGGCGCCTTTGCCGGTATGGCCGCAGCGGGATATACGGCAGCAACTATCGCCGGTGCGGCGGTGACAGGGCCTGTCGGCTGGCTGGTGGGCATTGCCGGGCTGATGGGTGGCGGCCTCGCCGCCGATAAGATTTATCATAGGCTGTCCCCTCGGGAAGCGCATAATACGGTTATGCTGGTTAATGAAATAGAGCGCACGCAGCGTCAGGGCCAGCAAGTCAATGCGGGCATGGTATTTGACGTGCTGGTAGATAACGCGCGTGGCAAGGTTGGAAGAAAAATCAGGGACCGTCTAGAATCGGAAACGGGCGTCCGCCGCTTCGCCGAAGCCGCCGCCAATCCCAAAAATTCGGCGGCGCTGAACCGCATCATGCGCTCCTCTGAATACGATGTTTCTCCCATCATCGGCGGGCGCCTTCCTGCGGCTGAGCAGTTCGCCTCCTGGCTGAACAACGGTGAAATGAAAGCCGAAAATTTACTGGATATCACCAGATATATGCAAAACCGGCAACATCGTACGTTGCTGGCGGGATCGCAGAATATCGTCTCTCCGGGGCTTTCACTGCCTTCGATGCCGCGTAGTTTACTGCCTAAAATCATCTAGTCGCAGCTTATCAATTATTCTCTTTAATACCCCTCCCATACCGGCGAGGGGTATTTTATTTATGGAGCAATTATGGCCTTCGTCGAAGTGCGTTTCCCCACGGACATTGCATTCGGGTCGAGCGGTGGGCCGCAATACTCGACCGATATCGTAATTACCCAGGGTGGGTATGAGCAGCGCAATGCCAACTGGTCTGAGGCGCGGGCGCGCTACAACGTGGCGCACGGCGTCAAGACGCAGGTACAGCTTGATGCCCTGATCGCGTTTTTCCGCGCCCGCAAAGGCCGCGCGGATGGCTTTAGATTCAAGGACTGGACAGATTTTCAAGCCGCGGGGCAGGCCATCGGCACCGGCAACGGCACCGCCACTGTATTTCAGCTTAAGAAGACTTATATCAATGGCGGCGTCACCGAAACACGCACCATTACCAAGCCGGTGGCTGGCACCATCGCTATTTATAAAAACGGCGTGCTGCAAAGCTCCGGCATTACCACCAACACCACCAACGGCCAGATTACTTTTTCTACGGCACCGGCGAACGGCACCGCGATCACCGCCGATTTTCAGTTCGATGTGCCGGTGCGTTTCGATACGGATAAATTGTCGGCGACGCTCGATACCTACGGCAGCCACAGCTGGCACGATATTCCCATCGTCGAACTCAGGGTATAGTTATGAAGCAGATTTCTGCACCGCTGGCTAATCATCTGGCAGGCGAAGTCACGACGCTGGCCACCTGCTGGAAACTGACGCGCCGCGATAGTACTCTCCAGGGGTTTACCGATCACGATCAAGATATCGTGTTCGGCGGCGTCACCTATAAGGCCGCCACCGGCTTCACCCCAAGCGCCATAGATAACAATGCTTCATTGAGCGTTGATAATCTGGATTTAGAAGGCATGCTCTCCGACACCGACATCACCGAATCCGACATCATAGCAGGAAAATACGATTTTGCCGAAATAGAAATATTTCAGGTCAATTACCGGGATGTATCGCAAGGTTCGTTGAAGTTAAGGCGCGGCTGGCTGGGCGAGGTTTCATTGCAAAAACACCAGTTTATCGCCGAGGTAAGAGGACTGACGCAGCGATTGTCGCAGACAATCGGGGAATTATTCTCGCCATCCTGTCGCGCCACTCTTGGCGATAATCGCTGCAAAATTAATTTGAGCGCGCACATGGTCACCGGCAGCGTAACGACCACACATACGTCGCAATTTTTTGTCGACAGCGCGCGCACGGAATCTTCCGGGATTTATACGTTCGGCCTGCTGACATTTACCAGCGGCGCCAACCATGGGCTCTCGATGGAGGTAAAAGAATATATCCATACGTCCGGCGGCGGGCAGATTTATCTGGCTTTGCCCATGCCGTACCTTATCTCATCCGGTGATGCTTACAGCTTGAGTAAAGGTTGCGACAAAACGATGCAAACCTGTTTTTCCCGCTTCAACAATGTCGTCAATTTTCGCGGCGAACCGGCAGTACCCGGCCTGGATCGCATGCTCGAAACCGCAGGCACGCGCAGCGTGTGGTAGCTTTATGAAAAATTAACCGGTGTACGATACACTCTACTCTAGACAGAAAATAATTATCATCGGACTTCCAATGAACGTCATCCGCGATTTTATCACCGGCGGCTTTTCTGTGATGAAAATCATCGGTGCGCCGATGCTCTACCGCTATCCTTATCGCACCTCGGCGGAGGCGTTGCGTTCGGATTGGCTTAAAATCGGGAATGATGTCGAAAACGTCATCGGCAGATTACAATCAGCGGCAGCATATGAACGAGAACAGGAATAACGATCCGCAACCTCAGGAGAGCCGCCCGTATAAAACCGGCGGTTACCGCCAGCAGGGAAACCGTGATCGCATTCAGAATCGCACGGTGGAAATTCTTCCGCATCCGGAGGTTCTGGAGAGCTATAATTATGTCGTTGACGGTTCGGCGAAAATGATCCTGACGATGTTTGAGATCGAGCAGAAACATCGGCATGAATGGGAAAATCAAGCCATCCGTATCCATAGTTTTTCCACCATCCTTGGTCAGCTCCTCGGGTTTCTGATTGCCGTGGCCGTCTTCATTTCCGCCACGATCATCGGCATTTACGGTAACACCACCATGGCTGCATTTATCTGGGTATTTGGTATGGCCATTGTCGTCATGGCCGGATTGGTGTGGGCTTACGCCAAGAGCATGGGCCAGCGCCCGCTCTTCGGCCGTCCGACGATGCGTACGCATTTCCGTCCGCAAAAAGAACGGCAAGAACAGGCCGATTCCGAATAATTCCCGTTTTATAGAGTATTTCATATGTCGAGTAACGCCGATGTCGTCGCGTCTGCGCGCCGCTGGCTTGGTACGCGCTTTCATCATCAGGGCAGATTAAAAAGAACCGAATCGCATCACGGCGGCGTCGATTGTCTGGGATTATTGGTAGGAGTGGCCGAAGAACTGGACATACGCCTGCCGGATGGCGCACCAGCCATTATTCTGGACCGAACCGATTATACCCATCATCCAGATACCGAATACCTGAAAGCACAATTGATGCGCGTGCTGGAAACCATACCCCATGACGGTATATCTCCGGGAGATATTTTATTGCTTAATATCGACGCTTCGCCGCAACATCTGGGCATCGTCAGCGATTTAAACCCAGGCCTTGGCATTATCCATGCCTACGCGCCAGCGCGAGCAGTCGTTGAGCATGTGCTGGATAGCGGATGGCGACAACGTATCGTTGCCGCGTATCGGCTACCTTAACCCTTTTATATAAAATTATGGCATCCATTGTTCTCAGCGCCGTTGGTACCGTGGCCAGCGCCGCACTACCCGCGCCTTTCGGCCAGATCGCCGGCAGCATACTACGAAGCGGCATATTGTTACCGGAACAAAAACGTACGCTGCACGGACCGCGTCTGGCCGATCTTGCCGTGCAGACCTCCACCTACAGCAAGATGATACCTATCGTCTACGGCACCATGCGCCTCGGCGGAAACCTCATCTGGTCGCGACCGATCAAGGAAACCGCATCGACATCTTCCTCCAGCTCCGCCGGCGGCAAAGGCGGCGGCCGCGTTTCGCAAAGCGCCACCACCTATAATTATTCCATTATGGCTGCGGTCGCCATCTGTGAAGGTCCGGTGGATTCGGTGTTGCGCATTTGGGCCGATGCCAAGCAACTTGATCTCTCGCAATACACCATCAGAATTTATAAAGGCGATGAAACCCAGCTGCCGGATAGTTTGATACAATCCTACGAAGGCGCCGATAAAACTCCTGCTTACCGCGGACTAGCCTACGTGGTGTTCGAAGATTTCCCGCTGGCCGACTACGGTAACCGCATCCCCAATTTTACGTTCGAAGTCCAGAAAAAAGCCAGTCATGCCGATTATAACGGCGAGGTACTGGAAGATATGATCAAAGGCATGGTCATGATTCCCGGCGCCGGCGAGTACGTATACGATACCCAGGTAGAGTATAAAATACCAGGCATACAGGCCGGTAGCGACTGGGTGCAGCAGGGCGAACAGCGGGCAATCAATATGCATAACGCCTATGGCAAGGCGAACTCCCTGCTGGCACTGGATCAGTTGCAGGCGACATGCCCTAATGTAGATTGGATATCGGTAGTGGTGACGTGGTTCGGCGATACCATGGATGCCGGAACTTGCGTCGTTAAACCCGGCGTGGAATTCCAGACCGGCGCCATCACCTCGCCCGACACCTGGCAGGCGGGCAGCTTTACCCGCAGCACCGCACGCCAGATCACGCTCGTCTCCGGATCGCCGCAATACGGCGGCACGCCGGACGATGACAGTATTTTACGTTATCTCGACGAATTACGTACGCGCGGGTTCAAGATCATGTTTTATCCGATCATGTTCATGGATGTGAGCGGTAAACCATGGCGCGGCGATCTGACCGGCAGCGCCGGCGATGTATCCAGTTTCTTTACCAAGACCAACGGTTATAATGCTTTCATCGCGCATTACGCGAATCTGGTGAATGGCAAAGTGGATGGATTCATCATCGGTTCGGAATTGCGCGGATTGACTAACGTCAGCAGTACCCCCGGGGTGTATCCGGCCGTCACGCAGCTTGTCAGCCTTGCGGCCACCGTCAAAAGCATACTCGGCGGCAGTGTCAAAGTCACTTACGCCGCGGATTGGTCGGAATATCATAACGCTAATGGCTGGTACAATCTTGACCCGCTTTGGGCATCTTCCAATATCGACGTCATCGGCATCGATGCCTATTTCCCGCTGACAGACGCGCCTCAAGCCGGTTACGATATAGATACAATCAAATCCGGCTGGACATCAGGAGAGGGATACGATTTTTATTACAGCGATCCAGCCCGTACGATCCAGGTGCCGCTTACTCCTGCCTATGCCTGGAAAAATATCGCCTGGTTCTGGAATAATTATCATGTGAACCCAGACAGCACCACTACGGCATGGACGCCAAACTCAAAAAAAATATGGTTTACCGAATATGGTTTCCCCAGCGTCGACGGTGCCACTAACCAACCCAACGTATTTTACGATCCCAGCAGTAGCGCGTCGGCCTTCCCTTATCATTCCAAGGGTCGGGTGGATTTCCGCGCGCAGCGGGCGGGGCTGACCGCCACCGAGCAGCAATGGAAAGCATCGACCATGATCGAACGCATGTTTGTCTGGACGTGGGACGCGCGGCCGTTTCCCTACTGGCCGGATTTAACCGGCGTCTGGAGCGACGGGGTATCATGGAAAACCGGGCACTGGGTGCAAGGAAAACTGGGTATTTCCAGCCTTGCCGGCATCTTATCCGATTTGTGCCTGCGCTCGGGATTGGATAGCGGCGATATTTCCGTCGATAAAATTACCGATCAGGTGGAAGGTTTCATCATCGGATCGCAGCAAACCATTCGTCAGGCGATAGAAAGCCTGCAGCAGGCCTATTTCTTCGATGCGGTGGAATCCGATAATGTCCTGAAATTCGTCACGCGCGGCGGCGCAGACGTGCTGAGCGTTCCTGAAGACGATCTGGCTCCGACGCCAAACGCCAACAACAACGATCTATTTCAGATCACCCGCCAGCAGGAAATCGAACTTCCGCGACGCGTCAGCGTTATATATCTGGACAGGTTGCTCAACTATCAGAATTCAACGCAGTATTCGCAGCGCGAAGCCACGCTGGCCCAGGATATGGCCACGCTTGACATCCCGCTCGTGCTGGCGGACCAGTCGGCCAAAAATATCGCTGACGTCAGTCTGTTTACGCGTTGGGTAGGGCGCACCGGTTTTCAATTTAACCTGCCAGTAAAATATGCCCGGCTGGAGCCGACGGATGTCATTACCGTATCGATATCAGGCGTAACACACCGCATGCGTATCGTATCGACGCATATGCAGACCCCCGGCGTCATTCGTGTCACCGCGTCGGCGGAAGATACTTCGGCCTATGATTTCTATACCATACCCGGGCAGGGTACCCAATTATTGCAACAGAACCAGAATATACCGGTCACGCGGCTGGAATTATTAGACATTCCTGCGTTTCCCGGTGACGATAACGACAAGGCAGTTCTGCGCATGGGCGCGGCGGGATTGACCAATAACTGGACCGGATCGGCCATTTACCGTTCCGATGACGGCGGCGCCAGCTATAGCCGCATTAGCGATTTGATTATCCCGGCGACCACCGGCAGCGCCTATACGGTGCTTGCTTCCGGCCCAACGGCGGTATTTGATCAGGCCAACACGGTAACGGTCGTGCTCATAGGATCCGGCCAATTGCAGAACGCCACTGAAATGGCGGTACTAAATGGCGCCAACGCAGCGATTCTTGGAAATGAAATCATTCAGTTCAAAACGGCGACACTGGTCGAACCCGGAAAATATACCCTGGGGGGGTTACTACGCGGCCGGCTGGGAACGGAATGGGCGATCTCCAGCCATGCGGCGGGCGAACGCTTCGTATTGCTCAACAGCGCCGTTTCAAAGCAGACGATCGCCAATACGGTCATCGGGCTTTTGCGGAACTATAAGCCCGTGACTTTCAATAATACCCTGTCCGCTACCGTCGCGCAGGATTTTACTTATGCCGGCGTGGCGCTGAAACCTTACAGCCCCGTCTATGTTTCCGGCGCGCGCGACGGCAGCGGTAATGTGACTATTAGCTGGATACGCCGCACGCGTCTGGGCGGCGACTGGCAAGATGGCGTCGACGTGCCGCTCAACGAAGTGACTGAATTATACGAAATGGACATTATGGACGGCGGCGATGTCGTACGCACCATGACCGGTCTTGCGACGCCGACCGCCGGCTACAGCGCCGCAGAGCAGACAACGGATTTCGGCAGCCCGCAATCCAGCGTATCGGTAAACATATATCAGATATCGGCGATTATCGGCCGTGGGTATCCGGCCACTGCAACAATATGATTATCCGAGCAGTTTTTTCTTCTGCGCCTGGAACTCCGCGTCGGTGATATGGCCTTTTTCTTTTAGTTCCGCCAGCTTCGTTAATTGGGTGGCGACATCCACCGACGCCGCGGCAGCAGCGGGCTTGGACTGCGCCTTGCGCATGGCGAACATGGATTCTTCCGTGGCGCGTACAAAGGGAAGTATCGATTTTTTGAGTACCATGTCAATGGTGAAGGCGCTGGCGCCATCCCATACGCTGATGGAGCCGAAAATCAATGTGGACGAATGATCGATGGATTGAATGCGGTCGAGCGGAAGCTGCACCTGGCGCAGGCCGAAGAACATGCCGCAATTGACGAAAAGTATGCGCTGCGTCGTGCACACCGCCAGCCACGTCGCGCTTTTCATCATGCCGGAAGTGACGGCGCGGATGGTTTCGCCCTGGTTGAGCAGTTTCGGGAGCATTTTAATTTCTTTTTGCGTCCAGAAAACATAGCGATCGGGCAGGGCGTTAATCTGGCGGTTGATTTCAGCAAGCGTCGGCATGGAAAGCCTCTCTTAAAAAACAAATAATTTCAGACAGTGTAATGCGCGCCGTGCGCTAAATAAAGCATTTTTCATAAAGGAGCAACTATGCCGAGCACCACTAACCGAATCCATCTGCCCTATATTCTGCAATCGCAATCGCAGAAAGAGGTGACACATAACACTGGCCTGGATTTGGTCGATGCGTTGTTGCAAGCGGCAGTAGTCAGCATCAGCGTTAATACGCCGCCGGGGTCGCCGGTTGCCGGTGATTGCTATGTCGTCGGCGCGTCTCCCACCGGCGCGTGGACGGGACAGGCGAAGGCGCTGGCTTTTTATACCACCGGCTGGAATTTCATCGCGCCGTGGGAAGGGCTGACGGTATGGGCGAACGACACCAATCTTCTTTATACCTACGACGGCACAAACTGGGGAACCGCCGTCAATCTTTCCACCCTGCAAAACCTCACCATGCTCGGCGTCAATACCACCGCCGATGCCACCAATAAATTGTCGGTCGCCAGCTCCGCCGTATTGCTCAATCACATCGGCACCGACATGCAGGTGAAAATAAACAAGAACGCTTCCGGTGATAAGGCGAGCTTTTTATTTCAAGACGGATTTTCCGGCCGCGCCGAATTCGGATTATTGGGCGACGATAATTTCACGCTGAAAGTTTCGCCCGACGGCTCGACGTTCCACGATTCGCTCAAGATGCTGGGAAGCAGCGGCCGCGCAGCGCTAAAAGCAAACGGCGCGGCACTGAGCGCCGCCGGAAGCACACAGGGTACTGCCACGGTCATTAGCAAACAAACCAACGAATTCACCACGGTGGGTTCGGGGCAGGGCGCTGTACTTCCATCACCGGAGCAAGGCGAATTTATTTTCATCGCCAACGCCGGGGCCAACGCGCTCAGCGTCTATCCGGCCTCAGGCCACAGTATCAACGCACTCTCAGTAAATACGGCATTTTCAGTCGCTGCCGGCAAGAACGCCATGTTCTGGGCGGCCACCGCCAGCAAATGGTACTCACTCCTGACCGCATAAGGACGTTTATGACTCCCGCTACGAAATATAAACAACGTTTCGTCTGCAACACTGAAAATAACGAGACATCTCCCGCCGTTATTCACGACCGTATCTTGCTACATGTCACGCGAGCCGCGTGCGTCATCATGCTGGCGGCGCTGGGATTTCTTCTCAACAACTATATGGATTCCATCCAGAAAGACATGGACGGCATGGCGCTTTCCATCGGCAAAATCAGTAATGCACAGGACAATCTATCCATCATGTTGGCCCGCATCGATGAGAGCATCCGCAATATCGAACAGCGCCTTAATAAGACCGAGAATAGCATCGACAACATCAAAAAACCTTAACACGGAACATATTATGACCATTGAACCAGGCATTCATCATCTCATCATTTATCAGGGTGCGACGTTTAGACAGAACTTCCTCTGGCAGGACGAAAACGAAAATCCCATCGATCTGACCGGATATACCGCTCGTTTTATGGCGCGTCCCAATGTTAATGAAACCACGCCGTTCATCACGCTCACCACCGAAAACGGCGGCATCACCTTAGGCGGAACGGATGGAACAATCGCGCTCTACATGAGCGATACGGACACCGCCGCCATCACCGCTCCCATAGGCGTTTACGATCTGGAGTTGGCTGTGACCGCCGGGGAGGTAACGCGGCTTTTACAGGGAAATATCACCATCAGTAAGGAAGTAACACGATGAGCACCACTGTTGTCGTTGAGAATGAGGTGACGAACATCGTCACCATCACCACCCAGGGCCCGCAAGGCATACCTGGCAATCCGACTCTGCTTATGGGGCAGGTCAACGGCTATACCAAGCAACAATATTTCTCACAGTCGACACTAACCGACGGCGCCACCATCTCATGGAATCTTGATAGCGCCCAGACAGCTAAAGTGACGCTGAATCATTCCACTTCAACCAGGCAGCTTAATACTCCCACCAATATCAAAGCCGGCGGCAATTACGTACTGGCCGTATACCAAGACTCCACCGGCGGCGCAGCCATGACTTTCGGCGCGGCGTATAAATGGCCGAGCGGCGCGGCCCCCGTGTTGTCAACGAATGGGAATGCGGTCGATTTGCTTGCCTTCTATTCCCCGGATGGGGCGATCATGCTCGGCACGGCGGTCTATAATTACAGTTAGGAAAATTTCATGTTTACCCTTCCCGTCGGCAATTTCAAGCAACGGTATATAAAAACCACCGTGCAACATGGCAGCGCCACCACGCCGCAATTTGGCACAGACGGATATTATGCGTTTTCTATCCAGATCAATCCATCTTCTTCATTTATTTTTTTTGGAGGTATGGGAGTGTCGTTCGGAAGTCCGCAGTACCGCTCCGCGATGACGACCATCAGCTATTTTGAAACGGATGGTTTTTATATCCAACGGGGAAACGGCTCCATTCAGCAGTCGTTGGTCAAGGCAAGCGTAGCAGAATTCTTTCCCGGATTTTTTTCTGATACCGTGCAGATCGGATCGGTCACCATGGCCATCGGGTTCGTGTCCGGCGCCGGTTACATTACCGACGTCGTTTCAGGGCGATCGTTCCTGATGCCCGTCGGTGAGTATTCCACCAATGCCAACACGACGCTGCCGGGTGTCGTTCTCGGCACTCTTGCGCTTACCGCCGACAACACGGTCACCGCCACACGCGTTAGAACAACCCCAACCTAAAGCAGGAACATCATGGCAGATCCTACGATCAGCGTCACCAAAGGTTTCATCATAGGCACGTTATCAGACGACGTGCTCATCGGAAAAGAAACGATCGTATCTTTGAGAGGCGACAACAGCACATCGCATTATGAAACGCTTGTCACTCCGGCTGATATACGTAATGCGCTCCTTATCCCGCAAGATAAGAATTCCGATGATACATCCGGCCAGTTGAATGCGGAATATCTTCCCGAACTGGCAACCGTTGTGAACGGAAATTACACCCAGTTAAAATTTACACGCAGCGGTAATAATTCAACGAGCAGGACCATTCTTTGCGCCGTCTACCGATTGAAGCCGGGAGTGCTACGGTCCCTGCAATACGGTGTTACTGCTGTTAGCGGCAATCCTACCGATGTCACTCTTCCGCAATTAGTTGATATCAAAAAAGCCGTGACGTGGCGCACCGGATTTTATACGTCCAGCAACGCGCTTAATACCTGGCCGACCGTGTCTCTTGTTTCCAATAGTACACTACGCATCAATGCGTTGGCTAACGGCGCGACTATTGGCTGGGGCGTAGCGGAATTTTACTAGAGGATTTATGCAATATATACAATACAGCAAGGCAACCGGCGAAATCACCGCTACGCTTTTCAGCCATGCCGATTCGCCGTCGGTTCCGGAAGATATAGGCATGCTGACGTTTGAAGAGCGTGTCAACACGGTAGGAAAAATGGTGGATATTACGGTAACTCCGCCCGTGCTTGTCGACGCGCCATCGCCGCCGGATGAAGAATGATGAAGACCGGAAAAAACGGCATCGATCTGATAAAAAGATGCGAGGGATTTTCCCTGAAACCCTACCGCGACGTGGCCGGACACCTCACCATCGGCTATGGTCATCGCATCAAGCCGGGAGAGATATTAGAAAGCGTCACGCCGGAGCAGGCGGAAGCCTTGCTCAAGGATGATCTAGCCACCGCCGAAAATGGGGTCAATAGGCTGGTCAAAGCAGATCTTTCGCAGAACCAATTCGATGCGCTGGTATCGTTTTGTTACAATCTCGGCGTAACGGCGTTTGAGAACTCTACCTTATTGCGGCTTTTAAACCGTGGAGATATTGATACGGCGGCCAGCCAATTGAGTCGTTGGATTTATGCCGGCGGGAAACAGCAGCCCGGTCTAATTGCCCGAAGAGCGGCGGAAACAACACTATTTTTGCAGAAAAACCTCTAATGTTTCAGTGTTTCTATTGTTAGTTTTTGGAAAAAACTAAGAGGCGTACCGATCGTGGTCGAAACCATAGTAGGCTTTGATTTTAGCCTTCACTTCTGATGCTGGTTCACCCGTGCCTTTCTCCACCACCACGCAAAAATGCGGAATATCGCCTTGCTCTAAACAGCGCATCACTTCCTCATGCAGCAGCGCGCTGGCGATGGCATAAAAATATATTTTATGGCCGTTTTTCTTGTCTACGCCCGGCACAAAATAGACGTGTATTTTCTTGGCGACATCGTGCTTGAAATGCAGCATTTATTTCTGCCGTTCCAGAGATTGCGGCAGGCTGTTTACCTGGACTTTTACCACATGCTTGCTGAGATCTGGCTCGCCTGGCCCGTGCAGGACTTTCCCCTCCAGCTTTTCATGCTCGGCTTGCTCGTTATTTCTGACATGCTCGGAGATTTTAGCCAGCGTGACGCGCACGGCAAACCAGCCCTTTTCCGAGACATAAGGAAAATCGCCGGCAGAGGTTTCGATCAGGTTTTTAATGGTGCCGGCCGCTTTCAAGTCGCGCAATATAGATTGTACATGTTCCCACGTCGGAGCAGGGGGCGTCCCCTTGACCGAGATTTCGACTTTTTCCACCGGGAATTTTATCGAGACGCCCGCTTCCGATTTGGCTTTGCGGATGACGTTTAGGATATCGACGCACGCCATGCCGGAAAGCTCAGCGCCGGTTTCATAGGGATAGTGGTCGGCGCGCGGCCACGTGCCGCGCTGGTGAACGGAACCGGCATTCTCAAAAATGTGGCTATAGATTTCTTCGGTGATATGCGGCACGAACGGCGCAAACAGCCGCAAGATGGCATCGAGACAGTGATAGAGCGTGTATAACGCCGATTGCTGGTCGCCGCCGCCTTCGCCGTACGCGCGCGATTTTACCAGTTCGAGATAATTATCGCAGAAATCGTTCCAGAAGAAATCCTCGATGGCGACGCGCGCATCGCAATATTCGAATTTCTCGAATTCCGCCGTCGCTTTCTTGATGCATTGATTGAGGCGCGAAAGTATCCACAGATCGAGTGGCTCGGCGATATACCCCTTACGGGTATCTTCCACAGCGGTGGAAGGAGTGCCGGATAGCTTATCGAGCGACAGCGAAGCAAAATTGCTGGCGTTCCAGAGCTTGGTCACCAGCTTCCTGCCGATTTTTAGTAAATCCTCGGAGAAGGCGGTATCGGCGCCAAGGCGCGACGTCGAGGCCCAATAGCGCACGGCGTCAGAGCTTTTCTCTTCGATCAACGCCACCGGCGTCACGACATTGCCTTTGGACTTGCTCATCTTGGTTTTGTCCGCGGCCAGGCACCAGCCGGAGATCATCAAATTTTTCCACGGAATCGTGTCGGCGTGCAGGTGCGCCTTCACTATCGTATAAAACGCCCAGGTGCGGATGATTTCGTGCGCCTGCGGCCGCAAATCGGCCGGGAACAGCTTCTTATACCGTGCCGCATCGCCGCCGATGGCATGCGCGCTAAGCTGCGGCGAGAGCGAACTCGTCGCCCAGGTATCCATGACGTCTTTATCCGGCTCTACCTCGTCTTTGCTATACCCCTTAGGAGTATGAGTAAGGGGATTGACCGGCAACTGGTCGAGATCGGCAAACAATATTTTTCCTTCTTCGCCGGCGCGCTTGGAATACCACACCGGGAATGGCACGCCGAAGAAACGCTGGCGCGAAATGCACCAATCCCAATTTAATCCGTCAATCCACTGCTCGGCGCGGATGCGCATATATTCCGGGTGCCACTGGCACTCTTTCACTTTGTCGGTGAGCGCTTCTTTTTTATCGAGCACCTTCACGAACCACTGATAGGTCGGCAATATTTCAAGCGGCGCACCGGAGCGCTCGGCGCATTTGACGGCGTGGGTGATGGCTTCCTGTTTTACCAGAAATCCTGCGGCTTTGAGCAATTCAATCGATTTCTCGCGCGCAACCGAGGCTTTCAGCACTTTCAACTCTTCGATGACGGGCACGCCTTCGGGAAATTCGATTTTTCCGTATTTATTGAGCATCACCCGTATCGGCAGTTTGTGTTTTTCCCACCACATGATGTCGGTCTCGTCGCCGAAGGTACAGCACATGACGAGGCCAGTGCCTTTATCGAGTTTCACCGCATCATCGGCCAATATAGGTACTTTGACGCCAAATAGCGGTGTGACAGCGGTTTTGCCTTTGAGATGCGTGTAACGTTTATCATCGGGATGATAGAATACTGCAACGCAGGCGCCAATCAGCTCTGGCCGTGTCGTGCCGATGATAATTTTTTCATCCGAGCCGTCGATGCCGAACATGATGTCGTTAAAATGGCTGCCCATCTCCTTATCGACGATTTCGGCCTGAGCGATAGCTGTTTGATCGACGGGATCCCACAACATCGGCTGTAATTTGCGGTACGCCTCGCCTTTTTTGAGTAAATCCAGGAACGACGCCTGCGATAGTTTCTGTACGTCGTCGCTGATGGTCTGGTATTCCTGCTTCCAGTCGACGGAGAGCGCCGTGCTTTTAAACAGGCGGCGGAATTCTTCTTCTGCATCTTTCACCACTTCGCGGCAATCTTTTACAAATGCTTCGCGGCTCTCATATTGATTGGCCTTTTTGTCTTTTATTTTTTCCACCAATCGTTCAGTGGGCAGGCCGTTGTCGTCGAAGCCCATCGGGTAAAATACGTCTTTGCCGATCATGCGCTGGTAGCGCGCGACGAAATCCGCCTGCGTGTAGCTGAAGATATGCCCCATGTGCAGCACACCGGAAACGGTCGGCGGCGGAGTATCGATCACGAACGTCTCGGCGCGCGGCTTATCGTCGCGCCAGGCATAGACGCCGCTTTTAGCCCACGCTTCCTGCCAGTGCTTTTCGCGTTCCTTGTGATTGTATTCTTTAGGCAGAGGCTTCATGCTAGTGCCTCATCTTTGGCGTTAGGCCGTGATTCTTTATCAATTCCTCGGCAATCTGCACCGCGTTCAAGGCCGCGCCTTTGCGCAGGTTGTCGGAGACGATCCACAGCGATAATCCGTGCTTCACCGTTGGGTCGGCCCGCAGGCGGGAGACATACACCGCGTCCTCGCCGGCATACTCTGCCGGGGTAGGGTATCCACCGTCCTTGCGGTCGTCCTCGACGACGACGCCTTTGGCTTTTTTGAGTGCCCGGCGCGCGTCATCGACCGCGATCGGTTTCTCGAATTCGACATTGACCGCCTCGGAATGGCCGACAAATACCGGCACGCGCACGCACGTAGCCGTCACCGCGATTTTAGGATCGAGTATTTTTTGCGTTTCGACCGCCATTTTCCATTCTTCTTTGGTTGAACCGTCTTCCATAAAGACATCGATATGCGGAATCACGTTAAACGCAATACGCTTGGTAAATTTGGAGGGTTTCCGAAGATCGTTCATGTAGACCGATTTGGTTTGCTCAAAGAGCTCGTCCATGCCTTCTTTACCGGCGCCGGACACCGATTGGTAGGTGGCGACGACAACGCGCTTGATTTTCGCCAGGTCATGTAAAGGTTTTAGCGCCACCACCATCTGTATTGTCGAGCAATTGGGATTGGCGATGATGTTGGTCTTGTGGAAGTCCTCGAGCGCGTGCGCATTTACCTCCGGCACGACGAGCGCGACATCCGGGTCCATGCGGAAATGCGAGGTGTTGTCGATCACCACGCAGCCGCTCGCGGCGGCTTTGGGTGCATAGATTTTCGATACCGCTGCGCCGGGCGAAAAGAGGGCTATATCGGTGCCGGTAAAATCATAATCTTCAAGCGCGCGCACGGACAGAATATCCGTTTCGCCGAAGCTCACTTTCTTGCCGATGGAGGATTTTGAGGCCAGCGCCACGACTTCGCGCACGGGGAACCGCCGCTCGGCAAGAATGGATAGCATCGCCTGCCCGACATTGCCGGTGGCGCCGACGACTGCGACTTTATAGCTCATGGAATACCGCCTCTTGTAAAGGGCGGTAAATCTACCCTATGCGGCGGATTTGGTCAAATGCTCCGAAAGCGCCTTGACGACGGCGTCTCCCATCTCGGAGGTGGAGAGGTTCTTCATGCCCGACTGCATGATGTCGGCGGTGCGCAGTCCCTGTTCCAGCACCTTGCACACGCTGGTTTCCAGCCGGTCGGCGTCGGATTTAAGGCCGAAAGAATAGCGCAGCATCATGGCGAACGAGAGGATGGTGGCAATGGGATTGGCGACGCCTTTCCCGGCGATGTCGGGCGCCGAGCCGTGTACCGGCTCATACACCCCGGGGGTACCCGGCGCGCCGAGCGATGCCGAGGGCAGCATGCCTAGAGAACCCGTCAATTGCGCCGCGATATCGGATAAAATGTCGCCGAACATGTTGGTGGTGACCAGCACGTCGAATTGTTTGGGATTGCGCACTAGCTGCATGGCGGCGTTGTCGACATACATATGCGAAAGCTGCGCCTTGGGATAGGCGGCGGCGACTTTCGTCACTTCCTCACGCCACATCTCGGTGCATTCGAGCACGTTGGCCTTATCGACTGAGCAGACTTTTCCGCCACGCTTCAAGGCCAGTTCAAATGCAACCTTGGCGATGCGCTCGACTTCCGGGCTGGTGTAGACTTCGGTATTGAAGCCGCGGCGCGTGCCGTCTGGCAGCGTCTCGACGCCGCGCGGCTGGCCGAAATAGATACCCCCCGTGAGTTCCCGCACGATCATGATGTCGAGCCCGGCGATGATGTCGCGCTTCAAGGTGGAGGCATCCGCCAGCGCCTCGAAACAGATGGCTGGGCGCAGATTGGCGAATAGCTGTAACTCTTTCCGGAGCGCGAGCAAGCCTCGCTCCGGGCGCACGGCGTGGGGCAGGGGCTCCCATTTGGGGCCGCCGACGGCGCCCAGCAATATGGCGTCGGATTTCTTGGCGGCGGCCAGCGTTTCGGGAGGAAAGGGATGGCCGGTGGCGTCGTAAGCAGCGCCGCCGATCAGGGCGGTCGAGGTGGTGAACTGAACGCCGCCGTGCTCGCTGCACCAGCGGATTACTTTTTCCGTTTCGCGCACGACTTCCGGGCCGATGCCGTCGCCGGGAAGCAGCAATATCTGTTTAGTGGGTTTTGCCATCGCGCAATTCCTTTTTTGCCTCGCCGATAATTTTTAGCGCAGCGCTTCCCTCAAGTCCAGCGATGAACAATGCAACCACCAAATCCGGCCACAGCGTGTCGGTGGCGTAGACCAGCCCGGCGGCGGCGATGATGGCGATATTGGCAAACGCATCATTGCGGCTGCACAGCCACACCGATTGCATGTTACTGTCGCGCCCGCGGGAGCGGTAGAGTAAAAAGGCGCTGATGACGTTGGCGATGAGCGCCAGGGTTGCCACCCAGCCCATCGTCATATAATGCGGCGTTTCGTGCGTGATTAAGTTATGGGCGCCCTGCGCTAGCGCGCCGGCAGCAAGCATCAGCATCAATGCTGCTTTTATAAGCGAAGCGTGGGCGCGCATCTTTAGCGGTTTGGTGAGCACATAAATGGTAAGACCGTAGCTGAACGAGTCACTTAGGAAATCCATCGAGTCGGCGAGCAGTGACGTCGAATCGGCCTCTAAGCCCTGCCAGATTTCGACCACGAACATGGCGAAATTGATCGCCAATACTATCCACAGGATTTTCCGGTCGCGGGTGAAATCGTGATGGCTGTGGCCGTGGCTCATTTAGGCCGCCAGCCAGGGCGTTTGTTGCTTTTGTTTTGTTTCGTAGGCAGCGATGGCGTCGAGCTTCTGCAAGGTAAGGCCGATGTCATCGAGGCCGTTGACGAGGCAATGCTTGCGGAACGGTTCGACATCAAAATGAAATGTATTGTTACCACCGATAATTTGCTGTTTTGGTAAATCGACGGTTATTTCTCCGCCGGTCTTTGCATACCCCATGAGGGTATCTACATGTTCTTTAGGCAATACGACCGGCAGGATGCCGTTCTTGAAGCAGTTGTTATAAAAAATATCGGCGAACGACGGCGCGATGACGGAGCGTATGCCGAAATCAAGCAGCGCCCACGGCGCATGCTCGCGGCTGGAGCCGCAGCCGAAATTGATACCCGCCACCAGTATCTGCGCCTTGTCGAACGGCGCGCGGTGCAGCACGAAATCCTCGATTTTTTTGTGATCGGCGTCATAACGCAGATCGTAGAGCAGCCCCTTAGCCAGCCCGGTGCGCTTGACGGTGGTCAGGAATTGCTTGGGGATAATGAGGTCGGTATCGACGTTATCCCTCGGTAGCGGTGCTGCGATGGCGGTGAGGGTGGTGAAGGGGTGCATCAGACGCTTACCTTCCCGTAAACAACGCGGGTGGAGGCGATCAGGTCGTGCAGCGCCGTTTTTTCGCGCGTGACACCTGCCAACAAGAATCCAATGCAAAACAGTAGAAAAGAAATCCCATACCCCACGACGCGTACAAAAGAACGTATGAAACCGACATTGTTTCCATCTTTGCCGATAACGCGCAGGTTGCATATGCGTTTTCCCGGCGTGCCTTGCCATTTCCCGCCGGTGAAAAAAACGAAATAGGTGAATATCAGCGCCATGGAGATGAGTCCGATGAGAGCAGTTCTTTCTGGGTTTTTATCAGTGTCGAGGTCGAGGATGGCCAGCGCGACGACGTAAATAACTGTGATCAAAAGAGCGAATAGATAATCTATAAACAGCGCGGCGACGCGAACCCAGAATCCGGCATATTTCCACGATTGGGGAGCGGTATAAGCCCAGGGTTGGGAAGAAGTAGTATTCATGTAAGCCTCCTTACATCGGTTAAATGCCCAGTCACCGCCGCGGCGACGGCCATGGCGGGGGACATCAGGTGCGTTCTTCCGCCGCGTCCCTGGCGGCCTTCGAAGTTGCGATTGGAAGTCGAGGCGCAGCGTTCGCCGGGTTCTAACCTATCGGCGTTCATGGCCAGGCACATCGAGCAGCCGGGCTCGCGCCACTCGAATCCCGCCGCTAAAAATATTTTATCGAGCCCTTCTTTCTCCGCTTGTTCTTTCACCAGTCCGGAGCCGGGCACCACCATCGCCAATTTCACATTCTTGGCGATGTGTTTACCTGCCGCCAGTTTTGCCGCTTCGCGCAAATCCTCGATGCGGCCGTTGGTGCAGGAACCAATGAAGACTTTATCTATCGGCACTTCGGTGAGCGGCGTGCCTGCGGTAAGCCCCATATATTCCAGTGCGCGCACGATACCCTTCTTTTTGGCTTCGTCCTTCTCCATACCCGGGTCGGGTATGTTGGCGGTAATGGGAAGAACCATCTCCGGGTTGGTGCCCCAGGTGACTTGCGGCGCGATGTCGGCGGCTTTCAGCACCACTTCCGCGTCATACTGTGCCCCGGTATCGGTGGGCAGCGTTTTCCAGTAAGTAACAGCCTTGTCCCAGTCGGCGCCTTTCGGGGCCATCGGGCGGCCTTTGATATAGGCGAACGTTATTTCGTCGGGCGCGATCAAACCGGCGCGGGCACCGGCTTCGATACTCATGTTGCAGATGGTCATGCGGCCTTCCATCGAGAGGCTGCGGATGGCCTCGCCCGCATATTCCATGACGTAGCCAGTGCCGCCTGCCGTGCCGATCTTGCCGATGATGGCGAGCACGATGTCCTTGGCGGTGACGCCGGGGGAGAGCATACCCTCCACCCGTATCAGCATGTTCTTGGCGCGGCGCTGAATGAGTGTTTGCGTCGCGAACACATGCTCCACTTCCGAGGTGCCGATGCCGAAGGCCAGCGCGCCGAACGCGCCATGGGTGCTGGTGTGTGAGTCGCCGCAGACGATGGTCATGCCGGGCTGGGTGAAACCCTGCTCCGGGCCGACGATGTGGACAATGCCTTGGCGTTTATCGTTCATCGTATAATACGTGTCGATGCCGAATTCCTTGCAGTTGGCGTCCAGCATGTCGATTTGCACGGCGGAGTCGGCGGTAACGATGCCCTGCCTGCGTTCGGGCGTGGTAGGGACATTGTGGTCGGGAACGGCCAGCGTGGCGTCCGGCCGACGCACCTTGCGGCCGGCGGCGCGCAGGCCTTCAAAGGCTTGCGGGCTGGTGACTTCGTGGATTAAATGGCGGTCGACATAAATGAGGCAGGTGCCGTCATCCTGCTGGTGAACCAGGTGTCTTTCCCAGATTTTGTCGTAGAGGGTTTGAGGCATGGCAGTCGTTAGTCCTTAGTCTTTAGTCGATAGTTTATACTAACGACTATTGACTTACAACTTACGACTACTCGGCTGCCTGTTCGGCTGCGTCCAGCTTCTCGGTAATACGGGCGGCTTTACCGGTCAGCCCACGTAGATAATACAGCTTGGCGCGGCGGACTTCGCCTTTGCGCACCAGTTCGATGCTTTCGATACGCGGCGAATAGAGCGGGAACACGCGTTCAACGCCTTCGCCGTGGCTGATCTTGCGGACGGTGAATGCCGAACGCACGCCGGCGTTTTTGCGGGCGATGACGACGCCTTCGAATGCTTGTACGCGCTCGGTGGTGCCCTCGATGATACGTACGTTGACGATAACGGTGTCGCCTTCGTTAAACGCGTCGATACGTTTGCCTTCGGTCAGTTTTTCCAGAGTTTCCTGTTCTATTTTTTGCAGCGTATTCATAAATTTATCCTTTATTCTTCATTTTTTGCATTAAGTCCGGGCGGCGCGTTTCGGTCTCTTTTTTTGCCTGCTCGTGCCGCCAGGCATCTATTTCTTTGTGATTGCCGGATAGCAGTATTTCCGGCACCGATACCCCCTTCCACAAGGGCGGCCTAGTATAATGAGGATATTCCAGGAGTCCAGCGGATTTTGAATGGGGCGAGAAACTTTCTATCTGTATGGCCTCTTCCTTGCCGATAACGCCGGGAAGCAGGCGGACAGAGGCGTCCAGCATGGCAAGTGCCGCAATTTCGCCGCCGGAAAGCACGAAATCGCCCAGAGAAACTTCAAGCATGTTATGGTGCTCGATAACGCGCTGGTCGACGCCCTCAAAGCGTCCGCATAATAGTATCAGATTCTTTTGCGATAATTCCTGCGCCAGTTTTTGATTAAATGGCACGCCGCGCGGTGAAGTATAAATCAATATTGCATCCGGAAGTTTTGCTTTGGCGGCCTCAATGGCGCTATCGACCACATCCGGTTTCATGACCATGCCGACGCCGCCACCATAGGGCGAATCATCGACGGTGCGGTGTTTGTCGATCGCAAAGTCGCGGATAGAAAGAACTTCCAGCGACCATAACCCATTCTTAAGCGCCGTTCCCGCCAGCGAATGGCCGAGCGGGCCGGGAAACATTTCCGGGAAAAGCGTGAGGGCGATGGCGGAGAATAGGGGTGTTTTCATGGCTTATTCCGGTGTGGCTTCAACATATTCCGGCGGCATTATGGTCACATAGCCGTCTTCGATATATACCCTACCCAGGTAGGGTTCCTCGGCTGGCAGCATTTCCAATTTGCCGTTTTGCTTTTCTAT
Organism: uncultured Rickettsiales bacterium; assembly: GCA_964575095.1. Classification (GTDB taxonomy): domain Bacteria; phylum Pseudomonadota; class Alphaproteobacteria; order Rickettsiales; family SXRF01; genus CAZNPA01. The sequence goes on from CAZNPA010000001.1 coordinate 64,120, forward strand.
TTCGATGATGTCGTTGGCGCCGAAATTATAGAGGGCGACTATTTTCCCGTAGACGCTGCCATCGGCGCGTTTGGCCAGTAAGCCGACCAGTGCCGGTGAGATTTTTGGTGCGCCGGGACGCACCATTTTTAAGAGGCCGCGTTTTCCGCCTTCGCCGGAGTGGCTTCGGCTGACGCAGCAGGAGCGGCGGCTTCCTTCTTCTCGGCGGGTTTTTCCGCGGCAGGCGCTGCGGCGGCCGGGGCGTTAGCCGCGGCTTCAGCGGCGGCTTTCTTTTCTTTCTTTGAAACGCGGGCGGCACGCTGCGCCGGTTTGGTGGTGACGATACCGGCCTGATTGAAGAAGAGATGCACGCGGCTGCTCATCTGCGCGCCGACGGAGAGCCAATATTTGGCGCGGTCGGTGTTGACGGTGACACGCTTGGCGTCGCCGTTTGAAAGCAGCGGGTTATAGGTGCCGATTTTTTCGATGAACTTACTGTCGCGCGGGCTGCGCGAATTGGTGACGAGGATGCGGTAATACGGGCGGTTTTTGGCTCCGGCGCGTGAAAGTCTGATCGTAGTCGGCATAGAATCCTATATCTGTTGCAAATGGTTCAAGGGCGGGCTTTTTAGCAGTATTTTACGCCGAGGTAAAGGGGAAAAAACGGCTAAGGTATAAAAACTTAACCATTGGCATGGTATAATAAAAACAGGAGTATCAATACCATGTGTACGAGTACATTGACTGCAATGGCAAAATGGCGGTTACCGGACGCCTCCAGACTGATGGCGCCCTTGTTCAGCATTGTGGCGCATCGGGTCACGCGCTTTGTCTACCGGCCGCGTTATATCGGCTTTGAGAACATCCCGGCTACCGGCGCGGTGGTGCTCATCAGCAACCATGTTTCTTATGTCGACGGCCCGATTATCGATGCCGGCTGCAAGCGCGCCGTGCGCTACATCATCGACGAGGATATTTATAACCTGCCCGGCGTGCATTTCCTGATGTCGCTCGACCGTGCTATTCCGATCGCACCCAACCGCAAAGCGGTGGAAAAAGCGTTCAACGATATTTCCGATGGCTTGAAGGCCGGCGATGCCATTTGCATTTTTCCCGAAGGATTCCTGACCTTCACCGGCGGGTTGGGGCGTTTCAAGCCCGGCATCGAGTGGATCATCAAGCGTGATTCGGTGCCGGTGATACCGATTGCGCTATCGGGCCTGTGGGGCAGCGTATTTTCCCGCAAGGACCTAAAATCGCCACTGCGCTGGCTGCCAAAACGCTGGCTGCGCGGAAAGATCACCGCCATCTGCGGCCCGGCCATCCCGCCTGAAAAAATCAGCGTCAATTATCTACAGGAAGCCGTGCTGCGGCTTAAGTATTCGCTGAACAATCAATAATGATTCGCGCTAAGCGCCGACGCCTTTGGAGGTATCGGATTTATTTTGGTGCGGATTGACGGTCGGCGGCGTTTTCGATTTAGCCGGAGTAGGGGGCGCGGAATGGCTGCCAAGCCCAGACTCGGATGCATCGACCAGTAGCGTATCTTTACTGACGTTTGGTTCCCTATAATGCAGTGTTGCGACCGCCTTGCTCCAGTCATCGGCATCCGCCACCCATTGTTTTTTGACTTCCTGGATTTGTTCCTGCTGCCGGAAAAGGCGGCGTTTTTCCACTACCAATGCGGCTTGCTCCTGCACGATTTGCCTATATTCCGGACCGTTGACGGCAGCGTCGTTGGCGATGGCGTTCATTTCGCGCATGAATGTTTTTTCATCGCCATTCTCATCGAGAAATTTTTTGATGGCGGCGTCCTGAGCGCTATTTCTGGTTGATGCACCCTTAATGAAAAGTTTGGCGTTATCCCAAACATTGGCCAAATGAGGCCCGGTCCATTTTTGGCCTAACGCTTCCCCCTTGTCACGAAAAGCGACCCATTTCTCGCACAGACGGGCGATCCGATCATTCACGGAGCTATCAAGACGCTGAAGTTTGGTGGTGGAGGAGAGTTGATTCCATTCCGTATCGGGAATATCCAAATTAATTTTTGATTCGGCTTCAAGGTCGGACGGCAAAGCCAGTTTCATTCTTGGAAACGAAGCGGGGGCTTTCTGGGAAGCGTACTGTTCCAGCGTTGCCACATAAGTATAAAAACTTTGATCACGTTTCTGGATGGTATTTTCCAATATCTTCCTTGATTCCAGCAATCGAACCGGATCCTGGACCAGCTCTAATTTATCTTCTCCCAATTTATTGATGTAGGTGGCAGGATCGTTACCCCACGGCTTCCTAAGTTCGGATAGTTCCGGTATCGCAAGATCATAGGTTGTCCCATTGCTGGTCACGGAAACTTGCCTGACGGTGGAGAGTTCTTGCGGTTTAGTATCAATTTTCGGCATCCGGACAGGCGGCCTTGCGGTGATATTCAATCCCTGGCTGACGGGGTCCGCCAATAAAGCGCCACCGACGACGCCCGCCAGGATACCAACCAGCGCACCCATCCAGCCGCCTCCGAGAAGAAGCCCAACCAATCCGCCGATAACGGTTATTCCGGCGGCGGTGCTGGTCGTACCCCATTTTATGCCGGTTTCGGGCGTACCAAAAGTTTTTTTCAAAAAGTCGAGTAGTTCGGACATAATTTACCCACGTATTTTCCTAATAACTCCATTATGCCCAAAAGCCACGGTTTATTCTAATGAAGCTTTCGTGACAGTCTGAAATTAGAGTATGACAGCATCGTCACAAATAAAGGTTAAAGAATAATTATTTAATATTCAATAGGTTACCTATTCCAGCCCGCATCATGCCCTTTTGGCCCATTTTCTTCATTTTCTTCATCATATCGGCCATTTGCATCTGCTGCTTGAGCAGGCGGTTGACGTCCTGGACCTGCATTCCGGCGCCTTTGGCGATGCGGCTGCGGCGGGAGCCGTTGATGAGCTTGGGGTGGGCGCGCTCCTGTGCCGTCATCGACAAAATGATGGCTTCCTGGCGCGCCAGCATCTTCTCATCGACGTTGGCGCCGGCGATCTGTTCCTTCAATTTACCCATGCCGGGTATCATATTCATCATGCTGCCGATGCCGCCCATTTTTTTCATTTTGCGCAGCTGGTCGAGCAGATCGTTGAAATCAAACTGGCCTTGCGTCAGCCGTGCCGCCATTTGCTCCGCATCGTGCTGCGTTACATTCTCCGCCGCTTTTTCGACCAGCGATACGATATCGCCCATGCCCAAAATACGCGAGGCGATGCGGTCGGGATAAAATTCTTCCAGTGCATCCAGCTTCTCGCCGACGCCCATGAATTTTATCGGCTGGCCTGTGACTGAGCGCATCGAAAGCGCCGCACCGCCGCGCGCGTCGCCATCAACGCGGGTGAGAATAATCCCTGTGATTCCTATCTTTTCATGAAATGTTTTGGCGATGTTGACGGCGTCCTGGCCGGTCATGGCATCGGCTGCCAGCAGCGTTTCTATGGGATTGGCCAGTTGCTTGACGGTCTGTAATTCCCGCATCAACTCATCGTCGATATGCAGCCGCCCGGCGGTATCCAATATTAAAATATCGTAGCCTTCCAGCCGCGCCGTTTTCATCGCCCGTTCGGTAATCTGCAATGGATTTTCCCCGGCGACGATAGGGAGGGAGGGTATATTTGCTTGCTTCGCTACTTGTTCCAACTGCTGTTGTGCGGCGGGGCGGTATACGTCCAGCGAGGCCACCAGCGTTTTTTTATTCTGTTTATTTTTAAGCCGCAGCGCCAGTTTACCGGTGGTGGTCGTTTTGCCGGAACCTTGCAGGCCTACCATTAAAATCACGGCGGGCGGGTTGACGGCAAGGTTCAGCGGCTGGTGCGTTCCCAGCAATTCCACCAGATGGTCGCTGGTGATTTTGATCACCATCTGCGCCGGGTTTATATTTTTAACGATGTCAGCGCCGAGCGCTCTTGCTTTGAGCGTGGCGATGAAATCCTTGACCACCGAGAGCGCGACATCAGCTTCGAGTAGCGCTATGCGTATCTCACGCAATACGGCGTCGATATCAGCTTCGGTGAGGACGGCGCGCTTTCTCAAGTTGGCGAAAACATCACCTAATTTATTGGAAAGGCTGGAGAACATGGTTGCGTCACACAATCTTCATAATAATGACGTTGGTTAAACTAGCGAAAATCATTAGAATTAACAATATAATAATAACCATTTAGAGCGCTGACTCATCGCATGGAAAAATTTTTTGAAATATTCGCTGATTCGTTTCAAGACGCACAACCAGAAACAGTGAAGAGCAACGTTTCCATCGCTGTATCGGATTTATACCCGGAAGATCTCCTGGAAATTAAGCAAAAGCTGGCAGCGCGCAATATGCGGCCAGGAAAATTTATCGGCGTGGGAAATGTAGGCGTGGTGTTTCAATTGGAAACCACTGGCGGCAAGCCCATCAAGAATGCCGTGCTGCGCATTGATCCTCAAGAGATGTTGGGGCATTCCGATACATGTGGCGCATTGCGCCCGCTATATCAAACCAAAGGTTTTTTCTATGCCGCATCCGTTGTGCCAAAAGCGGAAAAAATTCCCGGCGGTCCTACCATGGATCACTTAAAAAAAACACTAGCGGTTATCAATGCGGAGGATCATTTGGAGCACGTAAGCGATCTGGAATTAAGCCAGCTGATGCATTTGCGCCGCCCGGACGGGCAATTGGTGCAATACCAAGATGGTACGCCCGCGGCCATTATTGTGGATATCAACGCCGTTAATTGCGATTCACACGTTAACCACGCGCTGGGCAACATCGCTTCGTTCGCACAGGCAAAAGGACTTGATCCTGATACAATCAAGAAGACGAAAGTAAGCAAAGAAGAAATTGATTACTTACGACAGCAGCAATTAGTGGTGAATTGTTTTGCAACGCAAGAGTTACACGCCGCCGGCATTAATCTGAATCACAAAGCCGATTCACATGCCGCACGGCTTGGCGCACGGCAATCCACGGACAGAGAAATTTAATTACCCGGCAATCGCAACCGTTCGACGATTTTCCCGCCTTGGAGATGCTCTTTTATCACCTCGTCGACGTCTTCTTTCGTTTTACAGCTATACCATACCCCGGCAGGGTATATCACCATGCATGGCCCGAGTTCGCATCTGTCCAGACAGCCGGCGGTGTTGACGCGCACTTTGGGTAGACCCAGCGCTTTGACGCTGGCTTTCATGTAATCGCGCAGGCCTTCGGCGTTTTTCTCGGCGCAGCAGCCGCGCTTATGGCCCGGATCACGGCGGTTGGTGCAACAGAAGACGTGGCTACGGTAGAGGCTCACAGATTATAAAAATAGGTGAACAGCGCATGGCGCAGGAAATTGAGGAGCAGCAGCACGATGATCGGCGAGATATCGATGCCGCCTAGGTCGGGCAGGTATTTCCGTACCGGCTTCAGTGCAGGCTCGCACAGGCGATCGAGCGCATACATGATTTTTCGCACCAGCGGTTGTCCGGCATTGACGATGTTGAAGGAAATCAGGGTATAGATCACCGTCCAGACGACGATGCAGAGCATATACAGGCCGATGAAGTTGGCGAGCAGTTCGATGAAAGGGTTAAGCATGGCGCACTCCTCTAGAAGGTTTCTGGCAGTATATCGAAAAAAAACAAACTGGCAACTTCGATGCGTCGGCGCTAATAATAGATTTATGCTCATGAACGGGATTAGCCATACTGCCTGGCTGGTGATGATAAGTCAGATCGGGCTTGGCCGCGCGCCGCGCTGGCAGGCGCTGGTGGCGCCGGAACATGCGGCGTTTTATCAGTCCTGCTACGACTATTGCCTGTCACAATCACTGCTGTACCGCGTGCTTGATCGCGTGCTGCCGATTGATCGGCATCTGGCGCTGATCGAGAAAATGCTGGCATACGGCGCGCCGCAGCATTTCATTTTGCGCAAGCATGCGATTGCGGGGCAGGTGGCCGGCTGCATTGCCGACGGCGCTGAGCAGTTGGTGGTGCTGGGCGCCGGGTTCGACGCACTGGCGTTGCATGTGGCGCGCGACCATCCCGGCGTTACCTGTTTTGAGATCGACACGCCGGCCATGCACACGCATAAAACAAATGCGGCGCGGGCGCATTGCGGCGCATTGCCCGCCAACTTCTATGGCATCGGCAATGATTTTAACCGGCATTCGCTGTATGAAGTGCTGTGGCAGAATCCGGCGTTCGCTAAAGACAAACCGACGGTATTTGTCGCTGAGGGCGTGACGATGTATCTTCCTGCCGCCGCCGTTGGCCGCCTGTTCAACGATATCCATGCTTTGTGCGCGCGGCAGTGGTTGATTTTTACGGCGATGGAAAAGCAGCGGCAAGAAATGGGCGGCGGCTGGCGGGCGCTGCGTGCACTGATATTGATGATTAAGGATGAGCAATTCAACTGGGGACTGCCTGAAGCGCATATGGCGGCATTCCTGCAGCAGCACGGATTTTCCCAGCAAACCATACAGAATTATGCCGACCTGCAGCGGCCGCATCGTTCGCCGCAGGAAATGGCGTTGATTTCAGCGCAGGCAGGCGAATATTTGGTGTGCGCGAAACGCGGCGACGGCTAATATTTATACCCGCCGACGATGCCTTTTGGCGTAAACACCATTTGCCATACTTGACCGCGACGTGATTTGAACCCAGCTGCGCAAGAAAGCAGGTAATATACCCAGGTGCGGTAAAAACGCTGGTCGTATTTATGCTTCAGCTTATCCCAGTTGACCGTAAAATTATGGTGCCAGGCCATCAAAGTAGTATAATAGCTGGGTCCCATATTATGCGAGATATCTTCCAGCACTAAATACCCCTCCACCGCAGGAAATATCTCTGCTAACGACGGAATATATGCCCCCGGAAATACATATTTCGTAATCCATATATTGGAAAAATTAGAGACGTTGATGCCCCCTATCTGCATCAGGAAAATACCGTCATCTTTCAAGCATTGACGCATTTTGGCAAAATATTCGCCAAAAAATGAAATCCCCACATGTTCAAACATTTCGATACAGACAATCCGGTCAAATTTCTCACTCACATCCCGGTAATCCTGGAAACGAAGTTCCACTGGAAGCCCAGCACAGCGCTCGCTCCCGATTTTAAGCTGTTCTTTTGAAATGGAAATGCCGACGGCTTTGACGCCGTATTTTTCGGCAGCGTATTTACATAAGCCGCCGAATCCACAACCGACGTCAAGCAACGTCATTCCCGGTTCCAGTTTCAGTTTCCGGCAGATGAGATCGAGCTTGGCTTCCTGCGCTTCGTCCAGCGTGCTGACGTTGTCCCACAGGCCGCAGGTATACAGCATACGCTTATCCAGCATGATGGAAAACAGATCGTTATCGAGGTCATAATGTTTTACGCCGACATTGGATGATCTCGTGATTGAACCATCAGGAATCAACTTGGCTTTCAAAGCCGCTAAAAGGAATTTCCAATTGCGGGTTTGCAATTGCAATTTGCTGTCAGTGCGGAACAGCTTAAAAAACATTTCATCGAGCCGGTCGCAATCCCACCAGCCATCCATATAGGATTCGCCGAGGCCAAGCCGTCCGTCTTTTAGGAAGCGTTTAAAAAAACGCTCGTCATGGACGCGGATATCGTGCGGCCGGGTGCCGTTGATTTTGATGTCGGCTTCGCTTAGTAGCGGTTCTAGAATATCGCGGTAAGGATTAGTCATAGTGCAGTTGTATACCAACAGGCCGGAAAAATTCCAGATTAATTAAAATTTCCTTTACATCACTCATGATGAATGTGCCGTTTTGGCAACAGCGGAAAGGCGCTTCCCCTATTTAACTAGTCATAATTTTCGGATTTAATCCAATTTTAATCAAATACCGGTAATCCTGCCATGAGCGTAAAACAGCAAAGGTATTGTTTATGCAGTATTGGCGTACATCAACGGCATTGGCAGGTATCGGGGCATGTATTGCTTCCGTTTCGGCATCGGCGGCGGAAATCAACCCCGGCGACCTGCTGAATCTTTCCCTGGAACAGCTGAGCAATGCGCAGGTAACCTCGGTCTCCAAGCGCTCGGAAAAAGCCAGTGAAGCGGCGGCAGCGATCTATGTTATCACACAGGATGATATTCGTCGCAGCGGTCTTACCACCATTCCGGAGTTGCTGCGCATGGTACCCGGCCTGAACGTCGCGCAATCGGGAGCGCACCAATGGGCAATCAGCTCACGCGGATTTAGCGGACAATTTGCCGATACGCTATTGGTATTGATCGATGGGCGCACGGTCTATACACCGGTATATTCAGGTGTGTATTGGGATATTCAGGATACGCCGTTGCAAGACATTGAGCGTATCGAGGTTATCCGTGGCCCGGGCGCAACATTATGGGGCGCCAACGCCGTTAATGGTGTTATCAACATCATCACCAAAAACGCTAAAGATACCCAGGGCGGGTATATTTCTCAGTCGGTTGGCGATCAACTTAATTCAGGAACCACCACGCGCTATGGCGCTAAAATTGGCGACAACGGTTATATGCGCGCATATGCCAAGTACGATGATTACGATGATCTGAAGAATATGACGAGCAATGGCGCGCAAGACCCATGGCACAAAATGCAAGGAGGTTTTCGGTCGGATTGGAAAAATGCAGAAAATCAGTCTTTCACCTTACAGGGGGATGTGTACCATTCCGGCGAAGACTTTATTGTAAATTTAATACAACCTGCCGCTAGCACTATTGCTACGAGTGTCGCGGATGTTACGACAGGCGCCAACATCCTTGGGCGCTGGAATAATAAACTTGCTAAAGACTCCGATCTTACAGTGCAGATGTATTACGATGATGCAAAACGTAACAACTTTGTATTCAATCAAAACATACAGACACTTGACGTCGATGCTCAGCATGTATGGAGTGTGATGGAAAATCACGAAGTGGTTTGGGGTGCCGGTTACCGGTTTGTAAAAAGCGATATCATTGGAAATTCAAACACTGCTCTTGGTATTCCCTATCTTCAAATCCTGCCACGAGATCAGACAAAAAACCTTTTAAGTGCATTCATTCAGGATAAAATCACGCTTAATCCAAAAGATCTGTTCCTGACCGTTGGCTCCAAGTTCGAGCACAACAATTTTACCGGCTTTGAGTTTCAACCCAGCGCGCGCCTGGCGTGGCTGGTGGATGACAAACAGACGTTATGGGCATCGGTGTCACACGCGCTGCGCACGCCGAACATCGGCAGCACCAGCAGCTTACAGCAAATCGCCTCGCCGTTTGCCGCCGGCGTGTTTTATGCGCAGGTCGGTAATTCCAATGCAAAATCGGAAGAGCTGAACGCCTATGAAATCGGCTACCGCGTGCAGCCGGAAAAAAATATCTCCGTCGATGCCTCGGTGTTTTATAACGATTATAACCGCCTGATCATCGGCGTGGCGGGTACGCCATACACGGAGCCGGTCATCGGTTATACTATTATCCCCATTTCGCCGCAGAATATCGGCACGGCGCATACCTGGGGCGGCGAGGCGACGGCCAAATGGAATCCGAATTCTTCGATCGAGTTGACAGCGAGCTACACCTTGTTGCAGATGAAATTCGACCAGGCCGATCCGGCGGGGTATAATTTTGCCGGAAAATCGCCGCAGCAGCAATTCAATGCGCGCGCCACGTTCCAGCTGCCGCATAATCTTGAACTCACGACTTCGGCCTATTACGTTGACCAGCTGACCGCCGTCGATTCGAACACGGCTTCGGGTGTTGCGGAATACACAAGGTTCGATGCGCGTCTGGCATGGAAGCCGATGGATAATCTCGAAGTGTCGGTGATCGGGCAGAATCTCTTCGATAATACGCATCAGGAATTCGCAGGATTCGCCTATCAAAACAGTTCGCAGGTCCCACGCAGCGTCTACGGCAACGTTACATGGAAGTTCTAACGAGTGATACATTACCTTCAAAGATTATCAGCTATAGGCTGCTTGGCGGGTGTTTTGACCCTGGGCGCCAGCAGTCCGTACGCGCAGGATAACAGCGAAGAATATCTCTACAAAGCCACCTACATTTATAATTTTACCAAGTTTGTTGAATGGCCCGGCGAAAGGGCGCTGGGCAAGCGGTCTTCAATTGATATCTGCGTCATTGGTGATAGCGATCTTTTGCAAACGGGCGCTGTTTTCCAAAAAGGTTCGACCTCTAAGTTAGCGCTCTCTCTGGTTCAGGAAAAAAATCCTGCCAATGCCGCCGGTCATTGCCATATCGTGTTCATCGGAAAGAGCGAAGAGCTCAAAGTAAGAAGCCTGCTCGATTATTTCAAGAGCAAGTCGGTGCTGACGGTAAGCGATATCGATGATTTCGCCGATCGCGGCGGCATGATTGGCATGGTCATGATCGACGATAAGCCGAAGCTGATTATCAGTCCAAAAAACGCGGCAGCGGCCGGATTGCGCATCGATGCGCAGCTGCTGGAAGTTGCTTACAAAGTATTGGACCGGTAGGCGGGGCAGGCACCATGCAACTGCTTAAAAATTACTCCATCCGCCAGCGCCTGATGTACATTATCATGGCCATCAGCTTTATTTCGGTGGTACTGACGACGCTGGCGATTTCGGTGATCGGCGTCTATGGCATGCGAGATAACATTCTGCATGGGCTGAGCGAATCAGCGGCAATCGTAGGTGCCAGCAACAAAGCGGCTCTTAGTTTCGACGCATATAAAAAACCGACCGAAGCGCTGGGTGTGTTCAGCGAATACAAAATAATCATCCGCGCCTGCTTGTATGATCACGAAGCCATCACCGGCCGGATTATCGATAAAGCCATAGCCAGCTATCCGTTGGATACGGAAGATGAAATAAAGAAATGCCCGGAAGAATTCTTAACCGAACGCACCGTTATCAGCGAAGACCGGGTGCGGATGATGAAACCGATCATCGAGAACGAGGGCAATATCATCGGCTATATTTATCTTGAATCGACGCTGGAACAAATTGATCAGTATATCCGCAAGCAGACCACCATCGCCTTGTCTGTGGCGCTGGCGGCGCTGATCGTATCATATTTGCTTGCCATCAGCCTGCAGAAAACCATTTCGAAGCCCATCTTGAGTCTGGCCGATACCGCGCGGCAGGTGACGGCGCATAAGGATTACAGTATTCGTGCCGCATCGCTGGGTGATACGAAGGAAGAGTTCAACAACGAACTGGTGATTCTGACCAACGCCTTCAATAACATGTTAACCGAGATCGGAGAGAGAGATACGCGGCTTAAGGCGCAATACGTCGAAATCGAGAAAGCCAAGGATGCCGCTGAAAGCGCTAACCGTGCCAAATCGCAGTTTCTGGCCAATATCAGCCATGAATTGCGCACGCCGCTCAATGCGATTATCGGCTTCTCCTCCATTCTGATGAACCAATTGTTTGGGCCGCTGGGCGATCAGAAATATCTGGAATATTCTAAAGACATCAACGAATCCGGCGCGCACTTGCTCGACATCATCAACGATATTCTCGACTTGTCGAAAGCCGAAGCCGGAAAATTGACAATTAATTTTGAAGAAGTGCATGTCGGGAAATCCATCAACAAATGCGTCACTATTTTAGGCGAGCGCGCTGCCAAAGGCGCGGTATCTCTTACGGTTGATGTTCCGAAAACTTTGCCGCCGCTGGTGGCCGATCGGCTGCGATTTATCCAGATTCTCCTCAATATCATGTCCAACGCCATCAAATTCACGGGCGAGGGCGGTAAAGTGCATATCGGCGTACGCACGCGCGAGGAGGCTGGCGAAGTTTCTCACTTTATCATTAGCATCCGCGATAGCGGCATCGGCATGGCCAGAGCAGATATCGACAAAGCGTTCCAGAGCTTTGGCCAGATAGACAGCGGCCTCAATCGCAAATACGAGGGCACGGGGCTGGGGCTGCCGTTGACCAAAAAACTGATGGATTTGCATTATGGGACCATCGATATCGAGAGCGATCAGGGCAAAGGAACGCTGGTAACGCTGGTATTTCCTGCCTTACCACCGGCGGAAGCGGGATATACGGCAGAATAATAAATATCTGGATGTAAATAGAAATTTAATAAATAAGTTTTACAGTAACATCGTCGACTGTTGTATTTTTGGAGGATACCTTGAAACAAATTTATACCGAATCGATTCTGTTAATCGAACGCCTGCACCGTCGTTTTCTTGACGTCATCAAGACCGAGCTTGATCGCCTTAAGATTGACGATATCAACAACATCCAGACGCTTATACTCTATAACATCAGTGCCGAGCAGCTTACCATTGGCGAGTTGACGAACCGCGGTTATTATCTGGGTTCCAACGTCTCGTACAACGTCAAGAAACTGGTTGAGAACAATTATCTGATGCAAGAGCGCGCGCCGCACGACAAGCGCTCGACGCGCATCAAGCTCTCCGAGAAAGGCCTGCAATTGTGCAAAAAAATTGACGAGCTGTATCAGCGTAACATCGACCAGTTATCCAAGGAAATGAATGCCGAGGCTCTGGGCGGTCTTAACAAGACACTAACCCAGCTTGAGCGTTTCTGGACGGATTACATCAATAATATCTATAAAGTGAAATAGGCTGCCGGCAGCGGTGTTTGGCGCTATTTCTGTACTCAAATTAGGCTTGACTTGACCGGCCAAACCGCCTAAAAAGCTGGGCTTTCTTATTATTTAGGGGATAGATGTTATGGCAAGGCGTTGCGCAATTACGGGTCGGGGATCGCAGTTCGGACACAAAGTGTCGCACTCGAACCGCAAAACCAAAGTCCGTTTCATGCCTAATTTGCAGCGTGTATCGCTCTTAAGCGATGCGTTGGGCATGCGCGTTCCGCTGCGCGTGACCGTTGCCACCCTGCGCTCCATCGAGCACAATGGTGGTCTGGATGCCTATTTGCTTAAGCATGCCGATAGCAAGCTGACGGAAGAAGCCATCCGCATCAAGCGCAAAATTAAGCGCAAGCTGGCTAAAAAAGCCGCATAATTCAAGAAGCCCGGCCAGCCGGACTCCTTTATTGCCGCGTTAATCATAATAATGCTGCAAGCCAGATCGCCAGCAATAGCAACAGCAGCGACGAGATTCTTCTGATAGTTTTGCGTTGTGAAGAGTGAGTGACAAATACCTGCATTCTGGCGGCAAGGAGTACAATGAGGCTATGAATCAGCGTAGCGATGATGACGGAAACCAGAGTTAATAACAGCGTTGATAAAGCGACATGTTCTGTGGACTGAATGAATTCCGGCAGCACGGTAACGTAAAATAAAAATGCTTTTGGATTTAAGATATTCACTATAAACCCGCGCCGGAAATAGCGCATATGGCTCTTGTCGTCTGTATGCTCTGGCGATAATTCTCCATCGTCCCACCAGCTCTGCCAGGCGAGCCAAATCAGATAAATGACGCCGCTACCATGAATAACAGTCAAGATTGTCGGTGATGCGGTCACCAGTGCCGTGATACCCAATGCCGCCAATATGCCTATGCATAAGAGTCCGGTGGCGATGCCGGCAACAGTAATCAGCCCAATACGTTTGCCTAACGTCAAACTTAGTACTACCAGGTAAGCCATATTGGGACCCGGCGTTAACTCAATCACCAGACAGGCGAATAGAAACAATAAAAAAGAATCAGGAATCATGAGAAGGACTTTTTATTCTGAATAATTCCAACAATTGCTCGGTCATTGTTTCTCCCAGTTTATCCACATCGGAAATGGAAACCGCGCGCTTATAATATCGCGTGACATCATGGCCGATGCCGATGGCCAACAGTTCAATCGGCATATGGCTCTCGACGTTAGCGATTACCTCGCGCAAATGCCTGTCCAGATAATTGCCGCCGTTGGCGGATAAGGTGCTGTCGTCAACCGGCGCGCCGTCGGAAATCACCATTAATATCCGCCGTTGCTCCGGCCGTTTCATCAGCCGTTCGCACGCCCAGGCTATGGCCTCGCCATCGATATTTTCCTTGAGTAACCCATCCTTCAGCATCAGCCCCAGATTCTTGCGCGCCGTGCGCCAGCCGGCATCGGCCGGTTTGTAGATAATGTGTAGCAGGTCGTTCAGGCGTCCGGGATTTTTGGGGCGGTTGTCTTTCAACCATTGCTTATAGCTGTGGCCGCCTTTCCATTCCTTGGTGGTGAAGCCGAGGATTTCGCATTTGACGCCGCAGCGTTCCAGCGTGCGGCTGATGATATCGGCGCACATGGCGGCGATGGTGATCGGTCGGCCGCGCATCGAGCCGGAATTATCGATTAAGAGCGTCACCACCGTATCGCGGAAATCGGTATCCAGCTCGCGCTTGTAGATATATTCCTCGCCGGGGTAAGCGATGATGCGCGCCAGCTTGCGGTGGTCGAGCAGGCCTTCCTCCTGGTCATAAGCCCATTTCCGCGCCTGCCGGGCCAGCAACAGCCGTTGCAGGCGGCCGGCGAGCGTGGAGGAGAGTCCCTGAAACTGCACCAGTTTCTGGTCCAGTTGGCGGCGCAGGTAATCCAGCTCGGCGGGCGTTGCCAGCGTCTGTGCCATGACAACGTTGTCGTAACGCTGGCTATAGCTATGATAGCTCCAGCCGGCTGCCGGCTGTTCGTTGCTATTGAACGGGTAGGAGGCATCGCCTTTGCCGTGCGCCGCCGCTTCTTCCTCGCCGCCGTTTTTTTCGGATGACGAATGGAGTCTCGCGGTCAGCATCGGCTCGCTTATGTCGCCTGCGATCGATAGCGGCGATTTTTCTTCCGTGCTGTTCTCGCGCGGCGTGTCAGGCTGCTTATCCGTGTCATTTTGTTTTCCGGATTCCTGATTGCGTTCCAGCGGCGCCGCCTCTTGCGCCAACGTGTTGATAAGCTGCATTGCCAATATGGCGAATTGTTTCTGGTCGGAAATCTGCTCCCGCATTTTGGTAATCAGCGGCAGCACGCCTTCAAGAATTTTCTGTTTGCCGAGGGCGTTCTTAAGCGGATCCGGCAGGGAAATCTGCTGCAAATGCTGCCTTACATAGAGTTCCAGCAGCGTGGAGAATGGCAGGGCGTTTGGCTCCGGTTGTTTTTCCGCATAAGCGTGTTCAAACCGCCGCGCGAGATTATATTTCACGCCTTCCATATCGCGCCCGCCCAGCGTCTCGACGCGGATGGCTTCCAAGAGGTCGAACCAGTTTCCGGTGGAGGCAGGGCGCAGCTTGCGATGCAATTTCGGATTATGGTGACGGGCGATCAGCGCGCCGCGATCGGCCTCGCCGCGCAAATTGTCGCGCGCTCCCAGCGATGGCGGATCCGGCGGCGATGGCAGCAGGATATCCGCCGATTGGCCGGAGCCGAAGGCAACGGTTAGTTTTTTTCTGGCCAGCGCGCGGGTGGCGGCGGCAATAGCGTCTTTAGAAATAGCCGGTGCCGAGCTCAATCGCTTTCCAGCAGGTTTTTGTTAAAGCAGCGCTGGTAATATTCAGCGACTGTGGCGCGCTCGCTGCTATCGCATTTATTGAAGAATGTATAGCGGAACGCCAAATCGACATCGCCGAAAATCTGCGCATTTTCCGCCCAGTGGATCACCGTGCGCGGCGACATCACCGTCGATACATCACCCTGGATCATGCCTTCGCGCGTGAGATTGGCCATGGCGATCATCGCTTTGAGATCATCTTTATGCTTGGCGCCCCATTCCTTGACCTTGGGCAGTACGACGCGCATTTCATCGTCTTCCGAAAGATAGTTGAGCGTGGTGACGATATTCCAGCGGTCCATCTGCCCCTGATTGATCGGCTGCGTGCCGTGATACATGCCGGTGGTATCGCCGAGGCCAACGGTATTGGCAGTGGCGAACAGGCGAAAATGCGGATGCGGCGTCAATATCTTCGACTGGTCGAGCAAGGTGAATTTCCCCTGCGCCTCAAGCACGCGCTGGATGACGAACATCACATCCGGCCTCGCCGCGTCGTATTCGTCGAATACCAGCGCCACCGGCCGCGATATTGCCCACGGCAGGATGCCTTCCTTGAACTGCGTCACCTGCTTGCCTTCTTCAAGCGCGATGGTGTCGCGGCCGATGAGGTCGGTGCGGCTGATGTGACTGTCGAGGTTGATGCGCACGCACGGCCAGTTGAGCCGCGCCGCCACCTGCTCGATATGCGTTGATTTTCCGGTGCCGTGGTAGCCCTGCACCAGCACGCGCCGGTTATGGGCGAATCCGGCCACGATCGCCTTGGTGACTTCTGGGATGAAATGGTAATCGGGATCGGTTTCGGGGACGTGTTCGTTCTTTTTAAGAAACGTGGGAACCTGAAAACCGGTTTTGATGCCGAACAGCTTATCGGCCGATACCATTTTTTCCGGGAGTTCGATATCCATTATCTTGCTTTTTGCGCCGGAGCTGGTGTCGGGGCGGGGGCCGGTGTTGGAGCCACCGCAGCCGGTTTAGCGCCTCTGGATTTCCTGACATTTCCCATCTTAGCTTGCGCGGCGGCGCCTTGTTCCCTGCGGTTCATTTCCGTGCCGATTTTCTTTTGGTTGTCGCCGATGCATTTCTTTTCCTGTGCGGCATCGTAGCTGAAATAATAATGGCAGGAGAGCTTGAGGTTATCGGCAGTGAATGTCGTTCCCACGGCGACGATGGCGGCGGCGAATTTCGGGTCGATCGCTTTCGCGGGAGCGCGGGGTTTAGCCGGGCGTGCGGCGTTGGTATCCTCTAAAAGGGACCAGAAAGAGCCGACGGCAACTACAGCGCATAAGATAACGAACAACAGGCGGCGATTCATAAAAAACTCCCGGATGCAGGTTGCACAAGCAGCTCTTATCATACAACAATCTTCGGCCGGTGCAATTCTTTCATTGATGGTTGATGTGCTGGGTCAACAGCAGATAGGCGACCGTGATTTCCTTGAACGTTTCTTCCGCCGCGCGGTCGCCCTTATTGGCGTCAGGGTGGAATTTTTTGACCAGAGTGCGGTAACGGGTTTTGAGCCCTGCCGGAGTGTAGGGATACTCCATATCCATCACCGCCAGCGCTTCGCGCAGCTTGGCGCTGAGCTGTGCGGGCGAGGCGGTTCTGGCCTTGGCGCTCTGGCGCATGAAGGCGTCGATGGCGTCCTGCAGACGGTCGTAATGCTGGTGCACCTGGCTTTCGCGGTTCCAGGTCGGGCGGTGGCCGGTTAAGGCGTCGCGCATGAAATGCTCGATCTGGTCGCGGTTCATGCCGGAAAAATAGTCCCATTGCTGGTTATAGGCGCGGATATGGTCGAGGCAGTACCATTGGTATTCGTGCAGCGACATTCTGGATTTTGGCGCTTTATAGGCGCCAGGCTCTATGCACCCAGGCGCCTGGCAATCGTGGGATGCATCTGCGGTGTCGTTGGCTTTTTGTTTTTTCTTTGGCATAAGGCTGCATTATATCATATCCATAATGAATATGAACCGCACAGAACGCATCACGGCCGCTTTGAAGCAGAAATTCGAGCCCGGTTATTTTAAACTGGTGGACGAATCGTCGCGCCATGCCGAGCACATCGAAGGTTCGGACGGCACCGAAACCCATTACCAACTCACCATCGAAACCGCTTATTTTACTGGCATGAGCAAAGTCAAGCGCCACCAGGCCATTTACGCGCTGCTCACCGAAGAATTCACCGGTGGCCTGCACGCATTTTCAATTGAAGCCTACGCGCCGGGAGAGAGGAATAATTAAACCAGCTCCAGCACTTTTTTACTGGTGGTAGTTTTTTCTTCGCTGGGATTTTCCGCTTTCTTGAATAAACCGAGCACTTCCTTGACCAGAGATTTAACTTCCTGCGCGGCGGGGCTGGAAGGATCAACTTCCGTTGCGGTGCGGCCTTCCATCAGCGACATGGCGAACAGCACGCGGCTGCCAAGCGTCGTTTCCAACAGTTCCGGCAGTTCGGGCGCGATCATCTGCGCCAGGCGCGAGTTGGCCGGCACGCGGTTCAAGAGCACGCGCACGGGGATTTTTTCGGCTTTGGCCAGCACATACGTGGCTTTGGTTGCCCAGAGATCGGTCGGGCTGGGCTGCACCGGGATGACGATGAAGTCGGCGGATCGGATCGCTGTGCGGGCTTCGGTCTCGGTATGCGGCGGGCTGTCGACGATAATGTAATCGTGTTCTTTGCGCAGGCGCGAGATTTCGCTTCCGACACGCCAGCCGGAAACGGTGCTGAAGGTAAGGCCGGTATAGCCTTCGCCGAAGCGTTTTTCGCGCAAGCCATGCCAAACGGTGAGGCTTCCCTGCGGGTCGATATCGACCACGGCGACGCGGTTGCCGCGTTGGCTGAGCGCCACTGCCAGATGCGCTGCGACGGTTGTTTTTCCGGCGCCACCTTTTTGCTGTGCTATCGTGATGACTTTTGCCATACTCTCTCCCGTTGATTGAAACGATTTTAAAAACACATAAACGAAAATTGTGATGCCTACAACTAGATTTAGTAGTGAAATGAAAGATCGCCACCATATCGTGGAAGCGGCGGGGTTATTGCAGCGGGAGAAGCTGGCCGCGTTCCCGACGGAAACCGTGTACGGGCTTGGCGGGAATGCGCTTTCCGACCATGCGGTGGCATTGATTTACGAAACCAAAGGCCGCCCGAATTTCAATCCACTGATCGTGCATGTGCCGTCGCTCGAAGAGGCAAAACGCTACGCAATTTTTAATGACGAAGCGCAGCAATTGGCAAAAAATTTCTGGCCGGGGGCGCTGACGCTGGTATTGCCGCGCCGCAAGGATTGCGCGTTATCGTTATTGGTTAGCGCCGGATTGGACACCGTCGCCGTCCGCGTGCCCGCGCATCCTGTGGCGCAGGCGTTGCTGAAAGAAGCCGGGTTTCCCATCGCCGCGCCCAGCGCCAACAAATCCGGCCGCATCAGCCCGACCGAGGCGGCGCACGTGCGGGCAGAATTCGGCGATGCGCTCTATATAATAGACGGTGGCGCCTGCGAAGTCGGCATTGAGTCGACGGTAGTGGACGTGAGCGAAGGTACGCCCGTCATTTTAAGGCCGGGGTCGATCACTAAAGAACAAATAGAAAAAATAATCGGCACTATTACGCTTGCTGGAAAAGAATCTTCTATTAAATCCCCCGGCATGATGGATCGCCATTACGCACCATCGAAACCGCTCAGGCTGGATGCAACCGATATTAAACCCGGCGAGGCGTTATTGGCTTTCGGTGCGGAGATACCGGGAGCGCAAATAGTCCAAAACCTAAGCCCCGCCGGCGACTTGCGCGAAGCGGCGGCGAATTTATTTCGCATGTTGCGGTTATTGGATAGCAGCGATGCGAAGAGCATCGCCGTGATGCCGATACCCAAGGAGGGTTTGGGCGTGGCGCTTAATGACCGTCTCGGCCGGGCGGCGAAGATTTAGCCTTAGCCCGCCCGCTTTTTTCCCGCCAGGTAAAGGATGGCGGAGGGTTTTCATCAAGGTGATTGTTTCCTGTCTCTTCTATTCTTTCAAGATAGCTAGCTATTCTGGCCTCAACTTCTAATTTTCTATCTTCCGGGATTTCAGGCTCTAATGCAGCGAGCGTGGTTCCTGCGTTGTTAATATTTATGCGTATACTTCGGATCATATTGGAAATATCGCACGGATGGCCGCTTGTAAGCGTTCCATAAGCATCTATGGCTTCCCTGATGCCCGCGTTTTTGTGATCTGCGGATATTCCTCCGATCTTTTCTTCAAGAAAAGCTCGTATTTCGTTTTCCACTTCTTCTGTCTTATCTTTCGGAGTCTGGGGTTCCAACACTGCCAGTGAGCAGCGAGCCTCGCCGATCAAGTAGCGTATTTTTATGACGGCGTCGACAGGATCGCATTCACCGGTTTTAAGTTTCTCATAATATTGGCTGGCTAATGCGATATAGTCGGTCATGAGGTTACCGTCATGGGGTGGCGATACCGGAAATCATGCGGCATTGGACGTATCGGCGACTTTTAGTCCCACTTTGCCCAATTGTATCTTGCGATTGGGCAAGGATTGCAGCCAGACAGTCAGCCGTTCGACTTCATCGGAAAGAATCTGCGGGTTGCCGAAAGATTTAGAAATAAGGATGGCGCCCTGAATGCCGCTCATCAGCGAGATGGCGTATTTCCGTGCATCCTCGGTGTGTCCCAGCTGTGCGAGTTGCCTCTCGGCCCAGTTGACAAAGCCGGAAAATATTTCGGCTGCGGCTTTGGCGACGTTGTCGATGCTTACATCAGCGTCTTCGATGATGCGGCCGATGGGGCAGCCATATTTGGCATATTGATCGCGTTCATTACCGAACGATTTAACGGCTTCTACCAGTCGTTGACGCGGATCTTCAATGGCTTCTTCCAACAGGGCATAAGCGGCATCGAACTGTTGCTTGCGTTTTTCGACCACGGCCAGCGCCAGCTCTTCCTTGGCCTTGAAATAATAATAGACATTGCCGATGGGAATGTCGGCGTGCTTGGCGATGTCGGCGAGTGAGGTGGTGGCAAGGCCCTTGCGATGGAACAGGCTGGCGGCGGATTCGATCAGCCGCTCTCTTTTATTTTGGTTATTCATCATGCTGGCGGAGTATGTTAGTTGACTGATACAACCATTATTAACGATTATAACAATCTTTGCAAGCGAATGCGGATGGCTGGGGGACTAGGGCTCGAACCTAGATTGGCGGAGTCAGAGTCCGCTGTCCTACCATTAGACGATCCCCCAACGAGGGAAAGACTTTTACAGAGCTTTCCCTCGTTGGGCAATAGAAAATCTAGGTTTTAGAAATCAAATTGGGTGCGCAGCGCCCAGATGCGCGGATCGTCGTTGGCGATGACCGATGTCGTATCGGTATTGACCATGATGTAATCGGCGATGACGGCGACGTTGGCGGTAGGATACCATTTAACGCCGAAGCTGGTGTTCTTCATCTCACCGCCGTTGATGCCTGCGCCCGCATCGTTGAGGTCGAGGTCGCTGTAGCGCGCCATGACCTGCAATGCGCCCCATTCGCCTTTGGAGGGGTTGAGCGGCCACATCGGCTTGACGCGGTCGAACTTGCCTGAGGAGGCGACGTAGTTGCGGCTTTCTCCGGTCAGGAAATATGACGCCTCGGCGTAGTAGCCGCGGAACGACGGATCAGTCATCCCGGCGCGGCGGTTGACGTCGGCGCGGACGTATTCGCCCTGCACCGATGCCGGGCCCCACACGGCGGCGGCTTCCAGGCCGGTCAGCTTGACGGTGTTTATGCCGGTGATCGATCCGGTATTGACCGCCAGCAGCGTATTGGACAGCTGCGTTTCCGGCCGTGAAGAGAAGGTCATCGCGTCGGTGGCGCTGTCGGGTATGCGATAGCTTCCGGCGATGCCGAAATGCAGCACTTTGGTCTTGTCGGCGATGGGCGCCCAGACCAAGCGGCCGGTCAGGTCGTGCGCCTCGTCGTTGGTGCTGTTGGTGCCGGCGCCGCTGCCGAAGCCGCCGATGGACGCGCTCCAGTTGCCGATCGGAGCGATCTCGCCGTAGCTGCTGAGGGCGACGCCGATGTTGCGGTCGGGCGAGAAGATGAAGGGGGAGGCGCGTTCGACGAAGCTGGTGAACAGGTCGCTGGTCAGCGTCTCAAGGCCGAACGGCTCCTTGAATTGGCCGACCATCAGCGTCGTCGGCTTGAACCCCGTATATTCCACATAGACGTCGGTCATGGTGCCGGTGTTGCTGGTGGCGGAGGCGGCGAAATCGGTTTCGAGCTTGTAATTGAAATATTTGGCCATCGTGCCCGAGGCGTTGAGGCGGGCGCGGCGTATCGTCGTGCCGTCGGGGTAATCTCTGGTGTCGTCCTTGAACAGCCCGGCGTCAACCTGCGCGAAGCCGCCGACCCTGAAGCTGTATTCGCCGTCGGCCGTCTCGAATTTCGGCGCCGGCGACATGGTGATTTTGACGTCGTTGGCCGGAGGGAGCGGCGGCGTTTTTTCGACTTTCGCCGTTTTAGCTTCCTTGGCGGTTTTTTGCGCCGCGGCGGCCTGGCCTTTGGCTTCCGCCAGTTCCTGTTTCAGCGAGCCGATCTGCCCCTGCAATTTGTTCATCTGCTCCTGCATGGATTTCAGTTGCTGCATGACGGCGGCTTCGTCCATCGCCAGCGCCGGATTCGTAATAACAAATACGGAGAGTGCTACACTCATCATCAACGCTTTTTTCATAACTACTCCATAGTGAGGGGAGGTATATCTGCGGCCGGAGGATCCCGGCCGCAGATCGAAGTCATTTATTTCAATGCGGCCGCAGCGGCACGTGATTTATCCGCTTCCGCCTTGTGCAAAGGAACAAGGCCTTTGGCCACCATGTAGCCGTTGGCTCCCATGGCGGCTTCGCTGGTCATCTCGCGCGCGAACTCGGCCAGACCGGGAATTTTTCCCAGATGGTCGTTCTTGACGTAGATGAATAGCGTGCGCGAGAGTTTGTATTTACCGCTGGTGATATTGGCTAAAGTTGCCTCCAGCCCATCTATCTTCATGGCCTGAATGCTGCCTTTGTTTTCTTCCATATAACTATAGCCGAAAATACCCAGCGCTGCGGGGTTGCTTTTGAGCTTCTGGACGATGACGTTGTCATCTTCCCCGGCGTCGATGAATTTCCCGTCTTCGCGCATGGTCTTGCAGGCTTTGCCGCGTTCCTTCTCATCGGCATAGGCGGCCTTGAATTCCGGCAGGTCTTTGCATACCGATTCCATGCCTAATTCGACAAACGCATCGCGCGTGCCGGAAGTGGGCGGCGGACCATAGACTTCTATCGCTGCGTTTGGCAGTGCCGGGTTGACGTCCTTCCATGTCTTATTCGGGTTATCGACCAGTGCGCCGCCTTTGGGCACTTGTTTGCCGAGCGCCATGAACAGGTCCATGCGACTCAGGTTAAGGGGCGCGGAGGATTTGCTGGCGGCAACGACGATGCCGTCATAGCCGATCGCCAATTCGGTGACGCCGGCAATGCCGTGGCTTTTGCAGCTTTCTTTTTCGCTGTCGGTCATCGGGCGCGAGGCGTCGTTGATGTCAGGCGTGTCGGCGCCGACGCCTTCGCAGAACAGTTTGAAACCGCCGCCGGTGCCGGTGGATTCGACGATCGGCGTCTTGAATTTTCCGCCCTGACCGAACTGCTCGGCGGCGGTGGTAGTGAAGGGGAACACGGTGGATGACCCGACAACGCGGATCTGCTCGCGCGCTTCGGCGGCGTGAATGGATACCAGGGAGGTCGTGGCGGCGAAAACGATGGCGGGGAATAATTTTCTGGCGGTGACGGTAAGCATAGGAAATTCCTTTTTATAGGGTTGACGGACTGTGACAAGCCCCGCAAGAGGCCGGCCATCTCGTTTCGCTATTAGGGAATTAAGTCATATACCCCCCACCGGTATGATGGGCCGGGATCTGTATCAGGCGATTTCTGTAAAAGGACAGTTTCAGAAATACTCTCCTAAAAAAATTCGGCATCAGGCGCGCCTACATATAGAAAGATATCGCGGTGTGTCAAGCAGGGATATTCCAAAATATCCAGAGAAATCACTTGGATACCCACTGGGGGTATAGGGCGATTTTATCGCCTAAGCGGTTCGCACAGCGGCGGATTTAGCCGTTTTTCCCGGTACGAACTGTGCCGTGAAATGGCGCAGGAACGGCGCTTGTTTCGATAGGAGGTATGCAGGAATTGCATAGCGGCTTTTCCATACGCCCTCCAGCACTTCGATCACATAATCGAAATGGCTTTGCGTATAAACGCGGCGCGGGAACGCCAGCCGCACCAGTTCGCGCGGCGCGGCGATCTCTTTGCCGCCTTTTATGCGCCCGAACATGACGCTGCCCAGTTCGACGGCGCGGATGCCGCCTTCGAGATAGAGCGCGTTGATGAGGCCGATGCCGGGAAAATCCGACGGCGACAGGTGCGGGCAGAACGTGCTGGCGTCGATGAACACGGCGTGGCCGCCTGCTGGCCGCACGATGGGGATTTTTCGTTCGATAAGGCGGCTGGCCATATATTGCACCGTAGCATGGCGATAATTTTGATATTCGTATTCGAGCGCTTCCTTGAGGCCGACGGCGATGACTTCGAGGTCGCGTCCGGCCAGGCCGCCGTAGGTGGGGAAGCCCTCGGTTAGGATAAGCAGGTTGCGGAAATCCTCCGCCCAGGCGTCGTTATTGCAGGCGAAGAAGCCGCCGATATTGGCCAGCCCGTCTTTCTTGGCGCTCATAGTGGCGCCGTCGGCGTAGGAAAATATTTCCTGCGCGATTTGCGTCAGGGTTTTGTTTTTATAGCCGGGCTCGCATTCTTTGATGAAATAGGCGTTCTCTGCGAAGCGGCAGCAATCGATGATGAGCGGTATGCCGTGTTTTTTTAACATCTGCTTCACGGCGCGGATGTTGGCCATTGATACCGGCTGGCCGCCGCCGGTGTTGTTGGTTATCGTAATCATGCCGAAGGGAATGCGCTTGGCTTTGATCTTGAGCAGTTGTTCAAGTTTTTCCACGTCCATGTTGCCTTTGAACGGCGCGTCGGAATAAAGATCTTTAGCGGCGGTGCAAGGCAGGTCGATAGCTTCGGCGCCGGTATATTCGATATTGGCGCGCGTGGTGTCGAAATGCGAATTGCTGGGCACGATGTGGCCGGATTTCAGCCTCGTGCAGGCGAGGATGCGCTCGGCGGCGCGTCCCTGATGCGTCGGGAAAATATGCTTGAGCCCGGTTATTTCGCGGACGGTCGCCTCGAATCGATGCCACGAGCGGCTGCCGGCGTAGCTCTCGTCGCCCATCATCAGCGCCGCCCACTGTTCGGCCGACATGGCGCCGGTACCGCTGTCGGTTAATAAATCGATGGTGATATCCTCGGCATTGAGCAGGAAAACGTTATAATTGGCCTCTTTTAACCTCTTTTTGCGGTGTTCTGCCGTTGTGATTGGCACCGCTTCCGTCATTTTGATTCGAAAAGGCTCGATAATGGTTCGCATGCGTTTTCCTCCAGGAAGCCCGGATTTTGTTATAATTTGCACTATTCTGCAAGGGGAGATATAAGGACGGCCTATGCAAAAACGTGAATTACCTGCACCCAAGGTTGGTTTCGTCAGTCTTGGCTGCGCCAAGGCGCTGGTCGATTCCGAGCGTATATTGACGCAGTTGCGTGCCGAGGGCTATGAATTTTCGCCCGGCTACGAGGGCGCCGACGTAGTGGTGGTCAACACCTGCGGTTTTTTAGACAGCGCGCGCGACGAGTCACTGGCCGCCATCGGCGAGGCGCTGAGCGAGAACGGCAAGGTGATCGTCACCGGCTGTCTGGGCGCCAGGCCGGAAGTCATCACCGATAAATACCCGAAGGTGCTGGCCGTCACCGGTCCGCAGCAATACGAATCGGTGATTTCCGCCGTGCATAAGGCGCTGCCGCCACGCCACGACCCGCATCTCGATCTCATACCTCCGCAGGGTATACGGCTTACCCCCCGGCACTATGCGTATTTAAAAATCTCCGAAGGCTGCAACAACCGCTGCTCGTTCTGCATCATTCCTAAATTGCGCGGCGATTTAGTGAGCCGTCCCGCCGCCGATATTTTAGGTGAGGCCGAACGGCTGGTGCAATCCGGCGTAAAAGAATTGTTGGTCATTTCGCAGGACACCAGCGCCTACGGCATCGACGTCAAATACGCCGCAAGCCAATGGCGGGGCAGGGAGGTCAAGGCAAAATTCCTCGATCTATGCACGGCGCTTGGCGAGTTGGGTGCATGGGTGCGGTTGCATTACGTCTATCCCTATCCGCATGTCGACGATGTTATCGCGCTGATGGCGCAAGGAAAAATTTTGCCGTATCTCGATATCCCTTTTCAACACGCCAGCCCCAAGGTGCTTAAATCCATGAAGCGTCCCGCCAATCAGGAAAAAGTGCTGGATCGCATCAAGTCCTGGCGCAAAGAGTGCCCCGATCTGACGCTGCGTTCGACCTTCATCGTCGGTTTCCCCGGCGAGACAGATGAGGATTTCGAGTTTTTGCTGGAGTGGCTCGAAGAAGCGCAGATAGACCGCGCCGGTTGCTTCCGCTACGAGAACGTCGCCGATGCCGATTCGCGCGCGCTCCCCAATCACGTGCCGAAAGAAATCATCGAAGAGCGCTGGCACCGCTTCATGGCCGCGCAGCAGAAAATCAGCGAGGCGCGCCTCAAGCGCAAAATCGGAAAAACCATCCCGGTGCTGATAGATGAGGTCGGTTCCGACGGTATCATCGGCCGCAGCCAGGGCGATGCGCCGGACATCGACGGCATCGTGCATATCACCACGGAAAAACGCCTGCTGCCTGGCCACATCGTCAACGTCGCCATCGAATCGGCTAGCGAATATGATTTATATGGAAAAATACCGGACTAGTCCGCCTATGCTAAAGCTTCGGCGGACACTCCTACGCCTAAGGTCGCCTTCGTGTGGCGTAAGCCACCCGAAGCCGAAGGCGTAGGGTGGAGGCCGGGGTCGGAATCGAACCGACGTATGGGGGATTTGCAGTCCCCTGCAGTACCACTTTGCTACCCAGCCGTATCACGGGAAAGGCGCATTCTAGGGGTAGTAAGGCTTTGAGGTCAAGCATCTAAGAAAGAGGAATCGTATGAAAAACGCCGCTATATTCATTACGCTTTTATTTATCGTCTTTCCGGCTTTGGCCGATGCAGGCTATTATATCGAATTAAGTGACGAAGCCAGTCAGGAAGAGGCGCTGAACAAGTGGCAGCGTCTGGTGCGGGATCATAAGGAAGCGCTGGCGCAATTGCAGGTATATCCCGTCATTGTCGTTCGACCGGATCACACGATTGTGAATCGCCTTCACGCCGGCCCGATCGCGACCAAAGCTGCAGCCGAAAAAATCTGCAAAATGTTGTTTGTGAAGAACCAACCTTGTTTTGTGCTGGAGGGCGTGGATTATCCCAGGAGTGCAGCTCTTTCCGGCTCAGTACCCGTCCAGCAGAACGTCCCGAACTCGGCGTTGCCATGGAGCTCCCCGCCGGCTCAGGAAGATGTCCCCAGTCGTTGGTGGTAAGACAGCAGCTTTCTCAAGCTCACTTTGTTCGCTAATGAAATCTAAGTGGCTCCGCGGGTTGGGATCGAACCAACGACCGATCGGTTAACAGCCGATTGCTCTACCGCTGAGCTACCGCGGAATACCAAGGAAGAGGCGCTTGTATAGCAAAGGCCGGATGGAAATTCCAGTGGAAATCGACGGCGGACGGATTTACCTGCTCGCCGCCGCCAGCCGCTGTTTGGCGAGGAAATGCGCGGCCATGATGCGGGAAGCGGGGACGTCCTGCGGCGGGACGGAAATATTATCCAGCCCCATCTTCATGCAGGATTCGATGGCGGCGGGATTGGAAGCGACCTGCCTGCCGCAGCAGCCGATCTCCAGTTTCGGGTTCGCCAGCCGCATCGCGCGCACGGCAGCCTCCATGGCGTGCGTGACGGGCGGCACCAGCGCGTCGAAAGGCGTGGCGCCCAAATGCGCGCAGCGGTGGTGCTGCATCCACTCCCTGCCGCGCGCTTTTACCTCGGGGTCAAGGTCGTTGCGTTCCAGGCCGGTGATTTCCTTGGTGAGGTCGTTGGTACCGAAGCTGACGAAATCGCATAATTTGGCGATGCCGGCCGCCGTTTTCGGCTCTACCGCATCCCTGGTTTCCATCATGGCGCCGAACCTATAAAGCCGCTTGCCGTCGCCATCGATAAAGCCATATTGCTTCGCCGCCTTATCGACCTCTTCCTTTATCTCCGCCAGTTCCTCGGCGCTGCGCGCGGAGGGGACGAGCATGCTTATGATCCCGGACGCCCCATCTTCAGAAAAAGCCTGAAACGCCGCAGCAGCCTGCAAGGCAAAAAATTGCTTTTTATTAGCTGGGGTAATAAATTTCGTGCCTCCCAATTCCAATTGAGAGGCTTCCAGATCAGTCAGGCGATAGGTTACAGGATACGTTTGATGCGGCGCTTTCCGTTCGCTATTTGCAATAAAGAAAGACCGCTGCAGCTCTGAAAAAATCCCTGCGCATATTCTGTCTTTAAAGGTTTTTTTAAGTGCGTCGGATTTTTTTCCCGTATCAAAAAGGCAATCTATCGCCGCATATAATTGCGGTTTCGAATAGATTGTATTGTCTAGATTACATCTCGTTACTTCCTGAGCTACCTCCTCGGTAGTTGGTTCTACAAAATTATTGCCTATAAATACCAGGCTGTCGTTGACCATCTCTTCCGTCCTAAGGAGACCGATACCGTCCGAGGTGGAAAGCGCGGCGTCGTTGACCGACATGAAATCCTTCGCATTGGCAAGCACGCGAAAAGCAGGCAGCGCTTTCTCTTTTGCCGCCGCATCAAGGGAAAGAACGGCATCTTGTACCGACTTGATGGGCATGTCGCAGGGGTAAAGCGCCTCACCGCGCCCATCAACGCTCACGATGTCACCTTCATAAAGATTTATGCCGTTTATAGTAACGTAGTTCCGTTCGCCGGAAGCAGGCGCCGCATAATGCGCGGTCATGGACAAATTTCTCAGCCAGGCCATATTCGCCGCCCCGATAAATACGGAAAAATGATCGGGAGAAAAGAAATTCATTGAATATCCGCTTTCTATTTTTCCAAAAATCATCACATCCGTATATGGCTTATGTTTTCCTTTTTGAAGAAATGGGGAATGTTCATCGGGTATAATAGATATATAAGGAATCCCTGCGGCTTTATATTCAGCCACTTTTTCCGGCGTAAAGGCCAGATGGCCTTTGGCGAGGCGTCCGAAGCCTTCCATCGGGATGGCGGGGCCTTTGTAGCCGGCAGTATCGAACGCCTCGCGGAACTGGCATTGCCTTAAGTCCAGATGCGCGAAAATGTCCGCCGCCGGTTGTCCCGCCTCGATGCAGGCGGCGGCAACGTGCGGAGGAAGTGGCGTGTTTTTCGGTCGTAGGCCGAAGGCAGTCATGGCGTGTATCCTAACAATAATACCTTCCCATTATAGCGTCGCCGGAAGGTAAGTTCTGTTAAGATTCAGTGACAATTGAATAATTAACAATATACAGCATATTCAATTGATTATCATGCCGTCAGTAATGGGAGCAACTGGTTGGACAGGCGTTCAACCATGGCCTCGTATCCCTTGAGGTTGAATGGCTTGGTGAGGAACACGTCGGCGCCGAGTTCGTGGCACTGGCTGCGGTCGAGGGGATTACAGGAGGTGGTGAAGATAATCACCGGAATGGCGGCGGTCGAGGCGTCTTTTTTGATGGTTCTGAGCACTTCATAGCCGCTGATGCGTGGCATGCCCAGATCGAGCATGATGATATCGGGGCGGATGGCACTATTCTTGAACTGGTTGCGCTTGAACACATAATCCAGCGCTTCGTATCCGTCGACGACGTGCGTGACCTCGACGCTTTTGTCACGTTCGGCAAAAAGATCTTTTATCAGATCGGCATCGGCCGGACTGTCTTCTACCAGTAATAATTGCGTATGTGTGTTTGCAGGCATACCATAACATTCTCTTACAAGTTGAATATAAAGTAAAATAGAATCGCAATAAGAGTCTTCGGCATAACGCCGCTAAAAGGCCATTTTTCCTTGACAAATCAAGCGGCACGCCTACAAGGCGAGCCATGCACGTCAAATATTTCAATATCCCGCTCTATGTCCAGCCCAACCGTTGGGATGCGATCGCGTTCATATTGATTTTCGCTGTGCTGGCGATGTTGGGCGAGGGCGCGCACCAGATGCATGCGCCGATTATGGTCTTGCAGGAAGCGCCGATTTCGCTCGATCCCTCCAATCTCCCGCATTACGCGCTGCGCACGGTATTGCGCATGTTCGCCGCCATCGGCTTGTCGCTGTTGTTCACGTTTATCTATGCAACGCTGGCTGCCAAAAGCCGCCGGGCTGAAACCATCATGATTCCGATACTGGATATCCTGCAATCGGTGCCGGTGCTGGGGTTCATTTCTTTCACCGTCGCCTTTTTCATGCGGCTTTTTCCCGGCAATATTCTGGGAGCGGAATGCGCCGCGATTTTCGCCATCTTCACCAGCCAGGCCTGGAACATGACCTTCAGTTTTTATCAGTCACTGCGTACCGTGCCGCGCGATCTCGAGGAAGTCAGCCGCAGCCTGCGCCTTTCTTCCTGGCAGCGTTTCTGGAAGCTCGACGTGCCGTTCGCGGCGCCCGGTCTGGTATGGAACATGATGATCTCGATGTCCGGCGGCTGGTTTTTCGTCGTTGCTTCAGAAGCGATCACCGTCGGCGATACCACATTCACGCTGCCCGGCATCGGCTCCTACATGGCGGTGGCGATCACGCAAAAAGATACCTCGGCGATTTTTTATGCCATCCTCACGATGTTTCTCGTCATTCTGGCCTACGATCAGTTATTATTCCGGCCATTGGTGGTGTGGTCGGACAAATTCCGTTTCAGTTCCGGCATCGACAACCGGATTGCCATGCGTTCCTGGGTGCTACGGCTGTTCAGTCGCACGCGGGCGCTTAGGATGCTGCTCATGCCCGTCGGCTACCTCTGGCAGCGTGCGGTGGAAATATCATTGCCTAAAATGCATGTATCTATGCCGTTGCCGGGGCGTCGCCTGACTCTGGCGGTGGATATCGCCTGGTGGCTGCTGGTGGCGGTAACGCTGGCGTGGGGCGGCTGGCGCATATCGCACTACATTACCAGCACGCTTGTGCTCAGCGATATTTACGAAGCATTGGGGTTGGGAATGCTGACCATGCTGCGCGTCATTATATTGATTGCGCTGGCGTCACTGCTATGGATTCCGATCGGTGTCTGGATCGGCCTGCGACCGCGTGTAGCGGCGGCGATACAGCCGCTGGCGCAGTTTCTGGCGGCGTTTCCGGCCAATTTATTTTTTCCGGTGGCGGTGATCGCCATTGTGCGCTGGGATCTGATGCCGGACATCTGGCTCAGCCCGCTGATGATCCTCGGCACGCAGTGGTTCATCCTGTTCAACGTCATTGCCGGCGCTATGACCTTTCCGCGTGAACTGCAATTGGCGGCAACGAATTTCCATATCCGCGGTTGGCAGTGGTGGCGCAAAGTCATGCTGCCCGGCATATTGCCGTATTACGTCACCGGCGCCGTGGCGGCGTCCGGCGGTGCGTGGAACGCCAGCATCGTTGCTGAATTCATCCATTGGGGCGATACGACGCTCAAGGCCAAAGGCCTTGGCTCTTATATCGCGCAGGCGACCACCGCCGGCGATTATCCGCGCATCGTCTTGGGGGTTGCGGTGATGGCATTATATGTGATTTTATATAACCGCCTGCTGTGGCACCGGCTGTACCGGTATGCCGAGCAGCGCTTACGTTTAAGCTGATGGAATTATCATGACGGCTATTTTAGATGTGCAGCATGTCGGGCAGTCTTTCCCCAATATTTCTGGCAAGGAAATCAAGGTGCTCGAAGACGTCAACCTGTCGTTGCAGGAAGGCGAGATCGTAGGGCTGCTTGGGCGTTCCGGTTGCGGCAAGTCGACGCTGCTTCGCATCATCGCCGGGTTGATTCCGCCCAATAACGGCAACGTCATCTATCTCGATAAGGCGTTGCACGCGCCGGCGGAAGGCATCGCCATGGTGTTCCAGAATTTCGCGCTTTTTCCGTGGCTGACCGTGCTTGAAAATGTGCAGGCGGGATTGGAAGCGCTGGGACTGGCGAAAGAAGAAATCCGCACGCGCGCGCTGAAAGCCATCGATTTGATCGGCCTCGACGGTTTTGAATCCGCCTATCCGCGCGAGTTGTCGGGTGGCATGTGCCAGCGCGTGGGGTTCGCGCGCGCCATCGTCGTGCATCCGACCATTCTCTTGATGGACGAGCCGTTTTCATCGCTCGACGTGCTGACCGCCGAAACATTGCGTACTGACTTTCTTGATCTGTGGTCGGACAGGAAATTGCCGATTAAATCAGCACTGATGGTAACGCACAGCATTGAAGAAGCGGTGCTGATGTGCGATCGCGTGCTGCTGTTCTCCTCTAATCCGGGGCAGGTGGTGGCGGAGATAAAAGTGCCGCTGGCGCATCCGCGCACGCGGCACGATCTGCGTTTCCGTGCCGTCGTTGACGACATCTACACGCGGATGACAGGAAGCATCACGGCCAAATCCGGCATCAAGGAATCCATGCCGGGCGTGGGACTCAGCATGGAGCTGCCGCGCGTATCGACCAACTTGCTGTCTGGTTTTATGGAAACGTTGGCAGCCGCTCCGTATCAGGGTAAGGCCGACCTGCCGCATCTGGCCGAGACGCTGAAGATGGAAGTCGACGACATTTTCCCCATCGCCGAAGTATTGCAGCTATTGCGTTTTGCCGATGTTGCCGAAGGCGATATCGCGCTGAAAGATCCCGGCATACGGTTTACGCAACTGGCGGTGGACGAGCGCAAGCGCCTGTTCGCTACACATCTCTTAGCGTATGTGCCGTTGGCGGCGCATGTGCGGCGAGTACTCGATGATCGGCCGAACCATGCGGCGCCGTTCGAGCGCTTCAAAGCCGAGCTGGAAGATTACATGCGCGAAGATTCCGCTGAGCAGACGCTGCGTGCCATCATCAGCTGGTCGCGTTATGCCGAGGTATTTTCCTATGATGAAAACAGCCATAATTTTAGCTTAGAGAACCCGACATAATTATAGTCTCAGTTAATCTATGCAAATGCCTATATTCGCCACGTAAGCGGTAAAAAAAATTAATTTATCGTTAATTTAATTATATTTTTTTAACTTTTTATCCTGTAAAATCAATCGACTATTTGTTACAATGAAATACAGAGTTACCATCTAACTGGGTGGAGGAGATTATGCCGCTGCATAGAGGAAATATCTATGGTTTTGCCGTTCTGTGTGCATTTGTATTTCTGGGGCAGCCGGTCGGCGCCGAACCGTGGCCTGCCGAGCCCGTCGGTCAGGCGGTAAACCTTACCGCTGTCGAAGGCACGAGCGGGTTTAATACCAACCTGAGTGGCGCGTACTGGAATGAACCCAAGCAGGAATTATGGCTGGTCAGGAATGGTGGTCCGGCCAAGATGTGGGTGATGAAGGAATGCCAGCCGACCCAGCAGAATCCTTCGGGCTGGTGCGTTAAATCTCAAAACAATGTTCGTGGTGAGTGGGCGCTGCCCGGTGATATTGAAGCGGTTACCGTCGCCGATGATAACAGCAACATAGTATATGTTATGAGTGAGGCGGAAGGGCGTATCCATGCTTACGACGTGACCACCTATGGCCAAAACAACCTGCGCCGTAATTACAACATCAGCGCTTTCATACCTGCTTATAATGGCTCGGCCGGTCCGGAAGGGCTTGCCTTTGTGCCTGATGAAACGCTTCAGGCTGTAGGCTTCACGGCGGATAGCGCCAGCGGAGCGCCGGAGGTGCGTACGAGCAGGAAAGGCATGGGTGGACTGATGTTTGTCGGTCATCAGGCCGGTGGTTCGATCTATGTCTTCGACCTTGATCCCAACTCTGATACCGTGAATGTCAATAATTACGTTGGCGAATACAAAACCGGTTACAACGAAACCGCCGAGGTGACGTTTGATCGTTCCACCGGCGAATTGCTTGCCTGGCATGATGCCGGTTACGATAAGCTCGAAGTAACGGACATGCGCTCTGCGCGGTTGGGCGCCAAGATTTACCGCTTCAATAGCAAGCATATCTACGACGGTCCGAACAGCGATGCCAATCCCGGGCCGAATAATGCCAATAACGAAGGCCTGGCAGTGCGGCCGATATCCTCTTGCGGCCAAACCGGAAGACAGATCTTCATGACTGTGGACGATGGCGGCGCAAATTCCTTGTATCAGTATAAGCAGTTTACACCCGGTTGCGGTCCCGCTCCCACGTGTAACACGGACAGCGATTGTTCGGGTGGGCGGATCTGCGATACGGCTACGCATAGCTGCTATATTTGTCCGCTCGATCTGAACAGAACGGGCGTAATCAACGCGCTGGACGTTGCGTTATTGCAGTCATGCAAAGGCGGGTGCTATCCGAGAGACCATAATTGCCGCAGCATGAACTTTGATGGCGGCCCCAATGGCTGTATCAATGCGGCCGATGAAACGATTTTGGGTAATGCCACGACATTGCCGACGTCATCGTACAACCCTGTTTGCGCCACGGTGAAAGCGGCGCTTATCCGGCAGTTTACCACCATTCCCGGCAGGCTTTCGGCATCTCCAGAATCGCTTACGCCTGCGGACGCTTACAGCAGCGGAAATTCAGCAGGCGGATCGCCGGTGACGACAGGTGGTATCGGCACGGTGGGTAACCCTAACGGCGCGGCCAACGTTACGCCGTCAACCGCAGGCCAGTCGGCCGCTCCTGCTTCATCTGCCGGAACGCGTAGAAAATAATCGCTGATTATTATACGAAAATAAGCGTCAGGACCAAAAACTTGACGTTTATTTCTCTTCGCCTTTTTTTAGCAGATAGAGCTTATGCCGGAGTTCGTCCTCGACACGTTTCGTTTCCTCTATGTATTCGCTGATGCGCTGCAATTGCAGCGATAACGCGCGGATTTCCTCCGGCGCGTGCAGTGATTTCGGCGCATAGGGCGTCCCGCGCACGATGTCTTCTGCGGCATTGGTTAGCGCCGATACCGGCGCAATCATCCGCATGCGCATGATCCATAAGAACGTCACCAGGAACACGGCGATTACGCCCAATTGTAAAAGGCGCGACCACAACATGCTGCGCACCACATCGTCGTTCATGCGCGCGTCATAGCCCAAAAGCAGGATGTAAGGGTAGCTGCCCGAAGCCTGATAATAATAATAACTGCCGCTACCCCAGAACAGGCTGCCCTGAGTGATTAAGCCGTTTGGTTTATCGGAGAAATTGACGTTGTCGAGTTTTTGCAGCGGGAAAGTATGGCTGACGAAATCCTTGTCGTCGGAGACTTGCGTCAGCGGTATCAGCGTTTTACTGACGATAGCGAAACTGATGCCATCGTGCTTCAGGAGATCGTTCAGGTGGC
The DNA here is from genome assembly GCA_964575095.1 of uncultured Rickettsiales bacterium. GTDB lineage: Bacteria > Pseudomonadota > Alphaproteobacteria > Rickettsiales > SXRF01 > CAZNPA01. Next base: position 99,039 of record CAZNPA010000001.1, read on the forward strand.
CGGTCAGCGTCTGGATATCCAGACTGATCATGATCGTGCCGATGAATTTTCCGGTATAATCGGTAAGACCCATGGCGACCGGGATCACCCAGCGTTCGGAGACGCGGCCTTCGATCGGGCGGCCGATATGCATTTTCCACGGATCGGCCATGGATTCCTGCACGTAATCGCGGTCAGAGACGTCGACCGGGTGTTCGAGCACGCCGCGGTTGGAACTCACCACCACATGCTGATCCTGGCTTACCCAGGAGAATATCGAATAAAGATTCCCCTTGCTGTCGAACGATTTGAGCACGGTGGCAATCTTGGTCAGGTTGCGGTCGTTATCGAGCACGATCTGCTTGCCCAGGGCGTTCAGCATGTAGCTGGCGCTATCCATGTCGTTGCCCAGCGTATGCTCGATTCGCGCGGCCTCTTTTTTCAGATCCGCGGCGATGCGATCGGAATAGGAGGTGTAGGTGGCGTAGGTAACCCAGCTTGAAATCAGAAACAGCAGGAACAGCGTGATTGCCGCCAGCAGGATAAAATCGCGCGAAAGCGATGCCCGGGTCCAGTAACTTTTCATGCGCGTTACTATAAGCAGTTTATTCGGATTAGGCAAAATATTTAGCTCTCCCCTGAAGGGAGAGTTAAGAGCTAAGCTATTCCCACCACTTCGTTCTTGCCCGTCTCCTGTTTGCCTACCATTGCCGCATAGGAATCATCGCCTTTGGCTTTGGCCGCCAGTTCTGTTTTTACCTCGCGTGGCTGGATGCTGTCGGTGAAATCGCGTTTATCGCTTTCCTGCTCAGGAGATGATGGCAGAAGCTCATTCCCATTCAACGCTGCGATCGTTTCCAGCGCCTGCTTCTTGCGTTTATTGGCCGAATGTTTACTGACCGCGCCCCAGATAATCAGCGAGGCGGTGGTGGCGAAGACATCCAGCACGAACATCCGTCCGAATTTATAGCTCTTGTTGGTGACGTTGTTATTATTCAATCTTTCCGCGATGGGTAATTTTGCGATTGCCTCGCCTTCCTTGGTAAACCAGGACAGCATGCGTCCACCCCAATCCTCAAACCTGTCGAAGCGGAGTACCCCCTCTTTTTTCCCGGCAGCCAGCATCGCGGTGAAAAAAGAAATCCAGACAATAGAAAATGACGCTATACGTCCCTTGATGACATCGCCCCAGCTTTGTTGCGGTTCATGGCTCAGGCGTTCATGCGCGTCTTCGAATTCTCCCGGTTTACCAAAACCGCGGTTGAAGGAATCGACCATCTTTTTCTTGCGGTCCTCAAACCATTTCATCGGCAGTGAGAACAGATTTCCGCCCCAGCTGGTCACGGAGGTGCCGGCAAAAGATACGGTCAGTATTTCCCCTATTTTAGGCACTTTTCTGAGCGGGATTATTTCACCGAACAGGCGATGCTCCATCCAATCCTGAAATTGTTTCAGGTAATTGGGGATGCCCATATAGGCCGATTGACCATATCGGGCGACATAGGCAAGCACAGCCGTTGCGCCGAGAATGAATACTTCGCCGGTGGCAAATTTCAGCCTGTCGTAATATTTTTCGCCGGTTGTCTTCGGAGCGGTAGCATTCGCGACCGCTGCTATCGCTGCCTGTTCTTCCTGGCTCACTTCCGTTTTTGCGATATCTTTTTTCATACGCCCACCCGCAATTCCGGTTGTGGCTCGTTGGCGATGCGCGCGGCGTGCGATTCCATTGGCGCCATGGCCGCAAATTTCTTTTTCTCCTCTTCTTTCGGCTCGGCAGGAATAGAATCATTGTCGACGGGAGTGGGGGCGCCGTTGCCGATTTCGTTCGGCATTTCCTGCTTTTTGGCGCCGTTGGTGATCCACATCGTGCCGGCGGTGATGGCGGTGAACAGCGAATCGAGCACGGAATATCTCATCCACGCCTGCGGCGCTCGCTTGGTGGCAAGCCACTTGCCGCCGGGAACGTATCCGGAGTTGAGCACCTTATTGACGCCGCCTTTGCCGTCCATGCCGGTAATGACGAAATTCGTCGTGTTTTTCTGTCCGAACGTATAATCGATAGCGGCACCCGCCACCTGCACGCCGGCCATGCCAAGAATGCGGCGGCCGATAACCCTTATCCAGCTTTGCGTCGGCTGTTCTTCCTCGATATAGATTTCATCTGGCGTTAGCTCATGCCCGTCCGGCGCGGTCTGGTTGACGCCCATTTTCTTATTGAGCCCATGCACGATTTTTCGTTTGCGATCTTCCGCCCATTTGATCGGAAAAATCAGGAAGGCGCCGGTGGTCGACAGCGCGAGATAGGTAAATGCGTTTTTGGTGTAACGCGAGGCGTTTTCGGCCGACACGCTCATGGCCAGCAGAGGTTTTTCAAGAAACTTGGCGATTTTTTCGATGCGTAAAAGATCGCGGCCGGAGCGCTTGCCGAACAAGCCGTTCTCGAACCAGTCGGTGTAAATAATTGACGAGATGAGGTTCAGCCAGTAATTGACGCCCTTGTAGGTGATCCAGTTGAACCATTTTTCGCCCTTGCTCATTTCCAGTTGTGGCCGTCGTAATTTGGCGAAGTGTGAATGGACGGCTTCGTGCGCGAGTTCGCCTATCTCCGCCGGCGTAATGGCGGGGTATGTATTTTCTTGATTTTTATCTTTTATATCAGTCATTTACGAACAAAGCCCTATAGCCGGGATAATTACACTATCCCACTTTCATTTATACCATGAAAGGCGACTGAATTATATGAAGCTTTTGTGAAGATTAGGCGCCAAGCCGGGGTAGGGCGTCAAGATCGGTGGTTGCCAGTTTTTCCGTATAGGTGGCAGGGATGCCTGTCGCCAGCGCTTTTCTGGGCTGGAGCGATGCTGTAAATTTGCCGGTTTCGCTGGTGGTGGTTGATTGATTTGCTGCCAATATTTCCGCTAAATTCGCCTTTTCTTTTGCCAGCACTTCGGCACGCAGTTCTTTATTTTTAAAACTGGGCATTTTTTTGGCGAAATACTTACTGGCCACTTCGAGCACGATCGAGCTGGTGGTGCAGCCTAGCGTTTCCGGTCCGGCCAGACCGGTATAATAGTGGAACCGCGACCGCTCATGCGCGGGCGGCGTACGATCTCCGGCGGTGAATCTGCCCAAGCCGATTTTTTTCGCTGTCCAGCTTGATCCGGTATTGAAGGCCGATTCCAGCTTTTCATTCCCTCGTTCACCCAATATTCCGTATCCGAGACCAATGGCGGCGCCCATGGCGGCAAGCCTTCCCAGCACCAGCGTCGTCCATGATTGCACCGGTTCGCAGGCGACGGCTTCTTCTACTTCTCTGTCGCGTGCGGCCATCGTTTGCTCGTCCATGCCGGAGCTGCCGAACATGTGATTCAGTTTTTTGACGATGCCGAATTTGTAACCGTCCATGATTCTAATCGCTGGCACGACGAAGCAGCCGATGAAATTCAACGAAATCCACATCAGCAATTTTTTCCCGCCCGCGTGCGTCATTGGTTGCAGGTTGATTTTTTCTTTGATGGGAGTGATGCATTTTGCCAGCCACGCGCCGCCGCGTTCAAAGCCGTGCCTGCCTAAATATTTTCCCGGGCCGCGTTCGAACATGCCGGTGAAGATCAGCGAGCCGACTTCGTTGGCGCCGAAGCCGATGCCAGTATAGACGCCACGGTTGAATATTCTTTCGCCGATGCTTTTCTTGCGATTGTGCAGTTTTTCTTTCAGCGCGCCTTCGACGGCGGCGTCGATAGTCTTCTGGGATTCAGGTGCGACTTTAGGATCGGCGGGCAGCGCCGGGATAGTGTTAGTATTTTTATCTTTAACTGTACTCATCACTATGTAAACCCTGACCTGACATTGTCTTATAGCATTCTTATATAGCTACTTGCGGCTGCGTATCGGCCTGAGAAAGCAGCTTATCGGTGTGCAATTCCTCCGGCGCCTCCAGCAGCGGCTTACGCGGCTGGATGGTGTCGGTGAATTTTCGGGCAGTATCCTCCGTGACTGGCGCGGCATTCACCTCGGTGACGGCGGTATCGGCCGGCGCCGCATGCGGATTCTCTTTCTTCTTTAGATGGCAGAACTCCAGAAAACGCTGGCCGGTCTTCGATTTCCCGAATCCGAATAGGAATCCGGTATAGACCAGCGTCAGGCCCCATTCTTTGAGGAAGAGCCGGGTTTGTTCAGAAAATACCGCGCGCTCCACGTCTTTTTTGAGGTGAGGATATTTTTCAAGAAGCTCCGTATTCAGTGCTTTCAATTCGCCACCAAGTCTCTCCAGCATTGGTTTGTCATTGTAATGATGCTTCATCTCTTCTTGTATCTTGCCCATCTGTTTACTGACGACGTGCAATTCCGGCGGGCTGTCTAACGTATTAAGCAGGCGATCACGCACTAAGGGCTGGATTTTGGCGATGGTGACATCTTTACGCGAGAAGAAATTGACGATTCTGTCGCGCCATTTATTACTCATTTTATCAAACGTCTTCGCACCCCACTGCCATTCTTTGCTGTCGGCATTAGGCAGGCCTTTTTCAAAGCGGATATTATTGTACTGCTGGATGCGGTTATCGATAAAGAATATAGGAACCAGCGAGACAAGGCGTGCGCGGATAAGGTTTGTCCACGTTTCTTTTTCCTCATGCTGTGCCGCTGGCTTCACCGCTTGCTCATCGCGATTGGCATCCGTCGCATAATTTCCGGGATGGAACCAGCGGTCAACTTTATCGAGGATTTTCTCCTTATTATTTTCCAGTATTTTTACCGGGAACAGGATGACCGAACCGGCGATACACATGCACAGCGTTTCGACGAACGAGCGTGCGCTATGGGCGATGCGCTCTTCGTGCTCCAACTCGCTGAGAATTTTTGGTGTAGTCTTAAATACAGCACGGAAAACATTCCTGACCGGCGATACGGCTTTATCGATGAGATTCCATACCGGTGTAAAGCCACGGCCGAGACCTTCCATCAGCGCCTGCGGACCTTTTTTTGGCAGCAGATTATAGACGATCCACAGTGAAAGCGTGGAATTACCTACCCAATGCAAACCAAAAAAGTTAAAAGCATTGAATAGGAAACGCGCTTCTTTTTTATCCTTTTTATTCGGCGCTTCCTGTTTGGCGGGTTGCGGACGGGCGGGCGCGGAAACTTCCGCCTTAGCGGGCTCTGCCAGTGCAACGGGGAGGGTATCTATATTTTGTTCTTTTTTTTCAGCCATTTAACTAATAAGACAACACTTATTCCGGATGAAAGCCATACCTGTATCTATTTACTGTTATACCATAAAAAATGCGTCAATTGTGTGAAGTTTTTGTGACGGAACGGCTAACAAAGCGTATAGAACAGCGACTTAGCGAAATAGCTGAAAAAGAGCAAAAACGGTGATATTAGCCGCGATTTGCCTAGGGAAATGACAAAAAAAGGGCGGCCCGAAAGCCGCCCTTCAGCTGAGTATTCAGGGGTTCTGGATTAGAAATCCATACCGCCCATGCCACCCATTCCACCCATGCCGCCGGCGCCGGCGTTACCGGAAGAGGACTTTTCCTCCGGCTGGTCGGCGATGATGGCTTCAGTGGTGATGAGGAGCGAAGCAACCGAAGCTGCGCCTTGCAGAGCGGCGCGCACGACCTTCGTCGGGTCGATGATGCCGGCCTTGATCAGGTCGCAATATTCGAGCTTCTGAGCGTCGAAACCGTAGCTGGTGTCGTTGCTCTCGAGCAGTTTGCCTGCAACCACGGCGCCATCTAAACCAGCGTTCTCAACGATCTGGCGGATGGGAGCCTGCAGCGCGCGGCGGATGATGTTGACGCCCGCCTTCTGGTCGTCGTTCTCGACTTTGACTTTGTCGAGCACGCGCGACGCATAAAGCAGAGTGGCGCCGCCGCCCGGAACGATGCCTTCTTCAACGGCAGCGCGGGTAGCGTGCAGCGCATCGTCCACACGGTCTTTGCGTTCTTTCACTTCGATTTCCGACGAACCTCCGACCTTGAGGACAGCCACGCCGCCAGCCAGTTTGGCCAGGCGCTCTTGCAGCTTTTCCTTGTCGTAGTCCGAGGAAGTTTCATCGATCTGCGCGCGCAGTTGCGTGCAACGGGCTTCGATGTCTTTCTTGTTGCCGGCGCCGTCGACGATGGTGGTGTTGTCTTTGTCGATCAGCACTTTTTTGCAGCGGCCGAGGCTCTTCACCGTAACGGTTTCGAGCTTGATGCCGAGGTCTTCACTGATGACTTCGCCACCGGTTAAGATCGCGATATCATCGAGCATCGACTTGCGGCGATCGCCAAAGCCGGGGGCTTTGACGGCAGCGACTTTGAGGCCGCCGCGCAGCTTGTTGACAACGAGGGTTGCCAGCGCTTCGCCTTCGACGTCTTCGGCAATGATGAGCAGCGGACGTTGCTGTTGCACCACGGCTTCGAGCAGCGGCAGCATTGGCTGCAGCGCGCCCAGCTTCTTTTCGAAAATGAAGATATACGGGTTGTCTAATTCAACCGTCATCTTCTCGGCGTTGGTGACGAAATAGGGCGAGAGATAGCCGCGGTCGAACTGCATACCCTCGACGGTATCGAGTTCGAATTCGAGGCCTTTGGCTTCCTCAACCGTGATGACGCCTTCGCGGCCGACTTTCTCCATGGCTTCGGCGATCTTGCTGCCGACTTCCTTGTCGCCATTGGCGGAGATGGTGGCAACCTGCGCCCATTCGGCTTTGGAGCTGACGGGTTTGCTCTTCTTTTTGATCTCGGCGACGATGGCTTCGACGGCGCTTTCAATGCCGCGCTTTAAGTCCATCGGGTTCAGGCCGGCGGCAACGGCTTTGCTGCCTTCGGTGAAAATGGCCTGCGCCAAAACGGTGGCGGTGGTGGTGCCGTCGCCGGCTAGATCGGACGACTTGCTGGCCACTTCGCGCAACATCTGCGCGCCCATGTTCTGGAATTTATTGCCCAGCGTGATTTCCTTAGCGACCGAAACACCGTCTTTGGTGATGCGCGGCGCGCCGTAGGATTTTTCGATGACGACGTTGCGGCCGCGGGGGCCCAGCGTCACTTTCACGGCATTGGCCAGTTTCTGCGCGCCTTGCAGGATCTGATCGCGCGCGTCCGAGCCATAGCGAAGTTCTTTAGCAGACATGATATATCTCCTTATTTATATACGGATTAAATTAAGCAGCTTTTTTCTTGCTGCTGGTTTCTTCGATGATGCCGATGACATCCGATTCCTTGAGAACCAGATATTCTTTGCCATCGATTTTGATTTCGTTGCCCGCCCACTGGGTGAAGAGCACGATGTCTCCGGCGTCAACATCCATAGCGATGCGCTTGCCGTTTTCGTCTTTGGCGCCGGGGCCGACGGCCAATACTTTACCCTGCTTGGGTTTTTCCTTCGCGGTATCCGGAATGATGATTCCGCCCGCGGTTTTTTCGTCCTGTTCGATACGCTCAACAACAATGCGATCGCTAAGTGGTCTAATTTTCATAGTGAACTCCTTATGTTTACTTTAATTCCTTGCCGCCCGGCGTTAGTCCGGGGACGGCGGTTATATAGGCCGCTAAACCAGAGTTTCAAGCCCCTATTTTGTTATTTTTATAGCGGCGGGATGGCAGTCATACTGCGGTTCTGGCCGGTTCGCAAGCAAAAAACAGGGAAAATTGCTAGGAAAAATCTACCGCAACCGGTCCATCACGCCATGCAGCATATTTTTCGTGCTGTCCAGCGCATCGCCTATGCCGCGTGCGGCATTATCAATCACCGTCGGCGGCTCTTCCAGGGCGCAGGTTTCCGCCTGTCCTTTTTTGAGGCGGCACCATCCTTTTCCGCCTTCACGGCTGCAGGCGATGCCGTCAGCCAGACTTTCTTTTCCATGTACAGATATCCGTTCACTGAACGTGCGGCAGACGGAGCCCGATTTGCTCTGATATATATCAGCGACGGTAATCGCACCTTTGCCGCTAGGGGCTTGCCAGCTGTAGCTTTCACCGGCGGTGACGGCGGTCATCGTGTAATCGAACACCTGCCGGTAATACTCCTGGTCGATGCCGGAGAGTTGTGCCAAAGGCGAGGTGGCCGGAATGGGCAGCGGTGTGGAATGAACCAGCGTTTTAAACAGCCACCATCCGGCGAGCAGCAGCAGTGTGACAAATAAGAGATGCTTCATATTATTTTTTCTTTTCTCCGGCAATTATAGCATTCCTTGCATTTGAATAAAATACCCTGTTTTAACCATTGCGGCGGAGAAGCCCTGATTTCAAGGCATTACCGGGCGTCTTTCACCTGAATACATACATAAAATTCACACAATTGTCACACAAATCCTGTCTAAAATTGGTAGAATGTAAACAGTGATTTGCGAAAATGGGTGAGTATTAATTTTGTGAGGGGTATCATGAGTACGCATTTTAATAGTCAAGAAACCGCCGCTATCCATAACATCCATAAGATTATCGGCGTCGGCCGCAGCGTGAAGCCGATATGCATGGAAATAGGTTCCCAGCGCGCCGAATATATCGCCATCCATACTGTCGGCAAGCACGAGACCATCCAGTCGCTGCGCAACCTGCTCAGCGCCGAAATGCCGTTTTCCATGGCCGCCGACGACGAGCACACCATCCTCGTCCCGCTTGAAGCCGCCATGCACCCGGAAGCGCAGCATTCCCAAATTGCGATCTAGCGGCTAATTCTTAAGCAGTAATTTTTCCACCGCGTGCAATATCTGCGGTAATTTTTGGAATGCTTCCAATCCCTGCCGCGCCGCGCCTTTCATTTTTCCGGCGGGGCTGAAATGGTCTTCGGCCCATTGCTCCAGCATCGGCCGCGCCAGCTCCCAGATGTTGAGGCTGGGGTCGAGCATGCGCCCCACGCCTTCCGTTACCATCATCGTTTTTTGCAGCAGCAATAATTGCGGCTGGGTTTCCATCTCGAATTCGGCGGCGATGGCGAACATCTGCCCCAATAATTTTGCCACCGAGATTTCGTTTTGCGGTTTTCCCGTAATTGGCTTGGCCACCGCCATGCACGCCTGCGCGAACGCATCGACCGATTTGCCGGGCGGCACATACCCGGCGGTGAAATGTACTTCGGCGACGCGGCGGTAATCGCCGTTCAGGAACCCGCGCAGGATTTCGGCCATGTAGAGCCGCGATTTCCAGTCGAGCCGCCCCATGATGCCGAAATCGACGGCGGCCAAGTCGCCGTTCTTATCGACGAACAAATTGCCCGGATGCAGATCGGCGTGGAAAAACCCGTCGACGAACACCTGCGCGAACAGGCTCTTTGCCGCTTTGGTAAGAATATCGGTGGTGGAAAACCCGGCGGCTTTGATGGCTTTCACATCGGCAAGCGGGATGCCGTCCACCCATTCCATCGCCAGCACGCGCCGGGAGGTGAGATTCCAATCGACGGCGGGAATCTTCATGCCGGTTTCGTGCTGCCTGGCATTCTCCGCCAGTTCCGTCGCCGCCGCCGCCTCGAACCGCAAATCGAGTTCCATGAATACGGATTCTTTCAGCGTTCTGACAACTTCTTTCGGTTTCAGGCGCGGCCAACGGCGCTCGAAAATTTCCGCTAGCCAGAAAAATAAATCAAGATCGCGCGCGAATGCTTTTTCGATATGGGGGCGCAAAATCTTAATTGCAACAGTGTTGCCTGTTTTTGTAACCGCCCGATGCACCTGCGCAATCGACGCGGCGGCAACGGGTTTGTCATCGAACTGACTGAACAACGCGCCGATGGAACAATGTAATTCTTTTTCAATGATGGCGCGTGCGATGGAAGAGGGGAAGGGCGGCAGGTTGTCGCGCAGGCGCGATAAATCCTCGGCCATCTCCTCGCCGATCAAATCCGAACGCGTCGAGAGCGCCTGCCCCAGCTTGATAAACGCCGGACCCAGTTTTTCCAGCGCCCGTGCCAGCCGCAGCCCCGGCCGCTTGCCGCGCCCCAGGAACAGCGCATTATGCGCCGCAAGAATCAGCGCGATGCCGAGCAAGCGGAAGCTATGGCGCAAGACTTTCATTATAATTTCCGTCCCGAATGCATGGCGACCACGCCCTGCGTCATATTCCTATATTGCACGTTGCCGAATCCGGCGGCTTTTATCATGGCGGCGAAATCGTCCTGCCGGGGGAATTTACGGATGCTCTCGACTAAATATTGATAGGACTCCCGGCTGCCGGTGACGCGCTCGCCGATATAAGGAATGACGTGGAACGAATACATGTCGTAAAGTTTTTGCAGCCATTCGTTTCCCATATGGGCGAATTCCAGGCACAGGAACCGGCCGCCCGGTTTCAACACGCGATAGGCTTCTTCAAGCGCCTTATCTATATGCGTCACGTTACGGATGCCAAAGGCGATGGTATAGGCATCGAAGCGGTTATCCGGCAGCGGCAACGATTCCGCATCGGCGCAGACCCATTCTATAGGTTGCAGTTGATTGCAATTGATGGCGCGGTTGCGGCCTTCTTCGAGCATGGCGCGGTTGATGTCGGCGACCGTTACAGTACACGCCGCGCGCTTCAATATCCTGAGCGCAATATCGCCTGTGCCGCCAGCCACATCTATAATATCCATGTCGGGGCGGGGCGCCAGCCAGTCTATCATGCTGTTTTTCCACCAGCGGTGCAGGCCGCCGCTCATCAGGTCATTCATCAAATCGTATTGCGGCGCCACGCGGTCGAACACGCTGCGCACCAATGGCGCTTTGTCCTCGGCCGAAACGGATGTAAACCCAAAATGAACGCGCTCTTGCATGACGCGGCAAGATAGGAGTATTTATAGCCTTGCTCAACTGAATTCATAGGAATGTGCCTATGCCCGAACTACCGGAAGTCGAAACCGTCCGCCGCGGGTTGCAGAATGCGCTCTCGGGCGCAAAAATCGAAAGCGTCGTGCTGCGCCGCAAGGATTTGCGCACGGCGTTTCCCAAAGGTTTCGCCAAGTCGCTGGTCGGTCGCACCATCAAAAACATCGAGCGCCGCGCCAAGTACCTTTTGTTCCGTCTGGATTCGGAGGCGGTGATGATCGCGCATCTGGGCATGAGCGGACGTTTTCTGCTGAGCCTCGCCAGGCCCAAACATCTTTCCAAGCATGACCATCTTGTAATCACGCTGACCGACGGCCGGTGCCTGATATTCAACGACGCGCGCCGCTTCGGGCTGATGACGCTGGCCAGCAACAAGGAAATCAAAAAACATCCGCTGCTGGCGCATCTGGGTCCGGAACCGATGAGCGGGGATTTTTCCACCGAATATTTAAAAAAGAAACTGGCATCGCGCCATTCGCCCATCAAAACCACATTGATGGATCAGGCGCTGGTAGTCGGCGTCGGCAATATCTATGCTTCCGAAGCGTTGTTCGATGCCGGCATCGACCCGCGAAAACCCGCTGCTGCTGCCGGTAATAAGGCCGCAGCGTTGGTCAAATCCATCCGCAAGACCCTGGCGGCGGCTATCGCCTCCGGCGGCTCGTCCTTGCGCGATTTCGTGCAGGTATCGGGCGAGGGCGGCTATTTCCAGCATCGATTCAAGGTCTATGGGCGCGAGAAAAAACCGTGCGTCACTTGCCGCACGCCGATTGAGATGATTCGGCAGGGCGGACGTTCGACATTTTTCTGTCCGCGTTGCCAGAAGTAATTCGGCATTCCTAAAAATATTTTTGTATCACAAGCTGCTATCGCCCGAATAAAAAATAAGCGAAGCAATACTGCCGCTCGCATTGCAGCTCTCCTGTGTAATGCCATGTAAACTGCGCGTTTGCGGCGGACAGAAAAAAATATTTTTTGTGATGAATTACTGCTTGACGCCGGTAAAAAACGTGTCTAGTGTCGGCATCCCTAATCGCGATAGGGAATGAATTTTAAAAATACTTTTTATAAAAAATAAGCAACGGAAACTGAACATGGCGAATCATGCATCAGCAGTAAAAAGAAACCGGCAAACCATCCGCCGCAATGACGTCAACCGTCAGCGCGAAAACCGCATCAAGGCTTTCCTCAAGAAAGTGGAAGCGGCTATCGCCACCGGAAACCGCAAAGCGGCGCAGGATGCGTTGCGGGAAGCCCAGCCGGCATTGATGCGTGGCGTCAGTAAAGGCGTTGTTACCAAAGGTGCCGCCGCACGAAAGATGAGTCGATTGTCGGCGCGCATAAAAAAACTAGCGACGTAACTTCTTCCTGATTCAAGCCTACCCACCGCTCACCCAAAAAGAGCGGGCGCTACAATATTGTCTTTTTTTACCGCAAACAGGGAATAATTGCATAGCCATGAACGCCGCTGCCGCAGAAAAACACGCCGATGCACCGTTGGCATCCCTGCTTCAGGAAGCAGAAAAACATAAGGCTGGCAGCTCCGCTTACGCGGGCGATATCTCTCCGAAACAAGCCCACGATTACTTGCAACAGCAAGGTGGCGCGTTGATTGACGTGCGCACCACGCCCGAATGGCAGTTCACCGGCACGCCCGATATTTTCGACACCAAAGGCAAGTTCGTCGCGTTGTCATGGAAGCTCTACCCTTCCTTCAGCGTTAATCCGCAATTTGCCGACGCGCTGGCGAAAGAAGATGGCATCGGCAAGGACACGCCGCTCTTTTTCATGTGCCGTTCCGGCGGACGCTCGCTGGATGCCGCCTGCGCCATGACCGCCGCCGGCTACAGCTATTGCTTCAACATCACCGGCGGATTCGAAGGCGACCCCGATGCCGACGGCCATCGCGGCGGCAGTGCTGGCTGGAAAGCCGCCCAACTTCCTTGGAAGCAAAGCTAATGTCGCACAGACACGCCACAGCCATTACCAGAGAAACGCTCGCCGAGGCATGGGATAATGTGCGCGGCAAGCTCAATGCTCTGTATGGCGATGCTGTGTTTAGGAGTTGGTTGAAGCCGCTTAGGTTTTTCGGTAATACCAACGCCGCCGTACAGGTCAGCGTGCCGACGCGCTTCATGCGCGAGTGGATAAACAGCCATTATGCCGAGGATATTCGCCGCTTGTGGAGCGAGGAACCGGCAGCGGCCGGTCTGGCCATCGACATCGTCATCGAGCAGCAGGCAGCGCCTGCGGAAATGCCTCCGGCGCAACCCGCCGGCGTGAATTACGGCTGGCAAAAGCCGGAGAACGTGCCGGAAAACGATATCTATATGGGCGCGCCGCTCGACCCGCGCTATACGTTCGACAATTTCGTCGTCGGCAAGCCCAATGCGTTGGCGCATGCCGCCGCCCGCCGCGTCGCTGAGGCGGCAGAGGTCGTACCCGGCTGCAACCCGCTGTTCCTTTATGGCGGCGTCGGCCTCGGCAAGACGCATCTGATGCACGCCATCGCCTGGCACATCCGTCGCAGCAACCCCAAGCGCCGCGTCATGTATCTCTCGGCGGAAAAATTCATGTACCAGTTCATCCGCGCTCTGCGCTTCAAGGATTCCTTCGCCTTCAAGGAGCAGTTCCGCTCGGTGGATGTGCTGATGATCGACGACGTGCAGTTCATCAGCGGCAAGGACGCGACGCAGGAGGAATTCTTCCACACTTTCAACGCCCTGGTCGACCAGAACAAGCAGCTCATCATCTCCGGCGACCGCTCGCCGTCCGATATGGAGGGCATCGAGGAGCGCGTGCGCTCGCGCCTGGGCTGCGGCCTCGTCGCCGACATCCACGCCACGACGTTCGAGCTGCGCCTAGGAATATTGCAATCGAAAATCGACCTGATGCCCGATGTGCAGATGCCAAAAGACGTCACCGAATTCCTGGCCAATAAAATAACTTCCAACGTGCGCGAGCTGGAAGGCGCGTTGAACCGCATCGTCGCCTACGCGACGCTGATCGGCCGCCCGATCGACCTCGAAATGACGCAGGAAATCCTGCGCGACGTGCTGCGCGCCCACGACCGCCGCCTGACCATCGACGACATCCAGAAGCAGGTGGCGGCACATTTCAACATCAAGATTTCCGACATGCATTCCGCCCGCCGCTCGCGCGTCGTCGCCCGCCCGCGTCAGGTGGCGATGTATCTCTCCAAGAAACTCACCGCCAAGAGCCTCCCCGAAATCGGCCGCCAGTTCGGTGGCAAGGACCACACCACCGTTATCCACGCCGTCAAGCGCGTCGAAGAACTCATGGCCGCCGACAGCGAATTCGCCCAGGATGTCGACCGGCTGATGAAGGGGCTGCAGGGCTGATTTTTTCCTATTAATCAATGTTAATTATATTGTCCGCCGCCGCCCGCTGCGGTATGATGCGGCATGGGCATCGTCACCGTCTCCGAACTTCAAACACCTCGCTTGCTGCGAGAGCTTATGCGCGCAAAAGGTGTTTATCTTGCCCAATGCATGCAGGCATTGAAAGAGAATTTTTCCAACTATTATTACGGATATTCCACTCCGCCCGAAAAGATGCTGCCGGCCATCAGGCAATATTTCGGCTTGCCGAAGCCGCCGCCGGAGCAGCCGGATGCGCTGTCGCTTGCCGTCCGGCACGACCGCGCTTTGATTTACAAGGCTTGGAAACGCTACGATCCCGAAGACATGAAAATATTTGGCGCGGCATTTTCGGCTTGCGTCGATGCATGGACAAGCAAGCGTGACAACGATCAACCGGCGCCGGCGCGGCTCAATATAACTCCAAAACTATTTAATAAGTTCCGGGAAGGTGGAGAAATTCCACATCTTTCGATGCTGCGCCGGTTGATTGAAAAGATGGAATTAACGCCGTCGGAAGCGCGCCCGATGATCGACGCCGTGTTCAAGGCGCAGCGGCTAGGGGCCTACGAAACGCCGCGGCAAGTCGTCGCCGATATGGAAAACATCACCGACCCCGGCAAATTATTGTCGCGGCTGCGGCTGGCCTCCTTAAAAACCAGGGAAGACATTGCACAGGCGGTCGGATTGAAAAAAGCGCTCTATGGCCATTACGAGCGTGGGATAGGGGATTATTCCGCGCACGCCGAAGCGCTGGCGAAGGCGCTGCTGCCGGATGAGAAGGATCATGCGGCGTTCCTGGCGGCGGTCAAGCGCCTGCATCCGGTTAAATCCATGGAAGAAATATTCTTCGATCTGAATCTCTATCCTTCCACGCATGACGCCGTTATGGCTATGCTGGCGGCGCAGGGGAAAATGAAGGCGGCTTTATGCAAACATATGGGATATTCCTCGACTTCGTATATCGCTTACAATGAAGAAAACGTCCAGGCGATCGCGGATTTCCTGGAGTTGACGCCCAGGCAGCGGCAGCGGTTGGCCGAGTTCGCCAGAGACCATCGGAAAGAACATAAAGCGCTGGAGGAATTATCCCTATCCGACCGGGCCATGACGCGGGTATTTTCCAATCTCGATCAGTTTCCTGATTGTAAATCGCTGTTAAATGCAATCCAGAACGCCAGCGGGATCTCGTTTAAGGAGATGGCGAAACGTTGCAAGCTAACGAGTGAAACAGCCCATTCTCGCATAGACCGGAAAGGGGGATATGTCCCGGACGAGGAATTTTTGCGCGCATGGGCGTATGCTGCCGGGCTTAGCTCCTGGCAAACCGCCGCGGTGACCCGGTTCGCCGACGAAAAGCGCTTAGAACTCGCAGGGAAGGAAATGGCTGCTGAAGCGGCGCAGGCCGGCGACCGTTCGGATAGGGCGGTATACGAGCGATTGCAGCCGGGAGAATTCAAGCAACTACTGATTGCTTATTTGGCAGCGCATGATGAGAAAAAAACAGATGTTTTACCTGTTAATTCACATGTACAGCGGGTAAACACCGGCTACGGAATGCTCCTGCCGAGAATAATAAAGATAACCAAGGCATTGGGTTTTAACTGCCTCGCGGATTTTGTAGATGCCGCCCGTTCATCGCCACCGCCACCACCGGATTGGAAGTGGAAGTCAAAACATCACCGCAGCGCAGAAAAGAAAGATGGCTGGGTGCGCTAGACCGGTGCATAAACCATTTGCCTCGGCATTATCCCTTGCTATAGTGCATCTCAATAAAGTTTAACCATCGTATTTCAGGTGCATTATGGCTAGCAAAAGCAACGCTGCGGAAGCGGCGGTTTCCGCCAAGCAGGAACCTATCCAATTCGTCATCGAGCGCGCGCATCTGCTCAAGAGCTTGGGGCATGTGCAGTCGGTCGTCGAGAAGCGGAGCACCATTGCCGTTCTCGCCAACGTCAAGCTGGAAGCCAGAGACGGCGGCGTATCGCTCACCGCTACCGACATGGACATCGCCATCTCCGACAAAGCCCCGGCGACGGTTGGCAAGTCCGGCGCCACCACCGTGCCCGCGCACATGCTGTATGACATCATCCGCAAATTGCCCGAAGGCGCGCAGGTCGAATGCGCCACCAGCGCCGATGGCGGCAAGATGACCATCCGCTCCGGCCAGTCGCGCTTCTCGCTGGGCTGCCTGCCGATCGAGGATTTCCCGGTGATGGCCGACAGCGAACTGCCGCACAACTTCATCCTCAAAGCCTCGGACTGCCTCAACATGGTCAAGAAGCCGAGCTTCGCCATCTCGACCGAGGAAACGCGGTATTACCTGAACGGCATTTACGTCCACGCCTCCGGCAGCGGCAAAGGCAAAATGCTGCGCGCCGTCGCCACCGACGGCCACCGCCTGGCGCGTATCGAATTCGATATGCCTGTCGGCGCCGGCGACATGCCCGGCGTCATCGTCCCGCGCAAGGCGATTTATGAATTGCAGAAACTGCTCGAAGGCTTTGAGAGCGACGTGCAGGTGTCGCTGTCGGACGCCAAGATCCGCTTCACCTGCGGCGGCGCGGTGCTGGTCTCGAAACTCATCGACGGCAACTTCCCCGATTACGAGCGCGTCATTCCCGCCGGCAACGACAAGATGATGGAAGTGAACTGCAAATTGTTCGCCAGCGCCGTTGACCGCGTGTCGGTCATCTCGTCGGAAAAATCGCGGGCGATAAAATTCCATATCGAAAACGGAAAATTAACGCTGTCGGCCACCAGCCCCGAGCACGGCACGGCGTCGGAAGAAATCGACGTCGCGTTCGCCTCGCCCAAGCTCGAAATCGGCTTCAACTCGCGCTATCTGCTCGACATGATGGCGCAAATCGAAGGCGACACCGCGCAGTTCATGTTCAATGACGGCGCATCACCCGCCATCGTGCGCGACTCCGCCGACGCCGGCGCGCTCTATGTCATCATGCCGATGAGGGTTTAGTTTAGTGGGATGTGGAGATGTGGAGATAAGGAGATGTGGGAAAAGTAATATATATCCCCATATCCCCGCATCTCCACATCTCCACATCTCCGTTTTTTCCCTCTCTCTTTCCCGCTTCCGCAACTACGAATCGGCGCGTATAGAAATAACCGCCGCGCCGGTGGTGCTGACCGGCCAGAACGGTGCCGGAAAAACCAATATATTGGAAGCGCTGTCGCTACTTACCCCCGGCCGCGGTTTGCGAAGGGCGAAGTTATCGGAAATGGATAATGCCAAAGCCGGCCAGCCGTGGACCATCTCCGCCCATGTCCACGGTATGCAAGGCGAAGCGCAAATCGGCACCGGGCGCATATTCGAGGCGGAAACCGACCGGCGGCTGGTGAAGATCGACGGCAAAGAATCGCGCTCGCAGGCGCAGCTAGCCAACCACATCGCCATGCTGTGGCTGACGCCGCAGATGGAGCAGTTGTTCCTGGAAGGCGCGTCGGCCGGACGCAAATTCCTCGACCGGCTGGTCTATAGTTTCGATTCCGAACACGCCGCGCGCGTCAACGAATACGAATACGCCATGCGCGAGCGCAACAAATTATTGGCCGTCGGCGGCGATCCCGTGTGGCTCGATTCGCTGGAGCAGACCATGGCCGAAACGGCGGTGGCCATAGCTAAAGCGCGGCTGACGACGGCTATGGGCGTCAACCAGACCATCCAGGGCTCGCATCTCAGTTTCCCCAAAGCCATTCTGGACATCGAAGGCTTTGCCGAATCGCGGCTCAAATCCGGCGAGGCGGAAGCGCAAACCGAGACGGCGCTTAAGCTGGTTTTTTCAGCGGGCAGGAGGCAGGATGCCGCCGCCGGACGGGCGCTTGCGGGCGCGCACAAGAGCGAGCTTCGCGTCACCCACGCCGCCAAGCAGATGCCCGCCGAGACCTGTTCCACCGGTGAGCAGAAGGCGTTATTGCTGTCGATCGTACTGGCGCAGGCGCGGTTTTCGGCGGCAAAAAAAGGGGTAGTTCCGGTGCTGCTTTTAGACGAGGTCGCCGCCCATCTCGACGCAATAAAAAGGGTTGAGCTGTTCGAGGAAATCTGCCAGATTGGGGCTCAAACCTGGATGACCGGAACCGACGCAAAACTCTTCGCCGAATTGCAAGGAATTGCCCAGTTTTTTCAGGTTGATGATGGTAATTTACATCCTGAGCGAGCGTAGCGAGTCGAAGGAACTTTAGCGTGGCAAAGTGATAGATCCTTCGGCTTCGCCCTTCGGGCTTCGCTCAGGATGTTTGTGAGGAAAAAAATGACAACGCAAGCGGGCTTAAAAAAACCAATGGATAACCCAGACGATTACGGCGCAGATTCGATTAAAGTCCTCAAAGGGCTCGAAGCCGTGCGCAAACGCCCCGGCATGTATATCGGTGACACCGATGACGGTTCGGGTTTGCATCACATGATTTACGAAGTCGTTGACAATTCAATCGACGAAGCGCTGGCCGGGCATTGCGACATGCTGGAAATCGCGCTGAATCCCGACGGCTCCTGCTCCGTCACCGACAACGGCCGCGGCATCCCGACCGATATCCACGAAAGCGAAGGTGTCTCGGCGGCGGAAGTTATCATGACGCAGCTGCACGCCGGCGGTAAATTCGACCAGAATTCCTATAAAGTCTCCGGCGGTTTGCACGGCGTCGGCGTCTCCGTCGTCAATGCGCTCTCCAGCTGGTTGATCCTCACCGTCTGGCGTAACGACAAGCAATACGAAGCGCGCTTCGAGCATGGCGAAACGACGCAGCACTTGAAAGTCATCCGCGACACGCCCGGATTCCGCGGCACGCGCGTCATCTTCAAGCCGTCGACGGAAACCTTCACCAAAACCGAATTCGATTTCGCCACGGTGGAACATCGCCTGCGCGAGCTGGCGTTCCTGAACTCCGGCGTGCGCATTCATTTAGTCGACAAGCGCCAGGACCCGGCGGTCGAAGTCGAATTTTATTACGAAGGCGGCACGCAGGCCTATGTGCAATATCTCGACAAGGGAAAAACATCGCTGCATCCCACGGTCATGATCGCGGGCGAGAAGGACGGCATCAACGTCGAAGTCGCCATGCAGTGGAACGATTCGTACCATGAAAACGTGCTGTGCTTCACCAACAACATACGCCAGCGCGACGGCGGCACGCACCTCATCGGCTACCGCGCCTCGCTGACGCGCGCCATCAATAAATATTACGAAACGGCGAGTATCGCCAAAAAAGACAAGGTCGACATCACCGGCGACGACGCGCGCGAAGGTTTGACGTGTATCGTATCGGTCAAGGTGCCCGATCCCAAATTCTCGTCGCAAACCAAAGATAAGTTGGTCAGCTCAGAAGTGCGACCGGCAGTTGAAAGCATTGTCTACGACAAGCTCGCGCAATGGATGGAAGAGCATCCGCAAGACGCCAAAACCGTCATCGGAAAAATCATCGAAGCGGCGGTCGCGCGCGAAGCTGCCCGCAAAGCCAGAGATCTGACTCGGCGCAAAGGCGCGCTCGATATGGCGTCGCTGCCCGGTAAGTTAGCCGACTGCCAGGAACGCGATCCGGCCAAATCCGAACTTTTCATCGTCGAGGGCGACAGCGCCGGCGGATCGGCCAAACAAGGCCGCAGCCGCGCCTTTCAAGCGATTCTGCCGCTGCGCGGAAAAATCTTGAACGTCGAGCGCGCGCGTTTCGATAAGATGCTGGGGAGCGCCGAAATCGGCACGCTCATCACCGCCATCGGCACCGGCATCGGCCGCGAGGAATTCGCGGTCGACAAGGCGCGCTACCACAAAATCATCATCATGACCGACGCCGACGTCGACGGTTCGCACATCCGCACGCTGCTTCTCACGTTCTTCTTCCGCCAGATGCGCGAGCTGATTACCAAGGGCTATCTCTACATCGCCCAGCCGCCGCTTTACAAAATGAAGCGCGGCAGCAGCGACGTCTATTTGAAAGATGACGAGGCGTTGGAAGAACATTTGCTCGAAACCAGCGTCGAGGAAGCGACGCTTTCCTATAAAGGCGGCAAGGCCGTCACCGGCGCCGCGCTGAAAACCGTCGTTGCCAAAGCGGGAAAAGCTGCAGCGGCGCTGAAGCACATCGCCAAGCGCCTGCCTCTGGTACTCACCGAAGCGGCGGCACTCGCCCATGTCTTCGATGGCAAGGAAGGCTCGGCGGCCAAGGCGAAAGCCTGGGAGAAAAAGGCCAACGCTTTGAGCACGCAAGGCGGCTGGAACTGCGTGTTCGAGTCCGGCGTGTTCAAGATCAAGCGCACGGTGCGCGGCGTCGAGGAAATTTACCTGCTCGAGGAAAAATTGCTGACCAGCAAGGAAGGCTACGACATCGCCGATCAGGTCGCCTATCTCGACGAGTATTTCAGCGAAGTCCCGACGCTCACGCGCAAGGACAACACGGCGGAGGCGGCGACGCCCTCGGCGCTCTACCAGACGATGATGGATTTCGCCCGCAAAGGCAGTACCATCCAGCGTTTCAAAGGGCTGGGCGAAATGAACCCCGAACAATTATGGGACACGACGCTCGACCCCACCAAGCGCCGCCTGCTGCAAGTGACGATCGGCGACGACGCCGAAACTGAGTCGATTTTCTCGACGCTGATGGGCGACATCGTCGAACCCCGCCGCGATTTCATCGTGTCGAACGCGCTCAAGGTCGAAAATTTGGACGTTTGATTTGTCATCCCGGCGAAGGCCGGGATCCACGCCAAATCAAATGTATGATGTATAATTTTTCGGTTACTAGGTCATATCCATTAAAATATTTTTTTAGTACATGGATCCCGGCCTTCGCCGGGATGACAAGAAAGGGCGCGCCCCTGCATTGTCGAATGCGACCGTTGTCAACTCGTCCGCATTCTGGAGGGGTACGTGAGGATGGTGCCTAAAGCGTTGTTACGCTGAAGACCGCGCCCGCAAGGGCGTGTCGCCGAACCGCTCCGCCTTGCCGCTGCCGCCGCAAGGACTTCCACCGGGCCCGATGGTGAGAGCATAAAAACATGGAAAATTGTGGTCCGGAAGGGGAAAAATTATTTCGCGCGGCGGCGGTTATGGCCACGGTCGAGCAACGCCAGTAATTTCTCTGCCGCATCCGGGATATTGGTGCCCGGCCCGAAGATTTCGGAGACGCCTGCCGCCAGCAGGAATTCGTAATCCTGCGCCGGGATGACGCCGCCGCAGATGACGGCGATGTCTTCACGCCCGGCCTGTTTCAGCGATGCAATCAACTGCGGCACCAGCGTCTTATGCCCGGCGGCATGCGACGACACGCCGATGATGTGGACGTCGTTCTCGATCGCTTTTTTCGCCACTTCTTCCGGCGTGGCGAACAGCGAGCCGACATCCACCTCGAAGCCGATGTCGGCGAAGGCGCTGGCGATGACTTTGGCGCCGCGGTCGTGGCCGTCCTGCCCCATCTTGGCGACAAGCAGGCGCGGCTTACGACCTTCACGCTTGGAAAAAATCTGTACCTTATCGCGCACCGGTTTTAAGCTGTTGTCTTTGTCGTACGCGCCGCCATACACGCCGGAGATGGTTTTGACCTCGGCGTTGTAACGCCCATAGATTTTTTCGAGTGCGAAGGAAATTTCGCCGACCGTCGCCCGCGCGCGCGCCGCGATGACGGCAAGATCCAGAAGATTACCGCGGTTGCTGGCGGCGGCGGCGGAAAGCGCCCCCAGCGCCAGGCGGCAGGCGGTTTCATCACGGGATTTGCGTATTTTCGCCAGCCGTTCGATCTGTCCTTCGCGCACTTTGCTGTTGTCCACTTCACGGACTTCGACGGCTTCTTCCGTATTAGGCGCATATTTATTGACGCCGACGATGACGTCCTCGCCGCGGTCCACGCGCGCTTGCCGCCGCGCCGATGCTTCCTCGATGCGCCGCTTGGGAAGCCCTGCGGCGATGGCTGCCGTCATGCCGCCCAAGGTATTTGCCTCGGCGATTAATTCTTCTGCGTACTTTACCAAGCTCGCCGTCAGCGATTCGACGTAATAGCTGCCGCCCAGCGGATCGACGACGTGGGTGATGCCGGTTTCGTGCTGAATCACCAGTTGCGTGTTGCGGGCGATGCGCGCCGAGAAGTCGGTGGGCAAGGCGATGGCCTCGTCGAGCGCGTTGGTGTGCAGCGATTGCGTGCCGCCCAGCACGGCGGCCAGCGCCTCAACGGTGGTGCGGATCACATTATTATAAGGATCTTTTTCGGTCAGCGACACGCCGGAGGTCTGACAGTGCGTGCGCAGGCTGAGCGACACCGGATTTTTTGGCTTGTATTTTTGCATCGTCTTCGCCCACAGCAACCGCGCCGCGCGAAGTTTTGCAATCTCCATAAAAAAATTCATGCCGATGCCGAAGAAAAACGACAGGCGAGGCGCGAAGTCGTCGATGTCCAAGCCTTTGGCCAGAGCGGCTTTGACGTATTCCTCTCCGTCGGCGATGGTGTAGGCCAGCTCCTGCACGGCGGTGGCGCCGGCTTCGTGCATGTGGTAGCCGGAAATCGAAATCGAATTGAACTTGGGCATGTTCTTGGCGCAATATTCGATGATGTCGGCGGCGATGCGCATTGAAGACTCCGGCGGGTAGATGTAGGTATTTCGCACCATGAATTCCTTGAGGATGTCGTTCTGGATGGTGCCGGAAAGATCGGCGGGCTTCACGCCCTGTTCCTCGGCGGCAACGATGTAACTGGCGAGAATTGGCAGCACGGCGCCATTCATGGTCATCGACACGCTCATGTCCTTCAGCGGAATGCCGTCGAACAATATCTTCATGTCCTCGACGGAATCGATGGCGACACCCGCCTTGCCGACGTCGCCGACGACGCGCGGGTGGTCGGAGTCATAGCCGCGGTGCGTAGCCAGATCGAAGGCGACGGATAACCCTTTTTGCCCGCCGGCCAGATTTTTTTTATAAAAAGCGTTAGATTCCTCGGCGGTTGAAAACCCGGCATATTGGCGGATCGTCCACGGCCGCACGGCATACATCGTCGCCCGCGGCCCGCGCACATAGGGTGCAAAGCCGGGCAGGGTGTCGGTATATTGTAGTTTCTCCAGATCCGCTGCCGTGTAGAGCGGTTTGACGTCGAATCCTTCCGGTGTTTTCCACGCCAAATCGTCTGCCGATTTTCCCTCGCCGGCGTCTTTTTCAGCCAAAAGGCGCCAGTCCGCCAGCGTGCGCTTAGGAAAATCGGCCATAAAACCCTATACAGGACAAAGCGTTAATAATTGCTAATAAACTTAACGAAATCGTAACATTATTTGGTCAATAATATCAATAGTATAATAAGGCACAAATGGCCTAAGGGAGCTATAGCACCATGTCGCCAATCGTTGAATCGCCAGCGGCCCAGAAACCTCTGCTTGTTGAGGTAGAAAAAATCGCCGGTACGCATTTATTTGCAGAAGATATCACTGACTTCAAAACCCACATCATGCAGATCATCAGAAGCGAGTCGACAAAAATCGGCGGCGAGAAACCCAAGATCATCCTGGATTTTAAAAACGTGCGCAGCATGCACCAGGGATATATTAACGTATTATCGGCAATCCAGAGAGTCTATAAAGATTTTGTGATCATCAGGGCGGCAGGCGATATCATGCAACATCTACCCAATATGAATTTAACCGATCATTTCAGGTTCGCCGATTCGGTAGAGCAGGCGACGGAAATTCTTTCGCGCGGATATCCGTCTCCGTCGCCTGGGTTCTAGATTTTCTTTTCCAAAGAAACTTCATGCGGCGCGACGGGAATAGCGATGTCGTGCGCGCGGAATTTTTTCAGGATTGATGACATCACGGCGCTTTGCGGCGCCATCCGTCCCTGACGCACGTCCTGCACCCAGAACACCAGCAGGAAACTAAGGCCGCTGCCACCGAATTCGCGCAGCCAACAATCCGCCGCCGGTTGCTTGAGGCAAAGCGGATGCTCCCTTGCCGCCTCCAAAAGCAGTCTGGACACCTCATCAACATCCGAATCATACGCGACCGTGACCGGAATCTCCACCCGCGCCTTGTTATGGCTGTAGGTCCAGCTGGTGACGCGTGTCGACACCAGCTCTTCGTTGGGTATCATCAATTCGCGGCCGTCGGCGGTTTCGATTAGGGTATAGCGTATGTTGAGCTCGCGCACCCAGCCGGTCAGCCCGCCGACTTCTATCAGGTCGCCGATCTTGACCGATTTTTCCAGAAGTAACGTGATGCCGCTAACGAAATTGGAAGTCAGTTTCTGCAGACCCAAGCCGATGCCGACACCGAGCGCGCCGCCGAACACGGCAAAGGCGGTAAGGTCGACGCCGACGGCAGATAATGTGACAATCAGCGCGATGAAATAAACGAAGAGACGGAAGAACTTTACCGTTAGCTCGCGCGCAGTGTAACTTAAAGAGGAGCTGCGGCGCAGATAGCTTTCCAGCGTGCTCGACGAAAGATGCGCCAGCCAGAAGACGATAATCAGTATGACGACGCCGTGGATAAGGTTCAGCATCGATAATTTGAATTTGCCGATTTCAAAAGCGATACTGTCGAGATAGCTGGCCATCGCCGGCATGAAGCCGGTAATATCCAGAAGCGCCGTGACCATGATCACGACAGCGATAAAAAAACCTATTGCCCTTGTCCTCACCACCAGCACCACGCACTTGGCCAGAAGATAGGCGATGCAAAGCTGCGTCATGGCGGCGGTCCACAGGCCGCCATTGTAATATTCCTCCATCGGCGATTTGATTAAGCTCAATCCAAGAAGTGTGAGCAGAGGCGCCAGCAAGCGCAGCGGCTTGGTGATGAACACGGTGTCAATGCGCCGGGGCGGGTGCTTCTCTAAATGCCGTTTGATATTGCGGCGTAGCAGCATGGCGATGAAACCAGCCAATAGCAGCACGGCAGCGATGGCCAGCCATTCGACATAAAAATCCGTGCCGGAGAGCGCCTCCAGCAATTCCTTGCGCGTGATGTATAATTTTCGCGCCAGCGGTGCGGCGGGCGTATCCATAAACAATGCCTTATCGATTAGACCGGTCGTTAGTAATAGCGCTTTAATCGCTTGTAGTATATAATAATAGTAATTTGACAGGAAACCATTATGCAACGACGCGCGGGTTTTACACTTCTTGAGCTGGGTGTGATATTGATCGTGCTTTCGCTGCTTTTAAGCGGCGCCATGGCTGTTTTAAACCAAAATATACGCATGGCAAAACAAACCGAGCTCAAAAACAAAATTGCCGTGATCGAGAATGCTCTCCTTAGTTTCCAGAAATCTCATCACCGCCTGCCATGTCCGGCCAAGATGACGTTGAGCGATGAGGCGGCTAATTTCGGCATAGAATCGGTCGCCGCCGGAAACTGCAACAGCGGCAACGATACCGCCGGCAACCCCGCCGTCGGTAACGCTTTCTCAACCGGTTTCGTAAGAGGCGGCATGCTGCCGGTGCTCGCTCTCGGCCTGCCGGAAGAATACGCCTACGACCCATGGGGTGGACGTTTTTTTTATGCCGTCAATAGCTTCATGACCGCCGCCGATGCCGTAAGCCCTCCCTACGATCCCCTCGGCACTCTGGGGGATATTGTGGTCAAACGCATTTCTGACAACACCGCTGACACCAGCACAGCCGTTGTGGTGCTGGTCAGTTTCGGCCCTAACGGCCATGGCGCTTATAAACGCGGCGGTGTCATTAAATTCACCGGATCAAGCAATACCTACGAGCAAAGAAACTGTAGCTGCGACGAAGACAGCGCGAGCAATATAATCGGCGATTATTATATGGGCATCACATCCATTGAGTCAGGCCATGCCGGCGATATACTCTATACTTTCGATGATACCGTAAAATATTATAACCGCGACTATTTCTCCGACCCGATCCCCTGATTGCAATAGATAAACCCAAAAATTATCTTTTAAAAATATAGCGTTGTACGCCATTGTTGCCATGCAGCACGGGAAGTTTATTGTAATTAACTATAATTTCAGATATATCCTTTGGTCAATGCAGCGTGTGTATACTGATTGAAAATGTAAGCTGATCGCTTTTGTAAGAATGGCTGCCGTACAATAATTAAAAATAAAATCCGCAGGCGCTCAAAAACGGGGGGCTACCATGCAGGTACTGAAAGTAAACAGCGCTATCGTTGCTGCCTGTAACGGCGGTTGCGACACGTTCGACATCAACCGGTCGCTGGCGTCCGGCGTTGCCGATTTGAATCCGCTTTTTTCCAACATGCCGTTATCGATGCTGGTGCTGGGTATCATGTCCACGCAATCGACAACGAAATTTTCCTCTTCGCAATCAGCATGGTCGGATTTTGCATCCGATGACAACAGCGACACGCAGAATGGAAAATGAATATGGGCACCGTGCACCTCACGCCACCTCCGCTTTCCACTCAGTCGATGGCGGATCTGCTATGCACGGTCGTGGTGCTCTGCCACGGAGTAAGCGCGCATAACCGGCCATTCTGGGCGTATTTATGCATCAAGCCCAGCATGGCCAAGCTGTTCAAAGACGCGTGCAACAGCGGCGCCTTCAATCTGGAAGATTACGGCACCATCATCGAATACGGCGAGGGCGATACGGTGCCGCCGCATGTGCAAAGGCGCATGGAGCGCTATTACGGCGTCAACCATTGTTATGAGTCGACGCTGTTTGAGTATACCCGCGAACTTCAGGAACAAAACCTGGTGGCGCATTGATATTTTTTCCTTCTCCTGAAAGGGTGAGGGCGGGTGTCGTTTTATTAGCCATATTATTGAAAAACATAGCAAATAAACTACTTTATCCTCCGTCTTCCAGTGAGAGGAAACCGGGTAAACTGTAACAAAACTTTCACAAACAATTACAACCGGATAGTGTAGTATAACACTAGGAAAGTGTGTATATGGCCAACCTTGAACAACGCATGGCGGAAGAAGGCTCCAAGATAAAAGCGGAGTCGTACCAGAAGGTCGCGTCGCTCGGCGGCTGGAGCGGCGGCGGACGGACATTGTGGGCGGTCAGCATCGTCGGCGCCCTGTGCGGCGCGGCTATTGGATTGGTAGCGCCGTTTTTCCCGTTATTGGTAGTCGGCGCATCCGGATTTCAAGCCGCTCTTACCGCGCTGCCTATATCGCTGGCGGTCTTCACCGCCACCGGCATGAGCATGGGATTCGGCGGCGGATTGGTGCTGGGGCGTATCAGTGGCACATCGGCGGCCGTGGCGCAGGAACAAGAAAAAAGGATGAAGGAATGGACGGCCAGACAATTACTGGCACAAAATCCGAATGCTGAGATCGTGCCCGACGTTTTACCTGCGCCGGAACCTGAAAAACCGTTCTGGCAACGCATCAAGGATAATTACCGCACTTATATCAATCCGCGCGTCGGTCTGACTTTTGCCGCCGTTGCCGCCGTCGGCGGGCTCGTCATGGCGGCAGCATTCATTGCAACCGGTGGTGCGGGAGCCTTTGCCGTCGCTTCGGAATTGGGAGCGATCAGCGGACTGGGAAAAGCCGCCTTTGCCGGAGAGACCATTGCCGCCAATACACCTGCCATCATTGCCTATTTTACCGGCGTCATGGCTTCCTTCGGTGCGTTATTCAGCTTCAACCTTCCCAAAATAACTTCCGCCATGACGCATTTTTTCGGCGAGCTTTCGAGCGGGAGGTTATTGGGCCGCGAATGGGGTCCGAAGCAAGCAGGGAAAATACATAGCCAAACCGAGATGAGCTACAATCAGGACATCGCCATAACCGACGGCGTTATGACAGAGCGTGCGCCCAGACAGTACGCGTCGTTTCAGGAATTGGTGTCCAAATCGCAGGAACCGAATCAGGTTATCCGCTAAAGCGCCTTCACCGCACTCAGCACTTCCAGTACGTGGCCGTCAACTTTCACTTTCGGCCAGATATTTTTGATGGTGCCGGTTTTATCGATTAAAAACGTCGTGCGCGCGATGCCCATGTAGGTTTTGCCGTACATGCTTTTTTCGCCCCAGACGCCGTAATCCTCGCAGGTGGTGCCGGTGTCCGACAGCAGCGCGAACGGCAGGCAGAACTTCTTTTTGAATTTATCGTGGCTGTCGACGGAATCCTTGGAGACGCCGAGAATCACCGTGCCCAGCTTCTCGAATTCCTTGATGTTGTCGCGGAAATCCTTGGCTTCGACCGTACAGCCCGGCGTGTCGTCCTTGGGATAGAAATAGAGCACGACGTTTTTGCCTTTAAGTCCGCTCAAGGAAATATTTTTTCCTCCATCCGCCGGTAAGTCGAACCCGGGTGCTTTATCGCCAACGGCGAGCGAAGGTGACATTTTGGCTAATGCCGTCATAAATTCTCCTGTGCTTGAAAAAAGGAATTATAGGACTCGGAAACCGCTTGTTCAACCTTAATCAGCCGCCGTTTCAAAGCAGGGAAGTCTTTCACCTCCGCCGCCTGGCACAATAATTTCTTGAGGCCGGGCAGGGCGGTGGCTTCGTCGAAGCGGCTGCCGGTGCAGAGTCGTAGCATATTGAACATCTGGCCTAAGAAGCGATCCGCCTCCATCAGTGCATCGGCGTCACGCGTTTCGATGCATCCCTTATCCCTAAGCCAATGAAAAATTTTCGATGCACCGCCGGACTCAGCGTCTTTATGCTCCGGCGCATGGCGCAGCAATAAATATTGCGCGATGAAATCGAGGTCGATCAATCCGCCGCGCGCGTATTTGATGTCCCACGCATAGTCAGCGCTGAATTCCTTGGCGATGCGCTCGCGCATGTCGGCTACGTCGCGGCGCAGTTTTTCCGTGTCGCGCGGCTTGGTAAGCTGGCGCACGATAAATACCGACAATTCCTTTTGCAATTTGTCTTGTCCCGCCACCGGCCGTGCCTTGGTGAATGCCATGTATTCGAACGTCCATGCGGATTCATTGAAATACTGTTCGAGCCCTTGCAGGCTGGTGGCGAGCAAGCCTTGCCCACCGGATGGGCGCAGGCGCGTGTCGACCTCGTAGAGGCGGCCTTCACGTCCCATGGCCGAGAGCGCGCTGACGCAGCGCTGGCTCAGGCGATTATAATAGACGCTGACGCCGAGTTTTTTCTCGCCTGCCTGCGCGAAGCCTCCTTTGGAAGGCATAGGTGAGCTAGAACTTCGCTCCGGCGTAGGCAGGCCGCCGGAATTAGCGTTCATGTCCGGCGCGTCGTAGACGAACACCAAATCGATGTCGGAGCTGAAGGTCATCTCGCGGCTGCCGAGTTTCCCCAGCACGATGACGGCAAACCGCCCGTTTTTTATTTTGCCGTAGGTTTTTTCGAATTCAGATGTCACCGCCGCCAGTGTTTCCCGTACCATCAGATCGGCAAGGTCGGCCAGGAAATGTCCGGCCTGCGCCGCCGTAATCATTTGCTTGAGCAGCTGTACGCCGGCCTGGAATTGTTTCTCGTTGCGAAAGCGCGTCAGCGCGTGCATGCGCTCCTCGAAATCCTGGATCGGCTTTCCCATTTCCTGCCACGCCGCCGCTAATTGCTTGCCGTCAGGCAGCGCCGCGTAAAAATCTTCGTAGAGCACGGCATCGAGCAGCGACGGCGATTTGCTGAGATATTCGGCCAGCGTCGGCGCGCTGCCAAGGATATCGGCGATTAGTCCCAGCAATTGCGGATTGGCCTGGAATAGCGAAAACAACTGCACGCCTGACGGCAGGTGCTTTAAAAATTCATTGAATTTGAGAAAAGCGGCATCGGGCTGCGCCGTTTCGGAAAGGCGCTTTAAGAGCGTCGGCATCAGCTCGGTCAAGAGCTCGCGCGCGCGCTTGCTGCGCGTGGCGCGGCTGGAGCCGTGATGCCAGCCCATGACGATTTCCGACACCGTTTCCGGCGCGGCATAACCCATTTTTTTCAGCGTCGCCAGCGTATCGGGATCATGACTGACCCCGGTGAATACCAGATTGCCCTCGTCGCCCAGTTTTTCCGAACCCTTGAACGATGCGGCATAGATTTCATGCACGTCACGCAAATGCGAAAGCAGCTCGCGCTCGAATTCTTTGGCCGATTCGTACCCCATGAAATCGGCGATGTCGGCGATGCCGCCGTCGCTATCCGGCAGTTCGTGCGTCTGCTCGTCGGCAACCATCTGCAACCGGTGCTCCAGTGTGCGCAAGAATACGTAGGCTGAGGTCAGCGTCTTGGCCGCATCGGGCTTGACCAGTTTCAGCGTCACCAGCACCGCCATCGCCTCGCAGGTGGAACGCAAGCGCAGGCGCGGCTCACGCCCGCCCCAGATCAACTGGTGAATCTGCACGAAAAATTCGATCTCGCGGATGCCGCCCATGCCGAGCTTGATGTGATGTCCCTTGGCCTGAATCTTTTTGCCCTGCCGCGCATCCATCTGCCGCTTGATGGAGTGGATGTCTTGTATCGCGGCGAAATCGAGATTGCGCCGCCACATGAACGGCGAAATATTTTTAAGGAAACGCTCCCCGGCCGAAATATCCCCGGCGATCGCGCGTGCTTTTATCATCGCCGCCCGCTCCCAGTTCTGGCCGACGCTTTCGTAATAATAATGCGCGGCGTCGATGGAAATCGCCGGTGGCGTCGAGGAAGGGTCGGGTCGCAGGCGAAGGTCGGTGCGGAAGACATAGCCGTCGGCCGTGCGCGCCTGCATGATCTCAACTAAATCATGCGCCAGCGCGTTCATGAAATGCTGTTCATTGTGGCGGCCTTTGTACGACAGACGTCCCGGCTCGAAAAACACCATGAGGTCTATGTCGCTGGAATAGTTGAGCTCGCCGGCGCCGAGTTTTCCCATTGCCAGAATGACGATGCCGCACCCTTGCGACGGCGACCCAGGATGCGGCAATATAATGTCCCCGCGCTTATGCGCCGACGCCAATAATGAATCCAGTGCTACCGCCACCGATCGTTCGGCGAATAGTGAAAGCGCCGCGGTGATTTTTTCCAAAGGCCACGCGCCGCCGATGTCGGCTATCGCCGTTACCAGCGCGAGCTTGCCTTTAGCGATGCGGAGTCCTTTCATCAGCGCCGCATCGTCGTAAGAAGGCAGCGCCGCCATAACATCGGCCAACGCCGCATCGGCATCCCGTTTCAGGCATTGGTAAAATAATTCCGGATATTGCAGCAGCAGCCGCGACAGGTACGGCGAATGATTAAATAAAGAGGCCAGCAACGTGTAAGAAACATGTTTGCTTTCGGCCACATGCTGCATCCACGAGGCCAACTGCCGGTCCGGCTGCGACTGCGCCAGTTTGCTCCACCGCTCAAGGTAGTGCTCGTTTTCGTCCTTAATCGAAAGTACTGGCATTAATCTTCCTATTTTAGGAGAAATATACTATGCATTATAGCCGCTTCGCAAAACATTTGACGGATATTCGTGACTAAACCCGTATTTAGAACTCTTATCAAAATAGCGATCGGTCTGGCGCTGCTGCTTTTCATCGCCGCCGATCTGCTGATTCTGTGGGTGGCCACCGGCCCGCGCACACTCAACACGCTCACGCCGTATATTGAAAAAGCCTTCACTGCCGAAGACGGCAGCTACGCGATGAAAATCAACCAAACCTGGCTGACGCTGGGCAGTTGGCGGCATCCGATCGATATCAGGCTGCATGACGTCAAGGTGCTCACCAAAGAAGGTGCGGTATTTTCCTCCTTTCCGGAAATTTTCATCGGGCTCGATCTTTTTGCCTTGCCAATGGGAAAAATCCTGCCGTCGTCAGTCACCATCAACCAGCCGGCGATAAGTTTATTTCAGAACGAGGATAAATCGATTAATTTCGGCTTCGGAAAATCCGAGAGCCTCGTACCCGCTCCGGCAGAAGGACAGACACCGATACCGGAAAATAAAATCACCGCTGCGCCTGACGCCACCGTGCCGTTTGCCGCGTTGCTGGCGCCGCTTCTGGCGCCCGATAACAACAGCAGCCTGCGCTCGCTTCATCGCGTCACGATAAGGGGTGCCGCCATCAGCATCACCAACGTCAAAAAAGGTGCATTTTTTGAACTGGTCAACGCCAACATCAAATTAAGGAAACGGCATGGCGTACTGGGGCTTCATGTGAGCGGCGACATACACTACAGCGACCACCAGTCGCACATCGCCGCCGACATGTCGCTCAGCCGCGACATGCCGACGATAGACGGTAGCATCCGTTTCCAGATGCTCGACCCCGGTGCATTAGCGAAACTGTTCGCCAGTAATCCGGCATTCGGCATTTTCAACGCGCCTTTGAGCGGTAAGGCGGATGTGTCGGTTGATAGGGAAGGCAATATCAAGAAAATAGCGTTCTCCACCGACGGCGGCGCCGGGTATATTCATTCCGAGCTGCTGGCGGATTCACTGGCTATCAATGCGCTGCACGCCGAAGGGCAACTCACGAATAACGCCAACGACATCCAGATCGACGTGCTGTCGATACTGATGGGAAAAACAACGATCTCCGGCAGCGGCGTCGTCTCGCTCAACAACAACGATGCCGCCATCCGCGCGCATTTGATCGCCACCAACGTTCCGTCGTCGGACGTAAAGCTGTTCTGGCCACCGTCACTGTCGCCGGAATCGCGCGCCTGGGTGCTTGGTAACATCACCGACGGCACCGTGCCGCAGGCCGAGGCGCGTGTGAACATCCAGTTCGGCGACCTGGCCAAGCCGGTGCTGCCCAAAGAGGCCGTTGACGCTTCGATCGCGCTCGAAGGCGCCGCCATCCGCTACCTGCCGGATCACCCGCGCATCACGAACGTGCAGGGCACTATTTATGTCGACGGCGTCGGCCTTACCGCCAATATCGCCGGCGGCAGTTACATGCAATCGACCAAGCTCTCCAAAGGCAAACTCGAAATCGCCGATCTGAACGCCGACAATCCCTATATCAAGGTCGCCTTCGACGCCGACACCACGGCCAAAGATGTGGTGAGCTTCCTTAAGCTGCCGCGCCTCCAACGCGCCCAGCGTTTGGGACTGAATACGGATAGCGTGCAGGGCACCGCCATCGCGCACGGTACGGTCGGATTTTATTTCTTCGCGCCCACCGACGCGCACGGCAAATCCATGGAACCCGACGTCTATTACAGCGTCATCGCCGAAGTCAAAGATTTCGCACAGCCGGGATTCCTGGATAAATTCGACATCAGCGGCGGCACCGGCACGGTGTTTGTCGATAATAAAGGCGTGAAATTCACCGGTAGTGGGCACGTCAACGGCGCCAGCGCCTCGCAGGCGGAGGTCAGCTATCGCTTCAAACCGGAGGAGGGG
Organism: uncultured Rickettsiales bacterium; assembly: GCA_964575095.1. GTDB lineage: Bacteria > Pseudomonadota > Alphaproteobacteria > Rickettsiales > SXRF01 > CAZNPA01. The sequence goes on from CAZNPA010000001.1 coordinate 132,398, forward strand.
TTCGATACCGCCATCGACGTTACCGCCACGGCGCCGGTCGAGTCGGTGCCGAGGTTCGGTTACCCGGCGCTGCCATTTGCCAAAGGCACGCTGGGGGTGAAAGCCAGCCTCAAGCTGGGGCCGGATGTCGAAACCGCCACCGCCAGCATCAACCTTGCCGACACGGTGCTGGATGTAAAATATCTCGGCTGGATAAAACCGGATAAAGAACCGGCCGGCATCGACATCAAGTCGGAAAAGAAAAACGGCGTGATGAACATTCCCTCATTCCGCATCACCGGGCAAAATGCTGACGTGGAAGGATCAGCGGCGCTATCGAAAGATTTTTCCTCGGTCGAGAGGATGTCGCTGCAAAAGGCGATGCTGGGAAAAACGAATCTCACGCGGCTGGAATATGAAAACACGCAAACCAGCGTCAAGATCGATGCGGCGGGAAAATCCGCCGACCTAAGCGGCTGGCTGGATCAGGACGAAGAGAACAGCACGTTTTCCTTCGAGCATTTCCCGGCGCTGCAATTTAAAATCGACATTGCCCAGCTGATGTTAAGCAAGCGCGGTGACATGCGTGGCGTCAAAGGCGAGATGCGCTGCGACGCGCGCCTGTGCAGCAGCGCCAACATCAGCGGTACGGTGGCTAACAACAAGAATTTCGATTTCCGCATCCTGAAAAATCCCAAGGGCAAGCGTCAGGTTTCGCTGCACGCCACCGACGCCGGCGCATTCCTCAAGGCCGTCGGCGCCTTTCCCAACATCGAAGGCGGCGACCTTGCCATCACCGGCAATTTTGATGAAGGCGCACAGGGCAGCGTGCTGAAAGGCCGCGCCACCATGACCGAATATACCGTCAAGAAAGCGCCGGTGCTGGCCAAGATTTTGTCGCTGGCGTCGCTGACCGGCGTCGTCGACCTGATGCAGGGCAACGGTATCCGCTTCAGTAAACTTTCAGCGCCGTTTACGCTGAAAAACGACGTGTTCACCTTCAGGAAAGTGCGCGCGATCGGATCCTCGATCGGCATCACCACCGAAGGCACGATGAAGTTCCCCAAACGCACGCTCGATCTTGAAGGCACGGTCGTGCCCGCCTACGCGCTCAACAACATCGTCGGGAAGATACCCCTGGTCGGCGGATTACTGACCGGTGGCGACGGTGGCGGCGTGTTCGCGTTCAGCTACACGGTCAAAGGCACCGAATCCGATCCCGAAGTCAGCGTCAACCCGCTATCGATATTGGCGCCCGGCTTCCTGCGCGGCCTGTTCGAGGGCGCGGATAGGGATGAGGAAGAATAAACTACGTCAGCTTCACCAGCACGTGTTTCTTTTTTCCGGCGGAGAGTTTGAGGTCGCCTTTCTTGAAATTCGTGGCGCTGACGATTTCGTTTTCATCTTCGATCTTGCGGTCGTCGATGCGCGCGCCGCCGCCACGTATCAGCCGCTTCGCCTCGCCGCCCGATTCCACCAGCTCCGTGCGCCGGAATAATTCGTATGCGGCGACGCCCTTACCCAAATCAGCGGCCGATAACTTAAATACCGGGATATCTTTCCCCACGCCGCCTTCCTCGAAGGTTTTTTTAGCGGTTTCGGCGGCCTGTTTCGCCGCGCGGTCGCCGTGGCAGAGTTTCGTCGCCTCGTTGGCCAATATTTTTTTGGCTTCGTTGATCTCGGCGCCTTTCAGTTTTTCCAGTTTCTCGATTTCCTTGATCGGCAGCTCGGTGAACAGCCGCAGGAACCGGCCGACATCGGCGTCTTCGGTATTGCGCCAATACTGCCAGTAATCGTACGGCGCCAGCATGTCCTTATCAAGCCACACGGCACCCTGCGCCGTTTTCCCCATCTTGGCGCCTGACGAAGTGGCAAGCAGCGGCGTCGTCAGCCCATAGATTTCCTTGCCGTCGCCCTGCATGTGCTTCATGAACGCCTCGGTGCTGAAATCGCCCGCGTCCGGCCGCTTGGACTGGATGAACGGCTGCACCTCGACGATTTTGACCGACTTGCCTTTTTCTATCGCCATCGGCTGGAACCGCGCCTGCGATTCCATGTGATGGAAGAGGTCGATGCCCATGACGATGTTGCCCCACTGGTCGGAGCCGCCGATTTGCAGCGCGCAGTGGTAGCGCCGGTTGAGCTCGACGAAATCATACGCCTGCAGCACCATGTAATTGAATTCGAGGAATGATAAATTTTGTTCGCGCTCAAGCCGCAGCTTCACGCTTTCCTGCGTCAGCATGCGGTTGACGGAAAAGAACCGGCCGACGTCGCGCAGGAAGTCGATATAGTTCAAATTATCCAGCCACTCGGCGTTATTGACCAGAATGGCGTCGGTGGCGCCGGCGCCGAAATGCAGGAACTGCTCGAACGTGCTCTTGATGCCTTGCAGGTTGTTGGCGATGTCCTGCTTCGTAAGCAGCTTGCGCGCTTCGTCCTTGCCGGAGGGATCGCCGACTTTGGTCGTGCCGCCGCCGAGTAACACGATCGGCTTATGGCCGGTTTTTTGCAGCCAGCGCAGCACCATGATCTGCATGAGCGAACCGGCGTGGAGGCTCGGCGCGGTAGCGTCGAAGCCGATATAGGCGCTGATGCGCTCTTTCTTCATGCGCGCGTCGAGCGTTTCGGCGTGCGTGCACTGGTGCGTGAACCCGCGCTCCTGCATGATGCGTAAAAATTCGGAAGAGAAGGTGGCCATTTATTGTCCCGTTATCACTTTCTTAATGGATATAATTTAAATAAGTGTAAATGTCTAAGGAAGAAGAATCATTCTGGGCACTCGGGTTGATGAGCGGCACCTCGCTCGACGGCATTGATGCTGCGCTGATTAAAACCGACGGCGAACGCATCTTCTCCTTCGGCCCGTGGCTGACGACCCCCTTCGACGACGATTACCGCAACCGCCTGCGCGAAGCCGTCTACGGCCGCGGCGACCTCCTCATGATGGAGCAGGACATCACCCTGAAACACGCCGACGCCGTAAAAAAACTTCTGGCGCAGGCCAGCCTCACCAAGCGCGACGTGCACGTCATCGGCTTCCACGGCCAGACGGTCTCGCACCGCCCGCAAGATCATCTCACCTGGCAGATAGGTAACGGCGCGTTGCTCGCCGAGAAAACCGGCATCGACGTCGTTTGCGATTTCCGCCGCCGCGACATGGCGGCAGGCGGCGAGGGCGCGCCGCTCGTTCCCTTATACCAGGCTGCGCTGGCGCGACACATGGAACTGCCCATCGCCATCCTCAATATCGGCGGCATCGCCAACGTCACCTGGATCGGCCGCTCGGAGCGTTCGTCCGACGCCATCATCTCGTTCGACATCATGGCGTTCGACACGGGGCCCGGCAACGTCATGATCAATGAATGGGCGCGGCAACTGACCGGCCTCGACTGCGACCGCGACGGCAAGCTGGCGCTCTCCGGCAAGGCTGACATGGCCGTCGTCGCGCAATTGCTGGACAACCCGTTCTTCGCCAAGCATCCGCCCAAATCGCTCGACCGCAATTATTTCAGCCTCGACCCGCTGGCGAAAATGTCCAAGGAAAACGGCGCGGCGACGCTGATGGAATTCACGGCCGCTGCCATCGAAAAAGGCGCCGAATATTTCCCGGTGCCGGCGACGCAATGGTTCGTCTCCGGCGGCGGCCGCCACAACCCGGCGCTGATGCAGGCGATGAAACGCCGCTTCCTGCAAGTATTCCCCGTCGAAGCCCTGGGCTGGGTCGGCGACGCGCTCGAAGCCCAGGCGTTCGCATTTTTGGCCGTGCGCTCACTTAAAAAATTGGCGATTTCCCTCCCCACCACCACCGGCGCCATCCGTGCGAGCACGGGTGGTGCGCTTTACCGCGCATAATTCAAATAAACGGGTCATACGCCCATTGCAGCAGCGCCTGGCGCTGGCGTGGGCGGCAGGCGAGGTTATGTGGATCGCAGTTGGCAAGAATCTGCGCCTGATGGCGGCGGAAATTGCGCCAGCGCTTGATCTGGATGGTGTCGACCTCCGGCAATCGGCGACCGAGATAATACCGGCAATACCACTGGAACCAGCCGCGCACGTCCGGCCCGATGATCCAACCTTTTTCACGCCATACCGAAAGCGGCTGGCGGCTTTTGACGCCGAAATAATTGATCGACGCATCCGGCTCATCACTTAATTTTGCTTTCGTGAGCCAATCGGCAGGAAATTCCTTGCGGCAGTCGTTCATGTATTTGCCTTCGAACACGCCGAGCGCCAGCATCTCCTTGGGCGAGAATGCGGGCGTAAAACCAGGATCAAACTTCTTTCCCGCCGGCACGGTCAGCTTATACGCATACCCCCGCTGCATTGTGTCATTCACTTTGATGCTAGCGCCAATTTTAAATTGGTTAGGCATCAACCACCCGCGCCCATTAGCAACTTTTCTTCCACGCAGAGTTCGGGGTGGATCCCCAACCTCTCAAACACCCACACCAGCGCCCGTGTTAATTCCACCATCATTTCGCGCGTGTGCGTCGGCGTCGGGGTGATGCGGAGGCGTTCGGTGCCGCGGGGGACGGTGGGGTAGTTGATCGGTTGGACGTAGATGTCGAATTGGTTGAGCAGCATGTCGGACGCCTGCTTGCATAGTTTCGGATCGGCGACCAGCACCGGCAGGATGTGGCTTTGCAGCGACATCACCGGCAAATCGGCCTTGACCAGCATGTCGCGCAGCATGTGCACGTTATATTGGTGCGCCTTGCGCTCGGCGCCGCTTTCCATCAAATGGCGGATGCTGGCGTTGGCGCCCGCGGCCAGCGCCGGTGGCAGGGCGGTGGTGAAGATGAATCCCGGCGCGTAGGAGCGGATCATGTCGACCACCGCCTTGGAGCCAGTGATGTAGCCGCCCATGACGCCGAACGCTTTCCCCAGCGTGCCTTGGATTAGCGTCAGCCGGTCCATCACGCCGTCGCGCTCGGCGATGCCGGCGCCGCGCGCGCCATACATGCCGACCGCGTGCACTTCGTCGAGGTAGGTGATGGCGTTGTATGTGTCGGCGAGGTCGCAGAATTCGGCAATCGGCGCGATGTCGCCGTCCATCGAATAGACCGACTCGAAGGCGATGACTTTCGGGCGCGCGGGGTCGGCGGCTTTGAGCAGCGATTCCAGATGTTCGAGGTCGTTATGCCGGAAGACGTGTTTCTCGGCTTTGCTTTTCAGGATGCCGGAAATCATCGAGGCATGATTCAGCGCGTCGGAAAAAACGATAGCGTTTGGCAGGATGCTGCACAGCGTCGAAAGCGCCGCCTCATTGGCGATGTAGCCGGAGGTGAACACCAGCCCGGCTTCTTTCCCATGTAGCTCGGCCAGCGTTTCCTCGAGCGCAACGATGGCGCGGTGCGTGCCGGAGATGTTGCGCGTGCCGCCGGCGCCAGCACCCAGCCGGCCGATGGCTTCGGCCATGGCGGCGATGATTTTGGGGTGCTGCCCCATGCTGAGGTAATCATTGCTGCACCAGACGGTGACGTCGCGGCCGGTGATATAGCTTTTCGCCAGCGGGAACGACCCGGCCTTGCGCTCAAGGTCGTTGAACACGCGGTAGCGCCCCTCGCTTTTTAACTGCGCGATGCTTTCGGAAAATATTTTTTCGTAGTCAATGGCCATAATTCTTATGTAGTAGATTCACCGCACCCGCAAACAACACCAGCGCCACCGCCTGATGCAATAATGCCAGCGGCAGCGGCACTTCGTGTATCAGCGTCAGCACGCCAAGCAGAAATTGCAACGCAATCGCAAGCATTACCGACAGACAGGCTTTATGGCTAACATAGGCACGGTTTAAATACCACCATAATGGAAAGCCAAGCGCCACCAGAACCGCCAGCCAGCGGTGAATAAACTGAATCAGCACCAGGTTTTCGTACCACGGCGACACAAAAAGCAATTCATCCGGCGTCAGCTGCCCGTTCATCAGCGGCCAGGTGTTGTAAATCATGCCCGCTTTCAGCCCGGCCACCATCGCACCGAAGACGATTTGCGTGGCTAGAAAGAAAAACCAGATTAAATACCATTTTTTGCTATCACTCCGGATGCCCGCCTGCGCTGGCATGACGGTAAGTAATGTCCACTCCAACCACCCAAAAATCGCAAAGGCGATGGAAAGATGCAGCGTCAGCCGCAGATGGCTGACATGCGGATCGTTTATCAAACCGCTTTTGACCATCAGCCAGCCGATGAGGCCTTGCAACCCGCCGAGTGCAAAAATCCCGATCATGCGTAAGCCAAAGCGCCGCGAAATGCTTTTGCGCGCTGCGAATATTAATAGCGGCAGTAAGACGACTAAACCCACCGTTCTTCCCAGCAGCCGGTGAAAATATTCCGGCCAGAAAATAGCCTTGAATTCATCGACGCTCATGCCCCGATTTATTTTTTGGTATTGCGGGCTGGCTTTATATCCCTCGAATTCCACCCACCAATCGGTATCGCTTAAAGGCGGGATGACGCCGTGCACCGGCTTCCATTCGATGATCGAAAGCCCGGCACCCGAAAGCCGCGTGTAGCCGCCGAGCATCACCATCGCCGCCACGAGAAGGAGGCAGAGGATCAACCAGAACTTGATGAGGCCGCGGTCACGGTATATGAGAGAAGTGTTCATGCGACATGGATAGAAGAAAAATGCAGAATAATAAATCTCTTTCGCGTTGGTGGCTGCTGCTGGGATGTTCGGGGCTGGCCGTCGCTGGGCTTTATTCGCTGGTGCTGGTGATCGCGCGCACGCCTCAGCTCGCGTCGCTGCCGTTTTTCAGCAATCTCTTCCATTCGGCGCTGGTGGCGCATGTTGATCTTTCCGTGCTGGCGTGGTTCCTGTGCATTGCCTGCCTGATGTGGAGCCAATTGGCCGTCCATAAACGATCGCCGATACCCTTCATAGAAGAGGCGGCGCTGCTTTCGATGGCGGGGGCGATGATTTGTATCACGGTGGCGCCTTTAGATGCCGGCGCGCCGGCGCTGATGAGCAATTATATCCCCGTCATCCATAACCCGCTGTTTTTCTTCGGGCTGGCGCTGCTGTTATGCAGCGTGGTGTTGATGGTGGTGAAGGTTATGTGTATCAAACCGCCGCGGCAACCGTTGTATTTCGCCCTCTACTCCGCCGCGCTGATCGCATTGATTGCCATCGTGGCATTTACCTGGTCTTACCGCCAGATGCCGCCCTCCATCGACGGCGCGCAATATTACGAGCTGCTGTTCTGGGGCGGCGGACATACGCTGCAATATTTGCATACGCAGATAATGATGGTGGTGTGGCTTTTGTTGATCACTAAATTAACCTCCCCCTTGAGTGGGAGGGGATTATATTTTCTCTTTTTGCTCTCTCCGCTGCTGGCGCTCTTAACGCCGCTCGCCTATCTCTTGTATAATGTTGCGTCGCAGGAGCACCGGCTGTTCTTTACCAACCTGATGATATTGGGCGGCGGGATTGCGCCCGGATTGCTGGCGATTTTCCTTATTCCCGGAACCTGGCGCGCGCGCCGGAAAAACGCCTTGTGGTCGGCGCTTTTTATGTCGCTGATATTGTTTATCTACGGCGGCATACTGGGCGGCATGATCGAGGGGCAGAACGTCGTCATCCCGGCGCATTACCACGGCGCCATCGTCGGCGTGACGCTGGCGTTCATGGGGCTGGCCTACCTGTTGCTGCCGCAGTTCGGTTACCGCAACCCTGCCGCGTGGCGGCTGGCATACTGGCAGCCGATGGTGTATGGGGCAGGGCAGTTGATGCACATCACCGGCCTGGCCGTATCGGGCGGCTACGGCGTGCTGCGCAAAACACCTGGCGAAATCGCCGACATCGCCCTATCGGTCAAAGTCGCGCTGGGATTCATGGGGTTGGGCGGCCTGATCGCCATCATCGGCGGGTTGATGTTCGTGATTGTTGTGGCAAGATCAGTGTTTTATAAGGACTGAGCGCGCTCCGCCGCTTTTTGTGCTTCGACGGCTTGCGTCCAGCTTTTGCCGTCGGCGCGGGCGGTGGTCATGCATATATTATTGGCCTGGATTTCCTGCACGATGTGGTGCGCAGTGCTTTGCGCGCTGATTTCGTAATTGTTGAACTGTCCGTCGTTCCAGATGCGCGCCGCAGCGTAGCTGGCCGTTACTCCACCCAGTAGAAAAACCCCGGCCGCAACCAGCAATGAAACCGATACGGTCGATGCGACGGAGCCTATAATAAAAGTACTCATGCCGACAGCAATCAGCGGGCCGACGACAAACTTGCAGCTATCGGCGATGCTGCTTAAGAACGAATGCCGTTTGAATTTCTGCATCTGCACGCGCTTCAGATGCGCAATATGCGGATCGGTGCAGACTTCATCCATGGGATGTTTTATTTGTGCCATACCCGCTATTTTATGGGGTTTATCCCCCTGATTCAACGGGAGAAATATGACAGTTTTGTGAAGGTTTTTGCCGAAATTGGCGTATTTCTGGCACCTTTTTCCCTTAAGTTACGGCATAACCCCATCGAAAACTTATCCGCCCCCGGCTAGGGTTGCCGAAAGTTACGTATTTGTAATTCAGGAGCCACTTCTAGGTAGTTGCCAAAAATGTAAGTTTGTGGGATATATGAACGGCTTCATATATACCGCGTCGGGGTGCAACAACCCCGATCGGTTTTAACATCGCAAAAAAGGAAGAATATTATGCGTATCAACAAATTTATCGCCATCACACTCGCCACTACCATGCTCGCGGCCTGCCAGCAGGGCGGCCAAGGCGTCATGAGCGGCGGTGGCCTCAATAAGCAGGATGTCGGCACGCTTGGCGGCGCCATCGGCGGCGGCGTCTTAGGCAGCACCATCGGCAGCGGCAAGGGCCGCACGGCCGCCACCATCGGCGGCGCGCTCTTAGGCGGCATCATCGGCGGCCAGATCGGCAAGGATTTGGATAACGCCGACCGCGCGGCCATGGGTCAGGCTACGCAACGTGCGCTGGAAACCGGCCAGCCGAACCAGTCTCTTCCCTGGAAAAACGGCCAGAGCGGCAACTCCGGCACCGTGGTTCCCTCCAACTATTATCAAAACGCCAGCGGTCAATATTGCCGCGAGTACACCCAGACGGTGACTGTCGGCGGTAAAACCGAAAAAGCGTTCGGTACCGCCTGCCGCCAGCCGGACGGCAGCTGGCAGATTGTTTCCCAGTAAATCATCCAACCTGAATGACTGAAGACATAGCCAATGAGCCCAGCGTCCCTTCGGGGACGCTGATGGCCGGTAAACGCGGGCTTATCATGGGCGTGGCCAATGATAAGTCGCTGGCGTGGGGCATTGCCAAATATCTGCATGCGCAGGGCGCCGAACTGGCGTTCACTTTCCAGGGCGATGCGCTGGAAAAGCGCGTGCGGCCGCTGGCGGGTTCCGTCGGATCGAATATTATTCTGCCATGCGACGTCACCGATACCGCCAGCATGGACAACGTATTCACGACATTGCAACAGGCATGGGGCAGCATGGATTTTCTCGTCCACGCCATCGCCTATTCCGACAAGAACGAACTCAAAGGCAAATACGTAGACACCACGCTCAACAATTTCCTGATGACGATGAATATTTCCTGTTATTCCTTCGTCGCGTTGGCTAAACGCGCCTCAATGATGATGCCAAACGGTGGCAGCCTGATAACGCTGACCTATCTCGGCGCCGAGCGCGTCATCCCGCATTACAACGTCATGGGCGTCGCCAAGGCGGCGCTCGAAGCCAGCGTGCGCTATCTGGCCGCCGATCTCGGCGCGCAAAACATCCGCGTCAACGGCGTTTCCGCCGGGCCGGTCAAGACATTGGCGGCATCGGGCATCGGCGATTTCCGTTATATCCTGAAATGGAACGAACTCAACGCGCCGCTCCAGCGCAATACCACCATCGAAGACGTCGGCGGCGCCGGACTTTACCTATTGTCGGATTTAGGGCAGGGCACCACCGGCGAAATATTGCACGTCGACTCTGGCTACCATGTCGTCGGCATGAAACGCCCTGATGCACCCGACATCGCTACCGTATGACCTTCAACACCTTCGGCCATCTGTTTCGCTTTACCACGTGGGGAGAAAGCCACGGCGAGGCCATCGGATGCGTCGTCGATGGTGTGCCGCCGCTGATTCCGCTTTCGGAGAAAGACATCCAGCCGTGGCTGGATAAGCGCCGTCCGGCGCAATCGCGCTATACTTCGCAGCGCAAAGAACGCGATACAGTGAAGATTCTCTCCGGCGTATTCGAGGGCAAGACCACCGGCACGCCGATTTCGCTCATCATCCATAACGAAGACGCCAAGTCGAAAGACTACGACGACATCAAGGATAAATTCCGTCCCGGCCACGCCGATTATACCTATCACATGAAATACGGCATCCGCGATTGGCGTGGCAGCGGCCGTGCCTCGGCGCGCGAAACGGCCATGCGTGTGGCGGCAGGCGCTATTGCGCGAAAAATTTTAGGCAAAAACATCACCATCACCGGTTTCATGGTGCAGATGGGCGAAGAAAATATCGACCCGGAACGCATGAACTGGAAAGAAATCGACAAAAATCCGTTCTGGTGCCCGGATGCCAAAGCCGCCGCACGCTGGGAGAAATATCTGGATAGCGTGCGCAAGGCCGGATCTTCCGTCGGCGCGGTAATCGAGGTTATCGCCGAGGGCGTGCCCGCCGGATGGGGCGCACCGATCTATAAAAAACTCGATGCGGATATTGCAACGGCGATGATGAGCATCAATGCGGTCAAAGGCGTCGAGATCGGCGCCGGATTCGCCGCTGCCGTGCTGCACGGCGATGAAAACGCCGACCGCATGCGCAAAAAAGGCAAGGGCATCGAATTTTTATCGAACCACGCCGGCGGCATCCTGGGCGGCATATCGACGGGCCAGCCGATCGTCGTGCGTTTCGCCGTCAAGCCGACCAGCTCGATTTTGACCGAAATAGAGACCGTTGACGTATATGGAGATAATACTACCATTCGCACCAAAGGCCGCCACGACCCCTGCGTCGGCATCCGCGCCGTTCCGGTGGGAGAAGCGATGCTGGCATGCGTGCTGGCCGATCACCTGTTAATGCAACGCGCGCTGAAAAACACATGAAACTTCTGTTGAAATTTATCGCTGTATTGCTTGTGATCCTGATAGGGGTCGCGCTGCTGGCGCCGTATTTTATCTCCAGCAAAGGTTTCCGGCAGCAACTCATCCAGAAAATTGAACAGGCCACCGGTCATAGTGTTACCGTGGAAGGCGATCTGCGGTTTAAATTTTTCCCGGTAGCGGGAATTTATGCCGAAGACATCACCGTCGGCGGATTTTCCGGTGAGGCCGGCGCGGCGCTGATGCAGCTAAAATCCATTACGATCGATGTTGCCGTCATGCCGCTGCTTCGCGATCAGATTGAAATCAAGAGCCTGGCACTGGAATCGCCGCAAATTAATCTGGAAACCAGCGCCGACGGGCGCAATAACTGGATACTGAGGGGAATCAGTGCCGACGCGCTGTCCCCGTCGGCTGAGAAGCAAGGCGGTGGTTCGAAGAAAAAATGGGCGCTTAACGACATCAAAATCAATAATGGCACGGTACACTATCGCAATGCCCAGACCGCCGAAGACTGGATCATTTCCAAACTCAAGCTGAGTACTTCCCTGACTGATGTCGCGTCGCCGTTCACCGTCAATGGCGGTGCTGAATGGAACGGCAAGAAAACCAAGCTCAATGCCGATGTTGCGTCGTTGCAAGCGATCCTTGACCATCAGCCGGTCGCGCTGAAAGTGGACATAAACAACGATGTATTGGCGATAGAAACCAACGGCACTTTTGATAAAGACGTCTATAAAGGGACATTTGCCTCAAAAACGACCTCACTTAAGGATCTGACAAAATGGGTCAATCCGCAGGCGCAGTTTTCCGATGAGTCGTCACCATTGGCGTTTCAGATCGCCGGCAATGCCGAATGCAGCGCCAGCTATTGCCGTTTTGCTAATAGTTCGCTCTCTCTCGATAGTATCGCCGCGAAAGGAACTGTGGGCGTATCATGGGGCGAATCCATACCGCAGATCGACCTCAATCTGGCGACGGATAAACTTGACCTCAATGTTTTCCTTCCACCGCAGGAATTGCACGCGCATTATTTCTCACCGGTGGCGGAAGCGTTCGCAAAAGAAAAAGAGACCGGCTGGAGCGACACCGCCATCGATTTGTCCGGATTGCGCGCCGTCAATGCCAATGTAAAGATCAGCGCCAAGGAAATACTGGTGCACAGCCTGACCATCGGCAAGACGACGCTGGACGCGAAATTACACCACGGTCGGCTCTACGCTACCGTTGCCGACGCCGAATTTTATGAAGGAACGGCCGGCATTTCCGTCGATCTCGACGTCACCAGCGAGACTCTGGCATTGCATGAAACCTGGACGCTTAGAGGCGTGCAGGCCGCACCGTTTTTCAAAGATGCGTTCGGCAGCGACCGCGTCAGCGGCAGCATCAGCGCGCAAATGGACGGCAACAGCGCCGGCAAAAGCCAGATGGAATTGATCTCCAACCTGTCCGGCACCGGCAACCTGGCCATCGCCGACGGCGCCATCAAAGGGTTTAACATCGCCAACATGGCGCGCAACATCCAATCCGCTTTTAAGAACGTCGATGCCGGCGAACAGAAAACCGATTTCGCCGAACTGGCCGGAACGTTCAACATCGGCAAAGGCATCGTCAGCAATAACGACTTGCGCATGAAAGCGCCGCTGCTGCGCGTCGCTGGCGCCGGCACGATCAATCTCCCGCTCAAAGCCGTCAGTTACCGCCTCGTGCCGCAGATCGTCGAAACGGCGCAGGGGCAGGGAGGCAAGGAAAAACAGGGTATCGCCGTGCCCATCATCGTTTCAGGCAGCCTCGAAAACCCGACCTTCCAGCCGGACGTGGCGGGCATCGCGCAAGATGTCCTCAAGAATCCCGATGCTTATAAGGAAAAAGCCAAAGAAATCAAGGAAGGGCTTAAAAGTTTAAAAGGCTTGTTCAAGAAACAAGCGCCTTAGATTTTCGTAAAGAAGCAGGTTTTTTCACCGGTGTGGCACGCCGGGCCGACTTGGTCGACTTTTAAAAGCAGCGTATCGCCGTCGCAATCGATAGTAAAATCTTTCAGGCTCTGCGTGTGGCCGGAGGTTTCGCCCTTACGCCATAAAGCATTTCTAGACCGCGACCAGTAATGCACCTGGCCGGTGGCCAGCGTTTTTTCCACCGCCTCGCGGTTCATCCACGCCACCATTAACACTTCGCCGGTCTTGAAATGCTGCGCGACAGCGGTAACCAGCCCGTTTGGATCGAACTTTATCTGCTTTACTACTTGTGCGACATCTGGTTGTTTTGTGGCCATGAGCAATTCCGAACTATTGATTTCTGCGCAGGCCGTCAGTAAATCCTTCGGCCGCACGCAGGCGATTGCCAATGTAAGCCTAACTTTGCATCCTGGCAACATCGTAACCGTGATCGGCCCCAACGGCAGCGGAAAAACCACGCTCTTAAAATTACTGTTAGGGCTGGAGGCGCCCGACAGCGGCACGATTACGCGAAAACCCGGCCTGAAAATAGGCTACATGCCGCAGCGTTTGCATATCGATCCCATCCTCCCCGTTACCGTCGAATGGTTTTTGAAACTAAGCGCGAACGGCGCCGACATACTGCCGCTCGCCAATGAAACCGGTATCGTGCGTTTGCTTTCCGCTTCCTTGCAATCGGTGTCCGGCGGCGAGATGCAGCGCGTCATGCTGGCGCGCGCGCTGCTCTCGAAGCCTGAATTGCTGGTGCTCGACGAACCGGCGCAGGGCGTCGACGTCACCGGCCAGGCCGAGCTTTACGATCTCATCACGCGCATCGCTAAGAAATACGGTTCTGCCGTGCTGATGGTCTCGCACGATCTGCATCTTGTGATGTCGGCCACCAACGATGTCATCTGCCTCAATCGCCATATCTGCTGCTCCGGTCATCCGCACTCGGTGCGCGGCGATCCGGCGTTCGCCGAACTATTCGGCAGCCATGTCGCCGAAAGCCTGGCTGTGTATACGCACCACCACGATCACGAGCATCACTGATGGACCCGTTTATTCTTAAAGCGTTGTTGGCGGGTATCGGCGTGGCGCTGATGTGCGGGCCGCTGGGGTGTTTCGTCGCCTGGCAGCGCATGGCCTATTTCGGCGATACGATTGCGCACGCGGCGTTGCTCGGCGTCGTGGCGGCGCTACTGCTCGATTGGAATCCGGAATACGGCATTATGCTCGTATCGCTCCTGCTGGCGGTGCTGGTGGCGAGGCTTGAGCGCCAAAAGCAACTGGCCTCCGATACGCTGCTTGGTATCGCCGCGCACGGCGCGCTGGCGCTGGGGCTCGTGTTGCTCGCGCTTTCCAAAACCATCACGCTCGACATCAATGGCCTGCTGTTCGGCGACATATTGGCGGTCAGCGATTCCGACATTGCGCTTATTTATATGGTGACGGCGGCGGTGCTTTTTATTATCGCCACGCTTTGGAAAAAATTTCTGCGCATGACGATCCATGCCGATATCGCCGAAGTAGAAGGCATCGATGTTCGCGGCTTGCGGCTGGTATTGATGCTGGTGGTGGCGGCCGCGGTCGCGGTCTCGATTAAAATCGTCGGCATTTTGCTGATTACGTCGCTTCTGATTATTCCGGCAGCAACCGCGCGCACTTTTTCCACCACGCCGACGCAAATGGCCTGCCGCGCGGCAGTAGCAGGGGTCATTGCAGTCACCCTCGGCTTATACGGCTCACTGCAATTCGACACACCCTCCGGGCCTTCCATCATATTGGCGGCGCTGGCGATATTTTTGCTTTCTATCATCCTGAGCGCAGGCCGCAGGCCGTAGCCGAAGGATCTCTTTCGGTGCGTCGTTAAAGATCCTTCGACTCGCCTACGGCTCGCTCAGGATAACGGTTACCGGCACGTGGTCGGAAGGCTGCGTCCAGTCGCGCATGTCTTTTACGATATCCATTTTCTTAAGCGCGCCTTTCAAAGCCGGTGTTACCCAGATGTGATCGAGCCGGCGGCCGCGGTCGGATTTCCTCCAATCCTGGTTACGGTAGCTCCACCAGCTGTATAATTTTTTATCGGCGTCGACGAAATGCCGCGCTACGTCGCACCAATCGGCGGAATCTTTGAGCGCATTGAGGCGTTTCACCTCGGCGGGCGTGTGACTCACCACATCGAGTAATTGCTTGTGCGACCAGACATCGTGCTCGAGCGGCGCGATATTGAAATCGCCGGCGATGATCGTGCGTTTGTTTTTGTTTTTCTTCGACCACGCCGTCATTTCCTCGACAAATTTGAGCTTAAATCCATAGGCCGGGTTTAATTTGGGGTCGGGAATGTCGCCGCCTGCGGGTACATAAAAATTGTGCAGCTCGATGCCACCCGGAAGTGTCGCGCAAATATGGCGTTTGTGATCGGATTTCGCCACTACCGGCATGCATTGCATCCCATCCAACTTTACTTTGGAGAGGATAGCGACGCCGTTATAGGATTTCTGGCCACTGAAAACAATATGCGGAAAGCCCAGACTTTTAAGCGCCTCCAATGGAAAGTCCGCGTCCTGCACTTTCGTTTCCTGCAGGCAGACGATATCGGGCTTATGCTGCTCGACAAATTTCTTGAGCAGCGGCAGGCGCAGGCGGACGGAGTTGATGTTCCAGGTGGCGAGGCAAAGGGGCATCGGATAGTGATAATGGAATTTTTGGCAAAGAAAAGGCCGGAGAAGACTCCGGCCCAAAATGCAGAACGTAACTTTCGTAAATTACGTCGAACGGTATAGCTATCTCAAGAAGCGTGCCAACTTGCGAACCTAGGAAAACTGCGGATTTCGGAGTTTTTAGCGGATGGCGATTGAATAAATTTTATGCAGGTCTATGATGATCGCTTAAAATTTAGGCAGCGCTATGACCAAACACTACGACGTATGCATCGCCGGCGGCGGCATGGTGGGAATGACCCTGGCGATTGCGCTGGCGCATGAAGATTTATCCGTTGCGTTGGTCGAGAAAGAATCGCTGCCGTCGCAACTCGACCCGGCGTTCGATGGTCGTGTCAGCGCGATTGCGCTCGGTTCGCAGCGCATCCTCGAAAATATCGGCGTATGGGAAGCCATTGCGCCCCACGCCGAACCCATCTTGGATATTCGCGTCACCGACGGCCTGCCTGCGCGAAGCCGAAGCGGCTTCGCTTCGGCGGAGGCAGGCCACACGCCCGTCTTCCTGCATTACGATCACCGTGAAGTAGGCAGCGAGCCGTTCGGCACCATTGCCGAAAACCGCCATATCCGCCATGCGCTGCAGCTAGCCGCGCGGCAGCAAAAAAATATTACGCTGATAGAAAATACGTCGCTCGAAAATTTCACCAGCGATGAAAAACAGATTACGGTGCATCTCTCCGGCCATTCGCCGCTCACCGCCAGCCTGCTGATCGGCGCCGAGGGAAGGCAGTCGAAAGTGCGCGCGCTGGCCGGTATTGACGTGACTACGTGGTCGTATGGGCAAACGGCGATTGTCTGTACTATCGCGCATGAAAAGCCGCATGACGGGTTGGCGCAGGAGCGGTTTCTTCCCGCCGGGCCGTTTGCCGTGCTGCCGATGAGAGGCAATCACTCGTCTCTGGTGTGGGTGGAGCCGAGCGATCGCGTGCCGCTTTATCTCGCGCTCTCCGATGATGAGCTGGCGCAGGAAATCAGCGAGCGGGTAGGGGATTATCTCGGAAAAATTACAGTGGCGGGTAAACGTTTCAGCTATCCGCTGTCGCTGATGCACGCCAAGGATTATATCGCGCCGCGCGTGGCGCTGGCGGGCGATGCGGCGCATGGTATGCATCCGATTGCCGGCCAAGGCGTCAATATCGGTTTTCGCGACGTGGCGGTGCTGGCGGAACTCTTGGGCGATGCGCATCGCAAGGGCTGCGATATCGCCAGTCAGGATATTCTGGAGCATTACCAGCGCTGGCGGCGATTCGATAACGTCGCCATGCTCGCCGCCACCGACGGTTTAAATCGACTATTTTCGACTAATATCATTCCCATCAAGCTGGCGCGCGATTTCGGGTTGTGGGCGGTCGGCAAAATGCCGCCGGTGAAGCGCTTTTTCATGAAAAACGCCATGGGGCTTACGGGCGACGTGCCGAAATTGATGAAAAAAGGCTAGTCGAGCTTCCTCGCCTCTTCCACCAGCATGATCGGGATGCCGTCGCGGATGGGGTAGGCGAGCTTGGCCTTGTCGCTGACCAGCTCCTGGCGCTCATTGTCATACCTAAGCGGCGCCTTGGTCAGCGGGCAGACCAGCATCTCTAACAGCTTGGGATCGACAGCATTCATATAAAACCTTGCAAATCTCTGGAAAGTTTTTATTATCCCGTTTCCTTTGATTAGGCAAGCGGGCGTAACTCAGCGGTAGAGTGCAACCTTGCCAAGGTTGATGTCGAGGGTTCGATCCCCTTCGCCCGCTCCAATCACTATCCGCTAATGCGAGACGCTATCCATCCGCATGACTTTGATAAAGGTCAGCCAGAGGATATGGATATCGAATCCGAATGACCGGCGTTCCAGATACTCGGCATCCAATGCGACTTTTTCAGGAATGGTGATGGCGTCACGGCCGTTGACTTGCGCCCAGCCGGTCAGCCCCGGCAGCAGCGTATGCACGTTCCGTTCGGTGCGCAGCGCGATAAGGTCGTCCTGATTGTAGAGCGCCGGGCGCGGGCCGACGAAACCCATATAGCCCTTCATGATGCTCCACAGCTGCGGCAATTCATCAAGACTGGTTTTTCGCAGAAACGATCCGATGGGTGTGACGTATTGCCGGTGATCCGTCAGCAGGTGCGTAGCGACGGCTGGCGTGCCCGTACGCATGGTGCGGAACTTAGGCATGCTGAAAATGGTATTGTTTTTCCCCACCCTGTCCGACCAGTAGAGCGCCGGGCCGTCGGACGAAAGCCGGATCAGGAGCGCAATAATCGCGATCGGCACGGCAAACACCACCGATGCGGCCAGCGCCAATAAAAGGTCGAACCATCGCGGCATAACGCTACTCGCTCACAGGCGGTTTACAGTTTAACAATTGCCACTTCGCTGCTACACTGCTATGAGCACAGTGTCAATTTTTACGGTTTTTTTTAGCTATTTCCATAGCGCACATCATGTCCAAGATCTCTGTACAGCCTGTCATTCTTTGCGGCGGTTCCGGCACGCGCCTGTGGCCGCTGTCGCGCGCGCAGTTCCCCAAGCAGTTCTTGAGCCTTCTCGGCAAGGAAAGCCTGTTTCAGCTGGCGGTTGAGCGTCTGGCAGGGCTGGCATCCGACGCGCTTGCCGTCGCCGCGCCGTTGATCGTCGGCAACGAAGAGCACCGTTTCATAGCGCTCGATCAATTATGCGAAATAGGGATGGATCCGCGCAGCATACTGCTGGAACCGGTCGGCCGCAACACCGCCCCGGCGTTAACGCTGGCGGCGCTGGCCGCGCAGGAGAACGGCGGCGATCCGGTGTTGGTGGTCAGCCCGGCCGATCATATCGTGCTCGACATCCCCGCTTTTGTCGACACGCTGAAAAAAGCGGTGGAGGTCGCCCACGCCGGAACGATAGTCACGCTGGGCGTCGCGCCCGACCGGCCGGAAACCGGCTATGGGTATATCCATGCCGCCACAGGGCAGGGCGCGCGCAACGTCGATGCATTTGTCGAAAAGCCCGACCGCGAAACGGCGCAGCGTTATATCGAGGAAGGCAGCTATTTCTGGAACAGCGGAATTTTTGTGCTGAAGGCATCGTTGTGGCTGGCTGCGTTAAGAAAATTCCGGCCGGATATCGCACAGGCGATGGAAAAAGCCTGGAGCAAGCGCCAGAAAGATGAGGCGTTTGTTCGTCCCGGGCAAACCGAATTTGAGGCGGCGCCCGCAGACTCTATCGATTATGCCGTCATGGAAAAATGTCCCGGCAGCGAGTTCGATATCCGAGTGCTGCCGCTGGCGACGGGCTGGAGTGATCTCGGTTCATGGGATGCCACCTGGCAGAGCGCCGCGAAAGATGGCGACGGCAATGCCCATGTCGGCGATGCGATGATTGTCGATAGCAGCAACGTGTTCGTGCACGCCTCAAGCCGTCTGGTGAGCGTGGTGGGCGTAAACAATGTGGTGGTGGTGGAAACGCCTGATGCCGTGCTGGTTACCGACCGCGCGTGCAGTCAGGACGTGCGTAAAATCGTGGCCGACCTTGGCGCCGACCTGCGCGAAGAGCATACGCAGCACCGCAAGGTGTATCGCCCGTGGGGCTGGTATGACAGCATCGATCACGGCCCGCGGTTCAAGGTAAAGCGCATCATGGTGAAACCCGGCGCCAGCCTGTCGCTGCAAAAACATGCCAGGCGCGCCGAACACTGGGTGGTGGTATCGGGCACGGCGGAAATCACCTGCGGCGCCAAAACGATGCAGCTGCACGAAAACCAAAGCACTTACATTCCGCTGGGTGAGATTCACCGTCTTGCCAATCCCGGGAAAATACCGTTGGAAATTATCGAAGTTCAGTCAGGCGACTATCTGGAAGAAGACGACATTGAGCGTTTCGACGACCAATACGGCAGGATTGCAAAACTCAGCAAGCATAGCCTGTAACGCTAAGTTTAGACCGCGCGTACGGAAGAAGATAAGTCCAGATTCTTTATCAATACGTCCTCAAGATCGCCGATAAATATTTTTCTTTTGGCTGAATTCGGATCGTCCAGATGAAATTGAACACATTTTTCTTGAGGCCATGACTTTTTAATTTCTTCGGTAATAACATTCGCCAGATCAGCCTTTATTTTATCCCTATAAGCCTTGATTTTATCTGGATCGGCCCCAGATAATGCAATCTTTCCTATATTTCTGCTAATAAGCATCGCGCGTCTGGTTAGCGCTTTTTCTATACTGCTCACGCTGCCGTGATCTAAATTTTCGTTTTTGGCGTATTTTCTTAACGTGTTTTTGACGTCGTTCGAACATCTTTCTGCCAGATCCGCTTCATTTAGAGCTGCTTTTTTTCTTTCCTCTAATTCCTGCGACATCGCCTTGACGGCCTGCGGCAGGGCTTTATTTTCCTGATGTTCTTTGATGCCTTTCAATACGCCACATGCGCGACTGAATATAATATCGCTGTTGCATTTGCTCTCCTGATCCGGAGAAAGCGGCTGCCCGAGTAAAAACATGGAATACCCATCGTCGCTTTTAACAATACCGCTCTCGATCATGTGCACGGCTAAATCGCTTTGTATCAATTCAATAATATTCGGCACATAAGCGACAGATTTAACATCGACTTCGTTTGCGGATTTTTTACTTTCTTCAAATGCCAAAGTGATGCCGGGAATATTTTTAATGTTACCGGTATCTATTTCAAAAGAAAGAGAACCGCTGGGAAGATTCTTGGGAAAATCTTTGGTAATGCCTTTGCTAATTTTAACGTCAATGCCTTTAAGTTGGTAAGTGACTGTATTTTTATCCGACGCCGGCGGCATGAATACTCCTATAAGTTAAAATGATTTAATATAATGCCCCAATTCGGGACATTTTGTCCACAATAATATGCCGTAAGCACACAGATTAAGGGAAAGAGAACAGGTTAATTACGCGGCTACTGCCCGTTGGGAGGCGGCGTGGCATCGTCACCGGCAACATCGGTGCCAGCAGGCACGCCGTCGATTTCCTCAGCATTGGCAGCGTCGTCCGACACCTCATCAATCACGATGTTCTTTTTCGCCACTTGTGTTTTGTTACCGGCCGGCAGAGGTTGTGCCGCGCGTTCAGTCGCCGGAACGCCGTCCATTAGCCCATTTGTGGGCAAGGCGGCAGGGGGCACTACGGCCGTATTCGACGTGCCGCGCGAGGCAAAAATCAGCAGAATGACAATAACGGCAACACAGGCGATCAACAGCAAGCGGCGGGGTTGGTGCAGCATAAGCTCCTCTAATAATTGACGATAATATGATAACATCCTATCCAGATTTTCCTGAAAAATACAGGAAAAATAACAGTTGAAATGGCTGGAAACGACACTATACTCCCTGCCAAAGGTGGGCCGGATTGCCCGCCTTTTTATTTTCCCTAAATTTTGGCGTATGGACGTAGTGCAGAAGATAACCGAAACCATCGAGCCGTCGTTAGCCTCCATGGGCTATGGACTGGTATTGGTCAGGCTGGGCGAGAGCGGTTACCGCAAAACGCTGACGGTGATGGCCGAGCGCGCCGACGATGCGCCGATGGGCATGGAAGATTGCGTCGCCATCAGCCGCCATGTCGGTGCACTGCTGGAAGTGGAAGACCCCATCGACAGCGCGTATGATCTGGAGGTCTGCTCGCCGGGGCTTGACCGGCCGCTGACGAAGCTGGCCGATTTTTCCCGTTACGCCGGAATCGAGGCCAAGGTCGAAACCTATCTGCCCATCGATGGCCGCAAGCGATTTCGCGGCATGCTGCAAGGTGTCGACGGAAACAAAATAAAAATCACGGTGGAGGGAAAGGCTATCGAAATCACGTTTTCCGATATCCGCACCGCCAAGTTAAGCCCGGCACTTGTTGCGGGGCCCGGTTTAGAAAAAGGGAAGAAAAAGAAGTTTTAGTTTTATAATGTATTAACCAACACCAGACCCCACAATGCGCCGCTTACGCGGCTTATTCGGGGATTAGGAGAATAAATATGAGCGCAAGCCAAGCTATTTACGGAAGCACCGAACTCTTACAGATCGCAGACAGCGTCGCGCGCGAGAAGGGTCTATCCAAAGAATCCGTCATTGAGGCGATGGAGCAGGCGATTCAGGTCGCCGGCCGCCGCAAGTACGGCCACGAACATAATATCCGCGCCGAGATCGACAAAAAAAGCGGCGAGATAAAACTGTACCGTGTGCGCACGGTGATGTCGGACAACGACGCCGATCATGCGCCGGAACCGGTGGAAGGCATGGAAGTCCTGCCGTTCGAGTTCAACAGCCATACGCAGATTCGCCTGAAAGACGCCAAGAAGATCGACAAGGCGCTTAAGGTAGGCGACGAGATAAAAGACATCCTGCCGCCGATCGATTTCGGCCGCGTCGCGGCGCAAACCGCCAAGCAGGTCGTGCTGCAAAAAGTGCGCGACGCCGAACGCGAGAAGCAATACGGCGAATTCAAGGATAAAATCGGCGAGATCGTGAGCGGCACGGTGAAGCGTGTCGAATACGGCAACGTCATTGTCGATTTCGGCCGCACCGAAGCCATGATCCGCCGCGACGAGCTGATCCCGAGGGAAGTATTCCGCCCCGGCGACCGTATACGCGCCTACATCTCCGACGTGCGCCGCGAGAAATCCGGCCCGCAGATTTTCCTGTCGCGTATCCATCCCATGTTCCTGGCCAAGCTGTTCGCGCAGGAAGTGCCGGAAATTTACGACGGCATCATCGAAGTCAAGACCGTCGCCCGCGATCCCGGCTCACGCGCGAAAATCGCCGTGCAGTCGAAAGATTCGAGCGTCAACCCGGTACTATCGTGCGTCGGCGTGAGAGGATCGCGCGTGCAGGCCGTCGTCAACGAGCTGCAGGGCGAAAAAATCGACATCATCGAATGGGCCGCGGATCCGGCGACGTTTGTCGTCAATGCGCTTTCTTCGGCCGAAGTGTCGAAAGTCGTCATCGACGAAAATAAGAACCGTATCGAGATCGTGGTGCCGGATGATCAGCTTTCGCTGGCCATCGGTCGCCGTGGCCAGAACGTGCGCCTGGCATCACAGCTTACCGGCTGGAGCATCGACATCCTGACCGAAGCCGTCGAGTCTGAGCGCCGCGCCGAGGAATTCAAGAATGTGTCGCAGCTCTTCATCGACGCGCTCGATGTCGAGGAAGTCATCGCGCACTTGCTCGTCACCGAAGGATTCACCTCGATTGAAGAGGTGGCGTTCATTCCGGTCGCCGATCTTGCCGCCATTGAAGGATTCGATGAAGGCGTGGCGCAGGAGCTGCATAACCGCGCCAATGCCTGGCTTGAAACCAAGCAGAAGGAAAGCGCGAAGAAGCTAAAAGATCTCGGCATGGAGAAATCGCTGATGCAGTTCGAAGGCATGAAGCCGGAATGGCTGGAAAAGCTGGGCGAAGCGAAAGTGCTTTCTTTAAGCGATTTTGCCGACCTTGCCACCTCCGAATTGCTGGAAATCCTACCGGACAGCGGACTTTCCGCCGAGGAGGCCGGTCAGATGATTATGACCGCCCGCGGTGCGGCGTGGAGTAACGAGTAAAAAAAGTGGCGAGTGGCCAGTGATGAGTGGCGAAACAGCAAGGCAACTTTGTTTCACTCACCACTAGCCACCGGCCACTAGCCACTATATATAGTAAATACATGACCGACGACACCGTCAAGAAAGATACGCTGAAGATGACCAACCCCGGCCGTCTGCAGCTGACTAAAACCGTAGAAAGCGGCAAGGTGAAGCAGAATTTCACCCACGGCCGCTCGAAATCGGTGACGGTCGAAGTGCGCAAGACGCGCACCTTCGCGCAGGGCGCTTCCGGCGGTCTGGTCGAAGTCAAGCAGCAGCCGCAAGGCGGCGGGTTTAGCGGATTGCCTCCGGCGGATGACGACAACCGCCATCTCACCGACGAAGAACGCATGGCGCGGATGAAGGCGCTTAAAACCGCCGAAGAGCAGATGAAACTGGCGACGTCCGACCGCCCCAAGCGCTCCCCGGCGGAAGCCGCCGCGCCTGAAACCCCCTCCATTACCGAGGCGCCGGACCGCCGTCCATCTACCGTTACCAAGCCGGCGAAAGCGGCGCAATACACCGCCGGCGACGAAGAAGAAGGCAAATCTGATAACCGCAAAGGCGGCAAATTAAAATTACGCAGTAGCAGCGAGGAACAGCGCCGCCAGTCGGGCAAGATCACCGTGAACCAGGCGCTGTCCAGCATCGAGGAGCAGCGCGTGCGCTCGCTGGCCTCCATTCGTCGCCAGCGTGAAAAGGCGCTCAAAAAAACGCAGGTGCATAAGGAAGCGGAAAAAATCATCCGCGAGGTCGTCATCCCGGAAGCGATCAGCGTGCAGGAGCTGGCCAACCGCATGGCCGAGCGCGTGGTCGACGTCATCAAGGTATTGATGAAACTGGGCATGATGGTCACCGCCACGCAGAGCATCGACGCCGACACCGCTGAATTGGTGGTGGGTGAATTCGGCCATAAATTCAAGCGCGTCACCGAAGGTGACGTCGAGAATGTGCTGACGGAAAACGACGAAGAGGACAAAGGCAAGCTGCAACCGCGGCCGCCGGTAGTCACCGTCATGGGCCACGTCGACCATGGCAAGACCTCGCTGCTCGACGCCCTGCGCAAGACCGACGTCGCCGCGCACGAAGCCGGCGGCATCACGCAACATATCGGCGCCTATCAGGTCGAGCTTAAAGGCGGCCAGAAAGTCACCTTCCTCGATACGCCCGGCCACGAAGCCTTCACCGCCATGCGCGCCCGCGGCGCCAAGGTCACCGACATCGTCGTATTGGTCGTCGCCGCCGACGACGGCATCATGGAACAAACCAAGGAAGCCATCTCGCATGCCAAAGCGGCGGGCGTTCCCATCGTCGTCGCCGTCAATAAAATTGATAAGCCCGGCGCCGACGCTACGCGCATCAAAAACGAATTGATGCAATATGAATTAGTGGCGGAAGAATTCGGCGGCGAGACCATCGTCATCGAAGTATCGGCCAAAACGCGCCAAGGCCTCGATAAGTTAGTTGAGTCACTTTTATTGCAGGCGGAAATTCTGGAACTCAAAGCCAATCCGGATCGCTCCGGCGCCGGCTTCGTGCTCGAAGCCAAGCTCGACCAGGGCAAGGGCGTGATCACCACCATCCTGGTGCAAAAAGGAACGCTCAAAGTCGGCGATATCGTCGTTGCCGGACCGGCATACGGCCGCATCCGCACCCTGATCGACGATAAAGGGCAAACGATAAAAGAAGCGACACCCGGTATGCCCGCCGCCATCTTAGGTTTAAGCCAGGCGCCGGAAGCGGGTGACACGTTCTCGGTCGTCGAGGACGAAAAGACTGCGCGCGAAATCGCCGAATACCGCGCCCGCCGCATCCGCGAGCAGAACGTGGCGCTGTCGGCGCGCACCATCGAAAATTTATTCGGCGATGCTGCCGGAACGAACGCCAAAGAACTTCCCGTCGTCATCAAGGGCGACGTGCAGGGATCGGTCGAGGCCATCGCCGGGTCGCTGGCCAAATATTCCGGCGAAGAAGTCAAAGTCAGAGTGCTGCATAGCGGCGTCGGCGCCATCACCGAATCCGATATCTCGCTGGCGAAAGCCACCGGCGCCATGATCATTGCCTTCAACGTTCGCGCCGCGCCGAAAGCCAAAGAGCTGGCCAGCCGCGAAAAAATCACCATCCGCTATTACTCGATCATCTACGAAGTGGTCGACGATGTGAAAGCGGCGCTGTCAGGCATGTTGTCACCGACGCTCAAGGAAAATTTTCTGGGCTACGCCGAGATCCGCGAAGTGTTCAACATCAGCAAGGCGGGCAAGGTCGCGGGCTGCATGGTCACCGACGGCGTCATCAAGCGCGGCTGCAAAGTGCGCCTGCTGCGCGAATCGGTTGTCATCCACGAAGGCACGCTTAAGACGCTCAAGCGCTTCAAGGACGAAGTCAAAGAAGTCAAGGCCGGCCTCGAATGCGGCATGGCATTTGAAAACTACGAAGACATGCGCGTTTCCGACCAGATCGAGTGTTTCGAGGTAACGGAAGAGGCGAGAACGGTATAGTGCCTAGCGGTTTGTGCCTAGTGCCTTATAAAAAAAGCACGAGGTACCAGACACAAGGCACAAGGCACACCTATGGCAAAACCCACCGATTTTTTCTCCGGCAAAGCCTCCACCAATCCGCGTAACCTGCGCGTCGGCGAGGAAATCCGCCGCACGCTGGCCGATATCTTCATGCGCGGCGAGTGCCACACGCCGGGGCTGGTCAGCGCGTCGATCACCGTCTCGGAAGTGCGCGTATCGCCCGATCTGAAAAACGCCACCGCCTACGTCATGCCGCTAGCGGGCAAGCAGAAGGAAGAGTTGCTGGAAATCCTGAAAATCGCCTCGCCGGAAATACGTTATCTCGTCTCCAAGAAAGTCGAGCTGCGCTACATGCCAAAAATCCATTTCGCCCTCGATAACTCCTTCGACGAAGCCCAGCGCATCGAAACCCTTCTCAAAAAACCGGAAGTGGCGCGGGATTTGGAAAAGCCTGCCGATAAATGAATAATGGTTGGCTAATATTAGACAAACCCACCGGCATCAGTTCCGCGCAGGCGGTGAATAAAGTCAAAAAACTACTCAAACCAAAAAAAATCGGCCATGCCGGGACGCTCGATCCGCTGGCGTCGGGCGTGCTGCCGCTGGCGCTGGGCGAGGCGACGAAAACGATTTCGCATATGGTGGATAAGGGCAAATCATATGCGTTTACCGTCACCTGGGGCGAGGCGCGGGATACCGACGATGCCGAGGGCAGGGTGATAAACACCTCCCCAAATAGGCCAAAACAAGGGGAAATAGAGGCTATTTTGCCACGCTTTAAGGGCAAAATAACGCAAGTTCCGCCCATTTTTTCGGCCATTAAGGTTGCCGGCGGACGCGCCTACGACCTTGCGCGCGCGGGGGAAACCGTCGAATTAAAGCCGCGAATGGTAGAAGTCAGTGACTTAACTATTGCAAGTCATAGTACTGATAAAACATCATTTATCTGCTATTGTGGCAAAGGTACCTATATCCGCTCCCTCGCACGCGACATGGGACAGCTACTCGGTTGTTTTGGCTATGTTTCCATATTGCGCCGGCTAAGCGTCGGAAAATTTAATGAAAACAATGCGATTTCGCTGGAAATCCTCGAAGAATTAGTGCATAAAGGCGCCCTTAAGTTACTGTCGGTGGAATCGGCGCTGGACGACATCTTGGCGCTGGATATTACCCCCACCCAGGCGACGCTGCTGAAACGCGGCCAGCCATTTCCCGTGACGCTTGTTTCAGAAGAAACCGTGCTCGCGCGTTGTGATGGCAAGCCGGTCGCAATTGCCAGCATCTCGCAGGGGACGATGAAACCGGTCAGGGTGTTTAACCTGTGAGTGGATAGTGGATAGTGGTCAGTAGCGAGAAAATTATTTCGCTAATCACTCGTCACTCACCACTCGCCACTAGAAAGGAATGCTACGATGTCGAGTAAAGCAAACGCAAAGACGAAACAAGGCACCATCAAGAAATTCGCCACGGCGAAAAACGATACCGGTTCGCCGGAAATACAGGTCGCGCTCTTAACCGAACGCATCAACCACCTCACCCAGCATTTCGAGACGCATAAGAAAGACCATCACTCGCGCCGCGGCCTGCTGATCATGGTCGGCCGCCGCCGCCGCCTGCTCGATTATTTAAAGAGCAAGGACAGCAGCCGTTACGAAGGCTTGATCAAGAAACTCGGTATCAGGAAATAACACTATATTATTATGAATCTGTATTCAGTGCAGCGATTGGCGTTGCATTTCGTGTAGGTTAGGAAAAGAGAAAGAGAATACTATGTTTAATGTCACCAAGAAATCGATCGAATGGGATGGCCGCACACTGACGCTGGAAACCGGGCGCATCGCCCGTCAGGCCGACGGCGCCGTCCTCGCCACCTATGGCAACACCGTCGTGCTGTGCACGGTGGTCGCCGCGAAATCACCGAAAGCGGATGTCGATTTCTTCCCGCTCACCGTCAATTACCAGGAAAAAGCCTTCGCCGCCGGAAAAATCCCGGGCGGCTTCTTTAAGCGCGAAGGACGCCCTTCTGAAAAGGAAGTGCTGACCTCGCGGCTCATCGATCGCCCGATCCGTCCGCTGTTTCCGGAAGGATTCTATAACGAAACGCAGGTCGTCTGCACGCTGCTCTCGCACGATCTCGAAAACAATCCCGACGTCGTCGCCATGATCGGCGCTTCGGCAGCACTGACCATCGCCGGCATCCCGTTCATGGGCCCCATCGCCTGCGCCCGCGTCGGCTACATCAACGACCAGTATGTCCTGAATCCGACCAAGACCGACCTCGCAACCAGCAAGCTCGACCTCGTCGTCGCCGGAACCAAACGCTCGGTCCTGATGGTGGAATCGGAAGCGCACGAGCTCTCCGAAGACGTCATGCTCGGCGCCGTCATGTTCGGCCACAAGAGCATGCAACCGGTGATCGACATGATCATCGACATGGCAGAAAACTGCGCCAAAGACGCGTGGGATTTCAAGAAACCCGAAACCGACGATCTGCAAAAAGCCATGCGCAAACTGATCGAAAGCAAGCTGCGTGATGCCTATAAGCTCACCGGCAAACAGGAACGCTCCGTCCGCCTGGAAGAAATCTGGAAGGAAATGGAAACCGCATTCGAAGGCAAGGAAATCGACGGCAAAGTGCTCGGCAACCAGTTCAAGAAAATCGAGCAGGACATTGTCCGCACCGACGTCGTCAGCAACAAGAAGCGCATCGACGGGCGCGGCCTGGCCGATATTCGCCAGATTGATTGCCAAGTCGGCATTCTGCCACAGACGCACGGTTCGGCACTGTTTACCCGCGGCGAAACGCAGGCAGTGGTCGTGGCTACGCTCGGCACCGGTGAAGACGAACAAATCATCGACGCGCTCGACGGCGAATACAAAGAAACCTTCATGCTGCATTACAACTTCCCGCCTTATTCAACCGGCGAAACCGGCCGCATGGGCAGCCCCGGACGCCGCGAAATCGGCCACGGCAAGCTGGCCTGGCGCGCGCTTCGCCCGCTGCTCCCGGAAAAAGGCGACTTCCCCTATACGCTGCGTCTGGTTTCAGAAATCACCGAATCGAACGGCTCGTCTTCGATGGCAACGGTCTGCGGATCGTCGCTCGCCATGATGGATGCCGGTGTGCCGCTTAAATCGCCGGTCGCGGGTATCGCCATGGGCCTGATTAAGGAGAAGAGTGGATTCTCCGTTCTCTCCGACATTCTGGGTGATGAAGATCATCTCGGCGACATGGATTTCAAAGTCGCCGGAACCGAACGGGGCATCACCGCGCTGCAGATGGACATCAAGATCGACGGCATCACCGAAGAGATCATGAAAGTCGCATTGGCGCAGGCGCATGATGGCCGCAAGCACATTCTGGGCGAAATGTCCAAGGCGCTGACCGGCGCCCGCGACGACGTTGCCAGCACGGCGCCGCGCATCACAACGATGCAGATCGCCAAGGATAAAATCCGCGAAGTCATCGGCAGCGGCGGAAAAGTCATTCGTGAGATTTGCGAAGTGAGCGGTGCGAAGGTCGATATCGAGGACGATGGCACCATCAAGATCGCTGCCGTCAGCGAAGAATCGGGCAAGAAGGCCTATGACATGATTTTCGCTATCGTTGCCGAGCCGGAAATCGGCAAGATTTACACCGGCAAGGTTGTTCGCGTCGTCGATTTCGGCGCCTTCGTCAACTTCATGGGCCCGAAAGACGGCCTGGTGCACATCTCCGAAATGGCCGACCACCGCGTCAATAAAGTAGAGGACGTGGTCAAGGAAGGCGATAACGTGAAGATCAAGGTGCTGGAAATGGACAATCGCGGCAAAATCCGCCTCTCCATGAAAGCCGTCGACCAGGAAACCGGCGAAGACATTTCCGACCGCGGTGGCAAGCGCGAAAGAAAGCAGCCGGCTTAGCTTCGTCCTGAGCGAAATGAGCGGCGCAGCTGCGAATGAAGTCGAAGGATCTTATCTGATTACCCGACAAAGATCCTTCGACTCTCCCGCAATAAATGCGGGATCGCTCAGGATAAGAAAGTTATGCACGCAAACACCAGCAGCGTGCCTATCATCAATGAAAATACCCATGAAAGCAGGAAATTGCCGGTTTCGCCTTCAAGCGGGTAGAAATAACTGGCAAGATAACCTGCTACCCACCATATCGGGGCCAGAACCAGCCAATAGACGATGCGCGGGCCGAACAAAAGTATTTCCATGACCAGCATTGTAATATATTTGTCATCCCCGCGAAAGCGGGGATCTTAAACAGCAAGAAATAAGATTCCCGCTTGCGCGGGAATGACAAAAATCGCAATAAAAAGGGGCTCCTTAAATGCAGAAGCCCCCTTATTTTTCGCAGGTATTATGCATCATACCCGCTTTTAGATTGGCTTAATTGCTAAAGAGCAACTAGCGCTTCTTGGATTTCTTCTTGGCAGTTTTCTTTTTCGCCGTCTTTTTCGCTTTTTTCTTCTTAGCCATGATCGTTACTCCATGTTG
>CAZNPA010000001.1:162758-400857 GCA_964575095.1 uncultured Rickettsiales bacterium
GTCTTTTTCGCTTTTTTCTTCTTAGCCATGATCGTTACTCCATGTTGGTTATATCTAATATTCATCCACACACTATGTATGGTGAATACGATGCTAGTTATAACCTGCAAATTATAAATTTTTTATTAACGTAAAGCTGCGCAAGGGCATTTGCTATCGCTGAAAAAAACAATATAATTTCCGCGCACGGATTTCATTGCGAATACGGAATATAATTTCCAATCCATAACTCGCAGTTTTCCTAGACAAAATTATTCCGTATACGAAACGAATATTCGCATCTCATATTTTTATCTCTTCTCCGATGCCAATATCGCATGATGATATTTCATTCAAAGTGTGATATAAAAATCACAATAGCGTCATGCCGCCATATGCATTACGCTACGCATCTGGCATTATGATCACTATGAATGCACGCACATTTGTTATCTCATTCTGCACATTCGCATCATGGATGTCGTATGCGGTATGCGCTCCGGCACTGACCGCAAGCAACAGGCAATCGTATTTCGAAGCCAACGCCAGCCGCTCTGAAGATTTGTCCATGTTTCCAAAATGGACCGGTGTTACTTCGCGCACTTCCGATCAGGATAAAATTCCCGACAACGAATGTGATCGCGTGCAATACCATCCCTGCGCGCTCAAACAATGGAAGGCGATGCTGACATCCATCCATGAAAAATCGCTACGCGAACAGCTGACGCTGGTCAACAGCTGGGCCAACTCGCACCCTTATATTATCGACCAGATAAACTGGGGCATGGAAGATTACTGGGAAACGCCGTATGAGTTCATGGCGGTGAGCGGCGACTGCGAAGATTACGCCATCGCCAAATATTATTCGCTGCGCGCGCTCGGCGTGCCGGAAGATAAATTGCGCGTTATCATCGTGCAGGATTTTAATCTGGGCGGCATCATCCACGCCGTGCTCGGCGTCTATGATGGTAATGAGCTTTTAATTCTTGATAACCAAATCAAGCAGGTGATGCCGGCGCTCAAAATTTACCATTACCGTCCCATTTACAGTATCAATGAAAACTGGTGGTGGGTGTATGCCCCCAATTAATCTTGCTTGAAAGTAAGGAATGACTATAAAATACGCTGAGCATGACAGGAGCAGACGCCGTGTCCCCATCGCCTAAAAAATCCATCGATCTTTCCGAACACACAAGCTTTACCCCAAAATTCTACAGCATCGCCGTGCTGGTCGGCACTATCGTTGTTGTCGGCGTCTGGCTGATCGTGCGTTTCGCCGCCGCCGATCTCAACCGCGACCTCTACACCTGGCAAGATAAGCTCAACCTCATCGCTGAAAGCCGCGCCAACGAGGTCGATACCTGGATTGCCAACCGTTTCAAAAGCATGCGCTCGCTCGCCAGCAACCCATCGCTGCAGATTTATCTCGGCGAATTGCAATCGAACGGTAAATCAGCATCGGCGGTGGAACCGGCGCAAAAAACCTATTTACGCAACCTGTTGCTGTTCACCGCCGAACAGACCGGATTTACGACCACCGAAAACGCACCTATCAACGCCAACGTGCCGCAGGACAACATGAGCGGCCTCGCCATCATTGGCAGCGACGGCCAGATCATCGCCTCCACGACCATGTCACCCGGCACCGCCGCGTTCCTCAACACTCAGGCCAAAAAACAGCCCACCGGTAAGGAATCCCTTATCGACATGCAAAAAGACAGCGACGGCACACTGTATCTTGGGTTCGTCGCGCCGGTTTTTTCAATTCAGGATGATCGCAATTCGCGTTTGCCGATCGGCCAGATCGTCGGCATCACAGCCGTCGACGAAAGCCTCTTCCATGTCCTGAAGCACCCCGGCACTACGGAAAAATCGCTCGAAACTATTCTGGTGCGTACAAGCGGAACCAAAATCGATTTTCTATCACCGCTGCTGGACGGCGCCGCGCCGCTGGCCAAGCAGATCGATGTCAACACGCCGCATTCCGCCGAGTCGGAGTTGCTGCGCACCGTCGGCGATTTTTCCAGCACCATGAAAGATTACCGCGACCGCACGGTGCTCGCCACCTCGCGCGCGGTCACCGGCGCGCCGTGGAAGCTGATCGTAAAGATAGACCGCGACGAAGCGTTGGCCGACAGCAACGAGCACCGCAACGATATGATTCTGGTATTTTTCCTGCTGGTAGGCGTGGTGGCGCTGACGGTGGCTACCGTCTGGTGGCATGCGCATTCCAAACGCGCGCTGACGATGTCGCGCTATTTCCGCAAGTTGGCGGCACAAACGCTGGCGCAGGAACATTTGCTGCGGCTGGTCACCGACCACCAGCCGGAACCGATCTATATCGTCGATACGCAATCACATTATTATTTCGCCAACCATAAAGCATCGCTGGAATCCGGCATGGCTCCGGAATTTATTTTGGGGAAAACACTGAGCGACGTGCGCGGCACCGGCCGCGCCCTTTACGTCAGCGAGCATTGCGACAAGGCGCTGAAATCCCGCCGCATCATTTACGATATGGCGCGCGTGCACACTGATCACGGCGAAAAGGTCATCCGCACAGCGTTCGTGCCGCTCGACCACATTCCGGTGGTGAATCTGCCGGAATCGACGGCCGGCGTTCTGGTGATCGAGCAAGACATCAGCGAAATCATCTACGAGCGCGAACGCCGCCTTGAAATCCAGAACCAGCTGATACAAACATTGATTAAGATGGTGGATCGGCGCGATCCGTTCTCCGCCAATCACTCGCTGCTGGTATCGCAAGTCGCGCATAAAATTGCCAGCGACATGGAGCTGCATGCGCCACTCATCGAAACCGCGCATATTGCCGGCTGCCTGATGAATATCGGCAAAATCGTCGTGCCGACGGAACTCTTGACCAAAACCAAGAGCCTCACCGCCGACGAAAAGCGCATCATTCAGGAATCGATGCTGGCCGCCGCCGAACTGGTCAAAGGCATCAATTTCGACGGCCCGGTGGCGGAAACGCTCCGGCAATGGCAGGAGAAATGGGACGGCAGCGGCCCGTTGGGATTGCGCGGCGAGGCGATCCTCGTCACCGCGCGCATCATCGCCATCGCCAATGCCTTCATCGGCA
The DNA here is from genome assembly GCA_964575095.1 of uncultured Rickettsiales bacterium. GTDB lineage: Bacteria > Pseudomonadota > Alphaproteobacteria > Rickettsiales > SXRF01 > CAZNPA01. The sequence continues at coordinate 165,838 of CAZNPA010000001.1, forward strand.
TGATCAGCCCGCGCTCGTGGCGCACGGCCATTCCCATCGAGTCAGCAACGAACTTCCTGCTCGATCAGTCGGACACGCATTTCGACCGCCGCATCGTCGTGGCGCTGATCAACTTCATTGAGAATCACAACGGCCGCGCCTGGGTTGAAAATATCCTGCAGGACAAAAAAACCGCCGCCTGATTATGGCGTTGGTGTAGGCCGCTAGAACGGTTTGGGATAGTAGACCTGCGCGCCGTTTAGCACCGTCGCCGGGACGTAGTTTTGCTCGATGGCGCGCTGCATCTCCGGCGTCCAGCGCTGAGAAAATTCGGTGCTGTTTTTTTCGATGGCGATGACGCCGAATTTCCTTTGCCGCAAATCCTCAAGAAATTTTGCCTGCGACCATCGACCCGATGCCGCCAGTTGTTCCATCTCGAAAGGTTGAAAATAGAGCGGTTTTCCCGCCAGCGCGATCATGCCCATATGCCGGTCGGCAAGCGCCGGGCCGGGCGCTTCGGAGATGATCCGCTGGAGTTGCGCGCATTCCTCACGGTCCTCCCGCACCATCTCATGGTACGAGGAGCGAAACATGAGAAAGAGAAAAACGACCGCTTGGAAGAACAGCAAAACGCCGACTTCGATCGATTGCCGGTGCGGCTCGTTGGCGCGGGGCGAGGCGGCGATGCCCATGGCCAAGGCCAGCGCCACCTGGAATTCGCTGAAATAGCTGTGATTGGAGCCGATTTTACCGAAGGCGGCTGCCGTCACCGTTGCGAAAGCGAAATAAATCAGCACACAGAGACGCGCCTGGGGTTTCACCGGCCGCATGACCAGCGTCAACAGCAATGTCATGAAGGCGAAGGTCGATATCGTCAGCACGACGGTAAAAAACCCGAAGGAGCGCTGCAGGGAAAATGCGTTGATATTCGATGTCACTAAATTGAACCACAATCCGCCCCCGGTCAGCCATTGCCCGGCAAGCAGCACACCGGCCGCAAGAAACGCGGTGGCGGCGGCGAGGGAGCATGCCTCTCTGGATTTTTTTTGCGTCAGCAAATAAATAAAGGCGGTGCCCGGCCCCGCCAGCGCGTAAATTTGCTTGGCGTAGATGGCGGCGGTGAACAGGAGCGCCGCCATCCATAATGCCCTGCGGCCGGGCAGGGCGATGGCCGCGTAAAGTCCTGCCAGGCTCAATGCCTGAGCAAGAGAGTCGACGCGGTAGAGGTGTGTCGTGCCGCCGATCATGGGAGACATCAGTACCATTAGGCCCGTGACAAGGGCGGCACGCGCGGAGCCCGTCAGGTGGCGCAATAGCAATCCGGCGAACCAGGCGCTGGCGAAATGGCTGAGTACGGAAATGATTTTTCCGGGAACGAAGCTGGGCTCGCCCAGCATCGCCAGGAACGGTAATTGCAGCAGATGAAATAACGGCGGATAATTGGAAACGGTGTAAGGCGGTACGGAAAGGTCGTTTCGGTATATTGGCTCACCCTTGAGCAACCGCATCGCCTGTTCCAGCAACGGGCCTTCGTTATAGGCGTTGGACGTAGTGAAAAGGATATCCGTGCCGTAATTCCACGTCAGCAGCCACAGCGTCACTGCATAGAGAAAAAAGACAAAGCACAGGAAATACCTATCGGCTGGACTTCCTGCCACCGCCGTCCGCATGTCAGGAGAACGTATTGGATCTTGGGAAACCGGCGGGCGGCATATGGCCAACGCCGGCGCGGTTGCCGACCCAGCCCTTGAGATTCTTTTCCACCATGTTTTTTCCGCCGCCTGCAACCCAGCTTAGACCTTCCTTCAGGACGAAACATTTCACGTCGGAAAGGTGACCGCTCTTGTATTTTTGCAAGGATACGCCCTGACCGCGTTTCATCGGCGGCACTTGATCGATCGGGAAAATGATGAGTTTGCGGTTATCGCCGATGACGGCAACATGATCGGCAGCAGGCGGCACCAGCGCGCACACGGCGGCCTTATGGCCCACCGGCGGATTGAGGATTTGCTTGCCGCTGCGCGTTTGCGCCTCAAGGTCATCGGAATCGACGATGAAGCCTTTGCCCGCCGTCGACGCTACCAGAAATTTCTGCCCCGGCACGAACATATGCATGCCCGCGACATCTTCCTCGCCCATGTCGAGCATCAGGCGCACCGGCTCGCCGTGGCCTTTGCCGCGCGGAATCTTGTCGCAGGGCAGGGTGTAGAACTTGCCGTTGGTAGCGAACACCAATAATTTATCGGTCGTCTGCGCCTGCAACTGGAATTTTTCCTCGTCGCCTTCCTTGTATTTGATATCGGAAACATCGACATCATGGCCTTTAAGCCCGCGTATCCAGCCCATCTTCGAGCAGAGGATGGTGATCGGCTCTTTCTCGACGAAGGCTTCGATATCGAGTTCGGTGACGGCAGGCGCGTCGGCAAACTGCGTGCGGCGGCGACCGAGCGGATTTTTGCCGCCGAACTTGGCTTTGATGTCGGCAATCTCACCGGCGATTTTTTCCCAGCGTTTGTCTTCGGATTTGAGCAGCGCCTTCAACGCCTTTTGCTCTTTGGAAAGCTCGGCGTGCTCGCCCTTGATCTCGAATTCCTCCAGCTTGCGTAACGAACGCAGGCGTGTGTTCAAAATGGCTTCGGCCTGAATGTCCGACAGGCTCCATTTCTTCATGATGACCGGCTTGGGCTCGTCCTCGCGGCGGATGATGCGGATCAATTCATCCAGATTGAGATAAGCGATCAGCAAGCCGTCCAGAATTTCCAACCGGTGCGCGATTTTTTCCAAACGGTAATTGCTGCGGCGGATCAGCACGTCCATGCGGTGTGCCAGGAATGCTTGCAGAATTTCTTTCAGGTTCATCACGCGCGGCGCGCCATTGGCATCCAGCACGTTTAAATTGAAGTTCGAGCGCGATTCCAGATCGGTCGATTTGAACAGCGACTCCATCAGCATTTCATCGGAGACCGTGCGGCTACGCGGTTCCAGCACGATGCGGATTTCTTCCGCCGATTCGTCGCGGATGTTGCCTAAGAGCGGCAGTTTTTTATTCTTGAACAGTTCGGCGATGTGCTCGATCAGTTTTGATTTTTGCACCTGGTACGGAATTTCGGTGACGACGATCTGATAGAGGCCGTGCGACAATTCTTCTTTTTTCCATTTGCCGCGCACGCGTATCGAGCCGCGGCCGGTTTCGTAGGCGGCGCGGATATTCTCCGGCGCTTCGACGATGATGCCGCCGGTCGGGAAATCCGGGCCGGGGATGCGCGTGACGAGGTTGCGCACGGCGCAATCGGGCTTTTCGATTAAATATAAAAGTCCGTCGCACAGCTCGCCAACATTGTGCGGTGGAATGGAGGTCGCCATGCCGACGGCAATGCCTTCCGAGCCGTTGGCCAATAAATTCGGGAAATTGGCGGGCAGCACCATCGGCTCGGAGTCCTCGCCATCGTAAGTGCTGCGGAAATTGACGGTGTTTTCGTCGATGCCTTCCAAGAGCGCCATCGCCACGTCGGTCAGGCGCGCCTCGGTGTATCGCATGGCGGCGGCGTTGTCGCCGTCGACCGAGCCGAAATTGCCCTGGCCTTCGACCAGCGGATAGCGCACCGCGAACGACTGCGCCAGGCGCACCATCGCCTCATACACCGCCACGTCGCCGTGCGGATGGTACTTGCCGATGACGTCGCCGACGACGCGCGCGCATTTCTTATAGCCGGATTTTGGATCGAGCTTGAGCTGCAACATCGCGTACAGCAACCGGCGATGCACGGGTTTTAAGCCATCGCGCACATCCGGCAGCGACCGCGCCGTAATGGTGGACAGCGCGTAGGAAAGGTACTTCTCCTCCAAGGTCGTCTTGAAGGAAACGCGGTTGATGGTTTCGTCTATTTTAGGTTTAGCCATGGTGTTCTTTCATCATTGCCACTAATCGCCCGCGCGCAGCAGGGAGCTTTCTCCCATGCGGCGCTACCAGACGAGAATCGAGAAAATAGCCTGTCAGCCGCAGCCCTGCAAGGGTTTCTTTCCTTTCATCCCGAGCGAGTCGAGGGATCTTAGATCCCTCCGCTTCGCGTTCGGGATGTAGGAAAGAGGGCAACTCCAGCAACTTCTCCTTATAAGGCTCGCCGGCGTCTCTGGATACGGCGCGGCCGGATTTGGGGGAGACGTAGGTCAGGTTATCGGCCGAGCCGGTGGCGGCACAGGTTTTGAGATCCAGCCCAAAACCGCTCTGGGAAAGGATTTCAAGCTCCAGCTTTACATAGGTTTCCTGCCAATGCTCGGCATCGCGCAGCTGCTCCAAAAACCCATAAAAATGGTTATAGAGGGTGGGATAGGGATGCCGCTCGGGCAGAGCCGCTTCGAGCAGGGCGGTCGCCGACGTCAGCGCCGCTAAGCGGAACTTATCCGCCATGGCATGGGCGGTGAAAGGCTCCAAAAGCTCGACCTTAAAAGCGCCTAATTGTTCGGAAAGACGCGCATTCCAGGTGACGTTTATGGCATTTCCAGGCTGTAAAATACCGCGATTAGACTTGGAAGATGCGCCGCGCACGACGCCGCCATACACGCCGTGTTCCCGCGAAAACACCCGCGCGACGGCTTTATTCTCGCCGAATTTGCGCGCCGATAGCACGATTGCGTCGTCCGTCCACTGCATCTTGAAACCCGTTTTTACCGCCCCATATTTATTATACCAGGCGCCATAACGGGCCTGGATATTAACTTGCTTTTAAAGGAGTTTTTTATGCACGCTTATGATTTATCCCCCTTATTCCGGTCAACCGTTGGGTTTGACCATCTGTCCAATCTTATCGACGGCGCGTTCAAAATGGACGAGCGCAACGTCGCATATCCGCCCTATAATATCGCAAAATTATCGGAAGATGAATACGAAATTACGATGGCGGTGGCAGGATTCAAACAATCCGAGCTCAATATCGTCGCGCAGCAAAACACGCTGATCGTTTCCGGTGGCACGCAGGAGCAGGAAGAGAAAGAAGAAAAATCCTATCTCCACCGCGGTATTGCGACGCGCAGTTTCGAGCGCAAATTCTCGCTGGCCGACCATGTAAAGGTCGTCGATGCCAATTTAAGCGATGGCTTACTGACCTTAAAGCTGGTGCGGGAAATCCCCGAAGCCAGCAAACCGAAGACAATTGCCATTAACAGCGGTAGCCTGATAGAAGGCAAGGGTAAAAAGGCCGCTTAATTACCCTCACCCTAACCCTCTCCCGCATTGCGGGAGAGGGGAAAAGGAGAATCCTATGCTCGCACTGAGAAAATCCGATGCGCGCGGCGCATTTAAAATCGATTGGCTCGACAGCAAACACACGTTCAGCTTCGGCCATTACCATGACCCAAAACATATGGGATTTGGCGACTTGCGCGTTATCAACGAAGATATTGTTGTGCCCGGCGGCGGATTTGAAACGCATCCGCACCGCGACATGGAAATCATCACCTACGTCATGGAAGGCGCGCTGCAGCACAAGGATTCGCTGGGCACCGGCTCGACGATTGTTCCCGGCGATGTGCAGCGCATGTCGGCCGGCACCGGCATCTTGCACAGCGAGTTCAATCCGCTCAACGACAAGCCGGTGCACCTATTGCAGATTTGGATTTTGCCGGAGAAGAAGGGCATCGCGCCCTCCTACGCGCAGGAAAATTTCACCGAGAAACGTAAACCCGGAAAATTGACATTGCTGGTATCGAAAGATGGCCGCGATGGAAGCCTATCGATGAATCAAGATGCCAATATGTATGTGCTGGATTTGGATGCCGGGAAGTCGTTTGAATATAACGTTCCCACGGACCGTAGCGCTTGGGTACAGGTTGCGCGCGGCGCGGCAACGATGAACGGTCAAAAATTAGGGCAAGGCGATGGCGTCGGCATCCGCGATGAGAACATTTTGAAATTCACCGCCGATAAAAAATCGGAGATTTTGCTGTTCGATTTAGCGGCTTGATTTTCTCGGCACCCACACGGCGGCTTCCATCGACATCGCCAGCTCATTTTTCTGGTTGAAAGTCTCGATGGTGTATTTCATCACGCCATGCGTCGGTTTCGATTGCGACAGGCGTTTATCGGTGATGGTGATGACGGCATGCAGCGTATCGCCGGGATAGACCGGCCGCGGCCAGCGTAATTTATCTATACCCAGGCCAAGTAATCCGCCGGAGATTTCCACCAATTTGCTGGTAGTTTTAAGTTTCATGGTAATCGCCGCCGTCTGCCAGCCGCTGACAATTAAGGTGCCGTGCGGAGTTTCCTGCGCCGCCCTCTCGTCGACGTGCATCGCCTGCGGGTCGTACTCGCGGGCGAAGGCGAGGGCGTGCTCCTTATCGATGGTGACGTTTTCCGTCTCCAGCGTTTGCCCGATCTCGAAATCTTCGTAGTACAAAGGATCTGCCATGCGTTTGCTCACTTGCCAAAAGGTTCAATGAGCATAATAGTGAATGTCTCATGTTTTAATCAACATTATTGCAGGAGGATGGTGAAACAGGATTATCAGGCGCTTATTGCTTTGGATGTGCCGGGCGCCTGTAGTTTTTCTATCTTCTGTATCAATTCAGCCGCACTGACATTGCGCGGCGTGCGCACATGCGCGATGTCATACACCAGTTTTCGGTAGCTCTGCACCAGTTTCAATATTTCCGTATCTTCTTTTTTGCTGACATTGCCGGCATGTTTAACGTCATCGCTTATTTTAAAATCACGGATCAGGTTGCGCTTTGAATGAAGCGAAATAACGGCGGCATCGAAATCCGGATCGTTGCGGAGAAGCTCACACCTGGCCTTGGCCGCCGCACTCAGGTCATCGACGATCTCCGCCAACCGCAAACCTTTTAATGTCTTACTGGTGCTTATCAGACTCTTAATAGCGATGGTAGCATCATCGATATTTTTCCAGCAGGCGGCAATTTTCCGGTAGCGGTTATCATAAAGCATTTTTACGGATTCCTGGGAGGTTTCCGACAACGTCGTCCTCAGTACGACCATGGGCTCGCCGCGCATTTCTTCCAGCACCTCATCTTTATCTTTTTTGCCGCCGGCACGCCTGACGTATTTAAAAAGATGGAATACTTCCTTCATATCGGTATCGATATCTATTTTAATCTTGTTCAGCATTTGCGTATCGGACGGGCTAAGCGTTTTGTGTTCGATGCGATAAACGATATGCTCTGAAATATCATTGATCATCTTGCGGAACAGGCTCACGGCCAGCATCCCGCCCAAGGCATTTTCTTCCGCCTGCGCACTTTTATATTCAAATGAACCTGTATCCGTTATGGACTCGGTTTTTTTTCTTGCTGCCTCAAATAATTTTCGACGTGATAATATGCTGGCCTCATCCGTGCTGACTTCTTTTCCATATTCAGCCGCCTTCAGGAATCGTCCTTCGAAGTTCCCCACCAACCTTAGGGCTATATTTAAATTATCTTTTTGATGAAGGTCGTAGTAACGGATCCAATACCCGTCCGTATAACGGCGCTTCACGCCGTCTATTTCCCTGATGCAGCCGTCTATGGGAATGGTGTCTTTTTGCATGGCGCCAATGTACGCTGTTTGGCTGTATTATAGCCGAAAACCGACAGAACGGCCAGTTTTATCACCGCAGTTAAAAAGGTGAAAGTTACTGATTTACCACGTTTTCCAGCTATCGGCGCGCGATATGGATAAAAATGGCGGCGCGTAGCGAACGGGTTTCGAACCTTTGCGCCGGATTTCGTCGCGATTGTGCGGCATAAAATAAATTACATCAGCAGCAATATTGTCCAGCGATTAGCAGAGGGCGAAATCCTTTTGGTTAATCAAATTAATCTTGTAATATAGTCACATGATCGAAACCAAAGATTCTGTAGCTTTAAAACTAGCTAACCAACAGCGTGCTTTTGGTAATGCACGGACACCTCTGACGCAGGTAATCGGAGACAAACGATTAGTAGTCGCAGGAAACCAAGTATTCCAAATCCCGGCTCGATGGACATTTCACGAATTTATAATTGATTACGGTAGAAACAAGCTAGGGAAAACTTGGCTTAACAATGAAATTAAGCGTGACCAACCACATCCACTAGCAAGTTATTATGTAAATGGGATGAAAAATGCAAAGCCCACAGGGGAAACCGAGGGCAGCTTCATTGAATTCACCATGAATGCCGAAATGTATGCATTCCTAACCTTCGCATATGATCTTTTTACACTTATGGACAACACTCATGTCCAAGATTCTCTTTTAGAACGCGTGCTAAACCCTAAATTATATGAAGGTGCTCGCTATGAAATTTATGCTGCGGCCTGCTTTATCCGAGGGGGATTCAAAATAGAATTTGAAGATGAATCTGATAGCACTAGGTCCCATTGTGAATTTACAGCAACAAGTCATTTGACTGGTCGCAGTTATTCTTTAGAGGCCAAAAGTCGTTCCCGTGCAGTTTCTGCTGATGATAAACCCCAAGCTCGTATGTATAAAATATTGCAAGCGGCTCTCAAGAAAAATGCTTCTTTTGAACGAATCATATTTGCTGATGTAAATTTACCACCAGACACTGAACCTTTATTCCAACAAGATTGGCATCAAGAAGTTGGCGCAACGCTTACAGAATTGGAGAAAAAACAAAAATCCGAGAATCCTTGGCCATCGGCTATTATATTTTTTACGAATCGAACAGTGGCTCCTTGGCAATTTCCCGTAAAAGGCAATAGTTCCACTGTATTATTAACGGCACTCAACCATGAACTGTTCAAACAGGAAGATCGGGATAAGGTAGAAAGTGCTTATCCTGAAATAGGGACTTTGTTGGGCGCCACACTAAATCTGGGGATGCCGCCTCGTCATTTTTTTGGCCAATAGGATTTTCGAACCTAATGAACCCTTGACTGAGATTCGAACTCGGCGGAGTTTACTTCACGAATCGCTTCACCGCAATCGCTTTGCCAGATCCTGATTTAAAGTATTTTTCTAATTCTCTGGCAATGGCCTCAGTCTCAACTGCAACATAGGACTTCAGTGTCATTGGCGTAAATGCTTTGGTGGACTGAACTTCGCCTTTTTGATGTGACGCAAATCTGCGTTTCAGGTCTGGTGTCGAGCCGACGTAAATCTTATCATTACTCAATTTAAGAAAATAAACATACCACATATGCGGCACCAGTCTCCCTACGCTAAAGCTTCGGGAGACACCCTAGCCTAATCGCCTTCATGTGTCAGTCCACATCTCCCTACGCTACTTCGTAGCTTCGGAAGACAGGGTGGCCTGACACCCGAAGCCGAAGGCGTAGGGTGGCGGAGCGGAGAGGATTCGAACCTCCGATACGGTGTTACCCGTATAACGGTTTAGCAAACCGCCGCCTTCGGCCACTCGGCCACCGCTCCGCATCAGATACGAGAATCGGGAAAATGCCCTATTTCTTCCAGAAAGGCAATAAGCTTTCAACGTGGCTCAATTAACCAGGCTACCTATCCCCGATGCGGTTTCGCAGTCGCTGATGAGCGTGGCGCAGCGGCGGATTTTGGCGGCGCTGGCCTGATGTTCGCCGGCATGCTTGCTGTCTATTTTCGAGATCTCGTTAAGGGCAAGATGGATAACGGCAAGGTAACCGCTGGCAGTGTTCATCGTCGCCACCGCCGCCGCCACCGGCATATGGGCGGGTATATATTCGCGCTTGGCGTCTTTGACCACGCCTTCGCCTTGCCCGACGCGTTCCATCGTCTTTCCCCACGCCGCCAGCTTGTGGGTTGTGGCCTGAATGAAATCGTTGCCGGGATCCATCAGCGCTGTTTTGGCCTCGGATGCGCGCATTTTCCCGACGATTGCCGGATTTTTGCGTATGTGGTCGAACGCCAGCGCCGCTTTGGGGTTTGGCGATAGCGCGTCAAGAATAGATTGCGCCGCCTGCAATGCCGGTTTGGCGTCCTCAAGCGCCGCCTGAGCACGGGCAGCAACAGCCAGCGCCTGGTAACGCGCCTGCAGCTTGCCGAAATCGGTGACCGCCAGCGCGGCGGTGACGGCGCCCGATGCGGCCATATCAAGATGATTTTGCGTCATAATAGTCCGTACGTTACCGGAATATCCCTAACAAATGTTTAATTGCATGTTGGAGACTTGTTGGCTACACATAATGCCCATTATGACCGAACCGCAGCCATCCCAAGATAAGGCATATTCCTGGAACGAGACCATTCGTACCATTCTGGTTGCATTGTTGTTGGCCGTGGTTTTTAGGAGTTGCGCCTACGAGCCGTTCCACATCCCGTCCGGATCGATGAAAAGTAATCTGCTGGTCGGCGATTACCTGTTCGTATCAAAGTATAGCTATGGCTACAGCCGCTATTCCTTTCCGTTCGGATTGCCGATATTTTCCGGCCGCGTCCTCGAAACCTTGCCACAACGCGGCGATGTGATCGTGTTCCGCGTGCCGTCCAACCCGCGCATCGACTACATCAAGCGCGTCATCGGCCTTCCCGGCGACCGCATCCAGCTAAAAGAAGGCATTGTCTATATCAACGGCAAACCGCTGCCGCGTGAGCCGCTCGATAATTTCGCCGACGACGAAATCAAAACCAGCATCAAATCCATCCCGCGCCTGTCCGAGACGCTGCCCGAAGGCAAAACAATCACCATCTTGAAAGAGCGCCGCGAAGGTATGGCCGACAACACGCCGGTCTACGAAGTGCCGCCGGCACATTATTTTTTCATGGGTGATAACCGCGATAACTCGCGCGACAGCCGCTACCTGCGCGAAGTCGGCTATGTACCGGAAGAAAACTTGGTCGGTCGCGCCGAGATCATCTTCTTCTCCAGCGATGGTACGGCGGATTGGTATAATCCCATCAGTTGGGTAACGTCACTGCGGTTGGATCGTTTCTTTCAGCATATCGAATGAGCCTCGAACAACATATCGGCTACCGGTTCCGCGACCCAAACTTATTGAAGCTGGCGATGTCCCACCCCAGCCTCGGCAAGCAAGGGAGCAACCAGCGGCTGGAATTTTTGGGCGACGCCGTGCTGGGGCTGGTGGTCGCTAAAATTCTATACGATTTATATCTCACCGAGCAGGAAGGCGAGCTGGCGCGACGCCATGCGGCGCTGGTGCGCGGCGAAACACTGACCGCAGTGGCACGTGATATCGGCATCGGCGAAGCGATACAGATCGCCGCCAGCGAGGCACAGTCCGGCGGCCGCGACAACGCCTCCAATCTCGAAGACGCGCTCGAAGCCTTGATCGGGGCCATCTATCTCGACGGCGGTCTCGAAGCGGCAGAAAAATTTATCGTCTCGCGCTGGACCACGTTGGCGCAGAATACATTGACGCCGCCCAAAGACGCCAAAACCAGTTTGCAGGAATGGGCGCAGGGCAGGGGATTGCCCGTTCCGGCCTACACGCTGAAATCCTCTACCGGCCCGGCGCACGCGCCGCAATTCACCATCGAGGTTACCCTGCCGGGGTATCCGCCCGCAACCGCCGAAGCTGCCTCCAAGCGCCAGGCCGAGCAGATGGCGGCAGAGATGTTGCTGAAGCAACTCATATGAGCCAGCGCTGCGGCATCGTTGCCATCATCGGCGAGCCTAACGCCGGCAAGTCGACGCTGGTCAACCGGCTGGTCGGCGGCAAGGTATCGATCGTCACACCCAAAGCGCAGACGACACGGTTTAATGTGCGCGGGATTTGCATCGCGGGCGATACGCAGCTCGTGCTGGTCGATACGCCCGGCATTTTTGACGCCGATAAACCGTTCGAAAAATCGCTGGTCAAAGCCGCGTGGACGGGCATCCACGACGCCGATGCGGTGATGCTATTGGTCGATGCGCGCGTCGGTGTGAAAGACAGCACGCTCAGCCTTATCCTGCAACTAAAACGCAAATCGGAAAAACCGCTGTGCCTGGCGCTCAACAAAACCGACAAAGTCAAAAAAGATACGTTGCTGCTTTTGGCCGATGCGCTGAATAAGGAAGCGGCGTTCGACCGCATCTTCATGATTTCGGCGTTAAAGGGCGGCGGTGTTGAGGATATCAAGACATATCTGGCGGCGAAAATGCCGCAGGCAGCGTGGCTCTATCCCGAGGACGATTTAAGCGATTTGCCTTCCAATCAACTGGCGGCGGAAATCACGCGCGAGAAAGTATTTTTATTATTGTCGCAGGAACTTCCGTATTCCATCCACGTCGAGCCGGAAGCGTGGGAGGAAAAGAAAGATTCCGTACGCATTTCGCAATGCATTCTGGTGCAGAAAGAAAGTCAGAAGAAAATCGTCATTGGCGCCGGTGGCGCCAGTTTAAAACGCATCGGCAGCAGCGCGCGCCGTGAGTTGGAAACCATGCTCGGAAAGCGCGTGCACCTTCAACTATTCGTCAAAGTGAAGGCGGATTGGAAGGAACGCCTGCCATCCTGAGCGCAGCGAAGCGGAGTCGAAGGATCTTTGCAAATTACAACGATAAAGATCCCTCGACTCGCCTACGGCTCGCTCAGGACATGAATTCCACGACCTTATCGTCGGCATTGATTAAATCTCCGGACAGGGATTTGGATGTTTTGGCGCCTAGCTGTTTTAATTTTTCGGCGCGGCCAACAAGATGGCCGGTGCCGGTCGAGAGCTTATTCATTGCCTGCTCATATCCGGTCTGCGTGCGTTTTATCAGCGCGCCGATATTTTGCATGTCTTCCATGAAACCGACGAATTTATCGTAGAGCGCGCCGCCCTGCCGCGCGATTTCCTGCGCATTTTTATTCTGCGATTCGACGCGCCACAGCGAAGCGATGGTCCTGAGCGTCGCAAACAGCGTCGCCGGGCAGACGATGACGATCTTCTTGCCCCAGGCGTAGCTGTGCAGTTCCGGGTCGCGCTGCATCGCCATCGAATAAGCGCCTTCGATCGGCATAAACATCAGCACGAAATCAGGCGTGCCCAAGGCGTCGATGTCTTGGTAGCGTTTTTGCTCCAGATTATTGACGTGCATCTTTACCGATTTTAAAAAATCGCGCAGGCAGCTCTCGCGCAGCGATTCGTCGATGGCGGCCGAGTAGCGGTCATACGAAGACAGAGATACTTTGGAATCGATGATGATGTGCTTGTTGTCGGGCAGGTTGACAACGACGTCCGGCTGCAGGCGGTTGCCCTCGGCGCCGGTGAGTCCCATCTCCGCGCCCTGCACGATATAATCTTTGTCTTTGCGTAATCCCGATTCTTCCAGAATGCGCTCGAGCATGATCTCACCCCAGTTGCCCTGCGCCTTGACGTCGCCGCGCAGCGCCTTGGCCAGACTTTCGGCCTGCAGAACGATCTTACCGATTTCGCTTTTCAGCGTGTGCTGCTCTTTACTTTGCTCGCCGACCATTTTCTGGAAAAAGTTCAGGTGCTCGCGCAGGGGGGTCAGCAGATTGAGTATTTTTTCCTCCGACTGCACCGAAAATTTATGGGTGATGTCCTCGAAAATACTGGTGGCGGTATGCTTGAAATCCGTCTTGTATTGTTCCTGATGCTCTTTGAACCGCTGTTCGAGCATGTGCTTCTCGACCGACGCGCGGGCGATTTTTGCCGAAAACACGCCCCAGCCAAGGACAAATCCCATGACGCCGCCGGCCAGTAACCATAAAACTGCATCCATAAGTAAACCCCTTATTGCGTGTAACGCAGGTTAGCGTTAGATTCTACCTCCATGGCAGAGCAGTACAAGCATAAATTCTCGGCGATTGTCCTCGCGGCGGGCAAGGGCACGCGCATGGGGTCGGATACGCCCAAAGTCATGCACAGCGTGGCGGGCAAGCCGCTGATCGCGCACGTGCTGGCGGCGCTGAAGCCGCTTTCACCGGAAAAGACGGTAGTTGTCATCGCGCCGAAGATGGACGAGGTGAAAGAAGCGGCAACCGAAGCCTATAAAAACTGCCAGTTCGCCGTGCAGGAAAAACGGCAGGGCACCGGCCACGCCACGCAATGCGCCGAACCGGCGCTGGGCAAATACTCCGGCACCGTGCTCATCGTCTATGGCGATACGCCGCTGATTACCTCGGCCACGCTAAGTCGTGCGCTGACGGCGGCGGAATCGGCGGAAATCGTCGTTATCGGCATGCGGCTGGCCGACCCAACCGGCTATGGCCGCCTGGTCGTCGACGGGAACGGCCAGCTTGAGGAGATCGTCGAAGACCGCGACGCCAAGCAGCAACAGAAAAAAATCGGCCTATGCAATTCCGGCATCATGGCGGTCAGCGGCAAGCATCTATTCACATTGCTCAAGAGTCTCACCGCCAACAACGCCGCCGGGGAATATTACCTGACCGACATCGTCTCCGCCGCCGACGAACACAATCTGCATTGCCACGTCGTCGAGGCCGACCCGGCCGAGATGCTCGGCGTCAACACGCGCTCGCAACTGGCCGACAGCGAATACCTGATGCAGCAACGCCTGCGCGCCGCCGCGCTGGAACAGGGCGTCACGTTAATCGCGCCGGAAACGATTTATTTCCAGGCCGACACCGTTATCGGCCAGGATGCGCTGATTCATCCTTACGTCGTATTCGGTCCCGGCGTCACGATAGAAAACGGCGCGGAGATCCGCTCGTTTTCGCATATCGCCGGCGCGCGCGTAAAAAAGGGCGCGGTCATCGGGCCGTTCGCACGGTTGCGCCCCGGCGCCGTTATCGGCGAGGATGCGCATGTCGGCAATTTTGTCGAAATCAAAAAGAGTACGCTGGGTAAAGGCGCTAAGGCCAACCATTTAAGTTACATCGGCGATGCCGAGGTGGGCGAGGGCGCGAACATCGGTGCCGGCACCATCACCTGCAATTACGATGGCAAGGAAAAACACAAAACCATGATCGGCGCCAACGCCTTCATCGGCTCCAACACGGCGCTGGTGGCGCCGGTCACCGTCGGCGGCGGCGCCATCATCGGCGCCGGCAGCGTCGTCACGCAGGACGTGCCGCCCTACGCATTGGCCATCGCCCGCGGCCAGCAGGTGAACAAGCCGGATAAGGCAAAAAAACTCAAGAAGTAGAAAAAGACTCCAGCAACTCCAGTGCGCGCAGGGCGGCACCGCTGCGAACGGCATTGCGGTTGCCGGTAAAGCGGTGTTCCTCAGCGGTGGTTTCGTCGCGCATCGCCAGCGCGATATAGACCAGCCCCACCGGTTTTTCCTTGGTGCCGCCATCGGGACCGGCAACGCCGGTGATGGCGACGGCCATATCGGCATCACTATTCTTCAATGCGCCCTCGGCCATGGCGGTGGCCGTTTCCTTGCTGACGGCCCCGTATTTTTTTATCAGCGCCGCATCGACGCCGAGTAATTCTGTTTTGGATAGATTGGAATAAGTAATAAATCCGCGCTCGAACACTTCCGATGCGCCGGAAATTTCCGTCAGCGCCGCCGACACCATCCCGCCGGTGCAGGATTCTGCCACGGCAAACTTCCGGTGATTTTTCTTGCCGGCGGCAAAGGCCCGGGCAGCGGCTTCTTTCAGCCGCTCATTGGACATATTCGCCGCCGAGGAAAGTGATAATCGGCTGCAAGGCTTTTCCGGCGCCGGAAAGATGCGTCTCCAGCATGATGATGAGATAGACCATCACTGGATACATCGCTGCCAGGAAATCGTCGAACATCACGCCCACCGCGCCTTTTAACTCTCTATCCGCCCACGATACCGGCCACGGTTTCACGATATCAAACAACCGGAACAGCAAAAACCCGACGAGATACGAATGCCATGTCGGATATAATACCGCCAGCACCAGCCATTGCCCGGCCACCTCGTCAACGACGATTTCTTTCGGGTCGTCGCCCTTATCCGGATATTCGTTCAAGAATTTCTCGGCCGCCAGCCAGCCGACGACAAACAAAATAAGCGACGCGCCAAGCAGCGTGAAATTCCCGAAAATGATGTGGATGGCATAGGCGACCGGCAACGCCGCCAACGATGCCGCCGTACCACTGATAGGCAATTTTCCGATGCCGAACCAGGTGGCGATGTACCACCACATTGGCGTCCTCGGTTTAGGAGGAGGGGTGAGAAAGGGATTGCTTTTCGTCTTTGTTATGCTCGTTGTTTTTTCCTGTTCCATAAATGCCCGCTCCCTAACGCTTTACGTTCTCGGCAACCTGACCGTCGCCACCGCCTGCGCGGCGATGCCTTCGCCGCGGCCGATGAATCCCATTTTTTCGGTTGTCGTCGCTTTGATGCTGATGCGGTTATAGGCGATTTTCAGAAGTTGCGAAATATGTTTGATCATCTCCAGCCGGTGGTCGGAAATTTTCGGCTTCTCGCAAATCAACGTGACGTCAAGATGCACGATTTCGCCGCCGTGTTGCTTCAATAATTCATAAGCGTGCAATAAAAACCGCTCGGATTCCGCGCCTTGCCATTTGCGGTCATCGGGCGGGAAATGCAGGCCGATATCGCCTTCGCCCATCGCGCCTAAGAGCGCATCCGTCAACACGTGCAAGCCGACATCGGCGTCGGAATGGCCTTCAAGGTAATGCGTGAATGGAATTTTTATGCCGCACAGTTTGATATATTGCTGGTTCATCGGCGTATCGGAATCGTGGCGTTTCAGCGCGTGCACGTCGTAGCCGATGCCGGTGCGGGTTTCGCTGTCGAGCGCGAGCAAGCTGGTCATACGTTCTATGTCCTTTGCTGTGGTGATTTTAATATTATCGGGATCGCCGTCAACGATGATGACTTTCGTGCCGGTTTTTTCCATAAGCGCCGCGTCGTCGGTGAGATTCTGGCCGGCGAACGCGCGGTGCGCTTCGAGCAATGTCGAAAAATGAAAACCCTGCGGCGTCTGCACCGTATAGATATGTTCGCGGCTGACGCTTTCAGCAACGATGTTCTTGTCTATGCGTTTTAAGCTATCGGTCACTGCCAGCGCCGGAATCACCGCCGTATTTTTCTCCAGCCCGGCCAATACGCGATCGATAAGCTCAGGGCTTACCAGCGGTCGCGCCGCATCGTGAATCAAGACCACCTGCGGCGGCCGGTGTGCCAGGCTTTCCAGCCCCAGATGCACCGATTCCTGCCGCGAATCGCCACCGACGACGCAGGGAAACATCGTCAGCCCCTCGACGGCTTTCTTGTAAATAGCATGGTGCTCGCGGCGGATAACCACACGCACAGCATCGATTTTAGGGTGTTCGAGGAAGGTTTTAACCGCCCGTTTCAGCAGCGTTTCATCGCCCAGATTAACGTAGGGTTTGGGCAAATCCGCCCCCATCCGCTCGGATTTACCGGCGGCAACCAATAAGGCAACGATGCGTTCGGTCATAAAACCTTGAAAATCAGCCAAAATTGCGTTAATGAGAAGCACCTTAAACGACTATAGTTAAAAAATGGAAAATAGGGCAGCAACAATTTCTGTCGGCGCGGTAAAAATCGGCGACCCCGTCTGGCTCGCACCGATGACCGGCGTCTCTGATTTGCCGTTCCGGCGGCTGGTCAAGTCGTTCGGCGCCGGGCAGGTGGTGTCGGAGATGATCGCCTCGCGCGCGATGATCATCGAATCGAAAAGCGCGCTGCGCATGGCGAGCTTCGATGCCGGCGAAGCGCCGTTTGCCGTGCAGCTCGCCGGCTGCGACCCGGAGGTGATGGGCGAGGCGGCCAAGCTCAACGAGGATCGCGGCGCGCACATCATCGACATCAATTTCGGCTGCCCGGTCAAGAAGGTCGTCGGCGGCTATGCCGGTTCGGCGTTGATGAAAGACGAACCGCTGGCGTCAAAAATATTAGAAGCGGTGGTCAAAGCCGTCAAAATTCCGGTGACGCTCAAGATGCGCACCGGCTGGGACGATAACAGTCGCAACGCGCCCAAACTGGCCAAAATCGCCGAAGACGTCGGCATCAAAATGCTCACCGTCCATGGCCGCACGCGCTGCCAGATGTATAAAGGCAGCGCCGACTGGAAATTCATCCGCCAGGTCAAAGAGGCGGTGAAAATCCCCGTCATCGCCAACGGCGACATCTGCAATTTCGAGGACATCGACCGCGCGCGCCTGGAATCGGGCGCCGACGGCGTCATGATCGGGCGCGGCAGCTATGGCCGCCCGTGGTTCGTGTCGCAGGCGACGCACTATATCAAAACCGGCGTCATACCCGACGCGCCGCCGCTCGACCGCCAGCGCGACATCGTGCTTTCGCATTACGACGACATGCTCTCGCATTACGGCGCCGAGAACGGCGTTATGATCGCGCGCAAGCATATCGGCTGGTATTCGACTGGCCTCTTTGAATCGGCGGCGTACCGGAGTCGCATCAATCAGATGACCGACCCCATGCTCGTCAAACAGGAAATAAAAAATTTCTACAATAATCTTTTAGAAAAACCGCAACCGCATGACCAAACCGCAACTCAAGACAACCTCTCGCTGGCAGCCTGATACGCTCGCCTATATCAACGCGCTTCCGCAAGCGGTGCTGGTGGTTGACGGTGATTTCAATATTGTATTTATCAACCCCGCTGCCGAGGAAATGTTCGGTGCAGCGGCGCAATCGCTGCTGCCATGGCTGCAAAAACGCCAGCCACTTTTAATGCGCGTGCTGATAGCGGCTGAGAAAATCCGGCTGCATGAAGAATGGTTGCCGGACGGCAGCCATGCCACGCTGCACTTAGCGCCGGTGATGGAAAACAGCAAGTGTGTGGAAATAGTGCTCACGGCGGAAAAAACCGAAGGCTTGCCGCAACTCACCGCCTCCGAATGGAAAAAAGATGCGACGCGCGCTGCCGGGCTGATGGCGGCCATGCTGGCGCACGAGGTAAAAAACCCGCTGTCCGGCATTAGCGGCGCGGCGCAGATATTGAAAGACGAAACCAGCGCCGAGCATAAACCGCTGGCGGAAATCATCTGTCGCGAGGCCGACCGCATCCGTGATTTATTGCAGCAGATGGAAATTTTCACCGACCACGCGCCCGCCGCCATGCAGCCGGTCAATATCCATGAAGTGTTGCAATATGTCATCGGCGTCGCGGAATCGGGATTCGCGCGGCAATTGCAGATTAAAGAAAACTACGATCCGTCGCTGCCAGAAGTGTTGGGACGGCGAGAACTTTTGGTGCCGCTGTTTTTGAATCTGGTCAAGAACGCCGCCGAGGCGATGGAAAACCGTCCGGATGCAATATTGACGATTAGCACCAGTTACAAAAGCGGCTACCGCATCCATAAAAAACTGCCGATCATGGTCAGCATCGAGGATAATGGCGCCGGTATCCCCGAAATCATGCGTGACAGGTTGTTCGAGCCGTTTTTCACCTCGAAAGGCGAGGGGCGTGGTTTGGGCCTGGCGGTGGTCGCTAAAATCGCCGCCGATTTGGGTGGCGTGGTCGAACTGGATACCGCTATCGCGTCTAAAGGGGCAAAATTCAATGTCATGTTACCTCTCGCTGGATGACAGATGACGAATGACACAGGAATAAAAATTTTGCTACATTGTGACGATAAATATCGCATTTTATCATTCGTCATCCGTCATCCGTTATTCGAATTATGACCGCCACCATCCTCATTGCCGACGACGATAACGCCATATGCACCGTGCTGTCGCATGCGGCGCGACGGCGCGGCTGGAAACCGATGACGACGCATCACGGCGAAACGCTGCTCGAATGGGTGCGGCAAGGTAAGGGCGACGTCGTCATCACCGACGTGCGCATGCCGGTGGGCGAGGCGCACCAAAACGGCCTCGATTTGCTGCCGGACATTCATAAACTGCGGCCGGACTTGCCGGTCATTGTTATCAGCGCGCAGAACACATTATCCACTGCCGTGCAGGCCAGCCATGCCGGCGCGTATGAATATGTTCCCAAACCGTTTGATTTAAACGTGCTGCTCGATCATGTCGAGAAATCGCTGGCGCGCGCCGGAAAAATTCCCGCCAATGAAAATGCGTCGGAAGAGATGGCGCAGGATGCCGAGCATCTCATCGGCACGTCACCGGCGATGCAGGAAATTTATCGCGCGCTGGCGCGGCTGGTGAATAACGATCTCACCGTCACTGTCATCGGCGAGTCCGGCACCGGCAAAGAGCTGGTCGCACGGGCGCTGCACCAGCTCGGCAAGCGCAAGGCCGCGCCGTTTGTAGCCATCAACATGGCGGCAATTCCGCGCGAGCTGGTGGAAAGCGAATTATTCGGCTATGAGAAAGGCGCGTTCACCGGCGCCCATGCGCGAAAGACCGGCAAATTCGAGCAGGCGCTGGGCGGCACATTATTCTTAGACGAAATCGGCGACATGCCGATGGACGCGCAGACCAAATTATTGCGCGTATTGCAGCAGGGCGAATTTACCACCGTCGGCGGCACGCGCATGATAAAATCAGACGTGCGCATCATCTGCGCCACGCACCATGATTTGATGCAGCGCGTGCGCGGCGGCGAATTCCGCGAAGATTTATATTATCGCCTGAACGTCGTGCCGATTCGCGTTCCGTCCTTACGCGAACGCCGCGAGGACATCGCGCCGCTGGCCAATTATTTTCTGCGCAAGGCTACGGAAAAAGGATTGCTTCCGAAGATTTTCGACGCCGAAACGCTCGACGCCATGCGCGCCTATGACTGGCCGGGCAACGTGCGCGAGCTGGAGAATATGGTCTATCGCCTGAGCGCGCTTTATCCGGAAAGCATCATCGGCAAGGAAGCGTTCCTGACGGAAATAAAACACGAGCAACCGCAGGAAAAAATCTCGCAGGCGGAAACGCTGGAAAAAAATGTCGAAGCGCATCTGAAACAATATTTTTCGGCGCACGGCAACGGCCGCCTGCCGCCCGCCGGACTATACGACCGCATCCTGCCGCTTCTGGAAAAGCCGTTGATCGAGATGACTTTGCGCGCCACCGGCAACAACCAGGTCAAGGCGGCTTATGTGCTCGGCATCAACCGCAACACGCTGCGCAAGAAGATTGCCGAACTTCGTATTCGAATTACGGATAACGGATGACGAACCACAGAACGCAAACATTAAGCAATGTCATGACAGCGAAATTTTTCTCTTCCGTCATCCGTTATCCGTCATCCATGAACTGGCTGCGGCGCAACCTGACGCTGATATTCGTGCTGGCAGCGCTGGTGTCGGCGGTAGTAACCTATATTTCCATTACCGGCAGCGCGGCGCCGCTGGGCATCAAGCCCAAGCGCATGTGGATGCTGCTTGCCGTCAATCTCGGCTTGCTGGCGTTGTTGATGTGCGCCGTCGCCGCGCGCATTTTCGGATTGTGGAATGCGCTGAAAACAGGTTCCGCCGGGTCGCGGCTGCAAAAACGCATCGTCGTGTTGTTCAGCGTCGTGGCGATTACGCCGACCATCCTCGTATCCATATTCTCGGCGCTGTTTTTCAATGTCGGCATCCAGACCTGGTTCAACGACCGCGTGCAAACCGCCGTCGGAGAATCGCTGGCGGTGGCGGAAGCCTACCTCGCCGAGCATAAGGAAAATATCCGCGCCGACGCGCTGGCCATGGCGACCGACCTGAATCCGGTCGCGTATCTGGCGATCAATAACCCGGACGAATTCAACCGCATCATCGTCTCGCAATCGGCACTGCGCGCGCTGACGGAATCGATCGTTTTTCAGCATAACCGCATCATCGCCCAGGGGCGCCTGAGTTTTGCGTTGGCGTTCGAGCATATTCCGCAAAATATCCTCGAACGTGCCCAACGCGGCGAAGTGGTCATTATGCCCGCCGATGATGAAAATAAAGTGCGGGCGCTGGTGAAGCTCGATACGCTGGAAGATGCCTATCTTCTGGTCGGCCGCCTGATCGACGATAAAGTCATCGTCCATATGCAAACGGCGCAGGGTGCCGTCAACGAATACAACACGCTTAAAACCCAGCTCGACCGGCTGCAGATTATTTTCTCCATCGTATTCATCACGCTGGCGCTGCTGTTGTTATTATCCTCCATCGGCTACGGCATGGTATTTGCCGCGCGGCTGACCAAGCCGATCTCGAGCCTGGTCGGAGCGGCGGAGCGCGTGCGCGGCGGCGATTTCTCGGCGCGGGTGACGGATGCGGAAAGCAACGACGAAATCGGTACGCTGGCGCGCGCCTTCAACCGCATGACCGAGCAATTGGAAGCGCAGCGCGGTGAATTGATAGAAGCCAACCGCCGCCTCGACGTTCGCCGCCGGTTTTCGGAAGCGGTGCTTTCGGGCGTATCCGCCGGCGTCATCGCGCTCGACCGCGAAAAAAATATCACGCTGTTCAACCGTTCTTCAACCGCCATTCTAAATACCATCGGGCAACCGCTGCAGGCGGGGATTCCGATTGCGGAAATCCTGCCCGGCATTCAGGAACAATTATCGCAGGCCGAACGCCTGCCGGCAGATGTGGCGCAAAGCACGCTGACCATTGATAAAGATGACAGGCACATCACGTTGCATGTGCGAATCGCTGTGGAAAAACTCGGCGAGGAAATCGAGGGGTTCATCGTCACCTTCGACGACATCACGCAGCTGGTGTCGGCGCAGCGCACCGCCGCCTGGGCTGACGTGGCGCGGCGCATCGCCCATGAAATCAAAAATCCGCTGACGCCGATACAATTGGCCGCCGAACGCCTCAAGCGCAAATACCTTAAATACGTCGAGGGTCAGGAAGAGCAGGATAATTTCGTCAAATACACCGACACCATCGCCAAGCAAGTCAGCGACATCGGCCGCATGGTCGATGAGTTTGTATCGTTCGCGCGCATGCCGACGCCGGCGTTCGTCGATGAGGATTTAATCGCCCTCATCAAGAAGGCGGTGTTCTCGTCGCAGATGGCCAATACGACGATAGAATATAAACTCGCTTTGCCAAAAACGCCGGTCGCGCTCCATTGCGACGAGCGGCAGATTACGCAGGTATTCACTAATATCCTTAAAAATGCCGCCGAAGCGATCGAAGCACGGCTGGAAAAGAATCCCGGCGGTGAGAAGGGGCATATCGATATAAGCGTATCTACAGATGATAAGCAGATTTTACTGACGGTCGACGATAACGGCGTTGGCTTTCCGGCCGGCGGCGATGCCAAGAAAATGCTGGAGCCGTACGTCACCACACGCAGTCAGGGCACGGGGCTTGGCCTTGCCATCGTCAAAAAAATCATTGAGGACCACAAAGGCAGAATCGGCCTCGAAAATAATCCACAGGGTGGGGCGCGAGTTTCGCTTTATTTTTCCGCCACAGTGTGATATATAGGTGACAGTTATTTTATAATATCCTATAAAATAACGACTTTTATATATTAACAAGGGGCATGAATGACCACCGACATTCTCATCGTTGATGACGAAGCCGATATCCGCGACATGGTCGCCGATATCCTGAAAGATGCCAAATATTCCTCCCGCACCGCCCATAACAGCGACACCGCCTTTAAGGCGCTGGCTGAGCGTGTGCCGTCACTTTTGGTGCTCGATATCTGGCTGCAGGGCAGCGAGCTCGACGGGCTCGGCATTCTGGAAATGGTCAAGAAAAAATACCCGCAGATGCCGGTCGTCATGATCAGTGGCCACGGCAATATCGAAACCGCCGTCGCCGCCATCAAAATCGGCGCCTACGATTTCATCGAGAAACCCTTTAAAGAAGACCGGCTGCTTCTGGTCGTTGCACGCGCGCTGGAAAATGCGCGGCTTAAAAACGAAAATCTTGAACTGAAAATACGCGGCAAACTGGAGATGCAACTCTCCGGTTCATCGCAAGCGATTCAGCAGATACGCCAGACGCTGGACAAAATCGCGCCGACGTCGAGCCGCGTGCTCATCACCGGCGCGCCCGGCACCGGCAAGGAAATGCTGGCGCGCATGATCCACGCTAAATCGACGCGAGCGAACGGAAATTTCGTTGTCATGAACGCGGCGGGACTTACGCCTGACCGCGTTGAAGCGGAATTATTCGGTATCGAAGACAGCAACCCGACCGGCGGCGCCGAGAAGCTCGGCCTGTTCGAACGCGCGCATAACGGCACATTATTCATCGACGAAGTCGCCGACATGCCGCTCGAAACGCAAGGCAAGGTGCTGCGCGCATTGCAGGAACAGAGCTTCACCCGCATACGCGGCAACCGCCGCGTTGAGGTCGACGTGCGCGTGATCGCCGCCAGCAATCGCAATCTCGAATCTGAAATCGCCGCCGGGCGCTTCCGCGAGGAACTTTATTACCGGCTCAACGTCGTGCCGATTAAAATGCCTTCCTTGAAAGATCGCCGCGAGGACATTCCGGAACTCTGCCGCTATTTCCTGAAACGCGCCGCCGAAACCGCCGGCATGAGCACGCGCGATCTGACGGAAGAGGCGGTGGCCATGCTGCAGGCCTATCCGTGGCCGGGCAACGTGCGCCAGCTGCGCAATACGATGGAATGGCTCCTCATCATGACCGCCGACGGCAAGGATCCGATCGCCTCGGCCAGCCTGCCGCCGGAAATACTCAATTCAAACCCGGTGCTGACGCGGCCGGAGTCCAACGCCGACATCATGTCGATGGCGCTGCGCGAGGCGCGTGAGCTGTTCGAGAAGCAATACCTCGCGGCACAGATCGAACGCTTCGGCGGCAATATCTCCAAGACGTCATCGTTCGTCGGCATGGAACGCTCGGCGCTGCATAGGAAGCTCAAGATGCTGGGCATCAACACTTCAGAAGAAAAAGTCGGCTAGTTTTTTCTACGCACGTAGGCGCTGATCGATTCGCCGGTGTATACCTGTTTCCAACCTGAATGCGGCACACTGCGCAACACTTCGGCGAAGCGGTGCGTGTTGTGCAGGATCACGCCGTCGGCTTTATACGTATCAAAGATTTTTTCATAGCCGGGCTTGAGGTTGGCAAGAGCGATGCTGTCTTTCAGTACGCCTTCGGAATAAGCAGTGCCGGCGCGTCCGTCGACGAATAGCGGCCACGCGCCGCCGCTGGTGTAAATCAAATAGCCGCCGATATTGTAATCGTTGATGAAGCGCGTTTTAGCATACGGTTTCAATGCCGTGATGGCGGCACGCACATCATACGGATCGTCGGATAATTTTTTGTCCGGAACCAGCGCCGTTTTCAGCGGCGAACAGAATAGCGCAAGTGTTATCAGCGCAATCGCGGCGAATTTTTTGCGGTTGGCGGTGGAATTGGCGGCGATGTGCTCGGTGACTTTAAATGCGGCACCCTGAGCGTAGCGAGCGAATTCCTGCAGATTATAAACAAAATACGGTGCGCTCACGATGGCGAAAATAATAAAATTACGCCGCGTGTGAATGGCATAGATCAACCAACCCAGCGCCAGTATTTTATCCGCCGTCGGCAGGCGCTTGTCGCGCAGGTTGGTGCAGACGATAAAGAACAGCAAAAATGCCACCAGGCTGATATCGGTGCCGATGATGACCGGTTGCCAGTCCTGCAAATAGGGCGTGATGACACTGTGCATCGTGCGCAAAAATCCGGGAACGATATAGATGCCGTAAGGATTGATAAGGCAGGCGGCGGCGCAGGCGGCAAGGCACAGGCAGAGGCGTTTGCACCACACCTGTTGCCGCGCCTGCCGCGCCTCGATGATATAGACCGCGATCAGCGACAGGCCGATGGCAAAGCCGCCATGCAGGTTGACCCAGGCAATCATCATCAGCGGCAACCAGCGCAGTGCGCGCCAATCGTTTTGACTGCGGCTTACATGCAGCAGGTGATGGAAGAGTGCGACGAATAAAAACGTCATCAGCCACGGCTGCGGAAAGAAAAACGGCACCAGCACGTACCACACCAGCACCAGCGTCACCATGATATAAAAATCACCGGCCAGTGCGCGGGCTTTAAGCGTAGTCGCCAGTACCGCCATCAACACGGCCGTCAGCGCAACCGTAAAGAAATAAAGCCCGTAAAGGCCGGTATGCGCCACAATCACGGAAATCAGCAAATCACACGCACACGATAAATTATACCACGGTGCGCCGTTTGCCGTGTACGACCAGATGTCGGTCACCGGCAAACCGGATGCGCGTATCAGGTCGCCCGCCGCCAGGTGCCACGGCGTATCGGGATTGGAAAAGAGCGGATTGGCGACCAGCATGCCGGCGACGAACGCCAGAATGAACATAATGCTGGCAATCGGCAGCGGCAGGAAACGGTCCATGCTTTTATTCATATTTTTTCCTTTTTTGCCGGTAAAGGGCGATGCCCAACAACATAATGGCAGCGGCGCTGATCTGCAACCCTGGCGTTTCACCGTCGAAAGCGGGCAGCGATAATTGGATGTCATGGCTGCCTCGCGGTAACATGATGGACAACAGGGCATGGCTGGGTTCGACGCTAAAACCTTCCGCCTGCCAGCCGGGGAAATAAAACCGCCGCAGCGTAACGCGCGCGGCTTTCGAGGTGATGTCGACATGCAGTATAATTTTTCGCGGCTGCCACACGCTGACGCTAACTTCGCCCCTACCTTCGGCGATGCGCGCCTGCGGTAGCAAAATCAATCTTTTATCCATAGGCAGGACGGAAATATTCTCTTTCACCATCCACTGCGTGCGGTATTCGGAAGCGACAATCGCCCGCGCATCGAGGATGGGTTTCACCGCACCGCTATCCACGGTAAATAACGTCGCGGCGCTGTTGGCGGTGACGAACGCCCAAACGCAAAGCGTGAGCAGGCCGCCGGTCATCCACGCCGGCGCGGAACGTTTCAGTTGCGGCAGCCAAGTCATCGCCACCAGCACCGCCAGCGGAACCATGCCCAGGAAAAACCGGTAAGGAAATTGCAGGTAGGAAAGCGGCGGCAGCCATGCCCACACCGGCGCCGATAGCGGCGAAACCATGAACAACAGCGCCATCGACATCAGCAGCGAGAATTTTATTATTGGCGTAAACGCCGTTGCTCTCGTCGCCTTAGGGAGTGCTAGATATAAAAGAAACAGCGGCGTGATAATCAGCGCCAACCCGATCGTCGATTGCAGGTGATAGAAATTTTCGGCATAGGAAAATTTTCCGGCGGTGAATTCGCCGCTATTGATAAATGTTTTGTTAGCCGCGGCAGGCAGCAGATATACTGCCGCCATCGCCGCACCCCAAAGCAATCCGGCGGCCGCGCGTAATGTGCTTTTTCTGTCGCCAAACACCGCGACATATGCCAGCGGCACGGCAAACATCACCATCGCCGACGGTATGTGCGTCAGGAACAGCAGCGCGTAGCCGATGCTTAGTTTCAGTACGGCGCGGGGATTCTTTTTGGAAATCCCATGCGCGGCTTCGAGCAGGAACGGATAGATCGCCAGCGCCCAGAGTTGCGCCGGTGGGAATGAAAAATACATCAGCCCGATTAGATAAGGAAACGCGGCGTAAACGAGCGCACCTTTTTGCGCAGTGCGCTGATCAAAATAAATAGAGAGCCAGCGGTAACAGGTAATGCCCATCGCCATCAGCGCCAGCTGCATACTGAGGATTACGCGGCCGAGGCCATACGGATCGAGCGGCGAAAACCATTCAAAAAAACTTGCTATATAAAATGACAGCGGCGGATAAAAAAGAAACACCGGCGCGCCGAACTCGCCATTGACGTCCGCCAGCCAGCGCGGATAAAAATCACCGGCCCAGAATTGCGCCGAGAACGATTTTAGGATCGTCGCATAGAAAATATAATCGGTGGAAAGCGGCCATTTTTCTGCCAGCGCCAGCCACATCGGCGCCAATAGCATAAGGGTCAGGGCGAAGAGCGTGCCCGGAAACAAACGCGGCGGCATAAGGAGAGTTATCGACTGCTTAAGCGACGAACTTCACGCTCGACGATGCGCTCGACGATGGCCGGCAGGTTGGCGTCAAGCCAGCCTTTGATCATCGGCATCAGCATTTCCGCCACCATGTCTTCCACCGTTTTACCGGAAGCGAAGCGCGGGGCGGGTGTCGTAACGAGCGGCGGCAGCGGCGGCTGCGCGGCGGCCTGCAATTTCTTGATTGAGGCGACGGCGGCAGTTTCCGACCGGCTGGAAAGAAGTCCCGGGTCGCCGGGCGCGACCTGCGGCATAGGCGCCGACGGGGCGCTTGACGCGGCGGGTGTTGCCAATACTTGATCGATGGCGCTGAGCACGTCCGCCGATGCGGCGGGCGCGGGCGCTGGTGCGGGAGCTGCCGCTTTCGGGGCCTCCATCGCCGGAACGGCGGGTGTCGCGGGAGTGGCTGCTGCTGCGGGTGCGGGTGCGGGTGCGGGTTCTGCTACCATATTGGTCAATTCCAAAACATCGGAGCCGGTGACATCGCTACTGCCGTTAGCGGCAGCGGGCTTGGCGTCATCACCGTCTTCGGCGATGATGGTACGGATCGATTGCAGAATTTCCTCCATCGAGGCATCTGGTTCGCCCTCTTTTTTTGCTGGTGCTTCCGCCATGCAATTGCCGCCGTCCTGATTAATTAAGAGGCTAGAATAATGAATCCAGTGTAAAAAACAATAATTAAAAAGAGGTTACCGCACTTTGGCTTTCTGACCGATTAATGTCGTTTTAAGGAACGGCGCACATAAAAGGCACACAAACTCACGGTTTAAGCGCATTTGGACAAGGCGATGGTGACTTTGTGGTCATCCAGCGTGTTCTCGGCGGTGAAGGTGGCGGTCGCAGGTTTCTCAAACGAAAGCGTCGCCGCCAATGTTTGTTCTTTGATATAGCCATCGTGCGTTTTTGCCGCCTTGGCGATGGCATCTCCCGTGTCGAGCGACAATGCAATACGATCGGATACATTAAGCCCCGCGTCTTTGCGCGCCTGTTGGATCATGCGCACCAGATCGCGCGCAATGCCCTTTGCTTCTAACTCTGGTGTAATCGTAGTATCAAGTACTACGATTATATCTTCACCCGATTTTTGCATTATAGATTCAAAAGGTAGTTGATTATTAGGAAGAGCTTCCCAGCCCCATCTCCATTCACCTTTGCTTCGATATATTTTTTCTCCGGCAATTTCTACAGTATCATCGTCTATAATTTTAGGCATAAAGCCAGGTTTTTTCGTTTGAGCTATAATTTCGCCAATTTTTTTATCTTTGCCTTCAGGAATAAGCCGTAACTTGAGACCGCTTGGTTTAATCACAATCTTTTTTTGGTCCGCATATTGTTTTGGATTTTGGCTAACTTCTACTTTTTCTACGTTAGTTTCATCCGCAATTATTTCCTGAAGATAATCTAATTTTAAGGGATCCTTACATGCCACAACCACTTTAGCCAAAGGTAAGCGTACTCGGATTTTGTTGTTATTACGTATAGAAAGTACCGCATTGCAGACTTCTCTTGCACGATCCATATCATCTACTAATTTTATTTCTTGTGGAAGTTTAGATACATCCGGAAACTCCGCAAGATGCACACTCTCTTCCCCCGTCAATCCCTTATACACATCGTCCAGCGTCAGCGGCAGGAGAGGGGCGGCGGCGGCGCACATGGTGGTGAGCACGGTATATAGCGTGTCGTAGGCCGCCTGCTTATCCGCGTCGATTTTCTCTTTCCAGAAGCGTTCCTTGTTGCGGCGGATGTACCAATTGTTGAGCGCTTCGAAGAATTGCGACACGGCGTCACAGGCACCGGGCGTGTCGTAAGCGTCCAACAATTTCTCGATGGTCTCTACCGCCTGTTTGCATTTGGCCAATATGTATCTGTCCATCACGTCCTGCGAGTCGGTGGCGAATTTGGCTTTGATGCCATCGGCATTCGCATAGAGCGTGAAGAAATTATAGGCGTTCCAGATCGGCTTGATGGCGAGGCGCACGACGTCGCGGATGAATTTGCCTTCGGGGTCGACGGCCAAATCTTGTCCGCGCATGACCGGACTGGAGATCATCAGCCAGCGCAGCGCGTCGGCGCCGAACTTGTCCATGACCTCCATCGGGTCTTTGTAATTCTTGAGGCGCTTGGAGTATTTGAGGCCGGTTTCGGAATCGAGCACGACGCCGTGGCAGATGCAGTTTTTAAACGGCGGCTTGTCGAATAGCGCCGTCGATAACATAATCAGCGTATTGAACCAGCCGCGCGTCTGCCCGACATATTCGGTGATAAAATCGGCGGGGAAATGCGTCTCGAACCATTCCTTGTTCTCGAACGGGTAATGCACCTGCGCGAACGGCATCGAGCCCGACTCGAACCAGCAATCGAACACATCTTCGACGCGCTTATATTCCTCGCCGCCTTCTGTAATGACAATTTCGTCGATGGCGGGGCGGTGTAAATCCGTAATCTTTTTTCCGCTGGCTTTTTCGAGCTCGGCGATGCTGCCATAGACTTTTATCTTGCCGGATTTGGAGCGCCACACCGGAATCGGCGTCCCCCAGAAACGGTTGCGCGAAATCGACCAGTCGGGCGCGGTGGCCAGCATGTGCCCCATCTGCCCGTCGCGGATATGCTCGGGAATCCAGTTGATTTGTTTATTGAGTTCGACAGCGCGATCACGAAATTTTGTGACCTCGACATACCAACTCGGCATCGCCCTATATATAAGGGGTTGGTCGGTGCGCCAGCAATGCGGGTAGTTGTGCTTGATTTCTTCCTGCTTGATCAGCTTGCCGTTATTTTTTAGCCAGTTGATGATGCGCAGATTTGCCAGCCCATATTTTTTCACCTGCTCAGGCTTATACGGCTCATTGGATGTTTGCCCTTGCGTCTCGGCAATGACATTCAGGTCTTTCAGTTTCAAATCCGGCAGATCGTAAATCTCGTCGGTGAATTTGCCCTGACCATCGACCGGCACGACGATCTCGATGCCGTTGGCCTCCGCTACTTTTTGATCGTCCTCGCCGAATCCAGGCGCCATATGCACGATGCCCGTGCCATCGGCGTCGGTAACGAAACTCGAACCGTCCAATATCTTGAACGCGTGCTTGTGATTGGCGAAATACGGGAAGAGGGGGTGGTAGGAGAGGCCAAGAAGATTTTTTACCAATATTTCTTGCCCCGCTTTGTGAACAGCCTCTGGGTTGATCGCAATAAGGTTGCCCTGCGGAGAACTAATCTCCGTATGAATCCCATTGATTCGATTCGCATGCAAAAATTCATTATGTATTAGGTACAAGGCCATTTTATTGGCCTCGATTGCTTCGGGCTTCTGGAAAATAAAACATTTCTCGCCGTCTGATAGTGCCTGATATTTTACCTTATCTCCCACCGCCAACGCCAGGTTACTCGGTAATGTCCACGGCGTCGTAGTCCAAGCGAGGACGTAATATTTATCTGCCTTGGGTGCGCCTTTAGGCGGTGTGTTTAGCTCAAACGCAACCGTGATCGCTTTGTCCTCGCGCTCGCGGTACGAATTATCGAGTTTGGTTTCAAAGTTGGAGAGCGGCGTTTCGGCGGCCCAACTGTAGGGCATGACGCGGTAGGCTTCGTAGACCAGGCCTTTGTCGTAGAGTTGCTTGAACGCCCACAGCACGGACTCCATGAAATTCGTATCCATGGTTTTGTAGTCGTGTTTGAAATCGACCCAGCGCGCCTGGCGCGTGACGTACTCTTCCCATTCCTTGGTGTATTTCATCACCGACGTGCGGCAGTGGTCGTTGAATTTGCCGATACCGAAATTGGTGATGGCAGCGCGGCCGGAAATTCCCAGTTCTTTCTCGCTCCCCATCTCGGCGGGCAAGCCGTGGCAGTCCCAGCCGAAGCGACGCTCGACGCGCTTGCCGCGCATGGTTTGATACCGCGCGTATAAGTCTTTTACATAGCCGGTGAGCAAATGGCCGTAGTGCGGCAGGCCGTTGGCGAACGGCGGGCCGTCGTAGAAGATGAATTCCTCTGCGGCTTTACGATTTTCTATCGATTTCCCGAAAAGTTTTTCTTTTTCCCAAAAGGTGAGCACCGCTTCCTCGATTTTGGGAAAATCAGGATTGGCGTCGATCTCGGGGTAATGCTTGGCTTTATGGTTCATGTTAAGAAGATTTTAAGGCTTATTCTGTATGTATAGTATCCTCTTAACGCCTCTGGACGCGGGTTGCAACTGATATGGAACAACGATTAACGCGAAGATTGATGAGCTATTGGCAAACCACCTGCAAAGGCGCCAAATACCCAGACATCAGCCATTTCAATGCCGATGCGGTAGAAGACATCATGCAGCATTGTTTCCGCGTCGCCGTCGATAATAAAACCCGGCCGATATTCATTTACGAGCAAATGGGCAGCGCGATCGCCGAAGTGCACGGCCGCGACCTGGTTGGCAGCCAGATCGAATCGCACACCATGTTGTTTCCCGGAAAAACGCTCTACCAGAGTCTGGTCAAAGCCTCCGGCGGCGTGGCGGTCGAAGACGAGGGGCATTTTCTTTCTCCGGACGGGCAAATGTACAAATACCGCGCCTGTATGCTGCCGTTCGGCAACCGCGCCCGCGGCGTGACGCACATCGTCATCGGTCTGTCGTATCGGGCTTTTTAGTTGATAGTTCGAGGTATTTTGTTACAACTGGAGCCCTATGCGCAAAAGAGAAACCCTCCTCGCCACCTTAGGCTTATCGCCCAGCGACCGCGGCGCCGTCAACGTGCCGGTGCATCGCGCATCGACGCTGCTTTTTCCCGACCTCGCCACCTTCGAGGCCGCCGACCGCGGCGAATACCCGCATCCCACCTACGCCCGCTACGGCACGCCCAACTCGGAAGCGCTGGAAAAAAGCCTCGCCATGCTGCAGGAAGCCGACCATGCCATCGTCACCTCGTCGGGATTATCCGCCGTCGTCACTACGTTGATGGCGTTCCTGGATGCCGGCGACCATCTGTTGATGGTGGACAGCGTCTACGGCCCGACGCGCCGCTTCTGCGACGGCGTTTTAAAACGCCTCGGCGTCGAGGTCACCTATTATGACCCGCGCATCGGCGGCAAGATCGCCGGACTGATAAAGAAAAATACCCGTGTCGTCTATATGGAAAGCCCGGGGTCGCTGACCTTCGAGGTGCAGGACATCCCCGCCATCTGCAAAGCCGCGCACGCGAAGAAATGCATCACCATCGGCGATTTGACGTGGGCGACGCCGCTTTACGCCAAGCCGTTCAAGCTGGGGCTCGACGTTTGCATCCACTCCATCACCAAATATGTCGCCGGCCATGCCGACCTGATGATGGGCGCCATCATCTGCAACAAGAATTACCACCCGCAATTGTTGACCACCTACCGCAACATGGGCGCGTGCCCCAGCGCCGACAACTGCTATCTCGCGCAACGGGGACTCCGTACCATGGCCGTGCGTGTCAAGCAGCAAGCGGAAAACGCAATGAAAGTGGCAAAATGGCTGCAAGCGCGGCCGGAAGTCGAAGCCGTGCTGTACCCGCCGCTGCAGGACGACCCGGGATATAAATTATGGCGGCGCGATTTCACCGGCGCTTCGAGCCTGTTCGGCTTCGCGCTGAAACCCGTTTCGCACAAGGCACTGGCCGCGATGTTCGACCGGCTGCAACTTTTCGGCATGGGCTACAGCTGGGGCGGATTTGAAAGTTTGATTACCACTTTCAACACCGAAAAACGCAAATCAAATGCCTGGCCGTATAAAGGGCAGGGCGTGCGCATCCACATCGGCCTCGAACATCCCGAGGATTTGATAAAAGATTTAGAGGCCGGGTTTAAGCGGATGAAGAAGGCAAAATAGCCTTACTTCTTCAACAACCTTAATCTCAGCGCATTCAATTTGATAAATCCCGCCGCGTCTTTCTGGTCGTAAACGGAATCGGCCTCGAAGGTGACGTGCTGCTGGCTGTAGAGGCTCTTGGGCGATTTGCGGCCATCAACCGAGACGCTGCCTTTGAATAATTTGAGCCGCACGGTGCCGCTGACATTGGCCTGCGATTTATCGATGAGAGATTGCAGCATCTCACGTTCCGGCGACCACCAGTAGCCGTTGTAAATCAACTCGGCGTAGCGCGGCATCAGCTCATCTTTCAAATGCGATGCACCTCTGTCCAATGTCAGCGATTCCATGGCGCGGTGCGCGGCGAGCAATATCGTGCCGCCGGGCGTTTCGTAGACGCCGCGCGATTTCATGCCGACATAGCGGTTCTCAACCAAATCTAATCTTCCAATGCCGTGCTTGCCGCCCAATTCATTTAATTTGGTGAGCAGCATGGCCGGCGATAATTTCTTGCCGTCCACCGCCACCGCATCGCCTTTTTCAAACTCGACTTCGATCATTTGCGGTTCGTTGGGCGCGGATTTTGGCGAGACGCTGCGCGTGAACATATCCTCGTCGGGCGCTACCCACGGGTCTTCCAGTGCCTTGCCCTCATAGGAGATATGCAATAGATTGGCGTCGGTGGAGTAGGGCGCTTCCCCACGTTTGTCTTTGGCGATGGGAATCTGGTGCTTTTCGGCGTACTCGATTAATTTCGTGCGCGAATTCAGATCCCACTCGCGCCACGGCGCAATGACTTTGATGTCGGGTTTCAGCGCGTAATATCCAAGCTCGAAGCGCACCTGGTCATTGCCCTTGCCGGTCGCGCCATGCGACACGGCGTCGGCGCCGGTTTTAATGGCAATCTCGATTTGTCTTTTTGCAATCAGCGGCCGTGCAATGGATGTTCCCAGCAGATAGACGCCTTCGTATAACGTATTGGCGCGAAACATCGGGAAGACGTAATCGCGCACGAATTCCTCGCGCAGATCTTCGACGTAAATTTCCTTGACGCCCAGCATCTCGGCTTTCTTGCGCGCCGGCTCCAGCTCGCCGCCCTGGCCCAAATCGGCGGTGAACGTCACCACCTCGCAGCCGTAGGTCTCCTGCAGCCAGCGCAATATCACCGACGTATCGAGGCCGCCGGAATAAGCGAGTACGACTTTTTTGATTTTTTTGTTCATCGTCATGTTACTAAAAATAGTTGCGCTGCCGTAAATGAAGGTCTAGGCTTTGATTATTCAATAATCAAGAGCATATGTGAGGTGCCCCATGGCTGAAAAAGCCCAGAACGTGCAGGACGTGTTCTTAAACACCCTGCGCAAGAAAAAAATCCCGGTGACGATTTTCCTGTCCAACGGCGTCAAATTACAGGGCAACATCACCAGCTTCGATAATTTTTCGGTGCTGCTGCGCCGCGGCCCGCAAGTGCAGCTGGTCTATAAGCACACCATCGCCACCGTCGTTCCATCAGCCGCCGTCGTGCTGCACGAAGAAGAAGGCGTCGATGCTGCGCAGGCAGCAGCCGAGGGATAATAATTTGTCATCCCCGTGAAAGCGGGGATCTTAAGCAACACATTGCGAAAATAAGATTCCCGCTTTTGCGGGAATGACAAAAATATGACCATTCAACGCACTCTCATCCTCCATCCCTATTTCAAGCAGGCCAAATCAACGGCGCGTTCGCCGGCAGCATGCGTGGAAGAGGCGATAGGGCTGGCGCACGCCATCGATCTCGAAGTGACGGACACCGTAACCGTGGCGCTGGACAAGGCAAAACCGGCAACGCTGATCGGTAGCGGCAAGGTGGATGAAATCAAAGGCCGCATCGCGGGTGGCGATGTTACGCTTGCCATCGTCAACCATGAATTGTCGCCGGTGCAGCAACGCAATCTGGAAAAATCCTGGGGCTGCAAGGTCATCGACCGCACGGCGCTGATATTGGAAATCTTCGGCGCGCGGGCGCGGACACACGAGGGCATCCTGCAAGTCGAGCTGGCGGCGCTCGAATACCAAAAAAGTCGATTAGTTCGTTCGTGGACGCACCTTGAGCGGCAACGCGGCGGCTTCGGCTTCCTGGGCGGCCCCGGCGAATCGCAAATCGAGATCGACCGGCGGCTGATCCGCGACCGTATCACCAAGATTAAAAAACAACTGGAGCAGGTGACGCGCACGCGCGGCCTGCATCGCAAAACCCGCCGCGACGTGCCCTATCCCGTCGTCGCGCTGGTCGGCTACACCAACGCCGGCAAATCGACGCTGTTCAACCGGCTGACCGGCGCCACCGTGCTTTCCATGGACAAATTATTCGCCACGCTCGACCCGACCATGCGCGCGCTCAAGCTGCCGTCGGGCGGCAAGGCGATTCTGTCGGATACGGTCGGATTCATTTCCGACCTGCCGACCGAGCTGATCGCCGCCTTCCGCGCCACGCTGGAAGAGGTGCTGGCGGCCGACCTGCTGCTGCATGTGCGCGATATTTCCCACGAGGATAGCGAAGAACAGAAACGCGACGTCGAAAGCGTGCTGCGCGGACTGTTCAACCAGCATCTGCCGGAGAATATGATCGAGGTGTTGAATAAAATCGATCGCCTGTCGCCCGAACAACTTCAGGCGTCGCATGAGAAAAAACAATTGACGATCTCGGCGCTGACCGGCGACGGCATTCCCGAATTACTGGCCGCCATTCAGGAAAATCTGGAGCAACGCTTTTACACTAAAGCCGAATATCGCTTAGATCTCCATGACGGGAAAGCGCTGGCCTGGCTGCATGCCCATGGCAAAGTGGTGGCGCAGGAAGTGGAAAATGCGTATATTCACGTCACGGTCCACCTCTCCGAAGAAAACCAACGCCGCTTTGAACGCCTGCATGCCTAAACATTCGATTTCTATTTTTTTATCGCTGATAGTGTCTGCCGCTTCCGCTCAGGCTGCAGATTCCATCACCGTCATGGCCGATCCGTCGCTCAGCGTTGCCATCAGCGAGATCGCCCGCAATTACGCCCGCGACAATGGCGTCACTGTTACCACTTCCTATATCTCGTTCAAGGAACAGCAAACGCAACTCACCGAAGGCGGCGCCGCCGACGTGCTGATCACGCCGCTGCCGCAATGGGTGGAAGAATTAAAAACGCAAGGGCTGATCGATGTTTATTCGCCGACGCCGGTGGCGAAAAACCGTCTGGCGCTGGTCGGCCCGGTGGACAGCCCGCTGGAGATCGACTGGAACGGCAAATTTCCGACAGCAAGAATCATCAATCTCATCGGCGGCGAACCGGGATTCGTCGTCGGCAACCCCGACACGCTGCCGGAAGGCGTCTACGCCAGGGAGACGCTTCGTACGCTGGGTGCTGCGGAATATCTTGAGCCTTACACGCTCTACCCAAAACAGCTCAGCGAAATGTTCGGCATGGTCATCAACCAAAAAGCCTACGGGTTGTTTTTCGCTTCCAGCATAAGCGAAAGAGACGATATGCGTGTGATCAGCGTGGTGCCGGAAAATCTGCACAAGCCGATCCAGTATTACGCCGTCGTCATCGCCGGTGAGAACATGACGCCGGCGCGCACGTTCCTTGAATATCTAAAAACCGA
Source organism: uncultured Rickettsiales bacterium (assembly GCA_964575095.1). Lineage (GTDB taxonomy): Bacteria > Pseudomonadota > Alphaproteobacteria > Rickettsiales > SXRF01 > CAZNPA01. The sequence goes on from CAZNPA010000001.1 coordinate 202,939, forward strand.
GGCGGCGCAATCTATTTTCCGCGAGGACGGGCTATGAAAAACAATCTTCTCATTTTCTCGTTCCTCATTCTGATCGGCATCTTTTGCGGCGCCATGATGATGACCTTCTCGCTGACGTTGTTTTCCATCGAGAAAATGGCGGAGCAGAAAAACCTTGTCGCCGCCTTATGGCTTGGGTTTTGCGTTTTAGGCCCGATTATTTTATTGGAACTGCGGAAACTCACCACGAAAATAGCGGCGCATCTGCCGCTGACCGACGCCACGCGCGCGCAATTTCTGAAATTCCATCCGGCAACCTACGTCATTTTTCTGGGCTACGGGCTGGTGCTGGCGGGCGTCAAAGCCAACGTCGCATTCACATTGCTGATGCTCCTGCTGTTTATCACCGTGCAAATCATCCTGCTGTGGTGCGTCGCCGACCAGCCGCAAAAAACGCGTTGGCTGCATTCGCTCGATGCCATTCCCTTGCTGTTCTTTTTCTCCGGATTCGCGGCATTGGTCTACCAGGTCGTATGGCAACGCGTGCTGTTCGCCACCTTCGGCACCAACATCGAATCGGTCACCGTCATCGTTTCAGTCTTCATGTTTGGCCTGGGCGTCGGCGCGCTGGCGGGCGGGCAGGTGCAGAAGCATTTTCCGCATCGTTTACTCGAATATTTCATCGGCGCTGAAATCGCCATCGGCCTCTTCGGCCTGATCAGCATACCGCTAATACAAACCGTCGGCTGGTGGGCGCCGCACGACTCGCTCCTCTCCCTGATTGCGGTAACGTATGCCTTGCTGGCGCTGCCGACCATGCTGATGGGAAGCACGCTGCCGCTTCTGGTCGGCTACCTGCAACGGCATTACCGAAATCTCGGCACCATCGTCGGGAAACTCTATGCCTATAACACGCTGGGATCGGCGCTGGCGTCGCTGCTGACGGTTATGCTGCTTTTTACCATGATGGGACGGCAATCGACGCTGATCGTCGCCGCCGCCTGCAATATGCTGACTGCCGCCGCTGTCTGGTATTTTTATAAACAACAATCCGGCCAACCGCTTGCCGATGCCGTCGAAACAAACGCCGTTCATGGCTCTTTACCTTATCGCTCGGCACTGTTGCTCTCGGCGCTGATCGGTTATGTCTCGCTTAGCCTGGAGATTCTCTGGTTTCGCGTCTTAGGTTTCATGACCTCCAACCTGCCGCAGGTCTTCGGCGTGATGCTGGCGATTTTTCTGGCCGGTATCGCTTACGGCTCACTCAAGGCCAAGCGCTGGAGCGAATCGGGCCGCGACGCGCAGGCATTCGTTCATTCCTCGTTGATATGGCTGGCGGCCATCGCTTATCTTTCCGTACCTGTCGCCGGAATGTTATCCGCCGGCGTAGGAAAATTCGCCGGCATCATCGCCGGCTATATCGCCATCGGCCTGCTCGCATATTTTTCCGGCGGGCTGTTTCCGCTGCTGTGCCAGATGGGCGTTTCGCATTCGCAGGGAAAACAGGCCGGAGTGGCCGTCTCCTGGATTTACTTTCTCAATATCGTCGGCGCGACGCTGGGCTCTCTCATCACCGGATTTATCCTGTTCGACGCCTTCGCACTGCCATGGAACGTGATTATCATCAGCGCCCTCATCGTCGGGCTTTTGATGTTCCTGCCGCGCGCGCCGTCTTTTTCCCGCTACGCGCTGGCGGCGGCGGCGATCATGGGGATGATCGGCCTGCAGCCGTTTTTTTACAAAGACATCATCGGAAAATTACAGGGAGTGCCTGAAATGATCGCCTCCCCCAAATACGTCAACGAAACCCGCCACGGCATCATCACCGTCTTTGAAGACAAGGACGGTGACATGATCTTCGGCAACGGCGCCTATGACGGCCGCTTCAACATCGACCCGGCGAGGGACAGCAACGGCATCACCCGCGTCTACATGCTGGCGGCTTTGCACCCAAAACCCGAACGCGTGCTGGAAATGGGCATGAGCGCGGCCTCGGCGACGAAAGTGATTACGATGTACCGGCCGCTGCAGCAGTTGCGGACCGTAGAAATCAACCCGGGCTATGCCGATGTCATCGCCCATTATCCGGAAATCGATTCGGCGCTGCATCATCCCAAAATGAAACTGACGATCGACGACGGCCGCCGCTGGCTGCTCAACCATCCCGACGAACGTTTCGACGTCATCACCATGAATACGATCTATTACTGGCGCAACAACGCCACGCATCTCCTTTCGCGAGAATTCCTGGAGATTTGCAAGCGCCACCTGAATCCGGGCGGCATTATTTATTACAATACCACCGGCGCGCGCGACAGCGCCTATACGGTGGCACACCTGTTCAAGCACGTCGTGAGGGTCCATAATTTCGTCGCCGCCAGCGACAGCCCGTTTAACCTTACTCCCGCGCAAAAAAAGAAAAACCTGCTGGCCTTTATCGGCGATAACGGCAAGCCGGTATTCGCCCATCCCAACGAAGCGCTGCTGGAAACACTGGCCAATGCGCCGCTACAAGATATCCGCGAAGAGATATTGGCCGAAAACAACCTGTGGCTCATCACCGACGATAACATGGCGTCGGAATACAAGATCAATTACGCATTCCTGCCGCCGGGATTCTATCAGTGATGCATCTCGGCCAGCGGCCAGCGGGCGCGCGGCTCGAAGTCCAAACCATCCGTCAGCTTAAGCCGCAGGCGCTCGACACCCGCCCAGGCGATCATGGCCGCATTGTCGGTGCATAGCGCAACCGGCGGCGCTATGAACCGCACCCCGTATTCCTTCGCCAGCGTTTCTAATTTTCCGCGCAAATACTGGTTGGCCGCCACGCCGCCCGCCACCACCAGCGCCGGGACATGGCACATCTTCAGCGCATGGCGCGTGCGTTCTTCGACATGCAGCGCCGCCGTATATTGGAACGAAGCGCAGATGTCTGCGACAGTGGCGAGTGGCAAGTGACGAGTGGCGAGTGAAGAGATATCGCTTTCTCTACTGGCCACTAACCACTCGTCACTCACCACTTTTCGCACTGCCGTTTTGAGGCCGGAGAATGAAAAATCGCAGCCGTCGCGGCCTTTCAGCGGCACGGAGAAATGGTAGGCGCGTTCGTTGCCGCTTTTGGCCAGCTTCTCCACCGCCGGGCCGCCTGCCTGCGCGAAGCCGGAGTTGAGCGCCTCGCCGGTTACAGACCGAATATAGCTTCGCTCCGGCGTAGGCAGGCCGGGCATTCCTAGCCCCAGCATCTTGGCGGTTTTGTCGAAGGCTTCGCCCAGCGCGTCGTCAACCGTGCCGCCGAGCTTTTCGTATTGCCCGACGCCGCGCACCACCAAAAACTGACAATGCCCGCCGGAGACCAGCAACAATAAAAAGGGGAATTCGATATTATCGGTAAGCCGTGCCGTCAGCGCGTGGCCTTCCAAGTGATTGACGGCGATGAACGGCTTTTTTACCACCGAGGCCAGCGCCTTGCCGGTCATGCAGCCGACGATGACGCCGCCAATCAGCCCCGGCCCGCCGGTGGCGGCGATGCCGTCGAGGTCGTTTAACGTCACGTTCGCCTCTTTCAGCGCCCTGATAATCACGGCATCGAGCTGCTCGATATGCGCGCGCGCGGCGATTTCCGGCACCACGCCGCCGTAAGGCAGGTGTTCGGCGGTCTGCGAGAGCACGACGTTCGAGCGTATTTCGCGCGTGCCGGAAACGACGGCGGCGGCCGTTTCATCACAACTGGTTTCAATGCCTAAGATGAGCATGGTTGACGGTTGATAGTTGATAGTTGATGGTGAATGGTTAAGCTGCCACACTATCAACCACCAACCACCAACTATCAACTATGAAAATTTGCATCGGTACAAGAAAAAGTCCGCTGGCGCTGGCGCAGGCCGGGCAGATACGCACGACCCTCATGGCTGCGCATCCGGGTATCGCCGTCGAATTGGTGCATATCGTGACCAGCGGCGACATATTCACCGACCGGCCGCTCGCCGACATCGGCGGCAAGGGCCTCTTCACGAAAGAGATCGAAGAAGCGTTGCTGGCAAAGAGTATCGATATTGCCGTGCATTCGGTGAAAGATATGGAAACCGTGCTGCCGGACGGCTTGGTGATCGGCTGTATGCCGGAGCGCGAGGATGCGCGCGATGTGCTGATCGGCGCCGCGTCATTCACCGATATTCCCAACAATGCGACTTTCGGCACGGCGTCGCTCCGGCGCGCGGCGCAGGTGCTGATGAAACGACCGGATGTAAGAATCGTCTCGATGCGCGGCAATGTTGAAACGCGGCTTAAAAAAATAGCGCAAGGTGAAATACAGGCGACGCTGCTGGCCAAGGCGGGATTGAACCGCCTCGGCTTGGATGAGGGAACGCCGTTGGCGGTTTCGGAATTCTTGCCCGCCGTCGGGCAGGGCGCCATCGGCATCGAATGCCGCGCCGACGATAAGAGAGTACGCGATTTTTTAGCACCGCTATCGCACAAACGCACCGAAATCGCCGTCACCTGCGAACGCGCATTCCTGCGCGCGCTTGACGGTTCCTGCCGCACGCCGATTGCGGGTTATGCCACCGTTGAAAATGACAGGATGCATTTTGAAGGCTTGCTGGCTGCGCCCGACGGCGGCAAGCACTGGCGCATCAGCAGGCAGGGCAGCATCCACGATGCGGCGCAACTAGGCCATGACGCAGGGAAAGAGTTGCGCGCGAAATCTTAGTCCAGGTCTTTGTTGATGATCGCCGACAGCCCGTCATCTTCTTTTGTTTTTTTAGGCTTGGCTGCCGGCGCTTCGGCAGCAGGCTTCTTGGCGATAGGCGCCGCCGATGCGTCAGCGGAAGGTGCCGCCGTTACCGGATTCGGCGACATGGCGACCGCAGGCGGTTGCGCCGCTGGTAGCGGACGTTTGGCCTGAACGGGAGTAGGGGCAGGAGAGGCCGTCGACGGCAGGCTGCCAACCGGCGTTGAGATATTTGCATTTTGGCCGGCATTAATACTGCCGTTGCTGATCGTCTGGCTGATCAGCGCCTTTTCATAAAACGCTTTGCTTTCGGTCAGCGCCAGACTGAGATAAATTTTTCCCAGCGATTCGTCTTTAGCCAGACGGCCGTAAAGCCATGCGGTGTTATCGAGATCGGTGCCGGTATAATATTTCTGAGCGATGGCGCGCGCCTCATCGAGATGATTATTGACGGCATAGACCAGCGCCAGATTGAGCTCGATGCGCTGGCGTTGCGCGCTGCCGGCGGACGACAGCAGCGACGATGCCATGATAAGATTTTGTATGGCAGCGACGGTGTTGTGCTGTAACGCCTGCGTCAGCCCAAGATTATTGGTGACGGTAGGGTTCGATGGGCTGAACTTGAGCGCTTCCTGAAAATACTGCCCGGCTTCGTTATATAAATTGCGGGTGGCGAATAAAATGCCCAGTGCGTTCAGGGTTTTCCAGCGCGTCGGTTCAACCTTCATGACTTCATCGAGCAACATCGCCGGCGTATCGAAGTCGCCGCGCGTGATCAGCGCCAGCGCTTTGCCTTCCTTGGCGGGAACGGAGCCGGCATCCTGCGCCAGTACGGTGTCGTATTCTATAATCGCCGCATCAAGATCGCCGCTTCGGCGATAACTGTCGGCCAACGCCAGTTGGATTTCCTTATCGCCGGGTTGCTTATCAAGGTACTGCTGATAGAGGAACGCCGCCTGTTTGAAATCATCCTGCTTTTCGGCGGTTTTGGCTGCGGTCAGCAGCACTTCCTGCGCCGAAGGGGTGCTTTGTTCCTGTTGCAAGGAAGAGAAAAACTGCTGCATATCAACTGGTTGCCCATTCTCAGTGCAGGCGGCCAGTGACAACAATACCAACGCGGCGAAAAATCTTTGCATGCGCCCACTATAGCCGCGGCAAGATTTCTGTCATCAATTATTTGCTTACCGTCGGAAAATGTGTATGGTAGCGGCCGAATGTTACCGTTCCGCTTAAAAAGCACTGCCCGCCGCTTCCCACACCGGCATTTGCTGGGCATAGACGGTTTATCCCGAAACGATGTTTACACCATTCTCGATCTGGCCAGAACCTACGTCGCCAAGAACCGGCAGGCGGATAAAAAGCACGCCATTTTAAAAGGCCGCACGCTCATTAATCTCTTTTTCGAGAATTCAACGCGCACGCGCACGTCGTTCGAACTTGCGGGAAAACGCCTGGGCGCCGACGTCATCAACATGTCGGTGTCCACATCGTCGGTCAAGAAAGGCGAAACGCTGATCGACACCGCCATGACGCTGAATGCCATGCATCCGGATTTCATCACCGTGCGCCACCCGGAATCGGGCGCGGTGCATTTGCTGGCGCGTAAAATGAACTGTCCGGTCATCAACGGCGGCGACGGCTGCCATGAACACCCGACACAAGCGCTGCTGGATGCGCTGTCGATTTTAAACCACAAAGGCCGCATCGAAAATCTGCGCGTCGCCATCTGCGGCGATATTTTGCACAGCCGCGTGGCGCGCTCCAACATGAAGCTGCTCAAACTGCTGGGCGCGGAAGTGCGCCTGATCGCGCCGCCGACGCTGATGCCGAAATTCCCGGATTCCTGGGGGGTCAGCTCTTATTTCGACATGCGAAAGGGACTTGAAGGCTGCGACATCATCATGATGCTGCGATTGCAGACGGAGCGCATGGAAAATAATTTCATCCCGTCTCTGCGCGAATACTTTCATTTCTGGGGATTGGACGAGGAGAAGCTGGCCTGCGCCCGTCCCGACGCGCTGATTATGCATCCCGGCCCCATCAACCGCGGCGTCGAGATTGACAGCCAGCTCGCCGACGACATCAATCGCAGCCTCATACTGGAGCAAGTCGAAATGGGCGTCGCCATCCGCCAGGCGGTGTTGGAGCTGTTATCAAGTAACAAGGAAACATTTTAATGAACCAGCATTTTTCCCTGCCGACGCACAAAAACGACCCTAACCGCAAGGTCGCCTACATCAACGCGCGGCTGCTCGATCCGGCGTCGAAGCTCGATGTAAAGGGCGGGCTGCTGACCGCGGGTAATAGCATCGTCGATTTCGGCGTACATATTACTAAAGATAAAATTCCGCAGGGCGTGGAAATAGTGGATTGCCACGATCATCTGCTGACGCCCGGCCTGATAGACATACAGGTGCATTTCCGCGAGCCGGGGCAAGAGCACAAGGAAACCATCGCCACCGGCAGCAAGTCGGCGGCGGCAGGCGGCGTGGCGCATGTCGCCTGCATGCCCAACACCAAACCGGTGGTCGATAACGTCGCCGTCGTCGCGTTTATCCATAAGCGCGCGCGCGAAACCGCCTATGTCAATGTCCACACCTATGCCGCCATCACCAAAGGCCAGAAAGGTGAGGAACTGAGCGAGATGGGATTGCTCAAGGAAGCTGGCGCGGTCGGCTTCACCGACGACGGCCTGCCGGTGATGAACGCCGGCATCATGCGGAAAGCATTGACCTACGCGCGCGAGCTTGGCCTGCCGGTGGCGCAACATGCCGAAGATTTGCACCTCTCCTGCGGCGGCTGCATGAACGAAGGGAAAATCTCCGCCGAGCTGGGCGTCGGCGGCATCCCCAACGCCGCCGAAGCGGTGATGGTCGAGCGCGACATCATTTTAGCCGAGTTGACCGGCGGGCAATACCATGTGCTGCACATCTCGACGGCGGAAGCCATCGATGCCGTGCGTCGTGCCAAGAAAAAAGGCTTGAATGTCACCTGCGAGGCAGCGCCGCACCATTTCGCGTTGACCGACGAAGCCGTGCTCGAATACCGCACCTTCTCCAAAATGAACCCGCCGCTCAGGGCCGAGAAAGACCGGCTGGCGGTGATCGAGGGTTTGCGCGATGGCACCATCGACGCCATCGCCACCGACCACGCGCCGCACGATCAGGAAAGCAAGCGCGTGCCGCTGGCCTCGGCCTCGTTCGGCATCGTGGGGCTGGAGACCATGCTGCCGCTGTCGCTCGCGCTCTATCACAAAAACATCATGCCGCTGACCGATGTCATCGCCGCCATGACCTGCAAGCCCGCCGACATCATCCATATTCCCGCCGGCCGCCTCAAAAAAGGCGCCCGCGCCGATTTGACGCTGATCGACCTCGATCTCGAATGGCAACTCGACCCTAAGCAATTCGTCAGCAAATCCCTGAACTCCCCCTTCGACGACTGGCCGGTGAAAGGCAGGGCGATTCGCACGGTGGTGGGTGGGGATACGGTGTATGAACTCAAAGCATAACCCCATCATCTGCGCCGTCGATACGAAAGACGTCGCCAAGGCCGGGCAGTTGGCGGAGCAGTTGCATGGCAGCGTCGGTGCATTAAAACTTGGTCTGGAATTTTTTACTGCCAATGGCGTTGAGGGCGTGCAGGCAATATCCGAATCCGGCATGCCGATTTTCCTCGATCTCAAATTTCACGACATTCCCAATACCGTAGCAGGGGCGATTAAATCGACTGCCGATATGGATATATTCATGATGACGGTGCATGCGACTGGCGGCAAAGCCATGCTCAAAGCGGCAGCAGAAGCAGCGGCGGAGATTTCCGCCATCGCCGTTAAAAAGAAACCGCTGGTGGTTGCCGTCACGGTGCTGACCAGCCTCGATGAAAGCGACATCCACAGCATCGGCGTTTCGGGCAGCGTCGAAGAGCAGGTAAAACGTCTGGCGGCGCTGGCGCAGGAATCGGGCATGGACGGCGTGGTTTGCTCGCCGCACGAAATTTCATTATTGCGTGCGCAGTGCGGCAAAGATTTCAAGCTCGTCGTCCCCGGCATCCGCCCGGAAGGTACGGCGCACGGCGACCAAAAGCGCGTCATGACGCCTAAGGAAGCGATAGAGCAGGGCGCGGATTATCTGGTGATCGGCAGGCCGATTACGGGTGCAAAAGATCCGAAGCAAGCCGCGCAGGAAATTCTTAAAGGATTGTAAGGTGATAAGGTTGTAAGGTTATAGGGTAAGATTTTTCTTCCCCACAACCTTACCACCCTATCACCACTTTCTTGAGCGCTTGTTCAATCCGCTCGCACACCACTTCCATCGAATAGCGCGTTTTTACTTTCACGAAGGCATTGGCGGCAAAGTCGTTGGCCATCGAAGCGTCATCCAGAAGGCGCGCCAGCGCATCGGCCAGCGCCGTAGCGTCGCCTTTTTTTACGATCAGCGCGTCGTGGTTGGGCGTGATGATGTCACGCGGCCCTTCGGAATCGGTGGAAACCATCGGCGCTCCGAACGTGAACGCCTCCAAAAGCACGATGCCGAACGGTTCGTGCAGTGACGGCAGGCAAAAAATATCGATGCCGGAATAAAATTTCTGCTTGTCTTTCACCCAGCCGGGGAAGGTGAGTATATCGCCGAGTCCGGCGTCTTCGGCCTGGCGTTTCAGCGCTTTTTCCGATTCGCCGCTTCCGCCCAGGATCGCTTTGAATGCATAGCCGCGCTCTTTCAATATATGCAGCGCTTCGACATAAAAATCGAAGCCTTTCTTGGCCACGAACCGCCCCATACTGCCGATCACCGGCGGATTATTGCGGCTTTCGCGGTGCGGCGGCAACCCTTCGCATTTAATCATGTTGGGAATGTGGAACACGCGGTCTTTGGCGACGCGGCGTTTGTTCACCAGATGCTCCACCAGATCGTGCGTGGTGGTGAACATGGCTTTGGCGCGCCGGAAACGCCGCGTGCTGTAATTCTGCGCGACGCCGACCATCGGCATCTGCCCAAGCGTCGCCCATTTCGCCAGTACGTAAGCGCGGTTGGAATGGGCGATGATGACATCGGGCCGGAGCATTTTAAGCCGCCGGCGCAGGCGCCACATGGCGACAAAATCCCATTCGTTCAGGTTATATAACGCCAGATACGGCACCGAAAGGCGCTTAAGGTCGGCCTCTACGGCGGCACGGTGCGAGATGATGGCGGTGAGTTGGTGGCCGCGGGCGTTCAGGCCTTCGCAGTAATCGACGAACGCCTGTTCGACACCGCCACTGCCGCCGGCAAACATGATATTGACAATACGCATGCAACATTACTTACTAGAGCCAGTCATAGCTTTCAACTTAAGATACCATGAAACTGCCCGTTTCCGTTTTTATCATCGCCAAGAATGAGGCCGACCGCATTGCAGGCGCAATCAAGAGCGTGCGCGACTGGGTGGAGGAGATCATCGTCATCGACAGCGGAAGTACCGACGACACGATGAAAGTCGCCGAATCGCTGGGCGCCAAGGTGCTCTTTCATTCCTGGAACGGTTACGGTCTGCAAAAACGCTTCGGTGAAGATAACTGCAAAAACCGCTGGCTGATCAATCTCGACGCCGATGAAGTGATCACGCCGGAGCTGGCGGAAGAAATACAAACACTGTTTGCGGCGGGCGAGCCGCCCTGCACGGCCTATACGTTCCGCATCCGCGATCTGCTTCCCGGCGAGACGAAGTTCGCCTGGTTCGGCCACACCAATTACCAGCTGCGGCTTTACAACCGCGAGAAGGCGCGTTTTTCCGACAGCCCGGTGCATGATTCGGTGCTGGTGCGCGAAGGCGCGACGGCGATATTCAAGCATCCGGTGTTGCACCACTCGCTGCGATCGCTGGCGCACGCCATCGAGAAAATGAACAGCTATTCCACGGCGCAGGCGCTCGACATGCGAAAGAAAAAGGTACGCTTTCCGGTGCTGCGCCTGCTCATTGAATTCAAGTTCGCGTTTTTCAAGGCGTATTTTTCACGCGCGTATGTTCTGCGCGGCACACGCGGCTTCACCTATTCCGTGGTTTACGCCTTCGGGCGCATGATGCGTCTGGCAAAATATCTGGAATTGAAAGATTTAGAAAAACAATTACGCTAGGCTGAGCTGGGTGCGATGTTTTTTTCGAGAACCGCAGCGCAAGCGTACATTTTAGTACGTGCGCAGCGGAAGCGCAGAAAAAACAAGCAAGACAGCCAGCCTAGTAGTAATTAAGCGGCTTCGTCCAGCTCCGGCAACATGCCCAGCGCGCGGCGGTAGGTATCGAGGATGGTTTCCTGCTCTTCGCGCTCGCTCGCATCCATCTTACGCAGTTTGACGATGGTGCGGATGGCCTTGGTGTCGAAGCCGTTGCCTTTGGCTTCGGCGAATACTTCGCGGATGTCGGCGGAAATATTATTCTTCTCTTCTTCCAGTTTTTCAACGCGGCCGATGATGCTTCTCAATTGATCGACGGCGACGCCGCCTACTTTTGCTTTGGTCATTCTATGCTCCTATGTCATCCCGGCGAAGGCCGGGATCCATGTTTTTAAAAAAAGAAAAAAGAAATTAGTTTACAATAAATGCTGTTGTCAATGGATAAGCCTGGATCCCGGCTTCCTGGCTACGCCCTTGGCATTTCTCCATTTGGGAAACATTACCACAGGCTTCGCCAAGGCGAGTCGCCGGGATGACGGCTTAACTCTTTTGCTTCTTCAACGTCTCCGCGATTAAAAACGCCAGCTCCAGCGCCTGGCTGGCGTTGAGGCGCGGGTCGCAATGTGTATGATACCTGTCGCTCAAATTCAACTCCGAAATTGCCTGCGCACCGCCCAAACATTCGGTGACGTCTTGCCCGGTCATTTCAAAATGCACGCCGCCGGCTGCCGTGCCCTCGGCCTTGTGGATGGCGAAGAACTGCCGCACTTCCGAGAGAATATCGGTGAATTTGCGCGTCTTGTAACCGTTCGGCGACTTGATGGTGTTGCCGTGCATGGGGTCGCACGACCAGACGACGGTTTTTCCCGCCGCCTTCACGCGCTTGACCAGCGGTGGCAGCATCTCGCCAACTTTGGTGCTTCCCATGCGCGCGATCAGCGTCAGCCGTCCGGCCTCGTTTTCCGGGTTCAGTATGTCGATGAGTTTCAGCAGCCCGTCCGCCGTCATGCTGGGCCCGACCTTCATGCCGATAGGATTGGCGATGCCGCGCATGAATTCGACGTGCGCTTCGTCGGGCGCGCGCGTGCGGTCGCCGATCCAGAGCATGTGCGCCGAGGCGGCGTAATATTTTCCGTCGGTCTTGTCGAACCGCGTCAGCGCCGATTCGTAACCCAAAAGCAAAGCCTCGTGCGACGTGAAAAAGCTGGCCTCGGCGAATTGCTCGACTTCGTCGATGGGCAGGCGGCAGGCCTCGATAAATCCGATGCACTCGTTGATGCGCGCGATCAAATCGTCGAAGCGTTTGCCCTGCGCCGAATTCTTGGCGAATTCCATGTTCCAGCGGTTGATCTGCCGGAGCGCCGCATAGCCGCCGCGCGCCAGCTGGCGCAAATAATTGATCGTGACCGCCGACTGGTGGTAGGCGGAGAGCAGCCGTTTCGGGTCGGGCTGGCGGCCTTGCTCATCGAACTCCATGGAATTGATCATGTCGCCGCGATAGGCGGGCAATTCTTTTCCATCCTGTTTTTCCATGGCGTCCGAGCGCGGCTTGGCAAACTGGCCGGCGATGCGCCCGACCTTGACCACCGGGCAGCCGGCACCATACATCAGCGCCATCGTCATTTGCAGCAGCACGCGGAAGAACCGGCGCAAATTATCCTCGGAGAATTCGGCGAAACTTTCGGCGCAATCACCGCCTTGCAGCAGGAATGCCCGCCCATGCGCCGCATCCGCCAATTCGCGCTTTAAGCTCCGCGCCTCGCCCGGCGACGCCAGCGGCGGCAGCAGCCGCAACTCATCTTCCACCGACTTCAACTGCTTGATATTCCCATACGCCGGCTGCTGCTTGATCGGCAGCTCGCGCCAGCTATCGGGTTTCCAGGACTTTTGTGTCGTTTGCTTTGCCATAAAAATATGCTATTTAAGAGGGTAATTATGTAGGATTTTTATCGTCGCATGTCCAGTACTACCGCCAAAATAAATGCGCTCGACCCCGACAATACCATCGCCTTCATGGGCGTGGAAGGGGCGAATGCCGACTTGGCCTGCCGTCAGGCGGCGCCTTATATGCACACGCTGGCGCTGCCGTCGTTCGAGGACGTGTTCGAGGCAGTGGAATCGGGCAAGGCGGCGCTGGGCATGATCCCCATCGAGAATTCGCAGGCCGGCCGCGTCGCCGAAATCCACCATCTGCTGCCCGCGACCAAAGTGCACATCGTCGGCGAATTTTTCCAGCATATCGAGCATTGCCTGGTCGCCCCCAAGGGCGCGAGCCTGAAAACGGTTAAAGACGTCTATTCGCACCCGCAGGCGCTGATGCAATGCCGCAAGAACCTGCGCGAATTGAAACTCGCCGCGCATACCTATTCCAACACGGCCGCCGCCGCCGCCGACGTCGCCAAGTGGAACGATACCGCCAAAGCCGCCATAGCCTCGCCGCTGGCCGCCGAGCTTTACGGCCTCACCGTGCTCAAGGAGCATCTGCAGGATTCCGACGACAACGTCACCGTATTCATGATCATCGCCCGCGAGCCGGTCGATCCGGATCCCGAAAAAAACGCCGTACTGACGACGCTGCTTTTTGCCGTGCGCAACATCCCGGCGGCGCTCTATAAGGCGCTGGGGGGATTCGCCACCAACAACATCAACATGCTGAAGCTGGAAAGCTACATCCCGACCGGCGCCAAGCAGCGATCGGCGCAGTTCTTCATCACCTTCCAGGGCCACCCCGACGAGCAAGGCGTCAAAAACGCCATCGAGGAATTGCAATTCTACTGCTCGCAAGTCCGCGTGCTGGGCGTCTATCCGGCTGATCCGGCTAGATTCTCTTAGCGCCCAATCTGCCTATCGATCATTTCCTTCACCGGAGAGCCGTCGGGCAGGGATCGGTAGAGCGATTTCATTTCCTGCATCGCTTCTTTAGTGTTTCCGTCCTGCAATTTCCTGACCGTCAGGAAATATTGAGCTTCAGGGTTTTCGGGGTCTTGCAATAATACCATCTCCAAACTTTTTTTAGCCAGATCGCTGACTTTTCCTTCATCGGCCATGATTATAGCTTTGGCATAAGCCAGTATCAGTTTCGGATTTCCCTTGGAGAGCAGCACCGCTTGCTTGAAAGCATTGGCAGCGGCGGCGTATTGCCCGGTGTCGGAAAAACTTTGCCCCAGCGTTATCCACGCGCCGAGGTTTTTCGGCTCGCGCATGACGATGTCGGAATTTTCAATCAGCGAGATGCGCGCCGCATCCATTTTTTCGGCGTGCGCCGCCACCAGCGGCAAAATGCGCGGTGAGCCGAGGAAAGCGTAGAGGCTGAACGCGCCGACAAAAAACACCGCACCGATAATGGTAATAATTATTCTTTGCTGCCGCAGCGGCCACAGCAAAACGCCGAGCACCGCCGTCAGGATAATAAAAAAAATCACGAACAACATTATTTATTCTTCCTAAAAAACCGCCACGCCAGCGCACCGCCACCCAAAAGCACGAACAGCGGCGCCAGCCATAACAGCCATGTCGTCCGGTTAAAGGGCGTACGCATCAGCACTCCGTTGCCGTAGCGCGAGACGAAATATTCCACAATATCGGCATCGGATTTTCTAGCGGCGATTTGGCTGCGGATTTCGCGGCGCATGTCGGCAGCGACCAGCGCTTTGGAATCGGCGATCGATTCGCTCTGGCAGACGACGCAGCGCAACCCGCTGAACAGCGCCTGTGCGCGCGCTTCCTGCGCCGCATCGGGCAGGGGCGGTTCGATGGAAAGCGCCGCTGCCGGAGGCGCGAACAACAATAATGCAATGACGAATAATTTATTCATGCTGCAATTTCTCCACCAGCGGTAGCAGGACATTATGCATTTCCTCTTCGGTGAGCGGCATTTTTAAATCGTAGGCAATCTTTCCGTTCTTATCAAAAACAAACGTTTCCGGCACGCCGGAGAGCGCGAGCGGCATCGTCGCTTTTCCGCCCTCGTCGATGCCTATTTCTTGAAATGGATTGCCATGCCGCTTAAGCCATGCGCGCAGCATTGGCGGCTTGTCTTTCCACGCCAGCCCCATCACCGGCACTTTGCCCGAAAGCGCCATCAGCTGCGGCTGCTCGGACAGGCAGGATTCGCACCACGAAGCGAAGACATTGAGCACGACGACTTTTCCTTTCCAGCGCGCGGGCGAGAATAGTGCCTTAGAGCGGTCGAGCGATGGCACGGAAAATTCCGGCGTAACGCCGATCATGTGCGAGCCGGCCGTATGCAGCGCCGGGCGCATCAGCCCGAATGCCAGCGCGATCGACAGCATCAATAAGATCACCAGCGGTACAATGCGTAAATTCATGGCGTCATCTTTCTCCACCACGCAACCAGTCCGCCCAGCCCCATCAGCAAACATCCCAGCCAGACGAAACGTATCATCGGCACGTAATAAATGCGGGCGGAGGTGCGCTTGCCGTCGGCCTCGCCGATCACGGCATATAAATCCGCGCCCCAGGTGGAATGGATGGCGGCCTCGGACGTTTCCGTGCGGCGGATATCGTAGACGCGGTATTCGGGAAAGAGCGCCGTCGTCTTGCCATACGCCTCGACCTGGAATTCACCGCGCCGCGCGTCGTAATTATCGCCGCGCTGTTTTTGCTCGCCCTTATACGTCATGTGGTAGCCGCCGATGTCAATGGCGTCGCCCGTGGCGATGGTGCGGCTGATTTCCTGCTGCCACAATCCGGCGCCGGTAATGCCAAACACTAAAATCGCCGCGCCACCATGCGCTAAAAATATTGAGAAGCGGTGTGCGCTGCGCTGGCTGGGTTTCAGCCAGTGCAGGCTGCAGCCGAAAAGCCATACGCCCAGGCCGACGCCCAGCGCCGCCATGACGACAGACGTTTGCCCGTAGGCCAGCACCAGTAGCGCTGCCGCCAGCGCCGCCCACAACGCGAAACGGGTTTCGTGCAACGCGTGTTTGATCGTTGCGTTCCGCCACGGCATGAACAGCGCCAGCCCGGCGAAAAACAGCGGTAATATCATGAGCGGCAGGAATGTCGCATTGAAATACGGCGCGCCGACAGTGAGTTTTTCGCCACCGATCCATTCGGCAAATAATGGGTAAACGGTACCAAGCAATACAGTCGCGCACGCCGACAATAAAAATAAATTATTGATGACGATCATGCCCTCGCGCGAAAGAGGCATGACCGGCTCCCCCGATTCCAGCTGCCGTGCCTTGAGCGCAAACAATTGCAGCGCGCCGCCGACGGCAAAGACGATATAGGCGAGGATGAATAATCCGCGCGCAGGGTCGCTGGCAAAGCTGTGCACCGACGTCAGCGCACCGGATCGCACCAGAAATGTGCCAAGCAAACTCAAGCCGAACGTGATGATGGCAAGCAGAATTGTCCACGCCGCCAGCGCGCCGCGTTTCTGCAACACCATGTTGGAATGCAAAAGCGCCGTGCCCGCCAGCCACGGCAGCAGCGACGCGTTCTCGACCGCGTCCCAGAACCAGAAACCGCCCCAGCCCAGCTCGCGGTACGCCCACCAGCTGCCAAGCCCGATGCCAAGCGTCAGCGCCGTCCACGCGATTAAAATCCACGGCCGCGCCATGCGGGCGAATTCACGGGCGTTGCCGCCGGTAAGCAACGTCGCCACCGCCAGCGAAAACACCAGCGAAAACCCGACATAGCCGACATATAAAAGCGGCGGATGCATGGCCAGCGCCACATCCTGCAGAATGGGATTGAGCGTCGCGCCATCGAAGGGCGGTGGGAACTGGCGGGCAAATGGATTGGAGGTGAATAAAATAAACAGCAGCGTGCCCGCCGCCAGCGCCGCCTGCACGGCAACGGCAGTCAATACGTCTTTCTGTTTCACTGCCAGCGCCAGCCCAAACGCCGACAGCACCAGCACCCACAACAGCATCGAGCCTTCGTGGTTGCCCCAGGTACCGGCGATTTTATAAAGGAGCGGCAGCGAGCGGTTAGAATGCTGCGCGGCGTTGATGACGCTGAAATCGGAATCGATCCTCACGCTCATCAGCGCCGCAAACGCGCACGCCACGCTGAGCGCCTGCAGCCACGATGCCGACAACATGCACGGTGTCAATCGCCGGCGAAGGGCAGGGCGGGGATAAAGATAGGCGGCTTGAAACGATGCAAGCAGCAAGGCAAGAATCAGAAAAAATATTCCCAGTTCAGCGGTCATAATTTATAAGCGGGATTAGGGATTGGGGACTAGGGATTGAAGAAAAGAAAAGCATATATCTTTTTTCCCCTAATCCCAAATGCCTAATCCCCAATCCCTTCTTTTCCCCGCCAGCGCCCCGATTTTTTCAAAGCATCGACCACTTCCTTCGGCATATAATATTCATCGTGCTTGGCCAGTATGCGCGCCGCGTTGAGACGGCCGTTTTCCAGATGACCTTCGGCAATGGCGCCTTGCCCTTCACGAAAAAGCGTCGGCGGTAAGCCCTGATAGTCAACGCTGAGCGAGGCCGTGCCGTCGGTGATTTTGAAATGCAGGGCGTTGTTTACGCCGCGCGTGATGCTGCCTTTTTCCACCAGCCCGCCGACGCGGATACGCTGCTCGCTGCTTACGGCATGCGAAGCCAGTTCGGACGGCGTATAAAAAAATATCAGGTTGTCGCGGAAAGCGCGTAGGGTCATCAGCGCGGCAAGGCAAAGAAAAACTACGCTGACGCCGATAAAAACCAGCCGCTGGTGCTTAGGCTTCATGCAAAGACTTTTCGATCGCTGCTAATGCCCGTTGCGAGCGCCTGAGCAAGCGCATGCCGATAAACGCCATGCCCGACATCACCGCTATCGCCAGCGCATACGATGGCCAGACGTAAACGCCGTAACCGCCTAGATTTAAAACATCTGTTAACTTTTCCATGCTACCCTGTAGGACCTGTTATAATCGTCCATTTGAATTATGCAACCGGCTGAACACATACCGAAAGACTACGCCACCATCGCTGAAAAAGTCAGAAGCGGCGAATTTTTCCGCGAGTCGCGCCGCATCTACGATTTCGACGTGCACGACCCGATGTCGGAGCGTTACCTCTATCTTCTCATCACCGGGCTGGCATCGCTGGTGTTCCTGATCGCCGTCCTCGCCGCCAACGGCCTGTTGCCGTTGCAAACTCCCGTGCCGTTCATCATCAGCACGCACAACCTCGTCGATGACAAGCCGTCGATAAAAAGCCTGCTTGCCTATAAGGGCGAAGACCCGAGCAAGGCGCTGCTGCGCTTCATCGTGCAGAATTACGTTGTCGTGCGCGAAGGCTATAACATCGATACTTTCGATCTCAACGTGAACAGCGTCAAATCGCAAAGCTCCGAAAATGTGTTCAACGAATTCCAGCGCGCCATCGACCCGCACAATGCCGACAGTCCGATAACGCTTTACCAGCGCCATTCGAAGCGCAGGATCACCGTCATCTCATCGCGGCTGATGGGAAAAGAAGGCGATGAAATGGAAATCGCTTATGAAGCATTAGTGGAAAGCAAGACCGAACTAAAAAAATCGCGCTGGCAAGCAAATATCTCTTTCAACTACAGCGGCATTGCGTTAGATGAGAATGGGAAGGTAAAACCGGTGAGTTTTATGGTGACGCAATATAAAACCAAACGGCTGCAGGATATCAGGTAATGCACGCACGCACGCTCGTCATCGGGTTTCTGTTACTGGCGCTGGCCGGCACGCCGGCGCTGGCCATGCGTGAATCGCGGCCGATTCAGGTCGACCACCGCGTGCGCATCGTCATGTTCCAGCCGGATGAAGTCTATAAATTCATCGGCCATTACCGCTACCAGTCCACCATCGAATTCGCCAGCGATGAAGAAATAAAAACCATCTCGATGGGCGATTCCACCGCCTGGATGCTGAATCCCTCCGGCAACCGCCTGTTCCTGAAACCGCTGGAGCAGGACGCCACCACCAACATGACGGTCATCACCAGCAAGCATACCTACCTCTTCGAACTGCACGCTTTCGAGACTGACGACATCAACGACAAGGCGATGGTTTTCGTCATGCGCTTCGTTTATCCGGATGATAACGTCAAAACCGTGAGCCATTATCTGGATAGCGTGCCGTCGCCCGAGCTCGACGCCGACCCTAGCAAATACAATTTCAACTATACCATCTCCGGCTCCGACGACATCGCGCCCGTCCGCATCTTCGACGACGGCGAATTCACCTACTTCCAGTTCCGCAACAAGAATGCCGAAGTGCCGGCGTTTTTCCTCGTCGACAGCAAGGGCAACGAGTCGCTTATCAATTACCGCACGCGCGGCGACTACATCGTCCTCGAACGCGTCACCAGCCGGCTGACGCTGCGCCACGGCACCGATATCGTCTGCGTCTTCAACGAATCCAAGCTGGCTAAAAAAGTGGCGAGTGGCCAGTGACGAGTGGCTAGCTAGCGGCCAGTAGCCAGTGGTTAGTGATTAGAAAAGGATGATTATGTTTGTTTACTCACCACTAACCACTCACCACTAACCACTATGACCGACAGCTATCACGTAGGCGTCATCGGCGGCGGAGCCTGGGGCACGGCACTGGCCATCCTCGCCAACCGCGCCGGCAGCCGCGTCACGCTCGGCACGCGCAACCCCAACGTCATCCAGGCCATCCGCGACCGCCGCTGCAACGACATCTACCTGCCGTCGGCGTTCGTCGATCCCGGCATCGACGTCACCGACCGCTTCAACGATGTCTGCCGCTGCGACGCCATCATCCTCGCCGTGCCGTCGCACATTTTGCGCTCGGCCTGCATCGCCGTCTCCGACATGCTCGACATCAACGTGCCGGTCGTCGTCGCCTCCAAGGGCATCGAGCGCGGCAGCCTGATGCTGATGAGCGAAATCGTGCAGTCGCTCCTGCCAAAAAATCCGATCGGCATCATCTCCGGCCCCAATTTCGCCGACGAAGCCGCACGCGGCCAGCCCACCGCCACCACCATCGCCAGCCCCGACCCGAAGGCGCTCGACACGTTGACTTACGCGCTGGGCGGGCGGCTGTTCCGGCCGTATCTCACCGACGATATCATCGGCGCGCAGATCGGCGGCGCGGTGAAAAACGTCATCGCCATCGCCTGCGGCATCGCGCTCGGCAAAAAAATGGGCGAGAACGCGCGCGCGGCGCTGGTCACGCGCGGCTTCGCCGAAATGGCGCGGCTGGCGCAAGCCAAAGGCGGAAAATACGAAACGCTGATGGGACTCTCCGGCCTCGGCGATTTGATACTCACCTGCGGCAGCGCCAAATCGCGCAACCTGTCGTTCGGCATCGCGCTGGGGCAGGGGCAACCGAAAGAAGACGTGCTCGCCGGCCGCGGCCGCACCGCCACCGAAGGCGTCATCGCCGCCGAATCGGTGGCCAAGCTCGCCAAAAAATTCGACGTCGACATGCCGATCTGCGACGCCATCTTCCGCATCCTCTACGAAAACGCCACCATCGACGAAGTCATCGACGACCTCCTCGACCGCCCGTTCGCAAAAGAAGGGGTGTAAATCTCCCTCAAATTTGCCATGGTTTAAGCGCACTTTTGGTGACTTTAGGCACGAAATACTATCCTTTAAGGGTACATTTGCCTGCGCACGATTATCAATTTTATTTATATTTTTCAGCATATTATAAAAATCCAACACTTGAATTTCAGGTTCCCCCTCAATTTTTTGCACCGCTGATTCAGAAAGTAACAGGACAGTATGCGGCAAAGGAGAATGGCCGGGAAGAGGGATAATAATTGTAAGAACCGAATAGCCAATGCTAGAATTGGCCGGTGCACACACCTTTAAATATGACCGCCAACACGCCACGCCGCCTCGACTATGAGGACGAGATCAACCGGCTGCGGCGGGAAATGAACGCGGTCATACTCGCGCATTATTATCAAGAGGACGAAATACAAGACCTGGCCGATCATGTCGGCGATTCACTCGATCTGGCGCGACGGGCGGCGGAGACGAAGGCGGATGTCATCGTATTTTGCGGCGTCAGGTTCATGGCCGAGGGCGCTAAGATTTTGAATCCCAAAAAATTGGTGCTGATACCGGACATGAAAGCCGGTTGCTCGCTGGAAGATTCCTGCCCGCCCGCCGAGTTCAAAAAATTCACACAAGCGCATCCCGACCACCTGGTCGTGACCTACATCAACTGCTCGGCGGAGGTGAAGGCGCTGTCGGATATTATCGTGACCTCGACCAACGCCGAATCCATCATCCGCCAGATTCCCGCCGACAAAAAAATCATCTTCGCGCCGGATAAATATCTCGGCGCATACCTCATCAAAAAAACCGGCCGCGACATGCTGCTGTGGAACGGCACCTGCATGGTGCATGAGCGTTTCTCAGAGCAGGAATTGATCAAATTGGAAACGCGCTATCCCAAAGCGCATGTTATTGCGCATCCCGAATGCCCGGAGCCATTGTTAAAACGCGCCGCACATATCGGCTCAACATCGTCGCTGCTGAAATTCACGGAAGCGCGGCCGGGGCAGGAGTTCATCGTCCTCACTGAGCCCGGCATTTTGCACCAGATGAAAAAACGCTCGGCCGGAAGCCAATTCTACGACGTGCCGGGAATATCGGACGGTGCCTGCGTCTCCTGCAACACCTGCCCCTACATGAAACTCAACACGCTGGAAAAAATCTACCTCGCCATGAAAAACCGCACGCCTTCTATTGAATTATCGGCGGATTTGATTACGAGGGCAAGAAAGCCGCTGGACCGAATGCTGGAGATGTCGAAGTAGTATCTTGTAACTTGTACTTTGTGCCTTGAGGAATTACAAAGTACGAAGTACTAGGTCTAGGTACTAAGTACTAATAACTCCCTATACACCGCTAACGTCTGTTCGCACATCGCTTCAAGGGAAAAGTTGGAGGCGTTGGCGACGGCCTGATCGCCCATCCAGCGCAGCTCGGATTCGCTGAGCGACAGCGCGTGGTTGATGACCGCCGCCAGCCCATGGATGTCACCCGGCGGCACCAGCCAGCCGGTGACGTTGGGCAGCACTGTTTCCTGCGCGCCGCCATGAGCGGTGGCGATCACCGGCCGCCCCATCGCCTGCGCCTCCAGTATCACGCGGCCGAACGCCTCCGGCTCGATCGAAGTCGTCACCACCAGCTTCGCCAGCATGTAAGCGTCGGAGATGCTGTAAGTGTGCGGCACGATGCGCACATAGCCGCCCAAGCCGCAACTGGTGATGAGCTGCTCGAGCTCGGCGCGGTAATTGCCGTGCCCTTTGTCGTCGCCCAAAAGCATGGCAAAGAAATTGCGGTGCGGCAGCTGCATCAGCGCCTTGATGAAAATATGCTGGCCTTTCCAGCGCGTCAGCCTTCCCGGCATCAACAGCAGCGGCACGTGCTCCGGCAACCGCCATTCCTTCGCCAGCTCAATCATGCGTGCCGGCGAGTGACTGCCGCTGCTGAATAATTTAAGGTCGATGCCGCGATGGATGACGCGCATGCGCGCGGGATCGACGCCGTAATTTTTCTGGATATGATCAGCGATGAACTTCGAGATGGCTATCACGCGGTCGCCTTTCGTCATCACCGCGTTGTATTTCCGTTTGAGGTCATTTTGCAAGCCATAGACACCGTGGAAGGTGGTGACGAACCGGCAGCCGGTTTTCTTTGCCGCCCAGTAGGCGCTCCACGCCGGTGCGCGCGACCGTGCATGGACGATGTCGACCTTATGCTCGCGTATCAGCCGCGCCAGGCGCCGGCTGTTGAGCCACAGCGCGATCGGGTTCTTGGCATTGAGCGGAAGATGTATGTGTTTCGCACCGGCCGGCGCCAGCTGCGCCGCCATCGGACCGCCGGAGGATGCCACCAGCGACGTCCAGCCCTGACCGGCGATGGCACGGGCAATATCGAGCGTGCCGCGCTCGACGCCGCCGCTTTTCAGCGACGGCAACACCTGTAAAATAACCGGCGTTTTTTTAATGGGCGAGTTCATACTGCTATATTCATGACATATCAGGTGATTAACGCTTGCGCAAATGGCATGAAATTTATACTCTGAACAAGTAAACAAATAAGTAAGGTGAATGCATGAAGCCCACCCAAAAACCCAAAAATCCCCGTTTCTCCTCCGGCCCGTGCGCCAAGCATCCCGGCTGGTCGCTCGATTCGCTGAAGGATGCGGTACTGGGACGCTCGCACCGCGCCAAATCGGGAAAGGCGAAACTGAACGAAGTCATCACCCGCAGTAGATCTATTCTGGGAATACCGCAAAACTACGTGCTGGGCATCGTGCCCGCCTCCGATACCGGCGCCGTCGAAATGGCGATGTGGTCGATGCTCGGGCCGCGCGGCGTCGACGTCTACGCCTGGGAGGCGTTCAGCGCCATCTGGGCGGCGGATTGCAAGAACCAGCTCAAGCTCAAGGATCTAAATATTTATAAGGCGGATTACGGCAAGATCCCCGATCTCAAAAAAGCCGACTGGAACCGCGATGCTGTATTCGCCTGGAACGGCACGACGTCCGGCGTGTGCGTGCCAAACGGCGACTGGATCGCAGGCAATCGCCAGGGGCTTTCGATTTGCGACGCAACGTCAGCCGTGTTCGCCATGGAGATGCCGTGGGATAAACTCGATGTCGTCACCTGGTCGTGGCAGAAGGTGCTGGGCGGCGAGGCGGCGCACGGGATGCTGGCGTTGTCGCCGCGCGCGGTCGAGCGGTTGCAAAGCTACACGCCGCCATGGCCGCTGCCCAAAATTTTCCAGATGACGAAAGGCGGCAAATTAATCGACGGCATTTTCGAGGGCGACACCATCAACACGCCGTCGATGCTGTGCGCGGAAGACGTGCTGGCCAGCCTCAAATGGGCAGAATCGGTTGGCGGTTTGTCGGCACTAATCAAACGATCGAAAAATAATCTCGCTGCCATCGAGCAATGGGCGGCCAAGTCGCCGTGGATTGCGTTTCTGGCCGAGGATAAATCGACCCGCTCGAATACGTCCATTTGTTTGAAGGTAGTTGACCCTTGGTATCAGAGTTTAGCTGCCGAAGCGCAGGCCGAAGCCGCCAAGAAAATCGCCTCGCTGCTGGAAAAAGAAGGCGTCGCCTACGACATCGCCTCCTACCGCGACGCGCCGCCTGGCTTACGCATCTGGGGCGGGTCGACGGTGGAAACCGCCGACATCGAGGCGCTGCTGCCCTGGCTCGACTGGGCGTGGTCGGAAGTCAAAAACACCATGGCTAAAGCGGCATAAATAATTCATATGCACCCCTCCGACGCATCTAAAGATTCAGAAATTATCGCCAAAAAATGCCTGGCGTTACTGGGTGATCGCAAAGCCTTGCACGATCTGGACGACCTGTTGGATGTCGAGGCCTTAGCCGTTGTCGATGAAGGCATAGGGTCATCATCGGAATTTCGCGGTTACGTTAAAACGCACCGATTGCAGCAGGTGAAGGGACAAAACG
This sequence comes from uncultured Rickettsiales bacterium, assembly GCA_964575095.1. GTDB lineage: Bacteria > Pseudomonadota > Alphaproteobacteria > Rickettsiales > SXRF01 > CAZNPA01. Next base: position 227,216 of record CAZNPA010000001.1, read on the forward strand.
GTCATAGTTACCCTATTGAAGCGCTGCGCGAGAATGCCAAAGAATCCCTGCAGCGCTACCTTAAAACCGGCACTCCTACCAAGGATTTAAGAACCCGCCTCGATCGCACCATTCAGGGCTATCATGATATCGCGGCAAAACTGGAACACAAAAAGAAAAAAGTGGATAAATATCTGGATGGGGACATAACGCCCCAACGCAAAAAATTTCTGGCCGAATCCAGATTATTGGCAACCGCCATAGAGCACGCGATCATTGTTTCCTCGCAACTGGAAAGCATGGTTGAGTGCATCTATCATGTACGGGCACGAAAAGATTTTAATGAGAACAATCATCCCAGAGCTGCAGACCAAACGGCGAATGAAGAACAAGCTCCGGGCTTGTCGCCCACGCATGTTTCCGAGCGCGGGCAGATAGCGTGCGAAAAATGCCTGGCCGCGCTCGGCGATGAAGACGCCATGCATAAGCTGCGTCAATATAAACAACCTAAATTGCAGCCTCTCATTGATGAAACGAAACAGACCCGCCCAAAACTGCTGAAGTGGATAAGGTCCCGCCACGCGAAGAAATTTGATATGGCCGCGGCCAACACCGCCGCGCATGACATCATCTTCGGATGGCTTCAGAAGGATTTTGTCGCACGTGAGGAGAAATTGGAATTAGCCAAAATCCGGAATATGTACGACGATATCGGCGTGCTGCTGGCATCCGACAAAAAATTCCCGATGCCCACTCAGCGGGACGCCCTTATCCAATACACGGCGACCGTTTCGTCGCAAATCAGCGCCGTCCTGCAATTTATGGAAAAAAAAGAAAAAGACGATCCCTGTAACCGGCTTCTGGCAGCGCTCGGCGACGAGGATGCCCTGCATCTGCTGAAAAAAGACGCCACCGGCACCATGAGGCAATTAGCAAAGACCATTCGTTCCGATATGGAAAATTTCTATGAGGTATTGGACAAGGAGAAACTTGCCGTCATTGCCATGCGTGGCCGCGATGGCAGAATGGATACGTTTGATTTCAAGCAGGAGGCAGGCCTGACCTGCATGGCCCTGCGCCACATACGCGACGTGACGTCGGCGCCGAAGCGGGAGATATTCCTGCAATTGGAACGAGCCGGCCATGCGCTGAGCACTTTCCAGATGCTATTGGAGGAAAAATACCCAAACATTCAGGAGCGCCCGGACAATATCCAGGCGGCCGTCGAATATGCCGATACGATGATATACGATCTTTCCGACCTCATGCGCCACGTAAGTGCACGCAAGACAGACATCATACGCGGGCAGGGCGCGCTGCTTTCGCCCACGCGCGGCCTTTAGGCGATGCCGCCGTGGTTTTATTATACGCTCGCCGTTCCCATTTTCGCCGCAACATACGCAGCACTGAAACGGCTGAGGTTCGATAATACCAGCATCGTCATACTCCTTTCTGCGGTGGTGCTTTACTTCAGTTATTTCTTTCATTCAGAGTGGTTGGCGTTCACACCCGATCCCAGCCTGCACCGCGCCTACGTGGATTATATCGCAACACACGCGGCGCTGCCCTCCACAGAGATGAACCCGGCCGCACGCCACCCCCCGGCCTATTACGCGCTCGCCGCGCTGTTCGAAAAATTCGGTATGTGGGCAGGCGGCAAGGAACCAATTTATTATGCGCGCTATCTTTCGATGGCGCTTTACATCGCCTTCGTCACGCTGGCGGCGCTCACCATACGCAGCATGTTCGCCGCACGCGACCGCATTTATTATCTGGCGCTGGCGATGATTGCCTTCTGGCCCATCGGCGTCACCAAATCCGGCATCATCCACAGCGATATCCTTGCCTACCCCACGGAAATGAGCGCCATCTATTTCCTGCTGCAATGGCTGCAACGAAAAGAGGGAAGGTCGCTCTCGCTGGCAATGTTCTGCACCGGCCTCGCCATGCTGGCGAAAAACTCGGCAGTGATTATATTGATCATTTCCAGCGCTATTCTGTTTTATGCGTTGTGGAAAAACCGCTATGATCTGCGCCGCTTTCTCACGCCGTCGCTACTCTCGTCGATAGCATTCGCCGCCGCCAGCAGTTACTGGACGCTCCATCATGACGTGGCACCCGTAATACGAAGGGAGTATATAAACCCTGCAGCGGAATGGACCGATATATTCTATATGTTCTTTTATTTCGATCCGTATCTTTTCCTGCAGGAAACCATCATCAACCCGCACCAGGGCGACAGCATCTACCACTTCTGGCATTATTATCTGCGCAGCCTGCTGCTCGGCGATTTTATCACCTGGAAAGCGCTCGCCATCGTTTTTGCTTTCGGCGCCGTCTGGCTGGCCGTCATCGTCTATATTCTTTACGGGCTGTGGAAGGTCAAAAAATTCCCGGCCGAAGAAAGAACCGGCCTCACGTTCTTATGTAGCGTCGCCGCGCTCTTCACCGGTGTGATTATTTATATGTTTTACATCTTAGCGCCGCCGACAATGGTCGCCGACGGCCGTTATGCCTATCCCATCATTACCATTATCGCCATATTCTTCGGCAAAGCCATGGAATGGCACAAGCGCGCCGGACGCGACATCGCCTGCCAGGTCGGCGGCGGACTGGCTCTAGGGTTCGTCCTGCTGACTATTTTGCTGTTCATCAGTCAGGATTATGTGCTGACACGGGTGCAATGACTTAAAAACGCTTGCGTCTTTACGGATTGTTTTTATTCTGCGGGGCAATTCATCCACCTCCTATACAGGCTACCCCATGCCCAAAGTATTGATTGCCGATAAACTCTCCGCGCAGGCGATGGAAGTATTCAAGAAGCGCGGCGTCGAAGCCGATGCCAAAGTCGGCCTGTCGCCGGAAGATTTACGCGCCTGCATCGGCGCCTATGACGGGCTGGCCGTGCGCTCGGCAACCAAAGTCACCGCCGATATTTTGAAATCCGCCGATAACCTCAAAGTCATCGGCCGCGCCGGCATCGGCATCGATAACGTCGACGTGCCGTCCGCCACGGCGCGCGGCATCGTGGTGATGAACACGCCGTTCGGCAATTCGGTGACCACGGCTGAACATACGATCACACTGATGATGTCGCTGGCGCGGCAGATTCCGCTGGCCAATGCCTCGACGCAAGCCGGCAAGTGGGAAAAGAACGCGTTCATGGGCGTCGAGCTGATGGGGAAAACGCTGGGGCTGATCGGTTGCGGCAATATCGGCTCGATCGTCGCCGACCGCGCGCAGGGACTCAAGATGAAAGTGGTCGTCTATGATCCGTATCTTTCCAAGGAACGCGCGCATGCACTCAATGTCGAAAAGGCCGAGTTAGACGACTTACTAAAGCGCGCCGATTTTATTTCGCTGCACACGCCGCTCACCGAATCGACGCGCTATATTTTGAATAAAGACACGCTGGCGAAATGCAAAAAAGGCGTTCGCATCATCAACTGCGCGCGCGGCGGATTGGTGAATGAAAAAGATTTGAAAGCCGCGATTGAATCAGGGCAGGTGGCCGGCGCAGCGTTCGACGTGTTCGAAGAAGAACCGGCGAAAACGAATGTATTATTCGGCATGAAAGAGGTGGTGTGCACGCCGCATCTCGGCGCAGCCACTACCGAGGCGCAGGAAAACGTCGCCGTGCAGGTGGCCGAGCAGATGTCGGATTATTTGACCACCGGCGCGATTTCCAACGCACTCAATATTCCCTCGATGTCGGCGGAAGAGGCAGCCAAGCTGAAGCCCTATCTGCTGCTTGCCGATCAGCTGGGAAATTTCGCCGGGCAACTTACCGACACCGGCATCAAATCCGTCAAGATTGAGTATGAAGGCAACGCGGCGAAACTTAACACCAAGCCCCTCTCGGCGATTGTGCTGAAAGGCCTGCTCACACCGCAGATGGATGATGTGAATATGGTGAGCGCGCCGGTGATGGCCAAGGAGCGAGGCATCGAGGTGACGTCGGTCACGCATGACCGTGCCAGCGATTACCAGACGCTCGTGCGCGTCGCCGTTGTCATGGAGAAACGCACGCATACCGTGTCGGGAACGTTGTTCGCTGACAAGCCGCGTTTGGTAGAGATCGACGGCGTGCCTCTCGAAGCCGACTTAAGCGGCCATATGCTCTATGTGAATAATGATGACAAGCCCGGCCTGATTGGAAATTTGGGTACGTTGCTCGGCAACGCCAAAATCAACATCGCCAACTTCCATTTGGGCCGCAACCACGCCGGCGGCGATGCTGTGGCGCTGGTCGACGTCGATCAGAAAGTCCCGGCGGAAGTGATAAGCGCCATCGAAAAGATAAAAAACGTACGGCAGGTGAAGGCGCTTTTCTTTTCATGAAACTTTTCTACTCCACCAATTCTCCCTACGCGCGCAAGTGCCGCGTCGTGATGCTTGAAAAAAAGTTAGAAAATAAAATCGAACTCATCAACGTCAACCCGCTCGAAAATCCGGCGGAGCTGCTGGCGGTGAATCCGCTGGGCACGGTGCCGGCGCTGGTGACGGACGATGGGCTGCATCTCTGCGAGAGCCCGGCTATCTGTGAATATTTGGATTCGCTTTCGCCAGAAAATCCGCTGATGCCGCCGCCGGAATTTCGCATCTGCGTGCTGGCCGTCACCGCGCTGGCCGATGGCATTATGGATGCCGCGGTATCTTGCGTTCTGGAAAGCCGCCGGCCGGAAGATAAGAGATACCCCCTGTGGGTACAGCGCAAGGAAGCGGCCATCATGCGCGCAATTGCTAAATGCGCGGGTATTTCGTGGGATGTGAAGCCGACGCTGGGTACGATCGGGCTGGCCGTGGCGCTGGCGTATGTCAGCTTCCGCCTGCCGCACCTGCCGTGGCGCAAGGAGCACCCGAAACTGGCAGAATGGCTCGATGCCTTCTCCCAACGCCCCTCCATGGCCAAAACCAAGCCAATCGCCTGAAAAACGTCATAAAACTGTAACAAATCGCCGGTTGAACCAGCATCCCTTACGGCTATAATTAATTTATATTAATTATTGGGGTTGGGAATGCATTTTTCTCGTGGCCGCATCGTCGTCGATACCTGCGCGCTGATGGATTTAGGCGTGGAGGCGGACGAGCGACTTCAGGACAACACCGATCCAAACCGCATAGATTATTATTATAAAACGTTGCCCGCTCTGGCCGCACAGGGATTCGAGATCGTCATCCCCGAAGCCGTGGCCTATGAAGCCGCGCGCACGTTAAAAGGCGGACACTATCTCGGCGCCTACTTCGACAGCGACAGCAAATGCTCGCGTGATCTGGTGCGCTTTATGGAAGAAATAGCGCACGGCCAACACAAAAATATCCGCATCGTGGAAACGGAAGGCCCGCCGGATGTGGTGACATTCCTGAAAAAATTGCACCAGATCGTGGAAAGTCACGATACGTTTGAAGAAAAGCAATACCGCATTCGCTCGCTGGAGAGAGGCAAAAAGAAAAGGGCGCAATACGGCGACAGCGCCATCAAACATTATCTCGCCGATCTCGATAAATCGCCTTACCGGGGACAGCAAGACGTGTATGTGCTTTCCAGCGACGGGCCTCTATTAAAGAATATGGCTTCTATGGATAATCCCCATCTCTGCTTGCTCAACATGCGCGGCTACATGGAGGCGCTGGCAGAAAACGGCCTGTTTACCGGCCTGGGTTTTAACGACACTCCCAATCTGGCGCAGGATATTTACGAGAAAGACATCAGCGCCAAACGCCCGTCCAGAAATAAGAACGATATGGCAGATAAAACCGCCGTCGACCGCAGTTGCGGAGAAAATCCCAACAAACCGCAGCGTCCTTTTGCCCAGGCGTTGCACCGGCTGGCGCAGGATAGGGAATTTAGCGATGAAAAAGCGCCTGTAAAACATTTGCCGAAACAGAGCCTAACGCCGCGCAAACGCCTGCCTACCGCACGCATCCCAACACCGCGGCACAGTTACGTCGCCTCAATAGTAAATACGGATACTCGCGGCGCGGAAAGGGAGTAGCGGCGCTACTCCATGTGCTGGCCGCCGTTGATGGAAATGGTTTCACCGGTAATGAACGCCGCTTCTTCGGCGGCAAGGAAGAGCACGGCGCGGGCTACTTCTTCCGGTTTTCCCATACGCCCCACCGGTATGCCTTCGATAATTTTTTTCATGATGTCAGCGGGTACGTCTTTGGTCATGTCGGTTTCGATGTAGCCGGGCGCCACCGTATTGATGGTGATGCCCTTGGACGAGGTTTCCCGCGCCAGCGCCTTGGTGAAGCCCAGGATGCCCGCCTTGGCCGCCGAGTAGTTGGTCTGGCCGAACTGTCCGGCCTGCGCGTTGATCGAGCTGATGTTGATGATGCGGCCGAATTTCTTTTCTCGCATCGATTCGATGACGGCGCGCGACATGTAGAAGCAGGAATTTAAGTTGGTGTTGATGACAGCGTTCCAGTTTTCCGGTGTCATCTTGTGCATGAAGCTGTCTTTGGTGATGCCGGCGTTGTTGACCAGGATCTCGACCGGCCCGCCCAATTCGCTCTCGACTTTCTTGATACCGTCGCGGCAGGATTCAAAGCTGCCGATATCCCACTTGTAAACAGCAATACCGTGTTCTTTCTTGAACGCCGCCGCCGCCTCGTCGCGCGTCGCGTAATTGGCGGCGACTTTGTAACCGGCGTTTTTAAGCGCAATCGAAATCGCCGCGCCGATGCCGCGTGTTCCACCTGTTACCAATGCGATGCGTGATGCCATGAAACCCTACTGTCATCCCCGGCTTGTCCGGGGATGACATATGTAGAAAGGCAAGGGGAAGTTGTCCAGCGGTTTAAGGTTAAGAAATCGTCGGATTTATGTTGCGACGCAAAAGAAAATTAGCCAATCACACACCCGGACACCGGACCGTCCCTGTGCCCCATGCTCCTGTCAAGACCCGTTGTGTAATTATGAGATACGGCAAGACTTCTTAAAGATAATTCCCCCGCTTCAGAGAGCGGTTCGCTCAATCTATCAAGTAGTTGATTCAGGCGCTTCATGTATTCTTCACGCGTGCCTTTGCCGTAATTCTCATTAATAAATTCCACGATTCTTATACGGCTCTCTCCAAAACTTTTTGTTCTTTCCTCAAGCGCCGGCTGCAAGAGAACATGGCAGGCAAAAGCGAATTTTAATGCCTTGATTTCTTTTTCGGTGATCCCCGGAATTTGTTTGAGATCTGCTCCTAATGCATTCAATGTCTCTATCTTTGTTTCAGGCTCTTCATATATTCCTCTAGATAGCTTATCATCAGATTCTTGAACGAATTTTAGGACCATTTTTGATCCTTGCTTAAAGGCCTCGCTCCATTCGGAAGAAGGGATAAACGGTTCAATGCCTAATTCTTTTTCTCCTAAGCGAGGGGGATGGAAAGCTTGCGACATAATATAACTCCTCATTTTTTGATGGTTTATATTACAATACTGTCCCCATGAATTGTATGAAGATTTGATGACAATTTATAACGTAAATTAATCAGCAGTTTAGGCCTTCAACCACTTCGCCAGCGGCTGCCATAATTCTTTTTTGGCATTGCCGCCGACGATCATGCCGACGTGGCCGGAGCCAGGGTGGATGATTTCGGCATGGGGCAGGGCTTTGGCCAGAGGCGCGGCGCAGTCGTAGGGGACGACATGGTCGTTTTTCGGCATGGCGATGAAGGTGGGGATTTTTATTTTCTTGGGATCTATTGTTTTGTTTTCCAGCTTCCAGTTACCAGTTACCAGTTTGTTCTGTTGCACCCACCCAATCAGGCAATCCTTGGCGAGAGCCGAGGTCATCGGCACGCCGTCGTTGACCCAGCGTTCGAGCGCGACAAATTCCGCTGCGGCAGCGCTATTGGGATTTATTTCGGCGAAGCGGCGGAATTTCTGCTCGAACACGAACGGGTCGGTCATGTAAAACAGCGACTGGATGATTTCGGCGGAAAGCGTTTTCTGCGCGCTTATCCACTCGGCGATTTGCCGCTGCCACGCGCCATCGACGATAAACGGCGCGAATTCCTTGCAGTGAAAATCCCACGGCGTGGCAAACAGCGCCAGCGCGCCGACCTGCTTGGGCTTAAGCTGCGCCGCCGCCACCGACAGCACGCCGCCCATGCAATAACCGGCCAGCGTCACCGGACGGCCGGACGATTGATAAATGAACTCGATAGCGGGAAGCAAAATATCCGTAATATATTCTTCGCAGCCAAAATCCTTTTCATGCGCGCCCGGCTTTCCCCAATCGAGCACCAGCGGATGAACGCCCTCTGCCGCCAGCCAGCGCAACATGCTGCGCTCCTTGTCGAGGTCGAGAATATAGTAGCGGTTGATGAGAGAGGGGACGAACAATGCTACTCCCCCCTTGGGGGGGAGTTGACGAGGTGAAGCCGAGTCGTGGGGGGTATGTTTAGCAGATTTACCCCTCACGCTTCGAGCTTCGTGCTTTGCACTTGCTCTCAGCCGCTCTCCCCCAAGGGGAGAGCCATTATAATTCCCGTAGTCCAACAATCTTGTATTGCCGCGCTGCCAGATCACCGGTTTTTGGTCGATTTTGCGTTCGTACGGCACCTCGCTATAACGCAAAATGCCCGAAAGCAGGCTAGTTGCGCGGTCTTTTGCCTCTTTTTGGATGGCGTTTTGCAGCGCTTTTGGGTCGTTTAAGAGCGGATTCCAGTGCGGCAAGGCGCTGCTCGCACATGCGTAGGCGGAAGGCGAGTTCGCCCACGTTCCCAGATTCAGCATCAGCTGCATGGGAAGCATCGGAAGCGGGGGAAGCACGTTTTTTGCCATCGCTCTCAGTGCCTTGCATGGATTGCGTCATGTCGAGCATAGCGTGGATAAACTGTTTGTCACGGACAACCGAGGACATTTGTTTCTGCCACATGTCGAGGAATTGCCTGGCAAGCTGTTGATATGGCTCGTTTGTCATAAAACTCACTTATACCGCATTGCACAATTAGATTGCGGATCGGGAAGAATAATGGTAAAAAAGTAGAGACAATATATATCTTTAAAAGGATTCGGCAACCATGAATGCAACTGTCCCAAAATCGGAAATCACGATTAAAAAATACGCCAACCGCCGGTTGTACGATACCGAAACCAGCCAGTACATCACGCTGGACGATTTGTGCACCTACACCAAGCAGGACAAACGCTTCACCGTGCTCGACGCCAAAACCGGCCAGGACCTGACGCGCCAGGTGCTGACGCAAATCATCCTCGAGCGCGAGGTCAATGGCTACCCGCTGCTGCCGGTCGATTTCCTGCGCTCGGTCATCCGCTTCTACGACGACAAGGTCGGCATGGGCAACGTACTACAATCGTATCTCGACGCCAGCATGAAGGCGTTCACCAACAGCGAAGAACGCATGCGCGGCATGGTCGGAAAAACTTCCGCCGAGGGCTATTCGCCGTTTAAGCCGTTCGAAGAAATGACGCGCCAGAACGTCGCGCTGTTTGAAAAGACGATCCAGATGTTCAACCCGCTTTCCATGTTCGCGGGCAAGGAAGAAGAGCAAGTCGAAACCCTCCGCCCCGCCGCTACCGTCCGCCGCCGGCGTCGTTAAATTTCTTTGTCATTCCCGCGCAAGCGGGAATCTTATCTCTCCGTTTGAGTGTGCTGAAATTTAAGATCCCCGCCATCCCTAGGGGATGACAATTGTTGCATAAAAAAAGCCCCCGGAAGGGGGCTTAGAGTTTGAGGAGAGTTATGAAAAAAATTATTCGCGTTCTTTATCGGATCCGCCGAGGCTAGGCACGCCGGGGGAACTCTTGGCATCCGCACCGACCGACTGGAAATTATAAGCGCCCAGACTGGCCAATCCCGGCACCGGGCAGAGCGGACAACCGCCAATAGCGGTGGTTTCATCAATGCCGTCTATCGGGCCATTCCATTTTACTGACATATGCATCCAATCCCTGACACGTGGCCGTTACTCATCTCCATATTACCTAAAATCGCGCCCTTGTGCATGACAATTCTGTGAAGTGTATTTTTATTATGTGACAGCGTTGTCATAATTGCCTTTAGGCTTTCTTATCGGTGTTTCTCTTTATTTCTTTATCAATATCAACCGGTTTTAATAGCTCGTCGGAGCTGGTCTGGTACATTTCGGCGACTTTGAGCGTCACGTCGTCCGGCGGCGACTTGCCATCGCCGGAGACGATGATTTCACCGTAGGGCTTGAAGTCATAGACGTTCAAATGGCCATCCTTCTGCGCCTTCAGGAACGCCTGGTATTTGCTGGGCTTGACGGCGGCATAAATCCAGCACGGCCCGCCGCTTTCCAGCAGCCCGTAAATCAGCACAATGATGCGCGTCAGCAGGTCGGCATTGATTTTAGGATCGGTCATTAATGTTGCTGGAGTGGTAATTGAATAAGCATCCGGCAAATTTACATTATTTCCTTAGCCGTGGCAACTGGTTGTCGTCACGGCGCCGGCTTGGGGCCGTCTTCCTGCAAGAACATCTGGGTGCTTGCGATGTCGTTAGCGATCAAGAATTGCGTAAAATTTATAAATTTTTCCCTATCCGGCGCGCGCCACCTGAATAACGGCAAGCTCCTGGAAGGAGGCGTCTGCGGCCGGGAGTGGTGGCGCGACGGAAGTTCCGTCGTCACGACGCCGGTAAGCGGTTTCAAGTCGGGCAGGAAGCATCGTATCGCCTCTTCCAGCTCCACGACATCGCCGTTCTCGCAAGAGGCGCTGATGATACGCTCGGCAGGCTTAATGTGAAATCTGCCTCTATGCTTCCTGAGCACCTCCAAGGCCGCTGCCTGCATTGCAGTTTTCGGAGCAAATTCGGAATCGGAATCCATGATGCATTTCTGGCAATTAAATATTAGCCGGCTGATTTCACAGCCTCAACAAACCGGCAACCGACAATCTTAGTAAATTCACTGCCAACCAGCACCTCGGCTGCCGCCATCTCCACCTCTTCCCCTTCCTTTTTTATCCTTGCTGAAAGCGCGGAAGTTACCACATGCGATATCATTCTCTTTAAGTAACGATGCAAAATTGTTAAACGCAGTTTGATCGGTCGTTTCCCAGAATGCAGTTGCGTTACGAGTGGTGCGGTCATCATGATCAATATCACTGGCAGTGCCGCTATTCAGTCTACCGCTGCTAAGAAGTGAGAACATCGCTTGAAACAGTGGGCCTCCATCATGTTGGTTGTAATCGATCTTTATTACACGGTTATTTCTATCTAGAGTAATGTCTCCGGATTTCTTCAAAAATTCTAAAGCCTTTGTTTGGTCTGTAATTTCCTTTGTTTGGTCTGTAATTTGCGGTTCGCTCATATTCCCCCCTTTAGTTGATTAGGCAACAAATATTTACCATTTATTAACCAATATTACAACTTGTTTTGTTTTTCTTAGCGGCGGGGTGGATCTTTGTCCCTGCCGGAACCCCTCATTTCCGCAACGGAAACCGCGCTCATCTCTATATTCTTAAAATGCCTACATAATATAGCGCCATCTAATTCTTGGTGATTAGGTAGTTCTGTAAGGGACAAGCCTTTAATCAGCAATCCATCGGCGCCGATAAATTCAACGGTGCAGTCGGCATGCCCATGCGTGGCAAGTAAGGCGGCGAGATCGTCTCTATCCTTTTCTTCCAAGCCTTCCCCATCCAATCTGCGTATTTTGATGTGATTGGGCATCAGAGGCCCTTGCGGTAAGGAAATAAAATTACAGTTTACGTCTGCTGACTTGGTAATTCTTTGTAATGGAGGCAGCAAAAAGGCAAATTTACGCTCATCCGGCGGCAGGTCGGATTGAAAGCGCACATAGGCACGATACGGGTAGGTGAACAGGGGGTGACATTTGCCAGGCGGTGTTTCCTCCACATCTATACGCACGGTGTCTTGAGGAACATCGAAGTGCTCGACGACAAGCGCGATAAGCGCATCCTGCATATCGTTGTTTATATAAGGATTCTCACATCCTATTGTCAGATGATATTCCGACATGTCATCAATATTACGCCGCCGCGGCCTTGTCGCCGAGCAGGTTGCGCATGACGTATTGCAGGATGCCGCCGTTTTTGTAGTATTCGAGTTCGTCGAGCGTGTCGATGCGGCAGAGCAGGGGGATGATTTTGCTGGCGCCGTCTTTATAGGTAATGTGCATATCCACCTTCATGCGCGGCTCGAGGCCCTTTGATAGGCCTTTCAAAGAAATGATTTCCTCGCCGGTGATGTTCAAGCTTTTGCGTGTCGTCTCGCCATGGAACGTCAGCGGTAACACGCCCATACCCACCAGATTGGAGCGGTGAATACGCTCGAAACTTTCGGCGATGACGGCTTCGACGCCCAGCAGCTTGGTGCCCTTGGCTGCCCAATCGCGCGAGCTGCCGGTGCCATATTCCTTACCGGCGAAAACCACCAGCGGCGTATTTTCTTTTTTATAGCGCATCGCCGCGTCGTAGATACTCATCTGGTCGCCGCCGGGCATGTGTTTGGTCATGCCGCCTTCGACGCCGCCGAGCATTTCATTTTTGATGCGGATATTGGCGAAGGTGCCGCGCATCATCACTTCGTGGTTGCCGCGACGCGCGCCATAGGAATTGAAGTCTTTGGCCTCGACGCCGTGCTCGACCAAATATTTCGCCGCCGGACTGGTTTTGGAAATATTGCCGGCGGGGGAAATATGGTCGGTGGTGATCGAATCGCCCAGCACCGCGAGTATCCGCGCGTTCATGATATCGTGCGTGGCGTCGCTCGAGGTTTTGTTCATACCGACGAAATAGGGCGGGTTCTGCACATAGGTGCTGGCCGATTTCCAGCTATAGGTTTTTCCTTTGCCGACCGGGATCGACTGCCAGGCTTTCTCGCCGGCGAACACGTCGGCGTATTTTTTCCTGAACATCTCCTGCGTCACGCACTCCATCACCACTTTGGCGATTTCGGCGTTGCTGGGCCAGATGTCTTTCAAGTAAACCGGCTTGCCGTCTTTGCTGGTGCCGATCGCGTCTTTGGTGATGTCGACATTCATCGAACCGGCGAAGGCATAAGCGACCACCAGCGGCGGCGAGGCGAGATAGTTGGCCTTGACCAGCGGATGCACGCGGCCTTCGAAATTGCGGTTGCCGGAAAGCACCGAGGCGACCACGAGGCCGTTATCTTTAATCGCGGCTTCAATTTCGTCTTTCAAGGGACCGGAATTGCCGATGCAGGTGGTGCAGCCGTAACCCACTAAGTTAAATCCAACGGCATCCAAATCTTTATCGAGGCCGGACTGCGTCAGATATTCGGTGACGACTTTCGATCCCGGCGCCAGTGAGGTTTTGACCCACGGTTTTGGCTTCATGCCCAAAGCGTGCGCTTTGCGCGCCACTAAGCCTGCGGCCATCATCACATACGGATTGCTGGTGTTGGTGCAGCTGGTGATGGCGGCAATCACAACGTCGCCATGACTCATATCGTAGCCGCCGACTTTGATGCGCTTGCCGACCGGCGTTTTCTTATCTTTATCGAGTTCGGGCAGAGCGGTGGCGAATGAAGTGTGTGCGGTAGAAAGCACCACTTTGTCTTGCGGGCGTTTGGGACCGGCCAGACACGGCTCAACGGTGGCCATATCGAGCTCCAGCGTGTCGGTGAAGACGGGATCTTTGTAACTGGCGTCGCGCCACATGCCCTGCGCTTTGGCATAGGCTTCGACCAGCGCGATGCGGTCGGCATTGCGGCTGGTGAGCTTTAAATAATTGATGGTTTCATTATCGATCGGAAAGATGCCGCAGGTCGCACCATATTCCGGCGCCATGTTGGCAATGGTGGCACGGTCGGCGAGCGGTAAATGGTCGAGACCGCTGCCATAGAATTCGACGAATTTTCCGACGACGCCTTTTTTGCGAAGCATCTGCGTAACCGTTAACACGAGATCGGTAGCGGTTGCGCCTTCTTTTAGTTTGCCGACTAACTTAAATCCGACAACCTCCGGTATTAACATGGAAACCGGCTGGCCAAGCATGGCCGCTTCGGCTTCGATACCGCCGACGCCCCAACCGAGAACGCCGAGGCCGTTAATCATTGTCGTATGCGAATCGGTGCCAACGACGGTGTCGGGATAGGCAACATCGTCCTGCGTCCAGACGCATTGGGCGAGATATTCCAAATTTACCTGGTGGCAGATGCCGGTGCCGGGCGGAACGACGCGGAAATTATTGAAGGCGTTCTGACCCCAGCGCAGAAACTCATAGCGCTCGTTATTGCGCTCCATTTCAATGTCGACATTCTCTTTGAACGAATCCTTGGTGGCATAATGATCGACCATAACCGAATGGTCGATGACCAAATCGACGGGCGAGAGCGGATTGATTTTCTCGGCGTTGCCGCCCAGTTTTTGCATGGCATCGCGCATGGCGGCCAGATCGACGACGGCCGGGACGCCGGTGAAATCCTGCATCAGCACGCGCGCCGGTCGGAAGGCGATTTCACGATCGGAGGTTTTGTTGACGTACCATTCGCCGAACGCTTCGATATCCTCGCGGCTGACGCTGGTTTCGTCTTCATAGCGCAGTAGGTTTTCCATCAAAATCTTGATAGAATAGGGAAGGCGGCTCAAATCCTGCTCGAGTGCCGTATATGCGGTCGGCAGGCTGTAATATTCATATGTTTTACCGCCGGCTTTCAACGTCGAATGCGCGCCGAACGAATTCTTGCTCTTGTGTTTCATGCGATTCCCCTTGAATTAGCCCCACGCTTGTCGCGGGGTCTGGTATTGTGTAAATAATTGAGTATTATCCTTTAATAGTTAAAGGTTCGTTTATGCTAACCTGTGAAAATATCGCCTGCGCGCGCGGAGACGCCGTTCTTTTCCACGATTTAGGCTTCTGCCTGCCGGAAGGAGCGCTACTGTTGCTAAAAGGTCCCAACGGCTGCGGTAAAACCAGCCTGATAAAAATGCTATGCGGATTATTGCCCATGGCCGCCGGGCAGGTGCTGTGGAATGGCCGGCCCATCCAAGATAACGTCGAATTCAAACGCGACCTGATGATGATCGGCCATAAGAATGCGGTGAAGCTCGAAAGCACCGTTTATGAAAACATCGCCTTTTGGGCGCGGCTTTATGACACCGACATGCTGATTCCGGCGGCGCTTGCGTTTTACGACCTGGAAAAATTCCGCGATGTCATTGCCGGGCAACTCTCGGCGGGCTGGCAACGCAAAGTGGCGCTGGCGCGATTGATCGTCGCGCCATGCCGCCTGTGGCTTTTAGATGAGCCTACTAACTTTCTGGATGACGCGGCCGTGCAGCTCACCGCTTCCCTCATCGAAACGCGCGTGAAACAAGGCGGTATCGTCGTCGCCGCATCGCATATCATGAATTCATCCATCGCGGCACATACGCTCTATGTGGAGGATTTTAGATAATGTTCTCCCTCATTCTCAGGCAAACGGTGATGCATGCGTTTAGGAAAGGCGGCGGGGCATTCGGCGCCATGGCGTTTTACATCATCATCGTCACCATTCTCACCTTCGCGCTGGGGCCGGATCTCATGGCCGCGCATGCCGGCGCGGCGATGACGGTTGCTTTGCTGCTTTCGTCGCTGATCGCACTGCCTTTATTTTACGAGCGCGATTACGAGGACGGAACATTGGAACAATATCTGTTGCAGCCGGTGATGCTGGAATTATTGGCGCTGGCCAAAATTCTCGGCCAGTGGCTGGCGGTCGCGCTTCCGATTCTTATCATCTCGCCGCTGATGGGAATCGTTTCGGGATTAAACACGGAGCATATGGCGCAGGCGCTTTTATTGCTGCTTCTGGCCTCGCCCAGCGTGATCGCCATTAATTCCATGGCGGCGGCGCTGACGCTCGGCCAGCGGCGCGGCGGGTTGCTGCAAGCGCTGATTACGCTGCCGCTTTATATTCCCATTTTGATTTTTGCCGCATCGCTCGGCGGACAGGCGGCACTATTATTTTTACTGGCGATGTTGCTGGCGTTGCTGCCGCTTTCCTGTTGGGCTAGCGCTGCGCTCATACGCATGGCGGCGGATTAGGCCAAATCCAGAAATGTAAACCGCTCGCGCAGGAAACGTGCGACGCCGACGACGGTATTATAACTCTCCACATCCCAGCCCAATTTTTCTGGCGTCGTCGGGCACTGTGCGGCTTCCAGTATGGATTGTAGGCGGGAAGGGGGCAGAGCGATTTGTTCGATGCGGGCGGCGATGTCTGGATTCCCGCCTTCGCGGGAATGACGGATTAAATCCACTTTTATCGCAAACGCTTTCTTCGCTTCCTGCATCACTTGTTCGCCGAATAGTGTTTTTATTTTTTCTTCGGGGAAATTGTCCGTGCGCAGCTTTGGTTTTCCGCGCAGTAATTTTTCCTGCAGTTTTGCCATAAAGAGCGTGGTAACGCCGATTTCTTCTCCGTGGAGCGTTACCCCCTCCCTAACCCTCCCCCCTAAAGGGGGAGGGGAAAGCATCCCCATCGCATGCGCGATCATGTGCTCGGCCTGACTCGCGGGGTGGCTGCCGCCGGCGATGGTCATGCCGAGGCCGGAGAGCAGCGAGAGTTTCATCAGCAGCGTGAGCGTCTCTTTATCGTTATGCATAATGCCGCGCGCGCTATCGAAGAGTTGCGGCTCGTACGGCGCCAACAATTGAAACGGCGTTTCGTCGTAGGGCGTGCCTAATACTAGATGCGACAGCAGCCAGTCGGCCTGCGCCGTCGGCCGCGCCAGCGCGTCGCCGAGGCCGCTTTTGGAGAGGCGCAGCGGCGCGCCCGCAATCACCGACATATCGCAGAATGCGGCAAGCGGCATCCTGGCAGCGCAGGTTTTTTTGTAACCGCTGAAGCTGATCGAGGCGTTAGCGGAAAGATAGCCGTTCATCGAGGCGGCGGTCGGGAACACGACGTAGGGCTTGTTATCGAGATGCGCAGCGTATTTGCAGATGTCGTTGATGGTGCCGCCGCCGACGGCGACTAACGCATCGCAGTTTTTTGACTGCTGACGCACATAACTCACCGCTTTATCATCGGCCATGGAGGCACGTTCAAGCGTAATATGGAGAGTGCCGTGTTTTTCTGTAGCCTTGAATATCCGGTCGCCCAGCGCGTAAGCGGTATCCTTGTCGTTCACCACCGCCAACTTGCTTTTAGGAAAAACGCCCCCCAGAAGATCGTCAATGTCGCGGCCTAGCGACGTTTCCATGACAATCCACGGCAGCCGCGCGAGTTTTTCCTGCAACAATTTTAGGGTGGAAACATCAAAAGTCATAAATTCCGATTGAGAATTAACAAGAAATCGCTATGCTACAGGCACCGGATTCGATCCGCATCTTAAATTTTTTTATTATAAAGGACACCTATGAAACACTTACTGACCGCTTTAGCAATAGCTGCTCTCGTTGCCACCCCCGCACTCGCCGCCGACCAGAAACCTGCCGCTCAGGCGATGGACGCCGCCATGAGCAACGACTACCCCGGTGCGGACGAAACCAAGCCGATGCGCACCGTTGTGTCTTCCCATGCGACGGAAGCCAAACCCGCTGCCGCTCAGTCCCACAAAGCCAAATCCTCTGCCAACAAAGCTGGCAAAGCTGCGAAGAAATCCTCTTCCGGCAAAGCAGGCCATAAGAAAACAGACGAAAAGAAATAAGTCCGTTTTTAATGTCGGATATAAAGCCCCGGATTTTGTCCGGGGCTTTATTTTATGAAATAGAATTTAATGAAACACCGCATCATTTTTTTTATACTGTTCCTGCTTGCCGCCACCGGCCCGTCCGTAGCGCAGGAAGCAGCGGATAACCCGCAACCATTCGACATCTGGCTGGAAGAGTTCAAGCGCGATGCGGCGTCGCAGGGCATTTCGCAAAGCACGCTGGATACGGCTTTTTCCGGTATGGAACTGCTGCCGCGTGTTGTCGAGCTCGACCGCAAGCAGCCGGAAAAAAAACTGACGTTCGCCCAGTACCGCAAAAAAATCGTATCGCCCGAGCGCGTGCAAAAAGGCAAGGATAAGCTCGCCGAATACCGTGAGCTGCTGGAAAAAATCGGCAGCGAATATAACGTGCCGCCGCAATTCATCGTCGCGCTCTGGGGCATCGAGACCAATTACGGCAGCAACACCGGCGGCTTCTCCACCATCGCCGCGTTGACGACGCTGGCCTATGACGGACGCCGCAGCGATTTCTTCCGCGGCGAACTGATCAAGGCGCTAAGAATCAGCGACAACGATAACATCCCGCCCGGCGATATCATCGGGTCGTGGGCCGGCGCCATGGGGCAGTGCCAGTTCATGCCGTCCAGCTTCTTTAATTTCGCCGTCGATTACGACCAGGACGGCAAACCCGATATCTGGAACACGGAAGCCGACGTTTTCGCCTCCATCGCCAATTACCTGCACGCGTCCGGCTGGAAAGAAAATGAAAAATGGGGCGTACCGGTAACATTACCAAAAAAATTCGATCGCGCGCTGGGTGACGGCAAGCAGCGCAAAACCATAGACGAATGGAAAAAGCTGGGCGTGCAGGCCAACGGCAAGACATTGCCGGCGACACCGGAAAGCGCGTTCCTGGTACTCGTGGGCGAAGGCAAGGCAGCCGCGCCGTATCTGGTATACGACAATTACAAAGTGCTGCTCAAATGGAACCGTTCGTTCTATTTCGCCACCGCCACCAGCCAGCTCGCCGACCGCATCGCCGCTAAATAATTTGTAGCGCGGCGAAATAACAAGACTATATTGGACGCTGCCTACAGGAGAATTGAATCATGTCACACACCGCCAGAATCGTATCGCTATTCGCCATCACCACCCTTGCCGCCTGCGCGCCGCAGAAAATGCCGGGCATGAAAATCGGCAACCCCTATGTCGTCGAAGGAAAATCCTATTATCCTTCCTATGACGCCAATTACGACAAAACCGGCGAAGCCTCGTGGTACGGGCCGGGATTCCACGGAAAATACACCGCCAGCGGCGAAGTCTACGACCAGCACGATTACACCGCCGCCCATCCGACGCTGCCCATGCCGTCGCTGGTGCGCGTCACCAACCTTGCCACCGGCAAGAGCCTGATCGTCCGTATCAACGACCGCGGGCCGTTCGCCGCCAACCGCATCATCGACCTCTCTAAGGACTCCGCCAGAGCGCTGGGTATCCGCGGCGTGGCGCGCGTGCGCGTGCAATTCCTCGAAAAGGAAACGCAGGAATATGTCGCCATGGTGAAGCAGAACGACAACCGCATCATCAGCATGGCCGATTACAATGAGCGCGCCGATCTCATCAAAAAATCCGCACCGCTGATGGCGGCGGACATCTCGCCGCAAATCGCTATCCCCAGCGCCGGCGTTACCGAGAAGAACGTTTCGCCGCCGCCGCAACCAAAAGCGGGGATCATCCGCGAGGCCATGGCCAATGACACGGTGGAAGGCGACAATGATGACAACACGGTGTCGCCTTTAACGCCGATCGAAGTCAACGCCAACGACGGCGAAGTAACGTCAGCAAAACCATCACAGCCGATATCCATGAGCACGCCGGTAGAAGAACCGGCACGGGAAGCGGAACCTGCGGCTGAGATAGAGCCCGCGCCGGTAGCCGCTATGGGCGCTTACGCCATCCAGCTGGGATCGTTCGCATCGGAAGCTAACGCGCACAAGCTGGCGGCAAAGCTGGCCGGTATCGCACAAGCCTCGATCCGGGAGGTCGAGGTGCATGGCCGCCTGTGGTGGCAGGTCCGCATCAACGGCTTCAACGATCGCGCCGAAGCGGCGGAAACGCTGCGCCAGGTGCACGGCGCCGGCGTCCCCGACGCACGCATCATCCGTCCGTAAGCCAACAGCATGAAAGGCACCTTCATCACCTTCGAGGGCGGCGAGGGTAGCGGCAAGTCGACGCAGGTCAAGCTGCTCACCGAAGCGCTGGCGGCAAAAAATCTGCCGCACGTCGCCACGCGCGAGCCGGGCGGGACGCCAAGCGCCGAACGCATCCGCCAACTGCTGGTTTCCGGCGCCGAAGACGCCTGGCAATCGACCACGGAAACATTATTATTTTACGCGGCGCGGCTGGAGCATGTGGAAAAACTTATCCGTCCGGCGCTGGCCGAGGGCAAGCACGTCATCTGCGACCGCTTCGCCGATTCGACGCTGGTCTATCAGGGCGTCGGCAAGGATTTATCGGAATATTACGTGCAGATGTTGCACAAGCTGACGCTGGGAAATTTCGTACCGGACTTAACGTTTATCCTAGACATCAGCCCGCAGGAAGGCCTGAAACGCGCTAACGCCCTTAAGCACGACGAAAAACGCTTCGAGGCAATGCCGATGGATTTCCACCGCCGCATCCGCGCCGGATTCCTAAGTATCGCCGCGCGCGAGCCCAAGCGCTGCATCGTGCTCGACGCCACGCAAGACCCCAAAACATTGCACATGAAAATCCTAAGCGCCGCCGGACAGCGGCTGGGCGTACGCCTATGAACGAACAACCGACGCCGCGCACTAACCAAAATCTCTTCGGACACGATGCCGCCGAGCGCGAGTGGCTGCGTCAGGCCGAAAGCGGCAAGCTGGCGCACGGCTGGATTATCAGCGGCCCGAAAGGTATCGGCAAGGCGACGCTGGCGTTCCGGTTTGCGCGGCACATATTATCGGCCGACGCCCGCCGCATCGCCACCGGCGCGCATGCCGACCTGTTGGTCATCGAACCGGAGTTCAATGAAAAAAAAGGTGAGCAGGGGACGATCATCACGGTCGAGCAGGCGAGGGAGGTCGGCCATTTCCTGTCGCTGACGCCCGCCGAAAGCGACTGGCGCGTAGTCATCATCGATTCCGCCGACGCGCTCAACGTCAACGCCGCCAATGCCATTTTGAAAATGCTCGAAGAGCCGCCGAAGCAGGCGGTGCTGCTGTTAATTTCGCACAATCCGGGCGCGCTGCTGCCCACCATCCGCTCACGCGCGGCAATGCTGAAACTGAAACCGCTGGCCGGCGAGGACTTTAACGATGCTATGCGCGTTCTTTATCCCGACATGGATTATCAGCGCCGCGCCGCGCTGGCGACATTATCAGGCGGATCGCCGGGCCTGGCAGCGGAATACGAAGAGCAGGGGGCGCTCGAATATTACGGCGAGATGATCGATATTCTTTCTACCCTGCCCGCACCCGATACGCTGAAGATCCACGCCTTCGCCGAGCAGTTCGGCGGCGCGCAGGGACATGCGCCGTTTCTGCTGTTTTCGCGCTTGGCACTGGTTCTATTGGAACGTCTGGCCAAAATAGCGGCGGGCACTCCGGTAGTTCCTATCAGCGAAAATGATCGTGCGTCGCTGTCAAAATTGGCGGCGCTGTACCCGTCCGGCACCTGGGCGGCCAAATGGCAACAGGCACAGGAACAATTATCGCTAACAACCGCGCGGCACCTCGATTACAAGCAGGTCGCCATCCTCTTCTTTCACTCGATTGCGAATGCGGAAGGTTTTGTGCTAAGTTCCGCTGCATGAGCCACAAGCATTTCTATATCACAACGCCGATTTACTACGTCAACGACCGGCCGCATATCGGCCATGCGTACACATCGGTGGCGTGCGACGTGCTGGCGCGGTTCAAGCGCCTCGACGGCTATCACGTTAAATTCCTGACCGGCACCGACGAGCACGGCCAGAAGGTCGAGAAATCGGCGAAGAGCGCAGGCACCGAGCCGCAGGCGTTCACCGACGAAGTATCGCAGCATTTCCGCGACATGAACACGCTGATGAATATCAGCAACGACGATTTCATCCGCACCACCGAAACTCGCCACAAGAAAGGCGCACAGGCGCTATGGAAGGCGATGGCGGAGAAGGGGCATATCTATCTGGGAAAATATTCCGGCTGGTACGCCGTGCGCGACGAAGCTTATTATCAGGAATCCGAATTGGTGAATGGCAAAGCGCCTACCGGAGCCGATGTCGAGTGGGTGGAAGAGCCCAGCTATTTTTTCAAGCTGTCGGCGTTCGGCGACAAATTATTGGAGTTTTACGACAAGAATCCCGATTTCATCGGCCCGGATTCGCGCCGCAACGAAGTCATCAGTTTCGTCAAAGGCGGCTTGAAAGATTTATCCATCTCGCGCACGACGTTCTCGTGGGGCATCCCGGTGCCGGACGCACCGAAACATATCATGTATGTCTGGCTCGACGCGCTGGCCAATTACCTATCGGGGGTAGGGTATCCCGAAACGACGCCGGATATGAAAAACTTCTGGCCGGCGGATCTGCACATGGTGGGAAAAGACATATTGCGCTTCCATGCGGTCTACTGGCCGGCGTTTTTGATGGCGGCCGGAATCCCTTGCCCCAAGCGTGTCTTCGCGCACGGCTGGTGGACCATCGAAGGCGAAAAAATGTCCAAATCGCTGGGCAACGTCGTCGCACCCGCCGATTTAGTGAAGGAATTCGGCTTGGACCAAACGCGCTGGTTCCTGCTGCGCGAAGTGCCGTTCGGCAACGACGGAAATTTCTCCCGCGAGCGCATGGTGACCGTCATCAATTCGGAACTCGCCAATAACATCGGCAACCTTGTCCAACGCACACTGTCGATGATCGCCAAAAACTGTGAAGGAAAGGTGCCTGAGTACCAGCAGGGTAAGCTGCGCCCGGAAGATAAGGCATTCATCGACAAATTCCTCGTCACCGATAAAGCAACGCCGAAACAGGTAGAGCGCCAATATCACGACTGCCGCTTCCATGAGATCATCGGCAGCCTGGTCGATATCGCCGCGGGAGCGAATGAATATATCGACCGCCAGGCGCCATGGACACTTAAGAAAACCGACATGGAGCTGATGAACGCGGTGCTTTATTATTTGGCCGACGGCATACGCTGCCTCTCCATTTTCCTGCAGCCGTTCATGCCGCAGGCAGCGGCCAATATCCTCGACCAGCTGGCAGTGCCGAAAGACCAGCGCGCTTTCACCCATGCCTATAATTTCGATTTTGCCGCGTCCGGCAAGCTCAATGCATTCTCGCTGAAGCCCGGCACGCCGCTGCCGGCGCCGCAAGCCGTGTTCCCGCGCTTCGTGGAGAAGGCGGCGTAATGCTCGTCGATAGCCACTGCCACCTCAATTTTCCCGATTTCAAGGACGACCTGGACGCGGTGATTGACCGCGCGCGGGAAGCGGGGGTTAAGGTGATGCAAACCATCTGCACGGACATGGCGGAATTCGACGAGGTGCATGCTATCGCGCAAAAATACGAGAATGTCTATTGCTCGGTCGGCGTGCATCCCAACGAATCGGGTAAAACACCGGTGACGCCCGCCAAAATCTTAGTTGAGAAAACCAAAAATCCGAAAGTCATCGGCATCGGCGAAACCGGACTCGATTATCATTATCCGGAAACCGATAAACCCTCGCAGACGGCCAGCTTCCTTGAACATATCGCGGCGGCGCGTGAAACAGGATTGCCATTGATCGTCCATTCACGCGATGCCGACAATGACATGGCCGAAATGCTTTCTACCGAGATGGAAAAACGACCATTTAAAGGGTTATTGCATTGCTTTAGCTCTTCAAAACAACTTGCTGATAAAGCAGTGCAATTAGGATTCACTATCTCGCTTTCAGGCATCATTACTTTTAAGAATTCGGTTGCTTTGCGCGAGGCCATTAAAGACGTGCCGCTCGATAGGTTATTGGTCGAAACCGACGCGCCATATCTGGCGCCGATGCCATATCGCGGTAAGCGCAATGAACCGTCTTATACGGTATATACCAATAAGATGCTGGCTGAAGTTAAAGGCATATCAGAAGAAGAGTGCGCCCGCGCCACGACGGAAAATTTCTTTCGTTTGTTTGATAAGGCAAAATATAGTAAGCAGGGATGATAGACGAGCGTATTGTAAGATTGAATAACCACATATATTATAGGTTGTAAGTACCTATAGCCTATGGGGTTATCTATATTTAACATAATATATATTATACGATAATAGTGGGGTGGATGGGAGCTTGCTTATGTTGCTTATGAATGTCGCCTACCAGGATATATCGAGCCTATGAGCGTTACCTACCAGGAGGTATTGGAAGCGTTATGCAGCAGGGTCGCCCTCGCCAACAGCAATGACGCCCAACATATTTTTACGCTGAACACGGCGCGCGAAGCCAAGCTAGCTTACGATGTCCTGGCCGCACACGGCTTTGAAGTGCGCGTCTACCATGAGCCTGCCCTGTCCAAGCTCTACATCATGCATAGCGATAGCGCCGACATCAGCCAGCGCCTGACCTCTGCCCTGCGCTTTGCCGGAATGCTGAAACAAATCATGCAAACCATGCCCGATGGCGATGCGGAAACATTCAACATCAGTTTCGTCAACACGTCGACACAGGGAAAACAGCTCTCGATTTATTTCCCGCCGGAAACGCCGGATGCCGCCGTACCCGCGGCAATACGCGCTTCCATGCCGACAACCGCGGCAACCATGACTGCGCCGCCTATCGCAAAAAAAGCGGTGAAAACCAAATCAGCCGTCTTCGGCGCCGGTCCGGCGCTGGCGAAAAGCAACCCGTTCAGCGATAAAACCGGCACCGGCAACACGGAAGAACTCACGATTGGAAAATGGCTTTCCACCTATGTTTTTAGCAATTTTACCCAGGCATTTTATAGCTTCATCACCATGACGTTTATATTGTTGGTGCTGTTCAGCGCCGCCATCATGCTCAAAGGCTTCCTCTGCCCCGATCTGGCGACGGTCAAAAGCCGTGCCTGGTATTGCGCGAGCCGCGATGAATAATCCCTGCGCCTCACACCCCGCCTCCGGATTGCAGGGTGAGGCCACCGCCCCCGGCGATAAATCCATTTCGCATCGCGCGCTGATACTTTCCTCGCAGGCGCTGGGAACGACGCACATCACCGGCCTTCTGGAAGGCGAAGACGTGCTCTGCACCGCCAAGGCGCTGCAATCGCTGGGTGTTAATATCGAAAAAAA
Organism: uncultured Rickettsiales bacterium; assembly: GCA_964575095.1. Lineage (GTDB taxonomy): Bacteria > Pseudomonadota > Alphaproteobacteria > Rickettsiales > SXRF01 > CAZNPA01. The sequence continues at coordinate 252,102 of CAZNPA010000001.1, forward strand.
TGCCACGGCGTGGATCGTCAAAGGCGTCGGCGTCGGCGGCTTGCACGAAAGCAAGGACGTGCTCGACATGGGCAATGCCGGCACCGGCGCCCGCCTGATGATGGGCCTGCTTACACCCTACCCTTTTTCCACCATCTTCACCGGCGATGAATCGCTTCGCTCGCGACCGATGGGGCGCGTCATCGAGCCGCTGACGGAAATGGGCGCGCGCATCGCCGCACATTCGGGAGGAAAATTGCCGCTGGTGCTCTCCGGCACCGCCGACACGCTGCCGATCACCTACCATTTGCCGGTGGCGTCGGCGCAGGTGAAATCGGCGATATTGCTGGCAGGCATCAACACGCGCGGCACCACCACCGTCGTCGAAAAAGAGCCGACGCGCGACCACACCGAAAACATGCTTAAATATTTCGGCTTTAAGGTAAAAGTCGCAAAGAATAACACGATATCCATCACCGGCCAGCAGCGGCAAAGCTACGCCGACCGCGAGATTACCGTGCCGGGCGACCCTTCTTCCGCCGCGTTTTTGGTGGTGGCGGCACTCATCTGCCCCGATTCGAAACTTCTTATCAAAAATGTCTGCATCAATCCGCTGCGCACCGGATTATTCACCGCGCTGAAAGAAATGGGCGCTAAGATCGAATTCAAGAAAACGCGCGACGTCGCCGGTGAAAAAGTGGCGGATATTGCCGTCGCATCGAGTTCACTCAAAGCCGTCACCGTCCCCGCCGGGCGCGCGCCGTCGATGATCGACGAATACCCGATACTGGCCGTGGCCGCCGCCTTCGCCCAAGGAGAGACAGTCATGCACGGGCTTTCCGAACTGCGCGTCAAGGAAAGTGACCGCCTGAACGCCATCATCGAAATGCTCTCCGCCTGCGGCGTAGAATGCCGCGCCGAGGGCGATAGTTTATACGTGACGGGCGGCGTACCGAAAGGCGGCGCAACCATCAATACCCGCTTCGACCACCGCATCGCCATGTCGGCGCTGGTGATGGGCATGGCGGCAAAAAATCCGGTGGAAATAGATGACGCCTCTTCCATCGCCACCAGCTTCCCGAATTTTGTCGAGTTGATGAATGGGCTGGGAGCAAAGATTGAAGTGGCGAGTGGCGAGTGGCGAGTGGCAAGAAAAGATATGTCTTCTACTTACTCGTCACTCACCACTCGCCACTCGCCACTTATCATCGCCATCGACGGCCCCGCTGCATCCGGCAAGGGCACCCTCGCCCGCCGTTTGGCGGAACATTTCGGGTTGGAATATCTCGATACGGGAAGTTTATATCGCGCCGTCGGCATGAAGCTGGTCTACGGCGGCAAAGACCCGCACGACAAAAAGGCGGCGGCCGCAGCGGCTGAGCATATCGATGCCGACGATCTGGCCAATCCGCGCCTGCGTCAGGAACGCATCGGCCAGGCCGCCTCTATTGTTTCAGCGTTTCCGGAAGTACGAAAAGCCCTGCTCGATTTTCAGCGCAATTTCGCACGCGGTAAAAAAGGCGCGGTGCTGGACGGCCGCGATATCGGAACGGTGGTTTGTCCCGACGCCGATTTCAAATTTTTTATCACCGCTACTTTGTATGCACGCGCCAAACGCCGCCACAAGGAACTCTCCGGCCAGGGCTATGAAATCGTCTTCGATTCCGTGCTGGAAGATCTGCGTGAGCGTGACGAACGCGACTCCCAGCGCAGCATCGCTCCGCTGAAACCGGCGAATGACGCCATTGTCATCGATACGTCGGATATGGACGCCAGCACAGTGTTCGAGAAGGCGAAAGGGACGATTGAACGAAAAAACCGGTAACTGAGGCCGCAACAGCCAAAAATTCCCTAAAAACCCCTTGATTTCCTCTATTTTCCGGCTAAAAGTATCCTCCCTTTTAGGTAAGGGGCATTCAGCCGCCCCTTTTTCGTCTAACCCGGAAGCCAGCTGACCTTCCACAACCACGATGTCATGCCCCCAGATTATCGGGATGACTTAAGAAAGACCCCCATGGCTCTTGCAGCAACCAACACCGCCGACACCGATTTCCCCATCGAAGATTTCGGCGCATTATTCGAAGATTCCATCAAATCCACCGGCAAGATCGAAGGCGCCGTCATCAAGGGCCTCGTCGTTGCCATTGAAAAAGACACCGTCATCATCGATGTCGGCCTGAAGTCGGAAGGCCGCGTGCCGCTGCGCGAATTCCAGACCATCGCCGGCAACCCGGAACTGCGCGTCGGCGACGAAGTAGAAGTCTATTTAGAACGCATCGAGAACAAGCACGGCGAAGCCGTGCTCAGCCGCGAAAAAGCATTGCGCGAAGAATCGTGGGTCAATCTCGAAAAAGCCTGCGCCAAAGCCGAGCGCGTCGAAGGCGTCATCTTCGGCCGCGTCAAAGGCGGCTTTACCGTGGACATCCAGGGCGCCGTGGCGTTCCTGCCCGGCAGCCAGGTCGACATCCGCCCGATCCGCGACGTCGGCCCGCTCATGCACATCAAGCAGCCGTTCATGATCCTGAAAATGGATCGCAAACGCGGCAACATCGTCGTCTCGCGCCGCGCCATCCTTGAGGAATCGCGCGTCGAACAGCGCAACGAACTGCTCGGCAAAATCACCGAAGGCCAGGTCGTCGAAGGCATGGTCAAGAACATCACCGATTACGGCGCGTTCATCGACATGGGCGGTATCGACGGGCTCCTGCACGTCACCGACATTTCGTGGAAACGCATCGGCCACCCATCGGAAGTGCTCTCGCTCGGCCAGACGGTGAAAGTCATGGTCACCAAGTTCGATACCGCCACCAAGCGCGTGTCGCTCGGCATGAAGCAGCTGGAGAAGAACCCCTGGGAAGGCGCGGACGCCAAGTACCCGACCGGCGCCAAGCTCAAGGGCAAAATCACCAACATCACCGATTACGGCGCGTTCGTCGAACTCGAGCCGGGCATCGAGGGCCTGGTGCATGTGTCGGAAATCTCCTGGGTCAAGAAGAACGCGCACCCGTCGAAGCTGGTGTCGGTCAGCCAGGAAGTCAACATCGTCGTGCTCGATATCGACGCGTCCAAGCACCGCATTTCTCTCGGCATGAAGCAGTGCGAAGAGAACCCGTGGGCGAAATACGCCGCCAAGATCAAGCCGGGCGACATCATTGAAGGCGAAATCCGCAACATCACCGATTTCGGCATCTTCGTCGGCCTCGACGGTGACATTGATGGTCTGGTGCATCATTCCGACCTGAGCTGGAAAGAAGCCGGCGACGTTGCCATCAAAAACTACAAAAAAGGCGACAAGGTGAAAGCCAAGATCCTGGCCGTTGACGTTGAAAAAGAACGCATCAGCCTCGGCATCAAGCAGCTCGACAGCGATCCGTTCGAAGCCGAACTCGATGGCATCAAGAAAGGCGCCACCCTCACCTGCACCGTCACCGAAGTGCGCGGCGACGGCATCATGGTCAAGGTCACCGATCACATCCAGAGCTTCATCAAGAAGTCCGACCTGGCGCGCGAGCGGCAAGAACAGCGTCCCGACCGCTTCGCCGTCGGCGACCGCGTCGACGCCAAAGTGGTGACGGTCGATCCCGCCAGCCGCAAGATCGGTGTCTCGATCAAAGCCATGGAAGCCGAAGAGCACAAAAAGGCGATCGCCGAGTATGGCTCCGAATCCTCCGGCGCCGTGCTGGGCGACATCCTGGGCGCTGCGCTGGATGAAGCGAAGACGGATAAAGGAAAGAAAAAGAAAGTCTAAAAATGGATGTGGAGATGTGGGGATGTGGAGATGTGAGGATAGAAGAAATCCCTACATCTTCCAGACTTGTAAAGCGCGCTAAAGATTTGGCAGTTTTTAAGTGCGCTTATGCGTTTTCTCTCATTCTCCATAAAGCCAGCCTTCAATTTCCCAAAATCGAGCAATTTGCGTTAGCAGGGCAACTGCGGCGTGCCAGTAAATCGGTTTGCGCTAATCTTTTTGAGGGCTTTGCCAAACAAAGCGAATCAAAAATCGAATTTAAACGCTTTATAACCATTGCGATTGGTTCGGCAACGGAAACTGAACTTTGGATCGATTATTCTTTCGATTTAGGATACATTGATCAACCGACATACCAGGCTTGGATAAAAGAAAATAATATCGTTATTGGCATGTTGGTAAATTTAAGGAAGAAACTATGATCTCCACATCCCCATATCTCCACATCCCCACATCCCTCTCAGCATGACCATCAACGCCGACACCCTCATCGACCGTCTGTACCTCAAAAGTCAGGTCAATAAATGGCGCATCCTGACGGTGGTGTTTGGCGTGCTGGCATTACTGGCAGTCGTCGAACGCAACTCGATGCATTCACCGATTGAAAAATCCTTCGTTGCGCGCGTGACGATGGACGGCATCATCGAAGACGACCCGGCGGTTTACGAGATGCTCGAAGACGTCGGCAATAACCCCAAAGCCAAAGCCGTGATCGTCTGGCTGGATACGCCGGGCGGCAGCGCTGTCGGCGGCGAAGAAACCTATTTGCGCCTGCGCGCGCTGGCACAGAAAAAACCCGTGGTGGCCGTCATGCGCTCGGTCACCGCCTCGGCCGGATATATGACGGCGCTCGGCTCGGATTACATCGTCGCCCGCGAAGGCACGATCACGGGATCGATCGGCGCATTGATCGAAACGGCGGAATTCACCGATATGGCTGAAAAGCTCGGTATTAAGCCGATTCTAGTCAAATCAGGCCCGCTCAAAGCATCACCCAACCCGCTCGAAAAAACCTCGCCGGAAGCCCTGCGCTCGATACAGGAAGTCATCAACGACTTCCATGACCGCTTCGTCGATATGGTCGCCGAACGCCGCCACCTGCCACGTGGTCAGGTATTGCTTCTGGCCGACGGCCGCGTCTATAGCGGCAAGCGGGCACTGGAAACCAAGCTGATCGACGCTCTGGGCGGCGAAGAAGAAGCGGTGGCCTGGCTCGAAACCCAGAAGAATATCGGCAAGGACCTTGAAATAAAGGACGTGAGGCCGGAGACCGAAGACAGCCTCCTTATGCGCCTGACGCAAAGCATGTCCGGCTTTTTCTTGAACAAAAGCAGAGTATCGCTTGACGGCGTGCGCGCAATCTGGCATCCTGCTTTCTAGTTTAGTCATTATTTTCAAAGGCATGTCTATGACGAAATCTGAATTGATTCTTCATTTGTCGAAAAAATATCCGCACCTTTATCAGCGCGATATCGAAACGCTGGTCAACACCGTGTTCGACAGCATCTCCGAAACGCTAGTCGATGGCGGTCGCGTCGAGCTCAGGGGATTCGGCGCTTTCTCCGTGCGTAAACGTGAAGCGCGCAAAGCACGTAACCCGAAAAACGGCCAGGAAGTCCATATCGGCGAACGCTTCGCCATTTATTTCCGCACCGGCAAAGAACTTCGCGAGCGCATCAATAAAGCGCCGGTGATGACTTGATCGGTAGGTTGTTGGAATAGCAGGTAATTGGAAATTCCAATTACTATATATGCGTTTTATAAAACTTCTCCTCCTTATATTCATCAGCGCGGCATTCGCCGCTTTTGCCATCGTCAACCGCGAAACGGTTTTAATCAGCGCATTCCCCCTGCCCTACGACATCGAAGTACCGAAATTTCTGCTGGCGCTGGTGTGCACTACGCTCGGCGCCGCCGTTGCCGGATTGGTGATGCTGGCGTCGTACCTGCACCATGCGCGCGAACTGCGCGCGGCAAAACGGCGCATCATGGCACTCGAAAATGAAATCGGCGGCATGAAAGCGGAACAAAGAACCTCACTTCCGGCAGTACGAAAATGAATAACATCAAAATAAAAATCTGCGGGCTTACAGATGAGGCCGCCCTCCACGCCGTGATTCAAGCCAAGGCGGATTATGCCGGATTCGTTTATTTTCCGGCGTCGCCACGGCATCTTACGCTCGAACGCGCCGCAGAACTAAAAGCGCTGCTCCCCGCTTCCATCCAATCGGTCTCGGTGGCGGTCGATGCCGATGACGCGCTGATCAAACGCATCGCTGGCGTTTTAAAACCAGATGCGCTGCAACTGCACGGAAAAGAAACGCCGGAACGTTTGCATGCCATCCGAAAATTGCTGCCCGGCTGCCAGTTGATAAAAGGCATCCCCATCAAAACCGCCGACGATGTCGCCTCCGCCATGCGCTATAGCGATGTGGCGGATATGTTGTTATTCGATGCGCGTGCGCCGGAACTTCCGGGTATGCTTCCCGGCGGTAACGGTATTTCGTTTGATTGGGCACTTTTAAAAAATCGCCAATTTTCCAAACCGTGGTTTTTATCCGGAGGCCTGAACGCCGATAATGTCGGCGAGGCGATTCGCTTAAGCGGCGCAACGATGGTCGACGTATCTTCTAGCGTCGAGCGCGCGCCCGGTGTAAAAGATGCAGGACTGATTGGAGCATTCATAAAGGCAGCCAGAACATGAGAATGGATATGTTATTTCCCGATGCGCGCGGGCATTTCGGCCATTACGGCGGTCGCTACGTCGCCGAGACGCTGATGCCGCTGGTGCTGGAAGTCGAGCGCGGCTGGAACGCGCTTAAGAACGATCCGCATTTCAAGAAAGAGCTAGCCTATTACAACGAGCATTACATCGGCCGCCCCAGCGCGCTTTACCATGCGGCGCGGTTGACCGAGCATTGCGGCGGCGCGAAGATTTATTTCAAACGCGATGAGTTGAACCACACCGGCGCGCACAAAATCAATAATTGCATCGGTCAGGCGCTGCTGGCGAAGCGATTAGGGAAAAAGCGCATCATCGCCGAGACCGGCGCCGGGCAGCATGGTGTGGCCACCGCCACCGTCTGCGCGCTGTTCAACCTTAAATGCGTCATCTACATGGGCGAGGCCGACATCCAGCGCCAGATGCCCAACGTTTTCCGCATGAAACTGCTGGGCGCGGAAGTCATTCCGGTTACCTCCGGCTCCAAGACGCTGAAAGATGCCATGAACGAAGCGCTACGCGACTGGGTGAGCAACGTCAAAGATACGTTCTATTTGATTGGCACCGCCGCCGGTCCGCATCCTTATCCGGTGATGGTGCGCGAGTTACAGTCCGTCATCGGCCGCGAGACGCGCGAGCAGATGGTGGCGGCGGAAAATCGCCTGCCGGATACGCTGGTTGCCTGCATCGGCGGCGGCAGCAACGCCATTGGCCTCTTCCACCCGTTCTTGGATGAGCCGGGTGTGGCCATGATCGGCGTCGAAGCGGCAGGCGAAGGGCTCAATACCGATAAACATGCCGCCTCGATCAACCGCGGCCAACCCGGCGTACTGCATGGCTGCCGCAGCTATTTGCTGCAAGACGACGAAGGCCAGATCACCGAAACGCATTCGATCTCAGCCGGATTGGATTACCCCGGTGTCGGCCCAGAACATGCGTGGCTGCACGACACCGGCCGCGTCACCTACGCCGCCATCACCGACAAGGAAGCGCTCAAAGCCTTCCAACTGGTATCGAAGCTGGAGGGCATCATCCCGGCGCTGGAGCCGGCGCATGCGCTGGCGCATGTCACAAAAATTGCCCCCAAATTGCCCAAAGACCACCTAATCGTCGTCAATGTCTGCGGCCGCGGCGATAAGGATATATTCACCGTCGCCAAGATGCTGGGGGTGAAATTATGACCGACCGCATCGAAAAAACATTCGCCAAGCTGCTCGATATCAACCGCGCGGCGTTGATACCGTTCATCATGGGCGGCGACCCGGATTTGGCGACGACAGCAACGTTACTGGAAGCACTGGCGGCCAGCGGCGGCGACATCATCGAGATCGGCATGCCGTTTTCCGACCCGATGGCCGACGGGCCGGTGATACAGGCTGCAGGCAATCGCGCACTGAAAAGCGGCACCACCATCGCCGGTATTTTAAAAACCGTCGCCGAATTCCGCAAAAACGATAAAAAAACGCCGGTGATCCTGATGGGCTATTACAACCCGATTTACCGTTTCGGCGAGCAGAAATTCTGTAAGGCTGCCGCGCGTGCTGGCGTCGACGGCGTCATCATCGTCGACCTGCCGCCGGAAGAGGAACGCGACATCCGCCCTCACCTCGACCAATACGGCCTGAAACTCATCCGTCTGGTGGCGCCCACCAGCGACACCAACCGCCTGCCGCTCCTCACCGAATCGGCCAGCGGCTATATTTATTATATCTCCGTCACCGGAGTCACCGGCGCGAAAAGCGCCGACATGCGCGTGCTGGAAGAACAGGTGAACTATGTACGCGAATTCACCGATCTGCCGATAGCGGTGGGCTTTGGCATCAAAACGATGGAGCAGGTGCAGAAAATCGCGCGCTTCTCTGATGCCGCCGTCGTCGGCTCGGCGCTGGTCGATATGCTGTCAAAAAAGAAAACCAAGAAAGAAGCCGCCAAGGCGGCGGAAAAATTTATTATCTCGCTGACCGACGGCCTGTGGGGCTAGCTTTCGCCAGCGCCTCTTCCAGCGTCTGCGGCAATTTCGGCAAATCATATTGCGCCAAACTAGCGTCGCCGTAAACTTGCGCGCCGGGGTCGCATTGATTCTGCAACCCGTAATGTATCGCCGCTAAAATATTTTCCATCACGCTTTTAGGATCGGCATCGGCACCGGCGACGCGATGCTCGATATGTTTGTTGTCGTGCGGCGCGTCCGGCAGGCGGATCGCCACCGTGCGGTTGTTGGCGCCCCAGCTTACCGTCGTCGGCGCGTTACCGCCGGCGGCAAACCGCGCATAGGATTCCTTATACGGCGCAAACACCGGCATCGTTTCCGGTAGCCACGCGAGCAACCCGCCGATACTCCATTTCAGCGCATCGCTGATGGCGGAATCATCTTTATAAAAAACATTTTTTCCGCCGGCATCTTCCAGATGAATATGGATATGCAACCCGCTGCCGGGCTGGTCGGGAAAGGGCTTGGCGGCAAAATCGGCAGTCATGCCGTATTTTTTTGCGGTATCGCTAATGATGGTTTTCAGCGTGCCGATATCGCCTGCGGTTTTTTGCGGATTGGCCACCGGCGTTAGCGCAATCTCGAATTGCTCGCGGCCGCGTTCTTTCTCGTATTTTTGCAACGGAATCCGCGCGGAAACTTCCTGCCAGAATTTCTTTATACCGCCGCACGCATCCGCGCCGCGCAGGTAAAACTCAATCTCCGCCGCCGTAACCGGCTGCAGGCCGAAATCGGCCTTGAGCCACGCCACCTGCGAAGCGATGTCAGGCAATGACGGAATTAATCCACTCCACCAGTTTGCTCTTCGGCAGCGATCCGACTTTGGTCGATACCGCCTGACCGCCCTTGAACAGGATCAGCGTCGGAATGCCGCGCACACCGTATTTCTGCGGCGTGCCGGGGTTCTTGTCGATGTTGACTTTGGCGATGGTCAGCGCACCAGCTTTTTCGGCGGCGATTTCGTCCAGGATCGGTGCGATCTGGCGGCAAGGGCCGCACCATTCCGCCCAAAAATCCACGAGCACCGGCCCGCTTGCTTTTAAAACTTTTTGTTCAAACTCATTATCATTGACGTGCAGTGCTGACATATTCCCCCTCTTGGTTGCTCATTTTATATCTAAGTCCTCTAATAGCGATTCGTCAAGTATGTCCATGCGTGGCACCGCCGTCCACAGTAACGCGCACCGGACGCTTTTTTCCGGATAAATTTCTTTGAGCAGCAGCCGGTAAAGCGCCATTTGCCTGAGATACGCGGCGGGCACATCTTCGCCCTGCACCGGCGGCGTGCGGTTGGTCTTGTAATCCACAACCCATATTTCGTTGTCGGAAATGCACAACCGGTCGATCTGGCCGGAGATGGTGACCTCCCTGCCCGATACGCGCACGGTGCCCGTCACCGGCACCTCGGCCAACGACGCGGCGGAAAATACTGCGGCAAACGCCGGATTTTCCATCAAAGCAATCGCCTCCCGTGCGCAGGCTTCGCGTTCGCCCTCCAGCATGTCACGGAAGGAAGTGCTCAAACGCGCCGCCAGCGCCATGCGGTTTTGTGTTTCCACCTCCGGCAGATGCTGAAGTAAAGTATGAATCAACAACCCGCGTGCGTAAGTGTTTTTATCGAGCGGCGATGCGGCAGACGGACTGATACCAAACACGGATGGTGTCAGCGGCGCCGGCGGCGATTTTTCCGGCGGCAATACTTTAAAAATAAAATCACAACCCTCATCCGCGATGGCTTTGCCATCGCTTCCCTCTCCCTTTAAAGGGAGAGAGTCAGGGAGAGGGTTGCTAGATAACATTCCCAGCCTGAACCCGTCGCCGGTGGGCGTATCGCAGATTTCCGTCAGCGGCTTCAGCGCGTTTTCCACTAAGGAATACCAAGATTGCTCCTGAGGTTTTTCTTTTGCCGTCGCGCCGCAGATATAAAGCCGGTCGCGCGCGCGCGTCATCGCCACATAGAGCAAACGGCGATATTCGTCGAGCATGTCCTGTTTTAAGCCGTCGCGCAGGCGTTTATAAAGCGCGTTGCCATCGCCGGAAGACGGCAGCCACAGCGGTACTCCCTCGTGCCAGAGCAATGTTTCTCTCAACGTCGGCGCGGTGACCGTATCCGGCATGATAACGACCGGCGCCTCCAAACCTTTCGCGCCATGCACGGTCAGCACGCGCACGGCGTCGCCGGATTGTTCCATGTCGCGCTTGATTTCGCTCTTGCTATGCGTGAGCCAGTGCAAAAATCCCTGCAGGCTGGGAACGTTCTCGCGCTGGTACAAGAGCGACTGCGACAAAAATTCATCGATGGAATCAGCGTATTCCCCACCCATGCGGCCTACTATTTTCTTGCGCAGGCCCAGCGTATCCAGCGCATGCGCGTAGAGCTCATAGGGAGGAAGATAATCGGCTTTGGCGCGTAATCCGTGCAGTAACTGATAAATCTCGGCGCAAGATTGATTATCCGCCAGCCGCTGCCACAGGCTCTTGTCGCCACGATCATAGGCCAGCGCGAATAAAATATCCTCGCCGATATCGCCGATCGGGCTTTTTAAGAGCGCCGCCAATGTCAGGTCGTCTTCCGGCAACAGCAAAAATTGCCCCAGCGCGATTAAATCCTGCACGGCGAGGTTATCGCCAAGCACCATGCGGTCGATACCCGCCACCGGGACATTCTTGCGCTTGAGCGCGCGCACCAGGCGATCGGCCATCGTACCGCGCTTGCGCAGCAGGATCATAATATCGCCGGCACGCACGGCACGCCCTTCCCCCTCCAGCCACAAACCGCCATTCAGCCAACCGTGAACGGTATCGGCAATCACACGCGCCAGCTCGGTTTCGGGAGTAATATTTTTTTCCTCATCGCCTTCCACCAGCGGCCAGATTTCAACCAGACCGTTGTCATTGGCGCGGTGGGCGGTGTGGGCCAGCGGCGTGGCGAAGACGGCATCCACCGCCTCCAACACCTGCGGCACTGAACGGCGAGAATGCTTAAGCTGCAACTCCACCACCGTATGCTTCGCGTTCTCGATGCGCTGCTTGAAATAACTATGCATCTCCGCCAATTTTTTGGGATCGGCGCCCTGAAAACCGAAAATGGATTGCTTCTCGTCGCCGACGATAAACAGCGAGCGATCCGCCGCGCCCTTACTTTCACCGGCAAAGAAATCCTGCGTCAGCGCCTTTACGATTTCCCATTGCTCGGGGCTCGTGTCCTGCGCCTCATCGACCAGCACATGATCGATGCCGCCATCGAGCTTGTAAAGCACCCATGGCGAAATGCCGGGGCGCGAAAGCAAATCACGCGCCGCCAGAATCAAATCGTCGTAATCCATGCGCGCATGAACCGCTTTACGTTCCTTATAAATTTGTAAAAATGCCTGCGCCACGCGCATAGCGGCTTCGCTCAGCCGCGCCAGCAGCAGCGACTGCCGCTCTTCGTGAAACGCGGCAACGCGCTCCTGTTCTTGCAATAATTGCTCTATCAGCGCCGCGTCGGTCAGTCCTTTCTTGGTAAAGAGACCGCTTTGAGCGCGCTTGATATATTGTTTAGTGAGAAACAGCTCTATATATTCTTTTACGGCTACGGAATCTTTATCCGTGCAGATAAACCAATCTGCCAAGCCCTTCCCGGTTTTACGGTCGGTGGGTTTTTCCTGCGTCAGCAAGATATCGGCAATGCGCTTCAGCGATTTCTCCGTCACCGCATCGTAGACAAAATGTTTCTTTATCAACGCGGAAACGCTGACATCCGGCGACATTTTCAAACAATCCCACAATTCTCCTATCGCCGCATCGAGGCCGCCCGGGCGCTGGAACAATTGCTCGAAATCGTTTTTCTGGTCGGCGATGTCATCGAACAGCCTTTGCAGGCCGGAAGCGCTGGCGCCGCACGCCAGATCGCGTACCGCCGCCATCAGCGGCGGATGATGCCGCGCCTTATCGAACAGCATCAGCCGCGATTCCCACAGCATCTCCTGCGCCGTGCGCGATTCCATGACGGTAAAATGCGGGCTGACATCGGCCTCGACCGGAAACCGCATGAGCAGCGACTGGCAGAAACCGTGCACGGTTTCGATGCGTATGCCTTCCGGCGATTCAAGCACGGTGGCAAACAGGCTGCGTGCACGCGCCAATGTCGCTTTATCCGGCGCGCGCGATAATAATTTTTTGAGTTTTTCGGAAATTGCGTCATCGCCGGCCATCACCCATGTGCCAAGCTCAGCCAAGATGCGCTGCGACATTTCGGCAGCGGCGGCCTTGGTGAATGTCAGGCACAGAATTTTCGACGGCGCAGCGCCATGCGATAAAAGGCTCAAAACCCGGTCTGAGAGCCGCTGTGTCTTTCCGGCACCAGCATTGGCAGATACGAACACCGACGACGCCGGGTCGAGGGCATCACCTTCGTAACCGGCTGTTTTTACTGTTTTTGGCTGGGGATGCGGTGCGGTCATGACACAAAAATTTAACAAAAAATCAAGGAAAACTGCGGTATAATGAGGGTATAAAAGGCCAAATTATGACCGATAGAATGTCGCATACCACAACCCCGCAAGCACCCAACGTGGTGTTCATGTCGGGTATTTTCAATGAAACGATGCAGCTTCTGGCCGAAGCGCACGAGTATTTTCATATGTTCGGCAAGGACGACCAGGAACATATCGACTCCAATTTGCGCTCGCTCTATTCCTGCGAAATGTCGCGCATCACGCTGCGCCTGTCGTCGATCATGGCGTGGCTGATGGTGCAGCGCTCGGTATTCTCGGGAAAAATTCCAGCCGAGGACGCGCACCGCTATTCGCTTGATTTCCAAGACATCTGCCGCGTCGACAACCGCGTGCTGCACGGCGTCCTGCCCAGCTACGTCTGCTTCCTGCTCGACCGCAGCCTCGAATTGTATGAGCGCGTGGTGCGGCTCGACGATCAAACCAAGAACGTCCATTAAACTTCTCCCCATTCTTTCCGGCGCGTCAAATGTTCGTAATCGTTGTAGCGCGGCAGCAGCGACGGATTCGTCTCTGCCGCAAACGGTACGGCCGAATCGCCAAAATCGGCAATCAGTTTATCAAGCCGCTCCCGGCACTGCGCAAGCAGCGCCGGAATATTTTCCAACGTCGTGATTTCGCAATCCTCCTCACGCCCGGACAGTTTCCAGTATTCGAGCGCGCTAATACTATCGGCCTGCTTGTGCGCCAGCAGCATTAGCGCTTCCAGTTGCAATTGACTGGACAATCCATTTTTCCAATCTTTTTGCGTCGGCACGACGCCGGTTTTGTAATCAATGACGGCGGCGCTGCGATTTTTATCGATCTCGACACGGTCGACGCGCGCCTTGACCGCAAATTGCGGCGACACCTGCCAGTGCATATCCTGCTCGGCGAGAACGGAAATATTGCGCGACCGCCGCTCACCTTCACGCGCGATCACCCACGCCGCCATCGCCTCAAAACGCGGCCACCACACGCACATCACCGTCGGGCGATTATGATAGGCGGCAAACACTTCGCGCCCGGCGGCGATCAATTTCTCATAAGCATCCGAGGATAATACATCCGGCAAACGCCGGGCTAAAAGTTTGAGCGCGTCGTGCACCAGCGTGCCGAAATCCGCCAGATCCGGCTCCTGATCCAGCGGATCGAGCGGTTTTAGTTTCAACACGCGCTTGGCGTAAATGATGTAAGGATCGCGCTGCCAGAGATCGAAATCGGTGACGCCGATCTCGCGTGGCCGTGCCGACAGCGGCGGTAGCGGCTTAGGCGGCGCAAGCGAAAGCATTTCCGCCGGCGCATCAAGCACGGCCACCGCGCGTTCATATGTGCCGCCATCGGAAATCGCCGCCAGTACTTTACTGTCTTTGCCTTTGAGCAATGTCTCCAGCCGCACCAGCCAGCGCGACGCTATCGTCGGCGCGCCTTCGGATTTTCGCGCACGCGTCAGGAACACCTCTTCCGCCGCGGCCAGCATATAAAAATCATGCGCGCCCTGACCGATGCTGCGCTCAAGCGGCGGCAAATCCAACTTTTCCCGCATCGGCCGGCTCATCCACGGATCGGCGGCAGGATGCGCCGGCCAAACGCCCTCGTTGAGGCCGCCCAAAATCACGCGGTCGAAACGCTGCAACCGCGCCTCGATCGGACTCAAGATGGAAAGACGCGGATGAAATCCGTAACGTGGACGATACACTTGCGTGGCCAGCAGCGATTCAAAAAATGCCGGATACGCGCGTGGATCTATTTTCGTGACAACATCCGCATGTTCCACAATACGCGCCAACGCTTCCGCCAGCTGGTTGCCGTCATCGCCCACCCATAGAATCTCGTCGCCGGATTGATTGTCGGTCGACGCCAGCCACTCGGCCAATTGCAGATGCTCTTCCAATAATGCGGAAAGCGCCGTTGGTTTATTCGCGGCAAACAGGTCCGAAAGCGTTTTGGTTTTTTTCTCGATCGCTACAAGCAAATCATGTAGTGTTTTTTGCTGTTTGCCGTCGACGGTTTCGACCAATGATTGCCAACCGGAAGACGGGCGCACGCCGCGCAGATATTCTTTTTCGAGAATGCGCGAAAGCCGGCGGCATGCGGCGGAATCCCTGCCCGCCGCCGCCAGCGGATGACGCAGCACCGAAAGCAGATCCGCCGGCGCCGCCTCGGAAGCGATCATCTCTATCGCCAGCCGCAGCAAACATGCCGCAGGCGTTTCCAGAAGCGGCCGCCCGGCCGAATCATCGACAGCGATCCCGAAACGTTGCATCTGCGCCACCACCATGCGCGCCAGCGCGCGGTCTTGCGTCACCAGCGCCGCCGTGCGCCCGGGAATCTCCAGCGCTTCGCGCAATGTCACCGCGATCATGCGCGCTTCGTCCTGCGGCGTATCCGCCGCCAGCAACCGTACGTTTTTCATGCCCGCCGAGAGCGGGATTTCCGCCGCCGCCCAACCGGCCGTGGCCTGCGGCGGCTGCAATACGGCACGCAGGCATTGAATTCTTTCTTTCTTTAAAAATTCAGAAGGCAAAATTCCCACCGCGTTCCTTGCACACTCCATCCGTTCCAATAACTGCTTCAGCGCATATTGCGGATGCGTGGCTTCCACCACATCCCATTCGCTGTCCGGCATGTCCTGGTCGAGCCCGGGCAGAATCACCTGACCGTGCGGCAGGCGCGCGATAACCGAGAGCAGCGCGGCGGTGGCCGGCTGCGTGCCAGTCGACCCGGCGGCGATGACAGGATGGCCGGGCGGATGGCGCTGCCAGTGCGCCGCCAGCGCCAGCAGCAAACGGTTGCGGCGATCGGCGGCGTCGATCACGCCTTCGCTTTCAAGCACCTTCGGCCAATGCCGGGAAACGATCTCCAGAAAATCGAGCGTCTGCTGCCAATGCTGCGCCAATTCCTGCGGCGCTAATTTTTTGAGCGCCTGCATATCGAGATGTTCCTGCGTCATGTCGTCGAGGAAGCGCGCGAGCTGCTGCGAAAGCGCCATCGCCTGCGACGGCGTATGTCGGGAAAACTGCATCACCAGCCGCGAAAGCAGCATCAGCCGACGCTCGGACGCAATGGCCGGCGGCAGATCCGGCATCATCAACCCGGCCAATAAATCCGACGGCAGGTCGTTTTCCTCGAGGTCGCCGATGGGGCGGATGCGCGGCAGGATCATCGGCTTACCGCCGGTGAGTGCGAGGAAGGTTTCCTGCAACGCCCGGCAAGCGCGGCGGTTGGGCAGCAGCACCAGAAGCTGTGCCAGACCGCTATCGTCGTTTTTATAACGATCGAGCATCCACGCCGCCAGCGTATGCAGGAACGGCATCTCGGCAGGAATGGTGAGGCAACACGCCGCCTGCTTCATTGTATTTTAACCTCTGAAGGACTATATAATGGATACAGAATCCACATATTATCGCTTATACAGACTTACGCAATGACTGCCCCGCCGGAAAATCTCCAACAGCTTCTTACCACGGAACTCGCCCTCCTGTGGTCGGCGCAGCATGCTGCCGGTCTGGAAGGCCATATGTGCCTCTATTCCTGCGAAACGCAGGTGCCGTTCCGCGCCAAGGAGCCCGGCGTCATATTCTGGTTCGGACCGGAGGATATCAGCGCCGCCGTACAGCAAATACTTACCCATTACAACAATGGCGAGCTTCCCAACACATCGCTCCTGCTCAATCCCATCGTACATACCAAAAACGCCAACGGCGAATACCGGCCGCTGGGATCGGGCATCGTCTGGTCGACGTCGCTGTGCCTTGGCGTCGACGTGCTGAAAAACGAATCCGCCGACCGGCTGTGGGAAATCGGCGTGCAGGCCAGTCCCTTCCATCGCGGCGATAACGCGCGCGCCGGGCTCAAAATCATCGGCATCTGCCAGGACGCGCAACCTGCCACAACAGACAAGAAAACCGTCACCGGCTGCCAGGAGCTTTACGACATCGCCGACATCCACAGCCCCGCCTACGCGCCCTATTACATGCTATCCGGCCTCGCTTACCTCACCAATAACGGCCTGTTCCAGCATCCCAGCATCGGCGATTTGTTTCCAAAAAACGTGCTGAGCGGCGGCACGTCCGGCGACAAGATCGTGCGCGAGAGCGCCATCAACGTACAAAAAGTGCTCGACGCCGCCTATTGCTGGAACGCCTATGAACGCCATCACTCGCTCTATAAAAAATTCGGCATCAATCCCGACGACGTCGCCCGCAACCTCAACTTCTTCGGGCTGGTCGCCCGCGACGTCAGCCTGTTCGACGCCACCGGCCCGATGCGAAAAGACGCCGACGAAATGTTCGAATTCCTGGTGCCCGGCCTTGTGCCGCGCGGCAGCGTCACCCTCCTCGCCGGCTCCGGCGGCAGCGGCAAAAGCAGCCTGGCGCACCAGCTCTGCGTTATGGCCGCTACCGATTACGATCCGGGCGAGGAAGCGCCGCGCTGGCTGGGACAGAGGCTGGCGATTGAAAAATGCCGTGGCATCTGCGTCTATTTCTCCGGCGAGGACGGCCCGCCGATCATCAATGCCCGCGCCGCCATCTTCGACCCCAAGGGGCGCGCCTCGCGGCTGATGTTCCAGCGCACCGATTTCAACGAGAATGAAAGTTTCGGCGAGCATCTAAAACGCCTGCAAAAAATACCGGACGTGCCGCTGATGGTTATCGACCCGGCGTGTAAATACCTTACCGGCGACGAAGATGACAGCGCCACCGTCAGCAATTTTTTCGAAGCGCTGGAGGAATTCGCGCTGAAAAAAAATACCGCCATCGTCGTCGTGCATCATTTGCAAAAAGGCGCTTATCCCAAATCCACGCGCGAGGTCATCGACATGTTACGCGGATCGCAGGTGTTCGTTGACCGCCCGCGCGTCGTCATCGGCATCTGCCGCGATGGCCCTTACACCATCGTCGGATTAGCCAAAAATAATATCCCACCTAACCTCGGCATGGTCACCGAAGAACGCATCTTCGCCCGCGACCCGAAAAAATTACAACTGGTATGGCTGCCCGGACAGGAAGGCGTGCGCGACGCAACACTGCCGTCGGAAGAACTGGAAAAACTGGCGCAGGAAGCGCATAAGGAAGGAAGATAGCCTAGCTGGACAAACCGGTGTTCACCGGCCGATGAACGCAGGGGCTGTCGTCCGTACCCACGCAGGGACTTTTCAAATCCTCCACCGGATTCGAGCAACCGCCGAGCAGCGTGAACGTAACCGCAACCAAAAGAAATCGTATCGTGCGTGTGTGCGTCATGCCCTGCATTTTAATAACCTGCGGCATAATAGCAATAGCATTCTGTTTTATTCCTATCTGACACCGACGGTCGGGGATGCCTGACCTTTGGCCGAAACGCCGGTACCCGGCGGCGCGGCCGGGACGCCGGGAGCACCACCACCTCCACCGCGCGTGCCATCGGGGTTGACGCGCGCACCAGCCGCACCGGCGCCGCCATGACCACCCCTGCCGCCACGGAAATTAAACATTTCGTCGAACGGATTCTGGCTGGACAGATCGGTCGCAGCGCCGGCCAGATCTCGCGCAATCATCAGCACCACCTGACTGAATCGCTTGCCGAGCTCGGCCAAAATGAAGAATATCAGCACGTCGACGATATCGATGGGGAATGTCGGGCCACCGCCGGCGGCGCCGTTCCATCCCCACGACCCGCCGTAAGGTTCATAACGGCCGCTGGCGCCGCCAGGCGCCGTGCATACCGCACCGGTCGTAGCCGTCGGGTTGCATATTTTATACCGCCAGAAATGGAAGTTGAACGGCGTGCCGCGCATGCTTTCGCTGGCTTCCGTCCAGCAGACCGGCACGTTGATAATCCGATCGATGGAAGATTGCACCAGCACCAGGAAGAAGGCGAAGAACGTAAACAGCAATATCGGCTGCAGGCAGGCGTTGATGACCTGATTCAGCCAGCCGTCGAACAGGTGGCGCGTGCGGTTGAACATGAGGCAGACGAGAAAAATGGGGGCAAGCCCGAACAGGAGCCCGCGTATCACCAGTGACATCAAATACACCCAGATGCCGGTCAGCAACGTGCCCAAGAATGACCACAAGGCGATGCCCATCAGCAGGGAATGCGCCAGACCATACGGCGAGGTAAATGTCGTTGCCGCCAGATGCACCCACATATTCGCCGAAAGCGCCTTGCTCACCGCCTGATCGAGCACGGCAAGCGGCCCGGTGCAGAAACCGTTGGCACAATCGGCCGGAATCGGCACCAAGGTGCCGAAGGCGATGGAGCTTACCTTGTTGATCAGCTCATCAGTTGCCGTATTGAAGAAAATCACGACATAATTACTGAAGAACCACCACGCGGAATCAGACAATAAAATGACAATGATGCCGACTTTCATCATGCGCGTGATAAAATCGAAGACGGTGATTTCCGTCATGCCGAAAGTGAATAATATGCCGTAGATGGCGATATAGAGCGTGAGCGCCGCCTGCGCCGCGCTGGTAAAAGAGCCGTCGCCAACGATGCCGGTAAACATCGCCTCCGAAAGCCCCATCATCACCGTCTGCACACCGGTGGCAACGGACGTAATCAGGCCGGGCGTGCCGGCAGGAACGTCGGTAGTGAATTGCGGGCCGTCGGTGCAAACATCCGCCGGCTGGCTGGTTTGCGCCAGAACGGGCAATGCCATGAAGACGCATAAGCCGATCACGGCGAATAAAAGACGCCACGATGCCGTATGTTTTAACCACCGGTGCATGATGTTTGTAATCATTATCCTAACGCCCCCTTTGTCAACCGCGACTGCATTTTTTGCCAGCCCTGCCTGACGCTTTGCTCCATATTCGACGGCCGCATGGTAATGCCGCTTCGGGCATTGGCGATGTTATCGGCAATATTCGGTATCTGGTTGATCAGCGTCTTAAGAAAGGAGGTGTATATCCACAGTTGAATGAAGGCAAAAATCACTTTCTGCATGATACTAATGTTATTGGGGCCGAAATCAATGCCGGGCGTGCTGAAGCTGCTGGCGTCGTGTGCGCGGCGAGCAGCGGGATTGATAAACGTCTGCACCGCCGGCGTGCCGACATTGTTTTCACCCGACGCTTTCTGTAGCCGCGCCGCCATATTGGGATCGCTCGGTATCATCCAGCTGAACTGCGGCTGGTTACTCTTCCAGTAGGGGCTGAAATCCGTATTTTGCGGCGCATAGTGACAACTTCCCTGGCAAATAGAGTAAAAAATATTCTCCACCATCTCAATGAAAAAGGGGATAAACAACCACATCGTGCCGGCGATCAATATCGGCACCAGCATCGTCGCAAACAGCGTATCCAGCCATTTGATGAAATAACGTTCAGTGTATAAAAACAGCGCCATCGGCACGATAAATATGGAAATCGCCAGCAAAAATCCTATGGCGGCAAAAGAGAGTATGTAAATGAACATCAGACGGAAAACAAACAGCAGCACATTAATAATGGCGGATATGCCGGCCACGAACAGCATCGTTCCCACGGTGGACGAAAGCATGGCGGCTCCTATCAGTCCCATCAAACCTCTTTGCATATTCTGCCCGGTGGAGACGTGGCCAAAGCCGATGATGCGCCCCAGTATCGATTGATCTATCCACGCAAAAAACGATCCCAAGCCGCCGCCGCCAATGGAACCGCTCACCAAAACAATTAAGTGTTCTTCCACCCGGAATATACCCGTCGCTAAGGCCGTTGCATTGGTGATGAACCAAATCACCAGCCCAAAACGCAACAGCACGCTGACGCCGTGGTGCCATGAGGTCGCCTTGCCACCGAGCATCTGCATGCCGAACCGTGCGATCGCCAACACCAGCATCGCCGATACTATTGGCATCATATAGGCCGAAAGCTGCGATATGATCTGCAATGTGGCGCCATAAATGTTGCCTATCATGCATGAAGAAAGTTTGGTAGTTATCTGATTCCAGTCTGGCCGCCAACCAACATTCGACCCGCACCACTGATCGAGCGTGCTGGCGGCAAAGGCTGCCGCCGGGAGGCACAACAGGAACGCCAGGCTGAAAAATGAGAGGCGGGCGTATTTCATCTTACGTTCCCCCCATCAGCTTGCCGCGCAAATTATTGACCATGCCGGCGCCCGGCGGAGAAAGCGACCCGGAACCAAAGGTCGGCGTCGCCAGCACGTCGCCAACAACACCGCTGCCGATAAAGGGCAGGAATTCCAACATCATCATGAAGATATAGGTCACGGCCACCGCCATGATTAGGGAAAGAAACGCGGTGATGATATAGCCGCGGGTGATGCTGGCACCGACGTCAAGATCCGTGCACGCCGAATTCCCGGCCGGCTGATTGACAACACAGGCCATCCATTCCCAGTCCACGACCTGAGACGGCATATCCACTGAAAAAAACCATGTGCCTAATCCCAGATGTTCATAAATATTCTTGGCACCGCCGGCTTTCCAGAAATTTTTATTCCAGTCGCAATTCTGGTTGGGATCGGGGTTGTCGGCATCGCAGCCCTGAGTCGTGGCTTCGGGCAGTTTATCGAGCACTCCGGTCTGTATCTTGTCCAGCACCAGCGAGCATGGCGTTCCCGGCGGGCACGGCTTGGTGGCATGATAGGAATCGATATTGACGGCATAGTTGCCATGCGATTTCTCGGAATACGCCGCCTTGCTGGTTAAATAATTACCGATCCTGAACTGATCCGGATGGGTATGGTAGTCCGAATCGGGATCGCCGCCGACCAGCACATTGTAGAGAGAATACGGCCCGCTATAGACCACGGCATCGAACGCCGCCAGCAGCATGGCCAGGTACGTAAACAGGAAAATAGGCTGAATGATGAATCCCAGCGTCAATTTCAACCATTTTTCAAAGTAGCCTTTGGTGACGCGCAGCAGCATCAGCGGCAGGAAGATAGGGGCGATTATGGCCATGATCGCCAGCGCCAGGTACGACATGATGAAGATATAGACGGCGCGGACGATGGCGAACAATACCTGGATGATAAGGAGAAATCCCAAGGATCCGACGAAGAAACCGGCGGCGCTGGAAAGTACGCAGGCCAGGAAAAATCCGCCGATGCCGCTCGAAACGGGAGTGAAAATACCACCCACCAAACTATCGAGCACGCAATCGACGCGATACCAGACCAGCCGGGTGGGATCTGCCGGCGGCGCTCCGGCATAGGTCTGGCAGGCACTGGAGAAATAAGGGTTCACGTCGACGTAATTGGTGACCACGGCCAGCAATTCGCCCATCGCATCGAGCAGCGCGCCGAAGAGATACTGAAAATTAAACGCCACACCGGTAAAGAGCATCACCAGTACGCCGATCTTCACTAACAGTACGGCGCCGAGCCGTACCACGAACCGCATCTTTCCGGTCGCCATCATGATGCCCCAGGCGGCAATGGCGATGGTGATGATGGCGGCCAGCGTGCCGTACATATACGCCATGAACGGCGCCAGAAAAGCATTGGCGGCCGCAAGCACCGTGCTGGTGATGCAGACGACGATGCGCTGCGTGAATCCGGGAAGCGAGGGGCACACACCCTGCCAGTTAGGATCGGGCGGATTGAAATTGTAGGCGTACGACGGCAACGGGAAAAGCAGCAGAATTGCCAGCCCGACTACGCTCAGCCACAGGCTAAGACGAAAATTGTTTTTTAGGGTCCTTGGCAGCAAATTTTTCTTTCTCCAGCTTCATACGTTCTTGAAAAATACTCATCCACGCTTCCGGCGCATCGCCGACTTCGCGGCGTATTTCATCCAGTATGCCTACCGTTTCCGCGCGCGCCGACAGCACATGAATCACATCATCCATGCCCATCAGATCGATTCTGGCCACCACCACGTCCTTGCCCTGCTTGACCAAGAAATACCGGCTGCCGGGATCGGTGGTCTTGAGCAAATTGAATTCGCGATCGCTAACCATGAACGCTTTTCTGTAAGCGTCCGTGGCTTTTGGATTTGGCAGAAAAATCTGCGTCGCCGTCTGCTGGATCAGCGTTTCCGAGATGGCGCTGTTGGTGGCATCCTCGACGCTCTGTGTTGCGAACACAACCATGCCGTTCAGTTTACGCAGCGTCTTCAGCCAGTCGCGGATACGGCCACCGAAAATTTTGTTGTCGATCAGCGCCCACGCTTCGTCGAGCACGATGATGGTCGGCGTTCCGTCGAGCGACAGCGAGATGCGGTGGAACAGGTAGAGCAGCGTCGGCTCCAGGCTCACGCGCTCCTTCAGCACTTCACCCATTTCAAAGCCGAAGGAATTGCCAACGCCGAAATCGATCCTATCGGTGTCGTTATCAAAGAGGCCGGCATACGGACCGTCCGAATGCCACATCTTGAGCCGGCCGGCGATCGTGCCCGGCCCTTCCAGACCAAGGAACGGCGCGATGTTGCGAAGGATGCGGTCTTTCCTGTCGAGCTTGTAATTGCCGCGCACGGCTTCGTTGATGCGTTCCATATCCTCGGCGGTGAACGGCTCGTCATGCACGGTAACGAGCGAGTGTAGCCATTCGGCGAGGAACGTCCGGTTCTCCGGCGTGTCGGGAAGTTGCAGCGGATTGAAATGGCAGCGCTTGCCCGGCTCGATAATGGTGTAATTGCCGCCGATGGCGCGCACGAAAATCTCGGCGCCGCGATCCTTATCAAAAAAGAACATGCGGCAATTGAATTTCTGCGCCTGCGCGCAAAGGAAATTGAGCAGCACGGTTTTACCGGCGCCGGTCGGGCCGATGATGGTGGTGTGGCCAACGTCGCGGTTGTGGAAATTGAAGAAATACGGCGTACCCGACGAGGTATCGAACACCGTCACCGCATCGCCCCAATGGTTGTTGTTTATTTTTCCGGTAGGATAATTGTGCAGCGACGCGAAGCCGGCCAGATTCATGGTGCTGATGTCAGCTCCACGCGCGATGTATTCAAAATTCGCCGGCAGCTGCGCCCAATACGCCGGCTCCATCACGAATTTCTCGCGCACCGGGTTGATGCCGAGATTGACCAGCTCGGCGATGGCCTGCGACAGCACTTTTTCCAGCTCCGGCAGGCTTTCCTCGAAGCACATCACCGTCATGTGGTGCGGGCCGAAGGCGACGTGGCCGCTCATCGCCATGTCGAGCGCATCGGAGATTTCGGCGATCTGCGAGATGGCGGCGTCCTCAGCGGCCATCATCCGGCGCTGGCGGATCTGCATGCGACCGATATTGACCGAGCGGTTGTGGAAGGTGAACGATTGCGCGATGACGAATTCGAACGGCAATTGCAAAAACCCGTCGAGCAATCCGGCCGCCGTCGCCGGTGCGTATTCCTTGATGCTGATGATGCCGGCGAAACGTTTTTTCGGTGCGCCGGAAACCTCGATGGCGCGGTCGCCGAAATAAAGTCGGTAAATCGGCAGCGCGTGCGCCAGATTGGTGGCGGTGTAGCGTATCGGCTGCGAGAAGCCGCAATTGACGATCTTGGCCAGAAATTCCAGCGGCTCGGAAAATACGCCCTTCTCGTTTTCGTATGTGCTTAAGAGGCGCGCGCCGTAATCTTTCAGCGTCGCCACCAACCGGCTGGTGGCTTCCGATAATTCCTTCTGCGTTTCGCGCAGCGCGTCGATGCGCGCCGCCTTGTTGCTGCTTTCCGTGGCTTTCTTGAGATAATGGTGCACTTTCGCCGCGCCTTTGGTATCGGCCTTGCGCACGACGGTGATGTAAATCTCGTTGACGTACGAATCCTTCGACTGGTGCTTCTGACGCCACAATTTATCGACATAGGCGGAAAAGCCGGGAGGCTGCTTGCCGCCGGGATAGGCGCTCTGGCGGCGGCGGATGGTGTGGAACCAGACGGCGAACGTGCCGTCGGCCATGGATTTCAGGAGCGAATTGCGCACCATTTTTTTCATATCGACGTCTTCGTCGTCGGCGGTCTCGAACGAAAATCCGTCGAGCTTTATGACCTGCAGGAATTCTTTTTTCTTGGTGATGATCGTCTCACGGTCCCAGTGATATTCATACGGGATGAACGCCGCCTCCGACACTTCCAGACCGGAATAGCTGGCTTTCTGCGCTTTGCGTTTCTGAAGGTTGATTTTCATGCCCAGCCCCGCATAAGCCCGCATGCAATGCGGGCGCATTGCGGGGTCCGGTATCTACTGTGCTCTATAAATGCGATCATAATTTTTTCCATTTATATCATGCATGATTGAACCGGGCCCCGCCATTCGGCGGGGCTTGGTTCAATAAGGATCATACGAATTGGTATAACCATGGAATCCCCGGTTGATGCATTTGTAGCCTTTGTTGATTTTAATCAGGAAAAGCTCGATCGCGCGCGGCTCCTTAAGGCAGATGAGGTAGCCGATCAAATGCACGGTCGGCGCCACGATCAGCAATATCTTGAAGCTCTGCATGTTGATGAAGCAGATCATACTGATGGCGGCGTTGATGACGAAATACATGTAGCTGACGCCCAAAATCATCGTCGGCCGCGTGAGCCCCTGAAACAACGGATCCGACTGCAGCCTTCCCGAACCGGCCATAAAATCTCCTTTAGTAGTATTTACAATAGGTTGCTTAACAAAAGATGAACATTCCCCGATTACCCCAATTATACCAGAGATTTGTTACAGTTTTGTGGCAGTGAAGAAGATTACAGCCCTTATGAAGGGATAATTTCCATTAGACAAACCCCTTGCCCCGTGATTATCAATTGAGACACTGTTTACAGATATTTTATATGCCTGCGACGGAATGGATTTTGAAAATGGCTAGGAAGAAGGCGAAGAGCGTAGCCGGAACTACGGTTAAGCCTTCTGACAACGCCATTTTCAAAATCCAACCGTCCCTTCGGGTTGCGTTTTGGCGGGCATCCGCGTCGTTAAGGCACTTGTCCGTAGCACGCACTATGGCCGGCGCGCCTTGCCTAGCGGGCTGCGCCGCCAAAACAGCAACGCAGTCGTATAAAATATCTGTAAACAGTGTCTAAGGCATGAAAATTCTTGTCCTCGGCTCCGGCGTGGTAGGTGTAACCGCCGCGTATGAATTAGGAAAACGTGGCCATCAGGTCACCGTCCTCGACCGCCAGCCGGAAAGCGGCCGCGAGTGCAGTTTTGCCACCGGCGGTCAACTTTCCTACAACGCCGCCGAACCGTGGGCGACGCACCATGTATTGCCCAAACTCCCCGGATGGCTGCTCGACCCCGAATCGCCGCTGGTGTTCCGGCTGCGCGCCGACTGGCAGATGCTGCGCTGGGGCGTCAAATTCCTGCTCAACTGCACGCCCGAGCACGCGCGCGCCAACTGCGTCACGCTGCTGCGACTCGGCCTCTACAGCCGCCGAAAAATGGACGCGCTGCGTAAAGAAACCGGCATCGCGTTTGATTATAGTACGCACGGCGTGCTGCATATCGCCGGTTCGGAAAAAGATTTCGACCACGCCAAGCGCCACAGCGATTTCCAGGCCAAATTCGGCGGCGAACACCGCGTGCTGGGCCGCCAGGAATGCCTGGCGCTGGAACCGGCGCTGGCGCATTCTCCCGCTTCCATCGTCGGCGGCATCCACGCCTACCGCGACGAATGCGGCGACACGCACCTTTACAGCACCGCGCTGTCTAAAATCGCCGCCGAACGCTATGCTGCCAAATTCCATTACGGCCTTTCGGTCGAAGGCTTGCGCACCGAGAACGGCCGCGTCACCGCCGCCGTCACCGACCGTGGCGATTTCGAAGCCGACGCCTACGTCATGGCGCTCGGTTCCTACAGCTCGGTTTTCCTGCGCCGCATCGGCATCGACATTCCCGTTTATCCGATGAAAGGCTACAGCATCACCGTCGCCGCCAACGAATTTTCGCCGCAGGGCAGCATCACCGACGGCAACCGCAAGATCGTCTATACAAGGCTGGGCGACCGCCTGCGCGTGGCCGGCACGGCTGAACTCGCCGGTTATAACGACGCCCTCAACGAACGCCGCATTGTGCCCATCGTCAAGGCGGCAAAAGCCACCTTTCCCAAAATCGACTGGGATAACGATATTCAGAAATGGGCGTGCCTGCGCCCCACCACGCCGGACGGCCCGCCCTTTCTTGGCAAGACGCCGTATAACAATTTGTTCTTGAATACCGGCCATGGTACGCTCGGCTGGACGCAGGCGGCGGGATCGGCAGCCGTCGTCGCCGATTGCATCGAGGGCAAGCCACCGGAAATTTTATTACACGGATTGGAATTCTATGGCAGACGTTGAACCGACACTCGACCAAATACAGGAAGTCTACGGCCAGCTCGCCACGGCCAAGGAATTATTCTACGATTGGAAAGGCCTCAATCTCTGGTTATTCAAAGCCATCAATAGTTTCCACACCGCCGCCTACGACGCGTTCATGCTCTTCGTCACCCAGATCGGCAACCATAGATTTTTCTTCCCCTATCTCGGCGTCTTGTTCGCCTACGTACTGCTGAACGGCATCTGGCGAAAGCTGGACAAAAAGGGCGGCACTAAACAGCATTTCATCATGTGGTTCGGCGTGTTTCTGGTGCTCGGCATCGGGTTTGCCGTCAACGGGCTCATCATCAACGGCCTCAAGGATTATTTCGAATACCCGCGTCCCTATGCCGCGTTGTCATCCGATGACGTCACCCTCGTCGAAGAAATAAAATCCGGCAATGAGCACCGCTCCTTCCCCAGCGGCCACGTCGCGTTCGTGACGCTGATGATCCTCGGCATGTGGCCGGTGCTTTCGTCGCAATTGCGCGCGCTGGGATTATTCATGATCCTGCTGGTCGCCTGGTCGCGCGTGGCGGTGGGCGTGCATTTTCCGGCCGATACGTTGGGCGCGTTCCTGATTACGTCCGGCATCGTCATTGCCGTGCGCATATTGATCTATCAGGCCTTGCGAAAAATGTTCAGATTGAACTGCGGTGGCGGAGACTGAACTTTTTTTTGTCGATATCCCTCTGGCCGGCGCGCCGCACCGGCTGGCCGGCTATCGTTGGGGCAAAGAGCATTCGGAAATCGTTCTCTGCGTCCACGGCCTAAGCCGCAACGCGCACGATTTCGATTTTCTCTGCAATGCGCTGCAGGATAAATACCAGCTGCTCTGCCCCGATATGCCCGGCCGCGGCAACAGCGAATGGCTGAATCCGGCATTTTATAATTACCAGACCTATCTTTTCGACCTGCAATGCCTGCTGCATGCCGAAGGCATCACGCGCGTGCACTGGATTGGCACGTCGATGGGCGGCATCCTCGGCATGATGGCGGCGGGCGCAATGCCGGGAATGATTCAGTCGCTGGTGCTAAACGACGTCGGCTGCGTCGTGGCAAAGGAAGGCTTGCGACGCATCCTTTCTTACGTCGGCACCGACATGCGTTTCAACTCACGCGCCGAAGCCGAGGCGACATTGCGCCGCATCTGCGCCTCGTTCGGCATCCAGGACGAAAGCCACTGGCAGCATGTATTTACCCACAGCATCCGCCAGGCATCGGACGGAAAGTTTGAATATACCTACGATCCGAACATCACCGCCGGCCTCGTCGTCGAAGATATGGTGCAGGACATCAATCTCTGGCCGCTGTGGGAGCCGGTGAAACTTATCCCGACGCTGCTCATCCGCGGCGCCGAGTCCGACATCCTGACCAAAGAAACCACTGAAATGATGGTGCTCACCCACCCCGATTTGGTGGTGCACGAAGTCGCGCATACCGGCCACGCGCCGATGCTGATGGCGGCGGAGCAGATAAATTTGATTCGGGAATGGCTGAAGGAAAAAGGATGAGGGATGATAAGATAACAGGATGATTAAAAATTACTTAGTCATCCTATGATCTCATCATCCAATTATCTTATTAATCGTTGCGATCGGCGCTTTTGCGCGCAAGCTTGCGCACGCGGCGTTTCGCTTCGGCTTTTTCGCGCACGCGCACTTCGGACGGTTTTTCGTAGTGACGGCGCATCTTCATTTCGCGGAAGAGCCCCTCGCGCTGCATTTTTTTCTTAAGCGCACGCAGCGCCTGGTCGACGTTGTTATCGCGGACAATAACTTCTACCAAGAGGAAAGTACCCCCTTCCAAGGATTTCCAAACATTAAAGTTGAACGCCGATTATACCGCCCCGCGCCGTGGCTGTCAAAGCCAATAGCGCCCATATTCCTCAAATAGTTAGGCTGATATCCCGAACCGCATGACAGGCGGTGGCGGTGCAGGGCTGGTAGCGCACCATGAGCTTCAGCGGCAGGCGCGGAAGGGCCGATTTGCACTGTATTTTGATCAAAATTACCCCCGCATACACCAATTTTTGCCCCATTTTGCCAGATGCCGGATAGACGATTTTCGTGATTTCCACCCCCTCGCCCTGCAGCTCAACCTGCGTCGGCACCAGCGACGGATCATCGACCGGATTGGCATTGATGTGCCAGCCGTCCTGAATCGACAACGTAACGGTAAGCTCGCTGCGGTTGCTATTGAAGGAGGAAGTGATGGTGACAGGTTCGATATCAGGAATATTTTCTGCAGCACCACTCCCCACCCTGCCCTCCCCTGCAAGGGGGGAGGATAATAATAACGCCGCCGCCATCATGGCGCTTTTTTCGACGAGCGGGCGGTCGGTTCCGGCCAAAAACAGATCACGCAACGATTCCGCGCGCCGGGAATACTGTGCGTCGCCGGTGAGTTCGTGGAGTGCGATGAGGTTCGATATCATCACGGCATTAGCATTGGGCAGCGCCGAATCGTCGGCGTTCTTGATGCGAAACGGCAGCACGCCGGAATCGCGCGTGAAGAAATAGCCGCCGTTTTTCGTATCGTAAAATAATTCGTCGGCGCGCTGCATGAAATTAGTGCACGCCTCCAGCAGCGCCTGATCCGGCGCGGCGCGGTGCAACGTCAACAGCCCTTTCACCAGACAGGCGTAATCTTCGAGCGTTGCTTCTATTTGCGCTTTTCCACCGGCGACGATACGGCATAATCCCCCCTCATCGTCGATGGCATGTTCGAGTAAAAAATCGGCGGCTTTACGCGCGGCGACAATATAATCCAGCCGGTTGAAGACGCTGCCGGCATGGGCGAACGCATCGATCATCAGCCCATTCCAGCCGACGATAATTTTATCGTCGAGCCGCGGCGGCTTGCGTAAGTTACGCGCGACAAGCAGCTTATTCATCACATGGCTGCACATCGCCGCCAGCTGCACATACGGCATGCCGCGCTCGCGCGCAACGTCATCGAGCGGCTTGCGCAGGATGATGGCCTGACCTTCCACATGCTTGTGGCCGGGAAATTTTGGAATGTCGGCCAGCGCATAGACGCTGACGAAAAAATCGCCCTCTTCCGGCAGCAGTGACTGCAATTCCTCGGCGCTCCATGCGTAATAGGCGCCTTCGATGCCGTCGGTCTCGGCGTCGATGGCGGAATAGAACGCGCCGCCGCCGTCGGTCAACAATCCCAGCGTGAATTCCAGAATGCTTCTGGCGATGTCGGCCAGCCATGGATTGCCGCTGATGCGCGCAGCGTCGGTATATACCCGCGCCAGCTGCGCCTGATTGTAAAGCATCTTCTCGAAATGCGGCACGTACCATTCCTTGTCGACGGCGTAGCGATGGAAGCCGCAGCCGACATGGTCGTAAATGCCGCCCGCCGCCATCTTGCGCAGCGACAGCATCGCCATGGAAAGCGCCTCGGCGCTGCCGGTTTTTTCATGATAGGCGAGCAGGAAACTTACATATTGCTCGTGCGGAAATTTCGGCGCCTGAAAAAATCCGCCGGCGCTTTCGTCGTGATAACGCTTGAGCGCTGCCAGAAGCTGCACGGCCTGCTTAGAAACATCCATTTTTTCCGTCTTTGCCGCCGTGTGTTCCAGAAACTGCCGCATCGCCTCGGTGATGGTGTCGGCGCTCTCGCGCACGTCGCGCTCCTGCGTCGTCCAGGCATAATGCAGCCATTCGAGCAGACGCGGAAATCCTGGCCTGCCCTCGGTGTCCGCCGGAGGAGATGTACCGCCGCCGTGGAACGGTTTTAAGTCCGGCGTCAGGAAAACATTGTTCGGCCAGCCGCCCTCGCGCGTCATCACCTGCCGCGCCACCATATAAATCTCGTCGAGGTCGGGGTGCTCTTCGCGGTCGATTTTGATATTGACGAAATTCTCGTTCATCAACGCCGCGATGGAAGGATTCTCGAATACTTCGCGCTCCATGACGTGGCACCAGTAGCAGGTGGAATAACCGATGGAGAGCAGGATCGGTTTATTTTCGCGCCGCGCGCGCTCGATAGCCTCCTCGCCCCACGGATACCAGAACACCGGATTATGCGCGTGCTGCCTCAGGTACGGGCTTGAGGAATGCGCCAGCTTGTTAACGTAGCGCGGTTGCGGCTCCAGCGCCTTCATTCCCCGCGTTCCTTGAAATAACGCACAAGCCGCGCTTCGATTTCCGGCAAGATATAGAGGTGGTCGTCGCGCCCGCAGGCGGCAAATTCCTTGGCGGTCATCCACTGGCGGCCGGCGGTGGTAAGCGCGATGTCACGGTCGGGCAGGAATTCGTCCTCGTCGGCCATTTCCGATGCGAACAGCCACATCTGCTTGGCCTTGCCGGTCGTCACCGATGAAAAACCGAACCCGCCCATATCGAAGATGGAAAGAATATTTTCGAGCTTAAGCCCCAGCTCCTCAATGCCTTCGCGCAGCGCCGTTTCCGCCAGATGCTCCGTCCCTTCCTCATCGTTTTTACTGCTCTCACTGTGCATGTCGC
The DNA here is from genome assembly GCA_964575095.1 of uncultured Rickettsiales bacterium. Taxonomy (GTDB): domain Bacteria; phylum Pseudomonadota; class Alphaproteobacteria; order Rickettsiales; family SXRF01; genus CAZNPA01. The sequence continues at coordinate 283,706 of CAZNPA010000001.1, forward strand.
ACCAGCCGACGCCGGGCACCAGATGCTGGCGCGTGCCCTTGCAGATCTGGAACGGCGGCTCACCGAAATCCGGCAGCGTGCTGCGCGGCTTCACGACGTAAAACACCATCTCCCCCTGCCCGGCCGGACGCATGAACGGCACGACGCCGGCCTTGATATAGCGGCGCGATGAAGGTAACGTTTTCGCCTCCGCCAGATGAACTACGGTCTGTTGTTGCAGAAATTTGCGAATCAGGGCATGAATATCAGTCATAGCTTATGAGTTATAATGAATACGCAGAATTTGTCCAATTCGCCCACACGCTGGCCCATGCCGCGGGCGACATCGTGCGCCGCCATTTCCATACGCCGCTTACGGTAGAAACCAAGGCCGACGCCAGCCCGGTGACACTGGCCGACCGCGAATCCGAAAACGCCATGCGCGCTCTGATCGAGGCGCGCTACCCGCGCCACGGCATTCTGGGCGAGGAATTCGGCACCCGCAACGAGCAGGCGCCGTGGCAGTGGGTGCTCGACCCCATCGACGGCACGCGCGCCTTCATCGCCGGCTACCCGACCTTCACGATTTTGATCTCGCTGGTCAAAGACGGCGTGCCGGTGCTTGGCATCATCGACCAGCCGACGCAGCACGAACGCTGGGTGGGCGTGGCGGGCGAGAAAACGACCTCGCACAACCGGCCGCTGATGACGCGCAACACGCGCATGCTGGCGCAGTCGATGCTGGCCACGACCTCGACCGATTATTTCACCCCCGGTCAGGCGGAAGCCTTCGCGCGCCTTAAGCCGCAATGCAAATACACGACGCTCTCCGGCGATGCCTATGCTTATGCCATGCTGGCGTCGGGGAAAATCGACGTCGTTGTCGACGCCGGATTGAAACCGTTTGATTTCTGCGCGCTGGTGCCGGTCATTCAGGGCGCGGGCGGCATCATCACCGACTGGGGCGGCAACGCCGTGACGCTGAAAAGCGACGGCCGCGTCCTCGCCGCCGCCAACGCCGAGCTGCACCAGCAGGCGTTGAAGCTACTGCACACCTAACGTTTCCAGCGCGCGCATATAACGCCCGCGCGCCGCATCCACATCGTCTTCCATCGCCCAGCGCAACAGGAACAATCGCGCCAATGTTTCCTTCCCCCATTGCCGCGATAATTCTTTTTGCGTTTCCACGGGCATGTCGGCATCGGCAACGACGACGTAATCAAGAAGCGTGGATATCTCCTGACGCGCGGCATCATCGAGCGTCCAGAATTCAACAAGATGGGAGATCGCCTTTTCCGGCGCAAACGGCGCTGAGAGCAGCATCGATGCCAGCCTCACCTGCCAGACACTGGCCTGAGCGCGTATCCTCTCTATTCTCATCAGCGCCGTGACGAATGACAAATCATCCAGAGGAAATCCGATCACGTATTTAAAAATGCCGTGCGCATGCATCAGCGCCAACGCCTTCTCCGGATTCGGCGCCGAAAGCAGTTTTCTCATTTCTTTTTGGATCGCCCATCGCGGCAGGCGCAGCAGTTTAGGGGCATGGGCGGTACATATCTCTATATCCCTGACCGCAGGATCGCCCTTGCCGAACCAGGCCAGGAAGCGGAAAAAACGCAGTACATGGCCAAAGTTCCAGTTTATATGCGTGTCCACGACGCGGAAAAACCGTACACATCCTGCCCTTACGTCTTCCACGCCGCCAAAATGATTATGCAGCTCGCCGGAAGGAAGAAGATAAATGGCGTTGAGAGTGAAATCCGCTTGCTCCGCCCAGCTATAGGCGATCTTCTCGATGTTACCCCCCGAAAGATCCGCTTTACCGGAGGTATGATGCTCGATACGCCGCCCGTAGGCATAAATAAAATCAAACTCCAATCCGTCGAGGCTGATATCGACGACATCCCACGCTTCATCGGTCACCACATTCTTAATGCCGGCCGATCGAAACAAGTTGGAAAGCACACCGGGCGCGGCATCAACGATGAGATCGAAATCATTGGGATCCTTGTCTGCAATCGCATCACGCACGCAGCCGCCGACGAAGCAGGATTTGATGCCTGCCTCGTCAAGGAGCGCGAGGACGCGTTTCACCTGCGGCCAGTCGAACCAGTCCGGCTTGAAAGTGGATATTTCGTTCACCATGCCCCCGCCCACAGCAATTTCAGGTAAAGCCGACTATTTTTATCTGCACCGAAACGCGCGCGATGGCGATCGATGATGGCGCCGGCCGTATGCCAACCCTGCCCCGATTCCGATAGTATCGAAGCGGCGACTTTATCCAGCCAGGCATCGCTATCTTGCGGCGATTTAGGAAACTGCTCCTGATAATTTTCCACCAGCGATGTCAGCATGTTCCACGGCAAGTTTTCCTTCACCTCGGCCAGCGCTTCCACCACCGGATGCGCGCGTGGCGGTTTTCCGGCAGAAATTTCTTCCAGCGCCTCCTTCCACCACGCATAGCGTATATGGCCGATCATTTCTTCGCTGACCTTGTGATGGATATGCTGAAGCTCAGCATCCAGCGCATAGAGAGCCATCAGCGCCTCGCGCTTCTCCTTGGGCACGAACAGGCCCTGCAAAAAACGGTCGCGGTGGCGCTCGCGCGTCAAATCCGCGCAATAATCGAGGTTTTTGGCATTCCGCATGGATTTTTTATACCAAGCATTGAAAACTGCGGCAAGACGGCATAAGTTCCTTTATGAACACCACCCGACGAGAATTCTGTAAAACCGTTGCCGTTGCATCCGCAGCAGTAACCTTAGGAGGATTTATGACCACCGCAAACGCATTAGCCACCAACCCCAAAGAGGCATCCATGTTCACTTTACCCCCGCTTCCCTATGCGCAGAACGCGCTTGAGCCGCATATCTCGGCCAACACGTTTTCGTTCCATTACAGCAAGCACCATCAGGCCTATGTCACCAACCTCAACAACCTGGTGAAAGACACGCCGCTGGCCAGCATGTCGCTCGAAGAAGTCATCATCGCATCGGCAAAAGACACCACCAAAGCCGGTATCTTCAACAACGCCGCGCAGGTATGGAATCACACGTTCTACTGGCACAGCATGAAACCAAACGGCGGCGGCAGGCCGACCGGCGAGCTGGCCAAGAAAATCGACGCCGATCTAGGCGGCTACGATAAATTCGTCGACGCCTTCAAACAAGCCGGCGCGACGCAGTTCGGCAGCGGCTGGGCCTGGCTGGTCTTAGACGGCGGCAAGCTCAAAATCACCAAAACCGGCAATGCCGACCTGCCGATGGTGCACGGCCAGAAAGCCCTTCTCACCATGGATGTGTGGGAACACGCCTACTATCTCGACTACCAAAACAAACGCCCCGATTACATCGCGACGTTCCTCGATAAGCTGGTAAATTGGGAGTTTGCTGAGAGGAATATTACATCCTGAGCGAAGCGCGTAGCGCGAAGTCGAAGGATCTTTGCAAGTTGCAACGGTAAAGGTCCTTCGACTACGTTCGCGGCTTTGCCGCTCACTTCGCTCAGGATAATAAAATAAGCGCCGCAGCAATGCGGCGTTCTTCCGCCAGCAATATATTATAGGTGCGCACCGCCGCGCCGGTGTCCATGATCTCAAGGCCGATGCCGGCTTCTTTGAGCGCGTTCTTAATTTTCGGCGGCAGGATGGATTGGCTCTTGCCGCAACCGATGAGCAGCAGTTCCACTTCCGCCGCCGCGTCGATAATCGGCTGCAAACTTTCCAGGCTGATGGCCTGATTGGCGCTAATGCTCCAGGGAATCGTCTTGGCGGGAAAAATGAGTATGGACGTAGTGTGGACAATGCCATTAATCCGGAACTGCCCGCCGCCGTAGCCGGTGATGATCTGCTTGCCTTTGGGAATGAGCGGGGTGATGTCCATTTTTTAAATCGGCAACGTCTTCGGCCGTGTTTTGCGCAGCCAGGTTACCACCATCAGGCGCGTTACGAGCACCGCCGTGTAGAGCGAGCAGATGATGCCCACCGCCAGCGTCACCGCGAAGCCTTTGACGGTGCCGGTGCCGAAATTATAGAGGATCAGCGCCGCCACCAGCGTCGTGACGTGGCTGTCGAAAATAGTGCCGAACGCCAGACGGAAGCCATCTTCCACCGCCGCATAGGGCGATTTTCCGTTCTTGATTTCCTCGCGCATGCGCTCGTAAATCAGCACGTTGGCGTCCACCGCCATGCCGACGGTAAGCACGATACCGGCGATGCCGGGCAGCGTCAGCGTCGCTTCAAAGAGCGAAAGAATAGCCAGCGTCATAAACGCGTTGATGATCATGGCGATGTCGGCGAACAATCCGAACAATCCGTAAAACACCACCATAAAAATTACCACCAGCGCAACGCCGATGACGGAGGCCTTGGTGCCGGCAGCAATGGAATCGGCGCCGAGTGACGGACCAACCGAGCGCTCTTCCACCACTTTAAGCGGTGCGGGAAGCGCACCGGCACGAAGCAGCAATGCCAGATCGTTGGCCGATTCAGCCGTGAAGCTGCCGCTGATGATACCACTGCCGCCCAAGATCGGCGATCGTATCACCGGCGCCGTGATGACTTTATTGTCGAGCACGATGGCGAACGGTTTCCCTACATTGGCAGCAGTGATTTCGCCGAACTTGCGCGCACCGCTGGTGTTAAAGCGGAATGCCACCACCGGCTCGCCGGTTTGGTTATCGTAGCTCGTATGCGCGTCAACCAGCGCATCGCCGGATACTTCCACGCGCGAATACACCGCGTATTTGAACGGCCGGCCACCGTGGCGCTTGTCGCTGGCGTCGCCTGAAACCAGCCGCGTGCCGGAGGGAATACTGCCATGTTCGATATCCTGCGGCGTCACTGATTCGTCAACAAGATGGAACGTCATCTTGGCGGTGCGTCCAAGGAGGCTTTTCAGATGTTCGGGGTTGTCGAGGCCGGGTACCTGCAGCAGGATACGCCTTTCACCCTGACGCTGGATGATGGGTTCTTTCGTGCCGGATTCATTGACGCGGCGGTTGACAATCTCAAGCGACTGTTCAATGATTTGTTGACGGCTGGTCCTGAGCCAGCGGTCGTTAAACGTTACCGCATACTGGCCGCCGCTCTTTTCAACATCAAGGTCGGGGCTGACATCGCGCAATGTTTTATCGATATCGGCGGTGACGTCTTCGCGCAGGCCGAAAACGACTTTTCCCTCGCTGACGCTTAGGCCGCGGTAGCCGATTTTATCGCCGCGGAATTTGCTGCGAATCTCGTCGGCAAGATTATTGAGTTGTTCGCGCATATAGGCATCGAAATCGACTTCGAGCAGAAGTTGCGACCCACCTTGCAGGTCAAGGCCGAGATTGACCGCTTTCTTCGGCATCCACTCCGGCAGCGCATCACGTGTCTTTTCGGGCAGGAAACTGGGAATGGCCAGAAAAATAAAGATCAGGCACGAGCCAACGATCAGCGTGATTTTCCAGGTTGGAAAATGGAGCATTATTACCCCGTCACCACCTCAGTGATGGCGGCACGCGTGACATGAACCTTCACGTCCGGCGCGATTTCGACGATGATCACATCGTCGCCTTCGAACTTGACGATGGTGCCCATAAGGCCGCCGGCGGTGACAACGCGCTCACCTTTAACCAGCGATTTGATCATTTTCTGGTGCGCTTTAATGCGCTTTTGCTGCGGGCGAATCAGGATGAAATAAAAGATGAAGAATAAAAGCCCCAAAATGAGCAGGTTATCCTGCATCATTTTCTCGGCGGAAAGATCGTGGGGCACCGCCTCGGTAGCCACCGTCTCTGCCGTGGTGTCGGAAGCGGCCATTATTTTATTTTCGCTTCGTTGAATACGACGTGCTTACGCACTTTCGGGTCATATTTCCTGAACGACAGTTTTTCCGTCTTGGTCTTCGGATTTTTCTTAGCAACGTAATAGAAGCCGGTATCGGCTGAACTTACGAGCTTAATCAATACGATATTTTTCTTAGCCATGACCTTCACCTTATATAAATCTATGAGCCGGCTACCATAGTCATAGTTGGCAGGCTGTCAAGCCTAAATTTTTCGGTATTTCCCAGCGAAAACCCGCCAAATCCTTTGACTATTTAACCGTTTACCGCTTAGTCTTGCCGCCTATGTCAAAAGCGATAATCCGAACAGCAGTATTCCCCGTCGGCGGCCTGGGCACGCGGTTCTTGCCCGCCACCAAATCCATGCCCAAGGAAATGCTGCCGGTCGTCAACAAGCCGCTGATTCACTACGCCTTCGAAGAAGCGCGGGCGGCCGGCATCGAGCAATTCATCTTCGTCACCGGCCGCAACAAGAACGCCATCGAAGACCATTTCGATCATATGTACGAGTTGCAAGACGTGCTCTCCGAGAAGGAAAAGCGCGCCGAGCTCAAAATCACCAGCGACTGGCTGCCCGACGCCGGCAGCGTCGTCTTCACCCGCCAGCAGGAGCCGCTGGGACTGGGGCACGCCGTATGGTGCGCGCGAAATTTAGTCGGCAATGAGCCCTTCGCCGTCATCCTCGCCGATGACATGGTGCTGGCCAAAACGCCGTGCATGAAACAGATGGTCGGCGCTTACGCGCAAAGCGGCGGCAATATTTTAGGCGTGATGGACATCCCGCGCGCGCAGACCGCCAGCTACGGCATCGTCGATATCGACGCTTCCGCCAAAACACCGGACAAGCGCCTGGTCAAGGCCAAAGGCCTGGTCGAAAAACCGCAGCCCAAGGATGCACCGTCGACGCTCTCCATCATCGGCCGTTATATTCTGCAGCCGGAGATTTTCGCCCTGCTCGACAAGCAGAAGCCCGGCGCCGGCGGCGAAATCCAACTCACCGACGCCATCAGCCGCATGAAAAACATCTACGGCTACCGCTTCGACGGTACGCGTTATGACTGCGGCTCGCTGCCCGGCTTCGTCGCCGCCAACGTCGCCTACGCGCTGGAGCGCAGGGATATAAGGGAGCAAGTCATCGAAGAATTGCGGGGTCTGTTGCCTACTCAAACCGGAACCAGCCATTCGGCAGAGCTTAGGAGAAAAAAATGAAACTAGCAGTCATCGGTACCGGCTATGTCGGCCTTGTATCCGGCGTGTGTTTTTCGGAATTCGGCTTTCACGTCACCTGCGTCGACAAGGACGGCGACAAGATCGCCAAGCTGCAGCAGCATATCATGCCCATTTACGAGCCGGGGCTGGAGCAGCTGGTCGAGGCCAACCGCAAGGCCGGCCGCCTCTCCTTCTCCACCGATTTGCCGCAGGCGGTAAAAAATTCCGATGTCGTATTTATCGCCGTCGGCACGCCCGAAGGCATAAACGGCATGCCCGACCTGACGCAACTCAATGCCGTGGCGCAGGAAGTAGCCAGAAATCTGACGAACCACACGCTGATCGTCATCAAATCGACGGTGCCGGTGGGCACCAACCGCATCATCGCTAAATTAATAGGTGAAACCAATCCCGATGCCGATTTCGACGTTGCCTCCAATCCTGAATTCCTGCGCGAGGGCACGGCAATGGAAGATTTCATGTCACCGGACCGCATCGTCGTCGGCGTCGATTCCAAGCGCGCCAAAGACATGCTGACGCGCCTTTACGAGCCGATTGCCTTGAACGGCGCGCAGTTGCTGGTCACCACGTTTGAAAGCGCAGAACTGATCAAATACGCCGCCAATGCCATGCTGGCCACGCGCATCGCCTTCATCAACGAGGTCGCCGACCTTTGCGAAAAAACCGGCGCCAATATCCGCGATGTCGCCAAGGGCGTTGGCCTCGATAAACGCATCGGCGACAAATTCCTGCAGCCGGGGCCCGGTTACGGCGGGTCGTGCTTCCCGAAAGACACGCTGGCGCTGGCGACCATGGCCGAGAAAGCCGGCGCCTTGAGCCGCGTCGTCGAAGCGGTGATTTCAAGTAACGACGAGCGCAAGCTGCACATGGCGCAAAAAATCATCACCGCCATAGGCGGCGACGTGCGCGGCAAAACCATCGCCATCCTTGGCCTTACCTTCAAGCCCAATACCGACGACATGCGCGAGAGCGCCAGCCTCGTTATTATTCCGGAATTACAAAAGGCCGGTGCGCACATCCGCACCTACGATCCGCAGGGCATGAAAGAAGCGGCAAAATTGCTGAAAGGCCAAATCACCTGGTGCAACGACGCTTACAGCGCCATGGAACAATCCGACGCGCTGGTGATACTCACCGAGTGGAATGAATTCCGCCGCCTCGATTTCAAGAAAGTAAAATCATTATTGAAATCACCGCTGGTGGTTGATCTGCGCAATGTCTACAAGCGTCAGGATATGCAGCGCCACGGCTTCCACTATGTCTCCATCGGCCGGCAGGACGTCGTCCCCGGCGAACCGTGGATTGCCGATTTGAATATTGATGATGAGAAAGCGGCGTAGGCGGTAATTGGTAATTGGAAAGAATGGTAATTGGAAAATTCCCAATGACCAATTACCGAAGTTCTAATTACCTTCTTTTTGTACAGGAATCCACACCCCCTCCGGCGCTTCTCCCGTCTGATAAAAAATATCAATCGGAATGCCGCCGCGCGGGAACCAGTAGCCGCCGATGCGCAGCCATACGGGTTTCAGCTCTTTAATCAAACGCAACGCAATCGCCACCGTGCAATCTTCGTGGAACGCGCCGTAATTGCGGTACGATCCTAAAAACAGTTTCAGCGATTTGCTTTCGACAATCCAGTCCTTGGGAATGTAGTCGATGACCAGATGCGCGAAATCCGGTTGGCCGGTGATCGGGCAGATCGAGGTGAATTCCGGACAATTGAGCCGCACGCAATAACGCGCGCCTTTGTGCGGTTTTTTGACCTTTTCGATAACGGCCTCGTCCGGCGATTGCGGAAACGCCGCCTTGCGGCCTAGCTGGGTAAGTTTACTCATCGTGCTATCCAATCCTTACAAATAGATATATAACTATATCTGCTACTAGAGCAACCCTCCTGGAGGAAATTATGCACGATAAATCTATCGCTGGCCTCAAGGCCTATCGGCCGCTGATCATTATCGTCGGCACGATATTCCTGGCCGCCACGGCATTGCAGCAGAACGGCGGGTTCTTCATGCACGGGTTCATGGGGCTATTTCTGGTGATATTCGCCATGTTCAAATTTCTAGATTTGAAAGGCTTCGCCAACGGATTCTCGATGTATGACATCATCGCCGGCCGCTGGGGCAGTTACGGGTATATGTATCCCTTCATCGAGTTCATGCTGGGGTTGGCCTATTTAAGCGGTTGGCGCCCGACATTCACTTATCTGCTGACAATGGTTGTTATGGGTGCAAGCACCATCGGCGTATGGCGCGGCATCAAAAGCGGCGAGGCATTAAAATGCGCCTGCCTCGGAACGGTGCTCAACGTGCCGCTTTCCATCGTCAGCGTCGTGGAAAACGTCGGCATGGCGACAATGGCGGCGTGGATGTTTATTCTGGGGTAAAGATTCTGCTTATGCACTGGTACGTGATTTACACTAAGCCGCAACAAGAACGGCGCGCCCTGATTAATTTAGAACGGCAAGGCTACGAATGCTATTTGCCGATGCTCACCTCCGAAAAACTACGCCGGAATGCCGTAACGACGGCCGAGGAGCCGCTGTTCCCCCGCTATCTTTTTATCCATCTGGACCCAAAAGGAACCGGCCAGAGCTGGGCGCCGATACGCTCGACCAAAGGAGTAAACCGGATGGTCACTTTCGGTAAAGATCCGGCTAAAGTCGATGACCGGCTGATCGGGATATTGCGCGCCCGGAGCCTTACATCCGCTTCAAAGCCAAAAAAATTATTCACCGCCGGCGAACGCTTGCTGATAACAGATGGATCGTTCGCCGGGATCGAGGCCATCTACCAGATGAGCGACGGCGAGAGCCGGGCGATGGTATTAATCGAACTGCTCAGCAAGCCGGTTAAGCTGGCGATGGCGCCGTCCAACCTGCGCAAGATAAATTAGAGTCTGTAAGGGGTTGAGATACCCTGAAAAACCCAATCGTTAACGATTGACGTTAAAATCCCCTCTTTAAAGGCGGGAATGTTCCTTGATTTATATTCAAAAAACATATACTTATCGGCGTTTGCTGCTCACCCTGCGGCAGGCGGTAGCCTGCCTGGATTTTGAATTGAAATTCTCATGAACACACCTGCCTCACATAACAGTTTGCCGACACTGCTGCTTAAGCTGTGGGGGCATATCGGACGCAGGCACAGATTCCAGTTTGCCGCCATCGCCGTGCTCATGCTGGTATGTGCTTTGGCTGAGATCATCAGCCTCGGCGCCGTCTTGCCATTCCTCGGCATACTGGCCTCCCCGGAAATGGTGATGGCGCATCCTCTGTGTAAGGCAATGATGTCATTTCTTTCCATCCATTCCGCTGAAGAATTGAAGTGGATACTCACCTTTGTTTTTATTGCCACAGCCCTTGCCGCCGGCGCGCTGCGCATTTTCTTTCTCTGGCTGTCCACCCGCGTGTCTTTTTCCACCGGCTCGGATTTAAGCGTCAAGCTCTACGAACGCACGTTATACCAGCCCTATTCCGTGCATGTCAGCCGCAACACCAGCACGATATTAAGTGGCATCGGGAAAGTGGGGAGCGCGATCAACATTTTGTCGCAATGCGTGATGCTGGTCAGTTCCTCCGTGTTCATACTGGCCATCACCGTCACGCTGTTTTTCATCAATCCCTGGGTAGCCTCGGTATCGATCGCAGGTTTCGGCATCTGTTACGCCCTCATCACCACGGTGGCGCGCCAACGCCTGCACCGCAATAGCAAACGCATCGCCGAGGAACAGACACGCGTGCTGAAAACCGTGCAAGAAGGCCTGGGCGGCATCCGGGACGTGCTGCTTGACGGATCGCAACCGGTTTATTGCGACATTTACCGCAAAGCCGACCGGCCGCTTCGCCAGGGGCAAGGCAGCAACCAGTTCATCGCCGGCAGCCCGCGCTTTGCCATGGAGTCCATCGGCATGGTGCTCATCGCCGCCCTGGCCTACGCCTTGAGCCTCCAGCCGGGCGGCATCACTCCTTCTATTCCGGTACTCGGCGCGCTGGCGCTCGGTGCGCAACGCCTGCTGCCGGCGCTGCAGCAAGGCTACAGCGCCTGGGCTTCCATCGTCGGCAACCAAGCCTCGCTGGCCGATACCATCGAATTGCTGGACCAGCCCATGCCCTCGCAATTGCAATCCTCCGATATCGATCCCCTGCCTTTCCGCGACAACATCCGTTTCGACGCCGTGCATTTCAGCTACAGCGACAGGGGCCCAAAAATATTGAATGACTTTACGCTGGTCATCCCCAAAGGAATCCGCGTCGGTCTTATCGGCGCGACCGGCAGCGGCAAAAGTACCGCCATCGATTTATTGATGGGGCTACTGACGCCGACGCAGGGAATGCTCTGCGTCGACGGCCGACCGATCGGCGAAAATAATCTTGGCGCATGGCAACGCAATATCGCGCACGTGCCACAACATATTTATCTGGCAGATGCCAGCATCCTCCGGAATATCGCTTTTGGCATACCGCCGGATCGTATCGACACAGAGCGCGTGCAATGGGCAGCGCGGCAGGCGCAAATCGCTGATTTTATCGAGAGCAATCCCAAAGGCTATGAGGCGCACATCGGCGAACGGGGCATACAGCTCTCAGGCGGCCAGCGGCAACGGCTGGGCATTGCGCGTGCGCTTTACAAACAGGCGAACGTACTGGTGTTCGACGAGGCTACCAGCGCCCTCGATACGCTGACCGAACTCTCTTTAATGACTGCCATCGAGGCGCTAAACCGCGACCTTACCATCATCATCATCGCCCACCGCCTGACGACGGTGCGCAACTGCGACATGATTGTGGAGCTGAGCCATGGGCGCATCGCAGCGCAGGGCACGTTCGACCAACTGATGGAGAGCAGCCCGACTTTCCGCAAGATGGCGACGGCAACGAAATAATGAGTATCCGGCATGTCATCCTTGATCGCGACGGGACGCTGATCCGTCATATCCATTACCTGCATGACCCGTTACGGGTGGAAGTGCTGCCGACCGTTGTCGAGGGATTGAAAAAATTGATGGAAGCCGGATGTTTTCTGTACCTGCATACCAACCAGTCCGGCATCGGGCGGGGATATTTTTCCCTGGACGACGCCGTCGCCTGCAATGAGGCAATGCTGGACCGTATAGGCATGGGACGCGATTTATTTAAAGAGATATGCATCGCGCCGGAGTCGCCGGACCAACCGGGGAAATACCGCAAGCCATCTCCAGCCTGGGGATTGGAACTGATGAAAAAGGCGCGCTGCGATAAAACGGAATTGTGCTACATCGGCGATACGGCCAACGATCTGCTGACGGCAAAAAATATCGGCTGCAAAGGCGTGGGCGTGAGTACCGGGCTCAATGATTTGCGTAGCGAACTGGTGGCAGCAAATATGGAAACCACGTTTCCGGTGTTCGATAATTTCTTAGAGGCAGCGCGCCATGTCGCCTAATTTGCTGGTACTGGCCGGCGGCGCCGGCACGCGCCTTCAGCCCGCGGTATCCGATGTGCCCAAACCGCTGGCGCCGGTAGCAGGAAAGCCGTTCCTGCATTTTCTCATAGAATCGTGGATCGCGCAGGGAATCACCGAGATGACGTTTCTGCTGCACGACCGGGCCAAAATGATCGCTGAGTTCTTGCGCGGGCAGAACGGCAAGATAAAAATCGTCGTCGAGCCGAAACCCATGGGCACCGGCGGCGCGATTGCTTTTGCCGTCCGGGAACTGGGATTGTCCGGCAATTTTCTGGTCGCAAATGCCGACACTTGGCTGGGCGGCGGCATCCGTGAAATCGCGCAGTCGGCGGCGCCGGCAGTGGCGATTGTCAAGGTGGGCAACGCAACACGGTATGGCAGCATCATGGTGGAGAATAACAAAGTGGCTTCATTCGAGGAAAAACGCACCGGCAGCGGCTGGATCAATGCCGGGCTATATCATTTAAATAGCGATTTGTTCAGCCAATGGGACGGTAAGGCGTTTTCGCTGGAGCGCGATCTTTTCCCGCCGATGGCGCTTAGTGGACAACTGGGCGCGGCACAGTTACATTCCGATTTTATCGATATTGGAATTCCCGAGGATTATTTCCGTTTCTGCCGCTGGATCGAGTCTGGAAAAACATGCCCCCTATGAATTTAGACCTTTTTCTCATTCGCCAAGACGCGCCGCTCAAAGAGGCGATGGAAAAGATCAGCGCCAACCATTTCGGCATCATCATGGTGACCGATGCGAAAGGGGCCGTGATCGGCGTCGCCACCGACGGCGACATCCGCCAGCGGCTGGTGCAGGGCGCGGCGATTTCCGAACCGGTGGGCAACTTCGCCAATCAAAGTTTTGTCTGGGCCGATGAGGCCACCCCGCGCGAGGTGCTGCTGAAACAGCTAGACCACCATATCCGCGCCATTCCGCTTCTCGATAAGAACCGCCGACTGACCGGCGTCATCAGCCGTGACCATTTCCCGGTGCCGGAAGAAGAAGCGACCTATGCCCGCGCGCGCGCGCCGGTGCGCATCAGCTTCGGCGGCGGTGGTTCCGACCTTACGCATTTCTTCGCTGGCGAAGGCGGCGCCGTCATCAACACCACCATTTCGCTCTACAGCCACGCCACCATGCGCATGCGGCAAGACAAGCAGGTGATCGTGCATTCGCGCGACCTGGGCGAATCCCTGCAGGCAGAGAACCTGGCAGCCGCGCTCGCGCACAAAGGGCGTTTCGGCCTGATCCAGGCGCTGCTCAAGGCCGTGCATCCCGAATTCGGTTTTGAACTCTACCTGCATTCGGATTATCCGATGAACTCCGGCCTCGGCGGTTCAGCCGTGCTGTCGGCCGCCATCCTCGGCTGCTTCAACCAGTTCCGCCGCGATAAATGGGATTTGCATGAGCTGGCCGAGCTCGCCTTCCAGGCCGAGCGGCTTTACCTCGGCGTCGCCGGCGGCTGGCAGGACCAATACGCCACCGTCTTCGGCGGATTTAATTTCATGGAATTCAGGATGGATCAGAACATCGTCCATCCGCTGCGCATCCCTTCCGACATTTTGCTGGAGCTGGAAGAAAGCCTGATACTTTGTGACACCGGCACGGCGCACGATTCCGGCGACATTCACACCGACCAGCACCGGCACATGCAGCAGGACGACATCCGCCAAAAGGTGCAGTCGAACGTGGAACTGACCTACCGTATGCGCAACCACCTGCTGCGCGGAAAATTGCTGCAGTTCGGCCAGTGCATCCATGAGGCATGGTTATGCAAACGCCAGCTTAGCGATAAAATATCAAACGCGCACCTCGATGCGATTTATGACGGCGCACTGAAAAGCGGCGCCGCAGGCGGCAAATTGCTCGGCGCCGGCGGCGGCGGATTCTTTTTGTTCTACGTCCCGCCGTTTAAGAAATACGCGCTGCTCGATTATCTGGCCAAGCAAAAACTACAGGTCCGCTCATTCCGGTTCGAGGAAAGCGGGCTCTCTGCCTGGTCGTCGCGCGAACGCAAGAATCACGTCGGGGAAACCGGCTGATGCGAATGCGGATCGGCAATTTCGAGATCGGCGGCGGGCGCAGCTTTGTTATTGCCGAAATCGGCAACAACCACAACGGCAGTTTTAAGCGCGCGATCGAGATGATCGACCGCGCCGCCGAAACCGGCGCCGACTGCGCAAAGTTCCAGATGCGCCATCTGGACGAAATCTACCGCAAGCGCACCCTCCGAAAGGACGGCGAGGACCTCGGCACCGAATACGTGCTTGATTTGCTGCAACGTTTCGAGCTATTGCCGAACGAGCATCGTAAAATCGCCAAGCATTGCGCCAGGCGCGGGATTTTATATTTATGCACGCCGTGGGACGCCAAGAGTGTTACCGTGCTGGAAACCATGAATGTTCCAGCATACAAAGTCGCCTCGGCCGATCTCACCAACCTGCCGCTCCTGGACACACTCTGCGCCACCGGCAAACCGCTGATTCTTTCCACCGGCATGAGCACCCGCAAGGAAATACAAACAACGGTAGATTTTCTTCAGTTGCGCAAGGCACAGTTTGTTTTGCTCCATTGCAACAGCACCTACCCCGCCCCGCTGCACGATATTCAGCTACGCTGGATGGAGCAATTGCGCGCGATGCACAAACTGGTCGGCTACTCCGGGCATGAGCGCGGCACGGCGGTGACGCTGGCCGCCGTCGCGCTAGGAGCCTGCGTTATCGAACGGCATTTCACGCTTGACCGCACGATGGAAGGCCCCGATCACGCCGCCAGTCTGGAACAGGCGGAATTCAAACGCCTGATAGAAGACATCCGCGAAATCGAGCAGGCGCTGGGAGACGGCGGCGAGCGGCGCATTTCGCAAGGCGAAATGATCAACCGCGAAAACCTCGGAAAAAGTTTGGTGGCGGCAAAAAAAATAAACGCCGGAACGATCCTGACACCATCGCATATCAAAGTCCGCAGCCCCGGTCAGGGGCTATCACCGCAGCGCTACGAACAACTGCTCGGCCGCACGCTGACGCACACCATGGACGAGGAAGATTTCTTCTATCCTTCCGATTTGAGCAACCGACGCATCGAGCCGCGCCGCTATCGCTTCAAGCGGCCGTGGGGCGTGCCGGTGCGCTACCATGATTTCAAGGATTACGCCGCGCGCATTAAGCCCGATATGTTTGAATTCCATCTTTCCTATTCGGATATGGAATTAAAACCGGGCGATTATCTGGAAGGAACGTATCCGTTCGATTTCGTGGTGCATGCGCCGGAATTATTTTCGGGCAGCCGCCTGATGGATTTGGCCTCACCCGATGCGAAATACCGCGCGCAATCGATCAAGGAAACGCAGCAAGTGATCGACATCACGCGCAAGCTCAAGCGATTTTTCCCACGCACGAAACGCCCGCTTATCGTCGCCAATATCGGCGGCATTTCCATGGATGCGCCGCTGCCGCCGGACGCCATCCCCGAATATTACGAGCGCTTTGCGCAAAGCCTGAAGAAACTCGATATGGATGGCGTCGAACTGGTGCCGCAGACCATGGCGCCATTCCCATGGCATTTCGGCGGGCAGCGTTACCAGAACCTGTTCGTAAGAAGCGAGGAGATGGCGAAGTGGTGCAAAAAACTGAAACTGCGCCTGTGCTTTGACATTTCCCACAGTCGCCTGACCTGTAACCATTTCGGGCTCGATTTTTACGCATTCGTCAAAACGATTGCGCCGCTTACCGCGCATCTGCACCTCGGCGACGCAAAAGGAGTCAACGGCGAAGGCCTGCAAATCGGCGACGGGGACATCGACTTTGGCCGCCTCGGTGCTATCCTTGCCGCCGACTGCCCGAACGCCTCCTTCATTCCGGAAATATGGCAGGGACATAAAAACGGCGGCGAAGGTTTCTGGCTGGCGTTGGAAAAACTGGAAGGAATTTTATGAAGACCGAGATCCGCGCGCACATCGAAAATTCGCTATCCGTCAAGCAGGCGCTGCTGAACGACGAGGCAGCGCTTGCCGGGCTGGAACGGCTGGCGCGCCTATGCTCGCAGTCGCTCAAACGCGGCGGGAAAATCATTTTTGCCGGCAACGGCGGCAGCTTTGCCGATGCGCAACATCTGGCCGCCGAATTCGTCTGCCGCTTCATGTCGGACCGCATTCCGCTGGCCGCCCTCGCGCTCGGCACCAATAATTCCGCCATCAGCGCCATCGGTAACGATTACGGCTACGAACAAATATTCGCCCGCGAACTGCGCGCGCTGGTCAAGCCGGAAGACGTATTCATCCCGATTTCCACCAGCGGCGACAGCGCCAACATCATCGCCGCCGCCGAAGTCGCCAAGGAACTAAAGATCGCCACCATCGGCCTCACCGGAAAAAGCGGCGGTGCCTTGAAGCAAGTGTGCGATTGCATTTCTATCTCCTCCGCCGACACGGCACGGATTCAGGAATGCCATATCCTGCTTGGGCATATCCTGTGCGCCCTGATCGAGAAAGATTATTGCTGAATGCCCTCAGAGCCCCTGAATCTGATCCATCTGGCGAATTTCAACAGCACGAATATCGGCAACGGCGCGCTGATCAGCGGCCTTGAATCGACGATCGAAGAAGATTTTCCGCAGCCGGTGAAGTGGCAACGCGAGGCGTGGGACGATTATACTTTTCAGCTACTCGATTTTGATAAAAATTTCGTCGATAAAGTGAATAACTCGGATGGGCTTATTGTCGGCGGTGCCGTCACCTTCAACGGCCGCGATTATAACAACCGCACCGGCACGCGCTTTGAGCTGCCGCTCGATCTGTGGCCAGCGCTCAAAAAACCGGTGGTATTTTATGGCTTAAGCTACCGGCATTGGCCGGGACAAACCTATCACCATGCCGATAAGCTGAAAGCCACCATCGAAAAAATACTAGCATCGAAGCAGATGCTGCTCACACTGAGAAACGATGGCACCCGCGAGTGGCTGAAAGAGCTGACCGGAATAGACAGCAAGGAAATATTGGAAATTCCGGACTCGGCGGTTTTCGTACGCGCCGCCGATGGCAGCTATCCCGAAATGGTGGAAGGCGCGCGCAACATTATCGTTTCATTCAACGACGAAGACGCCGGCTATCGCTATAACGGCAGCTCGCGCGATCAGGCGGTGCAAGCGTTGGCGTCCACGGTTGAAAAGCTGGCAGAGCGTTATAAACTTAACGTCATCCTATGCCCGCACTATTTCGACGATTTTAAAATGATGAGTGATTTTATCGCATGCGTGAATCCGCGCCTGGCGCACCAGAAGATGATTACCACCGGCCTCTGCCGCGTGCCGCACACCGGATTGTTTTACGGACGTTATAAAAAAGCCGATCTAGCCATCAGCATGCGCGTGCATTCCATGTCGCCGTGCATCGGGCTTGGCACGCCGATGGTGGCTTTCACGACACAGGCGCGCATGACGGATTTCATGATCCGCGCCGGATTGCAGGAGCAATCGTTGGATGCCTTGGGTGACGGCGCCGCCGACAAGCTATATGAAAAGGCGGTGCGGGCGCTGGATCATCCGGCGGAAGTCAGAAAGAAATTCTCGGTGGCGGCAGCGGCGCTGCGCAGCCAGACGAAAAATTTCCACAGCCGCCTGCACAAATTTTTGATCGGGTAAAAGAATGACAAAAGGAAAATACGGCGACGTGCTGGCGCTGATTCCCGCCCGCGGCGGATCGAAATCAGTGCCGCGCAAAAACATCATCCCGCTCCTGGGAAAACCCATGATCGCATGGACCATCGGGCATGCGCTCGCCGCGCAATACATCACCCGCGTCGTCGTCACCACCGATGACGAAGAGATCGCGCGTATCGCCAAACAATACGGCGCTGAAGTGCCTTTCCTGCGCCCGGCGGAGATTTCCGGCGATAGCGCGACCGACGTCGAATTCCATCGCCATGCCCTGGAGTGGCTGAAAAAAAATGAGCGTTACGTGCCGGATATAGTTGCCAACCTGCGCCCGACGCCGCCCAACCGGCGGCCGGAAACCATCGACCGCGCGATCGAAACTTTTGCCGCCCATCCCGAAATCGATTCCTTGCGCTCGGTGCAGCTGGCCAGCGAATCGCCATATAAAATGTGGAACATCGGCGAGCGCGGCTATTTAGAGCCAGTGGCGCCCTTGCCCACGCTCAGCGAACCTTATAACCAGCCGCGGCAAAAGCTGCCGCTGGTCTATTGGCAGAACGGTTATATCGATATCACTCGCCCCGACGTCATTTTTAAACTGAACTCGACGACCGGCAACACCATCTTTCCGTTCATCGTCGATGAACCGGCGGCGGACGTTGATTACCCGGACCAGATCGGAGAAGCCGAAGCGCAGTTGCGTGAAAGCGCGTGCGCCGAAGATGGTAAAAGCAAAAGGCATCCATCATGAAGAAGTTTCTTATTTGTGGGCTGGGATCCATTGGCCAGCGCCATGTGCGCATGATTCAGTCAGTCACGGGCGGCGCGGCGGAGATCGCCTGCTACCGATCGCGCAAACTCGACATCGTGATCTCCGACACACTCGAAGCCGCGTTCGGCGAGAAGCCGGAAGACCATTACAAACTTACCTGCTTCGACAGCATGGAAAAAGCGCTGACATGGAAACCGGATGCGGTATTCGTCACCAACCCGATCTCGATGCACGTCGCCACCGCGCTGGCGGCAGCCAAAGCCGGATGCCATATTTTTATTGAAAAACCGCTGGATTGCGACAACCGCAACGTGCCGGCACTGATGGAATGGGTCAAAAATAAAAAACTCACCTGCATGGTCGGCTACCAGCAGCGTTATCACCCGGCATGCATCAAAATCAAAACCCTACTGGAAAGCGGCGCGCTGGGAAAACTCGCTTCGGCCAATCTCCATTTCGGGGAATGGCTGCCCGGCATGCATCCGTACGAAGATTACCGCGAAAGCCATGCCGCACGCAAAGATCAGGGCGGCGGCGTGATTCTCTGCCTCAGCCACGAAATCGACATGGCGTGCTGGCTGTTCGGCAAGCCCAAGCGCGTGTTTGCAGTGGGCGGACACTTATCCGATCTTGAAATGGATGTAGAAGATACGGCGGATATTGTGCTTTCCTGCGCTAATGCAGGACGTGAGTTCCCGGTGCATATCCATCTGGATTTCTTGCAAAAACCGGCGCGGCGCTTTACTCATATCGTCGGTGAAAAAGGGTCGTTGCTGTTCGACTACCGCGCCAATCGACTGGAAATAAACCTCATCGCCGAAAAACCGGAAATTACGCTATTTAATCAGTTCCAGCGCAATGATATGTTCCTCCGGGAAGTCGCCGATTTTATCGAAAGCGCAAAAAATGGTACCACGCCGCCAATATCTCTTGATGAAGGGGCAGCGGTGCTCGAAGTCTGTCTGGCGGCGAAACGGTCGCTTGAATCCGGAACTATTGAGGAATTGTCATGAATAAAGAAATGATGGAGCGCTTCTCACTGAAAGACCGGGTGATCGTCATCACCGGCGGCGCGGGATTGCTGGGTAAAAAACATGCGGAAGCGGTGGCGGAAGCGGGCGGCATTCCGGTGCTTCTCGATATTCAGAAGGCGCCATCCGGCATGGTCTGCGATATCACCGATAAAAAACAAATTGCCGACTGCCTGCAAAAAATACTGAAGCAGCGTGGCCGTGTGGATGGTCTGGTGAACAACGCCGCTAACGATCCGAAAGTCGGACCGGGCAACGATGCAAAAAAACTAACGCGCTTTGAAAATTTGAGCGAAGAGCGCTGGAACGCTGATATGGCGGTGGGGCTTACCGGCGCATTTCTCTGCTCGCAAATATTTGGACACCATATGGCCACACACGGCGGTGGCGTTATCGTTAATGTGGCATCCGACCTCGCCGTCATCGCACCCGACCAGCGCATTTACCAATTGCCCGGCCTGCCGCCCGAAAACCAGATGGTAAAACCCGTTACCTATTCGGTGGTAAAATCGGGGTTGGTGGGACTCACGAAATATCTTGCTACCTACTGGGCCGATACCGGCGTGCGCGTCAACGCCATCTCTCCCGGCGGCGTATCGAACGGCCAGAGCGAAGAATTCGTCGAAAAACTCACACAGCTTATTCCCATGGGGCGCATGGCCGGACAAGACGAATACAAGGCAACGATGCTCTACCTGCTCTCCGACGCATCGAGCTACATGACCGGCTTTAATCTCGTAATCGACGGCGGACGCACATGCTGGTAGCGGCGATGGATAAACAAGACCACCGCAAAGATTTTGCCGAGCTCGGATATTTTATTGTCCGCGGCGGTTTTTCCCGCGCCGATATCACGGCCATGCGCGAACGTCTTGAAGCCATCATCCACGGTGAATATAAAAAAGACGGGCGGCGGTTCCAGCCTGATACCGATTCCGGAAAATATGAGGATTTGGAAGGAATGGAGGTAGGTTATCGCGGCCCGGACGTCGCCTATCGCAAAATCGCCGACCTCGAATACGATGATGTTTTCTTAAAGCAATTACAAAATCCATGGATACAAAATATCTGCACCGATCTTCTGGGCGACGTGATTTCAATCATGCGCGTCACTATGATGGATAAGCCGGCGCAGGGCGGGACTCCCCTGCCCTGGCATCAGGATGTTTCGCTGGACTGGCCTACCAGTATCCAGCCCGGGGCAGCCATCTGGTTTCCGCTCGACGTCGCCAATGAAGCGTCCGGTTCCCTGCAAATCATTCCCGGATCACATCTGCACGGCGTTATAGGCCGGGGACATTTACTCCCTGCCGATCTAGAAAAAACGCACGCACCGGCGAACAAAATCCTCACCGTCGAGATGCAGCCGGGCGATTGCCTGTTTTTTCATGCGGCACTGCTGCACCGTTCGGGCGTCAATACATCAGATGCGCCGCGCCGCGCCGTCAATGCCGTGCTGATACCGGGACGCGGAATGCATACCAAACGAAATATTCCCTACCCCATTCTTTTTGGCGAAGGGCAACTGGAGCCAGCGCACGTCGCTACGCTAACGGCGATTCCCAAATAATATGCTGGTGTATTTCCATATCGATGAGCTGGCGCGCGATGCCATTGTCGCGTCGGCACTCAAGAAAGAATCGGAAGCGCGCGGAATACGCCTGATGTACGGCAACCGCCTGGCTACCGATTACCTCCTGCGCCACTGGAATATTTTTGACGCCATCATATTGCCATCGCTACTGCACTTTTTTTATGCCTTCCCGGATGCGAAAAATCTGCCGCGCAATGTGTTCATCCTTCAAACGGAAGCGATCGGACAATCCACCAAGACATTGAAACGCCTCAACGGAAAATATTTCGGCGACGAGCCGGTCAAATATGATCCATGGCACCAAGCGGTGTGCGGTTACCTGCTCTGGGGACCGGCGCATCTCAACCCATTTCATGAGCATCATCCGGAGTATCTTTCCAAATGCAAGGTGGTCGGCCATCCGCGGCTATCCAGGCTTTGCACGCCACATAAGATTACCAGAACCGATCCGAGACCAGTGATCGGGTTCGTTTCACGCTTCAACCTGCTCAGCCCGTTCGATAACACGCGGACACCGTTTGAAACCGTCGTCAACTCGATGCGCTTTGGCAACAAGGTGATGACAGTGTATGAAGGATCGGCGGACAAGGATGTCGAAGATATGTTCTTTACCGAGGTCATCGATTTTCGTGTGATGCTGCAGATCATGCGAGTGCTGGATCCAAAGGAATATCGCCTTGTCGTGCGGCCGCATCCGCGCGAGAATCGCGGCGGCTGGCAGCGGTTGGCAAAAAAACTCGGGCTTAACATCACGGTTTCCGATTGGGATGTACCTTTTGCGTATTGGCTGGCTGGGATCGACTACATCATCACGCCACCTTCGACCGGGCTTTACGATATGTTTTTCCATGGGCGCCGGCCGATTGTCATCGATAAAGTAGTGCCACGCCGTGCCGACCACACTCTGGCGCAAAGCGACGACAATAACCAGATATTGGAAGGTGTCTGCCGCCCAGCTTCGATCGAGGAAATCATCCAGCGCTTAAAAAGCGGCGACATTCCGCACGATGAAACGTTGGTGCGAAGCTGTCTGGATGAGCAAGTGGGGGCCGCCATCGCCGCCGATTCCATTACAAATATCTTAGACGCCGTAAAAACGCTTACGCAAAACCTCCCGCGCCGCACATGGCCGCAGGGAGCGGTGACGGCCTGGGAAATGCTGGTGACGATCCTTTCTCAACTGAAAGAATGGAAATGGAAAATCCAGCGACGCATGGAGCAAGGCTCCAGCTTCAACCTGACGCTGAAACGCAGGCGGTGGATTAATAATCTGGTCATGGGGAATTATGAAGAGACTGATCAATAGACTACTCAGAATTGCCGGGTTGCAGCTGACGAAATCCAACGGCATCCCCGCCTCGTATAATTTACTGCTGGGCCAACGCTATTTTTCCAGCAAATTCGACCTGATCGCGAATGTCGAAGGCGACATCGTCGAGTGCGGCGTCGGATTCGGGCACACGTTACTGCTGTTATGTTTCCTGAATTATATCGAGGGGAAAAACCGCCATGTCCGGGCGTTCGATTCGTTCGAAGGATTCCCTGAACCGTCGCCGGAAGACGCCAGCCATCGCAATCCCAAAAAAGGCGAGTGGAAGGTCATCACCACGGCTGACCTTGACGACATTCTTTTCCGCCGCTGCCGGCTTCCGGTAAAGGCGAAAGAACTTCTGCATGTTACCAAAGGTTATTTCGAAAATACGCTGCCCCAGAGTAAGATAGGGAAAATCGCGTTGCTGCATCTGGATGTGGATCTCTATGGCTCCTACAAAACCTGCCTGCATGCGCTATACGATAAGGTCGTCCCCGGCGGCGTGATTTTATTCGACGAATATAAACAAAAAGACACTCAGAAAGTGTTTCCCGGCGCGGCAAAGGCCATTGATGAATTTTTCTCTGACAAGCCGGAAACCATCGAATATGATGGCTGCCACGATAAATATTTCACGATTAAGAAATGAAGAATTTCTCACAGAAAATCCTGGTCACCGGCGCCGATGGGTTCATCGGTTCGCATCTGGCCGAGCTGCTGGTACGCGAGGGATATCAGGTGCGGGCGCTCGTACAGTATAATTCGTTCAACCGCTGGGGATGGCTGGAAGACGTGGATTGCCGCGATCAGATGGAGATCGTGAGCGGCGACGTGCGCGACCCGCATTACTGCAAGCGCATCACCAAAGACGTTAATACCGTGTTCCACCTCGCAGCGCTGATCACCATCCCCTATTCCTACGTCGCGCCCGACAGCTACGTCGACACCAACATCAAAGGCACGCTGAATATGTGTCAGGCGGCGCTGGAAAACGGCGTGAAGCGCTTCGTCCACACCTCGACCAGCGAGGTATACGGCACGGCACAATACGTGCCCATCGACGAGAAACACCCGCTGCAGCCACAATCGCCGTACAGCGCCTCCAAGATCGGCGCCGACGCCATGGCGATGAGTTTTTACCATGCCTTCGCGCTGCCGGTCACCATTGCCCGCCCGTTCAATACCTACGGCCCGAGGCAGTCGGCGCGGGCGGTGATTCCCACCATCATCATCCAGATCGCCGGCGGCCAGGAAAAAATCAAGCTCGGCGACGTCAAGCCCACCCGCGATTTCAATTATGTCGCCGACACCTGCCGCGGCCTGCTGGAGCTGGCGCGCTGCGACGCAGCCATCGGCCAGACGGTGAATATCGGATCCGGCAGCGAAATCTCGATCGGCGATACACTATCAATGATCCGCGAATTGATGAAAAGCAACGTCGAGTTCATCACCGACGATGAACGGCTGCGCCCGGCAAAATCGGAAGTGTTCCGCCTCTGCTCCGACAATGCCCGCATCCGCGCGCTGACCGGCTATGCCCCGCAAACACCGCTCCGCGAAGGGCTCAAGGCCACCATCGACTGGTTTGCCGATCCGGCGAACCTCGCCAGATATAAGGCGGAACTCTACAATATATGATCGATTCGCTGATCCGTTTCATCCGCGATCAATACCAGAGCAAGGGACCCATTCCGCTGCATGCGCCGCTATTCGGCGGGAACGAAAAAAAATACGTCGCCGATGCCATCGACAGCACGTTTGTTTCCAGCATCGGTGAATATGTAAACCGTTTCGAGCGCGACATCGCCGCCTATACCAAAAGCCCGCGCGCCGTCGCCACCGTCAACGGCACGGCGGCGCTGCACATCGCGCTTAAATTGGCAGGGGTGCAGGCGGGAGAGCTGGTCATCACCCAGCCGCTGACCTTCGTCGCCACCTGCAACGCCATTACCTATACCGGCGCAAAGCCGGTATTCGTGGATGTCGACCGCCACACGCTCGGCCTCTCGCCTGCTGCCGTGGCAGCATGGCTCAATGAATATGCCAAGCTGGACGCCGACAACGTATGCCGCACGAAAGCAGAAGGTGCGATCATCCGCGCCTGCCTGCCGATGCATACGTTCGGCCATCCGGCGGATATCAGCGGTTTACTCGATATTTGCCGTGCCTGGAATTTACATCTGATAGAAGACGCCGCGGAATCCCTGGGCAGCCTTTACCATGGCCGCCATACCGGCACGTTCGGCCTCGTTGGAGCGCTCAGCTTCAACGGCAATAAAATCATCACCACCGGCGGCGGCGGGATGATCCTTGCCGATGCGAAGATCTCTGACCGCGCCAAACATTTAACGACAACGGCCAAGCAACCGCATCCCTATGAATATGTACACGACGACATCGGCTATAATTACCGCCTGCCCAACCTCAACGCCGCGCTCGGCTGCGCGCAGTTGGAGCAGATCGAAACGTTCATCGCCGCCAAGCGCGCATTGGCCGGCCGCTATGAAGCGCAATTAAAAAACAACAACCTTCAATTCATCCGTGAGCCTGCTGACTGCCGCTCGAATTACTGGCTCAATGCCGTCCTCTGCGCCAATCAAGCGGAGCGCGACGCACTGCTCAAAGCCACCAATGACCAGGGGATCATGACCCGCCCGATCTGGGCGCTGATGAATCGCCTGCCGATGTATGCCGACTGCCGAAAAGGCGATCTCAAGAATGCAGAGTGGCTGGAAGCGCGCGTGGTAAGCCTGCCAAGCAGCGTGCCGGCGGAGGCGCGTTCATGAAAAGGAAAATCGCGGTTTTTACCGGCACGCGTGCCGAATACGGCTTGCTCTATTGGCTGATGAAAGCCATCCAGACCAATAAAAACCTGGAACTGCAAGTCATCGTCAGCGGTGCGCATCTTTCGCCCACATTCGGAGAAACCTGGAAAGAGATCGAACGGGATGGGTTTGCCATCGATGCTAAAGTCAACATGCAGCTTTCTTCGGATACGCCGCTTGCGATAACGAAATCCATGAGTCTTGGCCTCGCAGGATGCGGCAAAGCGCTTGAAAAACTGCGGCCGGATATCCTGGTGGTGCTGGGAGACCGCTACGAAGCCTTTGCCGCCGCGCAGGCGGCAATGATCGCACGTGTGCCGATTGCGCACATCCACGGCGGCGAATCGACGGAAGGCCTGATAGACGAAGCCATACGCCACTCGATGAGCAAAATGTCGCATCTGCATTTCGTCGCGACGGAACCGTATCGCAAACGCGTGATCCAACTGGGCGAGAACCCGGATCGCGTGTGGGTCGTCGGCGCGCCCGGGCTCGATAATATCGCTAAACTTTTGCTGTTATCGAAACAGGAAATGGAGGCCGTTCTGGGTTTGGAATTAAAACCGCCGGTGTTCCTGGTGACTTATCACCCAGTCACGCTTCAGAGCAGCGATGCGGCCATCACCATGCGCGCCTTGCTGGGCACGATCGACGAGAAAAAAGGCACGATCGTCATCACCGGCGTCAACGCCGATACCGGCAATCACTCGCTGCGCAAGGCGGCAACTGAATTCGCAGAGACGCACGCAAACGTTACGCTGGTAGAAAATCTGGGCACGTTACGTTACTTAAGCCTGATGCGCTGCACCGATGCGGTCGTGGGGAATTCGTCGAGCGGCCTGATCGAAGCGCCGGCGATGGGGATTCCGTCCATCAATATCGGTGACCGCCAACGCGGCCGCCTCAGCGCGCCGTCGGTTATCCATTGCGCGGAAAATGCGCAGGATATAAACCGTGCCGTTGCGCTTGCCTTGTCGGAGGCGCACAAGAAGATCGCCGCCGCCCGCCAAACACCCTACGGCACTCCAGGATCCGCGGAGCGCATCGAAAAAATACTGGCTTCCTTCCCACTGGAAGGTATTTTGACGAAACGGTTCTATGATCTCCCATGAATAGAAACGCGCCGCTTAGGATTGTTTTAATCGGATGCGTCGTTTCGAGCGAAATCGCTTTGCGCACATTGCTTTCTCTGAAAACGGTATGCGTGGTTGGATTAGTCACCCGGCGCGGCTCATCGTTCAATTCCGATTTTGTCGATCTTGCGCCGTTGGCCAAAGAGCGTAATATTCCGATTCTCTTTGCTGAAGACGCCGCTAACGATTCCGAACAGGTCAACTGGCTGAGAAAATGCAAACCGGACGTAATTTTTACGATAGGTTGGTCTCGCCTGCTGCCCAGAGAAATACTGGACATTCCGCAACAAGGAGCGATTGGCTTTCATCCCGCCGCTTTACCAGCGAACCGTGGCCGTCATCCCATAATCTGGGCGCTAGCGCTTGGCCTCTCGGAAACCGCGTCCAGTTTTTTTCTTATGGGCGCCGGCGCCGACGACGGGCCGATTGTCAGCCAATCCCCTGTTTCGATATCAGCCACCGATACGGCACAGACGTTATACGATAAAATTCTGGCCCTGATCCCGCAGCAAATTGAAAAAATTGTTACTGGCTTAATCGACGGAAAACTCATAGCCCTGCCGCAAGAGGATCGCTTGACAAACTACTGGCGAAAGCGCGGCGAGGACGACGGGCGTATAGATTGGCGGATGAGCGCCCGCAGCATCTATAATCTGGTGCGCGCGCTCTCAAAGCCTTACCCCGGCGCACACTTTACTCATGACGGCCGGTCGGTTAAAGTCTGGTGCTGTATCGTTGAGCCAAATGCTCCGCTTAACATTGAGCCGGGAAAAGTGTTATCAGTGGAAGGATCGGATATCATCATAAAAACCGGGGAGCAGGCGGTTCGGCTTCTGGATCATGAAATGGCCGTTATGCCTTCCAAAGGGGATTATTTGTGAAAAAGATACTGGCTATCGCACCGCATCCCGATGACGAAACTCTTGGCTGCGGCGCCACACTGTTGCGCCATATCGCCAATGGCGATGAAGTTCATTGGCTGATCGCCACTGAAATCACTAAAGACATTGGGTTCTCCGCCGAACAGGTAGCCAAGCGAAATTCCGAAATTGAAAAGGTAGGCAAGGCTTACGGCTTCCATGATGTTCATCGTGCCGGTTTTCCGACCATGCGCCTTGATAACGTAGGAAAACTACCACTGATAGAAGCTATCAGCTCGGTAGTGCGTGAAATAAAGCCCGATACGCTCTATATCCCCTACCGGAACGATGCGCATAGCGACCATGCCGCCGTATTTGATGCTTCCGTCGCCTGCAGCAAATCATTCAGATACCCTACCATTCGTAGTATCTGCGTCTACGAAACATTATCAGAAACGGAGTTTGGACTCCGGACCGACGATACCGGCTTTCGCCCCAACCTGTTCATAGACATCACCGACTGGCTCGACCGAAAAATTGCCATCATGCAGCTATTCGAGGGCGAAATGGCGCCGTTCCCTTTCCCGCGCAGCGAAACCTGCATCCGCGCCCAAGCCACATTGCGTGGAAGTCAGGCTGGCGTTTTAGCCGCAGAAGCATTCATGCTGCTGAAAGAAATACGATGAGCGACTCCACCACTATCATCGCCGAGGCCGGCGTGAACCACAACGGTCAACGCGATCTGGCGTTTGCGCTGGTCGATGCTGCCGCTGCCAGTGGAGCAAACGCCGTAAAATTCCAAACCTTCGACGCTCAGAAATTAGCATCGAAACATGCACCCAAAGCCGCGTACCAAAAACAACGTACCGATGCCGCCGAAACACAGCTGGCGATGCTAAAAAAACTGGAACTCCCACGCGAGTGGCACAAGGAACTTCAGGTCTATGCACGAAAAAAAGGTATCGAATTTCTTTCGACTGCTTTCGATGCGGAAAGCCTTAGCTTTTTGGTCGAGCTTGATCTGCCGCTGTTTAAAATTCCTTCCGGTGAACTGACTAACGGCCCGCTGTTATGGAAGTTCGCACGTACCAACAAGCCGCTCATCGTTTCCACCGGCATGGCGACACTCGACGAAGTCGAAGAAGCATTGGCAGTGATTTGCCACGGCATGCACTCGATCACGGAACCACGCACTATGGATGAGGTGTGGAAGCAGTGGCAGAAAAATAAGCAGCCGCTCAAAGAGCGGGTCACGCTGCTGCACTGCACCTCGCAATATCCGGCGCCGCTTAATGAGGTCAATCTGAAGGCAATGGACACGCTGGCTACAACGTTCGGATTGCCGGTCGGTTATTCCGATCATACCGAAGGCACCATGATCGCAGTGGCCGCTGTGGCGCGCGGCGCAAAAATTATCGAAAAACACCTCACGCTGGATTGCAACCTGCCGGGACCGGACCACAAGGCCTCGCTCGAGCCTGATATGTTCAAACGCATGGTTCTTGATATCCGGAATCTGGAGCAGGCGTTTGGCGATGGCATCAAAGCGCCGCAGCCCGGTGAACTTGATACCCTAAAAGCAGCGCGGCAACAAGTCGTAGCCGCACACGATTTGATAGTGGGCACAGTGCTCGTCAGGCAAGATTTAACCACGGCCCGCTGCGGCAAAGGCATGGCCCCGAACGCGCTTTGGCAATTGGTCGGCCAGACGACCACTAAAACCTATGAAGCCGGTGAAGCGCTGGTAGAATCGATCCACCCATGAAGAGAAAAACGATGTTGCCTTTGGTGATGCTTGGCGCCGGCGGCCATGCCAAGGTGTTGCTGGCACTGGTGCAAGCATTGGACTTGCCTATCAAAGGCGTCTGCGACCCGGAACTTGCCAAACAAAGTCAAAAGACATGGCGCGGCGTGCCCGTGCTCGGCGGCGACGACATGCTGGAACGTATGAAGCCGGTGGAAGTGCAACTCATCAATGGTATCGGCCAGACCATCGGCAGCCAGATCCGCAAACAGATTTATGTCAAAATGCGCGCGCTGGGATTTTCGTTTCCGGCTCTCATACATCCGGCCGCCTGGATTGCATCGGAAGCGATGCTGGCCGAGGGCGTACAGATCATGGCAGGGTGCGTGATTCAGCCGGATTGTACCATCGGCGAGAATACCATCATCAACACCCGCGCCGGAATCGATCACGATACACGCATCGGCGCGCATGTGCATATCGCGCCGGGGGCTACCTTGTGCGGAGGCGTAACGATAGGCGACAACGCATTCATCGCCGCCGGCGCTACGATAATTCCGGAAATTACCGTTGGAGAATCAGCCATAGTGGGTGCGGGTGTCGCGCTGGTGCATGATTTGCCAGCCGGCCAAAAAACAATAGGAAAAAAATATGCCTGATTCCAAGCAACCTTCCTGGAAGAAATTGCTTCTTCCTCCTTCGGCCACCTTGCATCAGGCCATCCGCGTGCTTGAGGAAACGGGCCTGCAGATTGTACTGATCGTATCCAAGCAGAATACGCTTTCGGGCACGGTCACCGACGGCGACATCAGGCGCGGGCTCCTGCGCGGGCTTAATCTGGAAACCTCCGTTGAGACTGTTATGTTTCGCTCGCCGTTCGTAGTGCCGCCGGAAATGGGGCGCGAGATGGTGCTGGAGCTGATGCGAGCGAATAAATTGCTGCAACTTCCCGTGGTCGACGCTAAGCACCGCGTCGTCGGCCTGCATTCCTGGGACAAAATCGCCGCACCCGCCGCGCGGGATAACCTCATGGTCATCATGGCCGGCGGCCTTGGCAAGCGCCTGCATCCCCTGACTGAAGATTGCCCCAAGCCGATGCTGCCGGTGGCTGGCAAGCCCATGCTTGAACATATCATCGAGCGGGCGAAATCGCAGGGGTTCACGCGTTTTATATTGGCGATCCATTATCTCGGACATCGCATCGAACAGCATTTCGGCAACGGCGAGCGTTGGGGTGTCCACATCGATTACCTGCGTGAGAAAATGCCGCTGGGAACCGCCGGCGCGCTAGGTTTGCTTACACCGCCACCAAAATTACCGGTGGTGGTGACTAACGGTGACGTGCTCACCGATATCCATTACGGCGAGGTGCTGGATTTTCATGAACGCTATCAGGCAACCGCGACCATGGCCGTGCGCCAGCACGAATGGCAACATCCGTTCGGCGTCGTTCGTATTCAGGGCGTCGATATCGCCGGGTTTGAAGAAAAACCGGTCTATCGCACGCATGTCAATGCCGGTATCTACATATTGGATCCCTCAACTCTTGCCTTGCTCAAAAAAGGCGAACTGTGCGATATGCCAACCTTGTTCGAGCGCCTGCAAGCGAAAGGGAAGAAAATTGTCGCCTATCCGATGCACGAGCCGTGGCTGGACGTAGGGCGTCCGGATGATTTACCGCGCGCCGATATCTTTCAAGGCCAGAAGAAAAAAGCCAATGATTAATGGTAAGAAAATTCTGGCCGTGATTACGGCACGCGGCGGATCGAAGGGACTGCCAGGAAAAAACATCCGCCCTATCTGCGGAAAACCCCTGATCGCCTGGACGATTGAAAAAGCATTGAAATCGAAACTGCTTGACGAAGTCATGGTCACCACTGATAGCCAGGAAATCGCAGAAATCTCCAAATCGCTCGGCGTAAAAGTGCCTTTTATCCGACCGGCGGAACTCGCTTCCGATACCGCCACCACTTTCGATACAATTGCCCATACGCTCGATTTCTATAAAAGCCAGAAGCGCGAATTTGATTACATCGTTCTGCTGGAGCCGACATCGCCGCTGCGCCAGGACGACGATATCGACCGGATGCTGACCGAGCTGGATGAACACAGCACGCACTATGATTCGATCGTCTCCATCGGCGAGGTGAGCGAACACCCATCGCTCATAAAGAAATGGGTGAACGGCGCCATTTCGCCCTTCTGCCCGGAACTCGCGCAAACCACGCGCCGCCAGGATAACCTACCCGCGTATTTCCCTTACGGGGTGGCGTATATCGCGAAAACGCCGTCGCTGCTGCAGGAAAAGACGTTTTATTGCAAGCGCTGCCTGGGGTTCCCGATTAAGCGCTACCAATGCTATGAGATCGACGACGCCTATGATTTTATCTGCGTTGAGAATGTAATGAAATTCGAATGGAAATTATCATGAAGTTTCTGGTAGTAGGGCTGGGTTCGATGGGCAAGCGCCGCGTGCGGAACCTGCAGGCGCTGGGGCATAAGGACATCACCGGCTTCGACCCAAGGGCGGACCGTCGCGAAGAAGCCGCCGGAAAATACGGCATAAAAACCTTTGACGATTTTGCCGCCTCGCTCAAAGAATTCCGCCCGGACGTCCTGATTGTCTCCACTTCCCCTAAATACCACATGCAATATGCCGAAGCGGCGGAGAAGAATAGCCTTGGCTGCTTCATCGAAGCTTCGGTGGTGGAGGCGGATCGCATGATGGCGCTGGCAAAGAAAATCGAGAAATCCGGGCTTATCGTCGTGCCTTCCTGCACCATGCGTTATTTTCCCGGCCCGCGCAAAGTCAAGGAAATCATCCGCTCCGGCGTCATCGGTAAGCCGCTCAATTTCAATTACCAGACCGGTCAATGGCTACCCGATTGGCACCCGTGGGAGGACATCCGTGACTTTTATGTGTCCGATCCGGAAACGGGCGCCTGCCGCGAAATCGTGCCGTTCGAACTGACCTGGCTGAACGACATATTCGGCGATCCGGAGCCGCTGGCGTGCGTGCGCAAAAAACTTTCCGATATGCCGGCGGATATCGACGACGTGTACCATTGCCTGCTCGGCTACCCCCACGGCGTGCTGGGGAATATAACGATCGAAGTGCTCTCCCGTCCCGTCGCCTGCCGCCAACTCAGAATCACCGGCACCGGCGGCGTACTGGTGTTTTCCGCTGATGAAAAATGCATCCGTTACTCTACTCTGGATCATCCCGAATGGAGAAAAATCGATCTTTCCACCGGCACGGTAGAAACCGGCTATATCAATCCGGAAGAACCTTACATTGCGGAAATGCGCGACTTTATCGATGCCGTGTCCCATCGCGATCCCTCGCGCTTTCCCAATTGCTTGCAAGACGATTACCGCGTGCTGAAAACGCTTTATCAATTAGAGGCGTTATCGGAAAAAAAATCATGAGCTACCAGGAACGCTTGTTGCGCGCCATCCCCGGCGGCGCCCACACCTATTCACGTGGCTATGACCAGTATCCCGCCAACGCGCCGCAAATCCTGTTGCGCGGCAAGGGCGCATACGTCTACGATCCCGACAATAAAAAATTTCTTGATTACGGCATGGCGCTGCGCGCGGTGAATATCGGCTATGCCGAAAACGAGATAGATGAGGCGGCAATCCGCCAAATCAAAAACGGCAATAACCTGACGCGCCCCTCGATGATTGAACTGGAGGCGGCGGAGCTACTGGTCGGCCTGATCGATTCCGTCGACATGGTGAAATTCACCAAAAACGGTTCGACGTCGGTCTCGGCCGCGGTCAAGCTGGCGCGCGCCTACACCGGCCGCGATCTCATCGCCCGCTGCACCGACCATCCTTTTTTCTCTTATGACGATTGGTTCATCGGCTCGACGCCTCTCACGCTCGGCATCCCGCAGGACACGATTGAAAAAACCAAGCAGTTCCGCTTCAACGACATCGCCTCGCTGGAAGCATTGCTGGATCAATATACCGGCCAGTTTGCCTGCGTCGTGCTCGAACCGGCTGCCACCGAAGAACCCAAGGACGGGTTTTTAGAAAAAGTGCAGAATCTTTGTCGCAAGCACGGCGTTGTTTTTATCCTGGACGAAATGATCACCGGATTCCGCTGGCACATGAAAGGCGCGCAATATCTTTATAAAGTAAAGCCCGATTTATGCACGTTCGGCAAGGCGATGGCCAACGGCTATTCCGTATCCTGCGTCGCCGGCCGCCGCGAGATCATGGAGCTGGGCTCCATCGAGACGGAGGGACGCGAACGTCTATTTCTCTTATCCACCACCCACGGCGCCGAAATGAACGGCATGGGCGCCTTCGTCGCCACGGTCGATTTCATGCAGCGTAATAAAGTGGTGGAACATCTTTGGCAATACGGAAAAAAATTAATGCAATTACTGGAGCAAAAAGCGGCGGAGCACGGTATCGGTAACAGCTTCAAGGTTGGCGGTACGGCTTGTTCTCCCTGGTATGCGACGCTGGATGCGAAAGGGATAAACTCGCTGCCGCTGCGTACATTATTTTTGCAGGAGATGGTAAGGCATGGCGTACTGATGCCTTGGATCGCGCTGGCGTGGCGGCATACGGATACGGAATTGGCGACAACGGCGCGCGCACTCGATGCCGCCCTCCCCGTCTACAAAAAAGGCCTGCAGGAGGGCGCCGAGCGCTACCTCGAAGGGCCGGCGATCAAACCCGTGTTCAGGAAATTCAACTAAAATACAAAAGGAACTAATCCATGGCGCAAAAACCAAAAACAGCCCTCATCACCGGCGTCACCGGGCAAGACGGATCTTATCTCGCCGAATTTCTTTTAAAAAAAGGCTATGTCGTGCATGGCATCAAGCGGCGCGCGTCTTCGTTCAATACGGCGCGGGTTGACCACCTGTACCGCGACCCACATGAAGACGGCGTGCGTTTTTTCCTGCACCACGGCGATTTGACCGACACCGGCTGCCTGGTTCGCATCATCGAGCAGGTGCATCCGGACGAAATCTATAACCTGGCGGCGCAGAGCCATGTCGCCGTTTCATTCGAGGAACCGGAATATACGGCCAATTCCAATGCGCTGGGAACATTGCGCATTCTCGAAGCCATCCGCATCCTCGGCCTCGAAAAAAGCACCCGCTTCTATCAGGCCTCCACTTCCGAACTCTACGGGCTGGCGCAGGAAACGCCGCAGACGGAAAAAACGCCCTTTTATCCGCGCTCGCCCTACGCGATCTCCAAGCTCTATGCCTACTGGACGACGGTCAACTATCGCGAAGCCTACGGCCTCTACGCCTGCAACGGCATATTGTTCAACCACGAGTCGCCGGTGCGCGGTGAAAATTTCGTGACGAGAAAAATCACCCGGGCGCTGGCGCGGATCAAGCTCGGCGTGCAGGACGAGCTGTTCCTCGGCAACCTCCATGCCAAACGCGACTGGGGACACGCGAAAGACTATGTCGAAGCGCAGTGGCTGATGCTGCAGCAGGAGAAGCCGGAAGATTACGTCATCGCCACCGGCGAGCAATACAGCGTCCGCGATTTTGTAGACCGCGCCGCCGGAGAGCTGGGCATGAAAATCCGCTGGCAGGGCGAAGGATTACGGGAAGAAGGCATCGATGCCTCCGGCAGGCGCATCGTCAGTGTCGATCCCCGCTATTTCCGCCCGACGGAAGTCGATAATCTCCTGGGCGATGCCGCCAAAGCCAGAACCAAACTGGGCTGGACGCCAAAAATTACCTTCAACCAGCTGGTCAAGGAGATGGTGGCCGTGGATTTGAAGGACGCGGAGCGCGAAAAACACCTCATCGCCAGCGGATATTAATGAATAAAGTCACGAAAATCACCCGCTGCCGCGCTTGCGGCAATTCCAATCTGGTGCAAGTGGTGGATTTAGGTGTCCAGTATTTAACCGGGGTATTCCCCAAGCAAAAATCGCCGGGCGACTTGACGCGCGGCCCACTGCGGCTGGTGAAGTGCCACGGCGATGGGAATGCCTGCGGATTGCTGCAACTCGACCATTCCTACGACCTCGGCGAAATGTACGGCGATAACTACGGCTACCGCTCGGGCCTCAATCGCCACATGGTGAAGCATCTTGAGCAAAAGATTGCCGCTATCGTAGCCATGGCGTCGCCTAAATCCGGGGATTTGGTGATCGACATCGGCGCCAATGACGGCACCAGTCTGGGATTTTATCCCGAACATCTTTTGCTGGTGGGAATCGACCCGACCGGCCGGAAATTCAAAAACTATTACAAAAAACACATCCAGCTGATCCCCGATTTCTTTAATGCAGCCCTGGTGAAAAACCGTTTTCCCGGCATAAAAGCAAAAATCATCACCTCGTTTTCGATGCTGTACGATCTCGAAGCGCCGCTCGCCTTTGTCCGAGATATCGCCGAGATACTCGATCCCGAAGAAGGCATTTGGGTGTTCGAGCAGAGCTACATGCCGCTCATGCTGAAACAAATAGCGTTCGATACGATTTGCCATGAGCATCTGGAATATTACGGCCTTAAGCAGATCGAATGGATTCTGCGCCAGGCCGGCCTTAAAATCATCGATGTCGATTTCAACGATATCAACGGCGGCAGCTTTTCCGTCGTGGCCGCCCACGCCGGTTCTCCAAGAATCGCCCATACAAAGAAAATCGCCGACGTCCTGCGGCAGGAAGAACACACCGGCCTTGACCAAATCGCCCCTTACATGGAATTCGGCGCCAACATCAGGAAAGCCTGCGATGTGCTGATTGATTTCATCAAAAGCGCTCAGGCGCAGAAGAAAACCGTCGCGGCTTTGGGCGCTTCCACAAAAGGAAACGTGCTGCTGCAATATTGCGGTTTCACCGATAAGGATATCGCTACGGTCGGCGAAGTGAACCCAGATAAGTTCGGCGCATTCACGCCCGGAACCGGCATCCCGATTAGCGATGAAAAATCCGTGCTGGCGCACGGCTACGATTATCTGATCGTTCTGCCCTGGCACTTTAAGGCATTCTTCCTGAACAACGCGGCGTTTAATGGACAACGCCTCGTTTTCCCGCTGCCTGAACTGGAGGTGGTGCCGCTGTGACACAGCCACATGCCATCATCGTCGGCAGCGATGGTCAGGACGGCAAGCTGCTCACAGAATATCTGCGCGCAAAAAACTACGGCCTGACATTAGTAACGCGCAAAAGCCACGATATCACCGAGACAACGCAGGTGGAAGCGCTGGTACGCAAAACATCGCCTTCGGAAATATATTATCTGGCGGCATACCATCACTCCTCAGAAATGGAGAGAGGCGCGGCGGCGGAGTTATTGGAAAAAAGCATTGAAATCAATGCCACTGCCTGGGGATATTTTCTCGACGCCGCCGCGCAACACCAGAAAAACTGCCGGCTTTTTTATGCCTCCTCCTGCCATGTGTTTGAGGAAAAGAAAGATGGATTGATCGATGAACATAGCCCGGTTGCGCCAAGCTCCGCCTATGCCATCAGCAAACAGGCGGGGATGGAGCTTTGCCGCCGTTACCGGAAACAGCATTCGCTTCACGCCAGCTGCGGTATTTTGTTCAACCATGAATCGGTGTATCGTTCTGAGGCCTATCTTTCTAAAAAAATAGCAAAGGCCGCCGCACAGGCGGCGCGCAATCAGGGCGGGAGCTTACGCATCGGCAACCTGGAGGCCGTGGCGGACTGGGGTGCAGGAGAGGATTACGTGATTGCCATGCACAACATACTGCAACTACGCCAGCCTGACGATTATATCGTCGCCACCGGCGTTTCCCATTCGGTGCGCGAATGGCTGGATACGGCGTTCCGGCATGTGGGACTGGACTACAAAAATTACGTGACGGAAGATTCCTCCTTGTTGCAAAAACAACCTGAAAGACGGATCGGCGACAGTACGAAGCTAAGAAAAGCCACGCATTGGCAACCAAAAATTTCCTTTACGCAGATGATCCACCGGCTAGTGGATTTTGAATTGGCGGTATTATCGTGACGCGCAAAAAGAAACTGGCCATCATCGTCGCCAGCCCGCTGACGGAAAATATCTATCAGCGCATCGGCGCCGATCAATTCGATGAGATGGAGGTCGCTGTTTTCGATTGCCTGCATTGGATAAGAAAAACCAACGATATCCCTGCTTTTATCAGTACATCCAAAAACAATATTCTTGAGATAGGCAATGTCGAGGCATTCAGCCGCGCCATGACCGCTTTTCAACCGGATTATCTGCTGGATTTCGTCGGACGCGGCGCCATGACCAAAATTATTCAGATGGAGTGTCATCGAACCGGAACCCTGTATATCACCCATCACCTCAGTCCATTTCCAACCGTGTTATCCCGATCTTCTGCCGGAAAGTCCCTACTGCTACATCCGCTACGCACCATTAAAAAAGCCTGGGGGGTTTGCAAAAGAATCCTGGCCGGCGCCAATCCCTTCCCTCCCGATATCTCATTACTGGCCGGTGCCAGAAGCGCTAACCCGTGGCTGATGTCCGCCAAGCGGGTGGTTCATGCCGCAACGCCCGCTTACTACGACATCATCGCCTGTGCAAAGAACGGAAATTCGCCGCAGAAAGAGGAATACATCCTTTTTATCGACGACTGCCTGCCGCTGAGTTTCGATTTCTTGCTGGGAAGTTTTAAACCCATCATGGCGCCGGAAGAATATTTCCCGATGATGAACCAATTTTTCTCCCGGCTGGAAAGACTGTTCGGCCTGCCGGTGGTGATCGCCGCCCACCCCAACGGAGAAGAATACCCGGATTACGCCGGATTGTTCGCTGGCAGGAGGGTAGAATTCGGCCAGAGCGCCGCGCTCTCGTTCGGATGCTTATTCGCCATGACGCATTATTCCAGCGCCATTAATTACCCCATTATCCTCAAGAAACCTGTAAATACGATCACGTTTGAGGCGCTAAAGAAAAGCCTGCATGGCCCTTCCGTCGATTACATAGGCTCGTTGTTGCAGCGCGTGCCGGTTGACCTGACGGCCAGACCGGATGACGCACTATTAAAAAGTATTTTTCTTGCCCCGGTCAATCAAGCCGCCTATGAACGTTACCAACGAGATTATATTGTGAATACCGCCGCACCCGGGGCAAATCCTTTTGATAATTTGCAACAATACCTGCTATCCTTACCATAATATTTTCGTGTTTCCCTTATCCCCTACGAGTGTCATTTTATGCTAAGAAAAACAGCCAACTTCTTTTTCGCTATCCGTGACCGCCAGCGCATCATTATCGGCCTGTCCAAGGGCTGCGCCGCCATGACAGCACGAAGAATCGACTTTCGCCACCCAACGACGTGGGAATTTTCGGGATTCAGCCAAAACGGCGAGGATGGCATTCTGGATGTGCTACGCTCCCAACTACTGAGCCCAAACTGGTATTTCATTGAAATCGGCGCTGCCGACGGCATCGATAATAATTCGGCGTGGTTGGCGATAACGCAAAAATACAAAGGACTGATGATCGAGGGCAATCCGAAGTTGGTCGAGCGCGCGCAGCGCATGGTCGCCCATTACAGCCTGGGACTGGAAATCGTGCCGATGTTCGTTGGGCCGAAATCGGCGGCGCGAATCAAGGAAATGTCGCTCTATCCTGATCCGGACATTTTTTCTCTCGATATCGACGGCATCGATTATTACGTCGCCGACGCCCTGCTGAAAGCAGGCTTCCGCCCTAAGATTTTCGTAGTGGAATTCAACTCGGCCTTCGGCCCTGCCGACGCTAAAACCATTCCCTATGCCGATAATTTCGTCTACACGAACGCGCATCCGAGCGAACTCTATTACGGCGTTTCCATCACCGGATGGAAAAAGCTCTTTGCTGCCGCCGGCTACCGTTTTGTCACGGTCGACCGGAAAGGGATAAATGCGTTTTTCGCCGACCCCGCGCAATTCTCGGCCGGATTCCTCAATGCGGTTGAAGGGCTGGAATATGCGGAGAATGAGTTGCAGATGCGAAAGTTTCGCACGGGACACGCGGAACAATTCAAACGCATAGCGCACCTGCCCTACACCACGCTATGACCGCAGCCGATTTGCCGCCTACCCTCTCCGTTTGCATCAACACGCGCAACCGGTCGTCGTTCCTTCCGGAAACACTGGATTCGATGCTGTGCCAAATCCGGCCGGGCGTCGAAATCGTGGTAGTGGACGGCGCCTCCACCGATACGACGCAGGAACTGGTGCAGGATTATGCACGCCGTCACGCTTCTATCCGCTATTTCCGCTCTGAAACGCCGATCGGGATCGACGAAGGCTACGATTTGGCGGTGGGCCATGCCAAAGGCGCGTATTGCTGGCTGATGACCGACGACGACCTGATCGACATAGGCGCCATCGACCGCATTCTCCACGAAATTTCCAACCATTACGACCTGATTCTGCTCGATCTGAATTGCTATACCAAAGATATGAGCCTGTCGCTTCATCACAAGCTCTACAACGTGTCAGAAGATAAAATCTTCGATTCCGGTCTCCGGGAAGATTTCTTGCACTCCGCCAAAACGGGAATTTCCTATATCGGCAGCGTCGTGCTGAAACGATCGCTGTGGTTTGAAACAGAGAGGCGCCCGTACTATGGCAGCTATTTCGCGCATGTGGCCGTCATCCTGCAAAGCCCGTCGCTTGCGAAGATACTCCTGATAAGCCATCCCTATATCAAATATAGAAGCGGCAACAGCAGCTGGACCGCGCGCAGCTTTGAGATATGGAATTTTAAATACCCCGATCTGGTCTGGGGACTTCCCGCCCTCCCGGATCGTGAGAAAGCCCTGGTAAGTGTGCGCCATCCATGGAAGCGTTTTCTTTCCATCGTTAAATCGCGGGCGCTGGGCGAGTATGATATCGGCGTTTTCAATCAGCAATTGGCCGGAAGAATAGATGGGCTTCATTATCCTATTTATTTTTTGATCGCCATCGCACCGCAATTTTTCTTAAATTATTCACTGCTGATTTTTTGCCTGATCTTCCGCAAGCGCGTTTCGTATACCATTTATAATTTTCTGCTCGCCAGCCCATATCAATCTTTTTCAATCTGGACATCAGCATTATTCGGCCTGAAGTTTCCACGCCATGCGTTCTAACCCGCCCCATCCTAAATACCGCCCTGATATAGATGGTCTGCGCGCCGTCGCCGTTTTGTCGGTTATCGGCTTTCACCTGTTCCCAAGCGTGCTAAGGGGCGGGTTTATCGGCGTCGACATTTTCTTCGTCATTTCCGGGTTTCTGATCTCCTCGATCATTTTTGAAGGACTGGAGCGCGGCAGTTTCAGTTTCATCGACTTCTACACCCGCCGCATCAAGCGCATCTTTCCCGCTTTGCTGCTGGTGCTCATCGCCAGCTTCGCAATCGGCTGGTTCATGTTGCTCGCCGATGAATACAAACAACTGGGCAAGCACATCGCCGCCGGCGCAGGCTTCGTCTCGAACTTCGCGCTCTGGGGTGAAAGCGACTATTTCGATACCGCTGCAGAAACCAAGCCGTTGCTGCATTTATGGTCGCTCGGCATCGAAGAACAATTCTACTTCCTATGGCCATTGCTGCTGTGGGCGGCGTGGATCCGGAAATTCAACCTGCTGAAAATAGTTATAGCGATAGCCGTCATATCTTTTGTGCTGAACGTGCGCATGACGCATAAGGATGCCGCGTCCGCGTTCTATCTTCCTCATGCCCGTTTCTGGGAATTATTGGCAGGAGCTGTGCTGGCCTATGTCACCCTTTATAAAAATAAAGCGCTGGAAATATTACCTCACCACACCCGGTCATTGCTCGGTGGCGTCTTCATCGTGGTCAGTCTGTTTATCATTTATAAAGGCCGGAGTTTTCCGGGATACTGGGCGCTGCTGCCGGTGGCAGGCGCTGTGCTACTCATCTCGGCAGGAACGTCTGCCTGGTTCAATAAAACGATCCTTTCAAATCGCCTGCTGGTGTGGTTCGGGCTGATTAGCTATCCGCTCTATCTCTGGCATTGGCCGTTGTGGTCGTTCCTGCGCATTGCCCAAGGCGAAACGCCCACGTATGAAATGCGGCTGGCAATTTTTGTAGCTTCTGTCGGGCTGGCCTGGCTGACTTACCGGTTTGTCGAAACGCCGATCCGAACGGGCGATAATGCCACGCGTAAAAGAAATATCCTGATCGTTCTGATGATAATGGCCGGTGGCATCGGATACGGCTGTTACACACAATCAGGATTTCCACAAAGGTCTCTTCCCAAACTGCTCGATCCCTATACACAAACACTAACGCTGAGTGAAAAGAAAGACGCCTGTTTCGAGATACCCTTCGCCTATGAAACAAGCGGCACATGGTTCTGCACGCTTGGCGCAAAAGATACAAAACCAACCATGTTTGCCTATGGAGACAGCCACGCCTTAGGTCTGATACCGGCGCTGGACAAATTCGGCGTCGAACAACATCGATCCATCCCATTCATCGGTAATTCAGGCTGCCCGCCCTTGCTTGGAATCCAATCCGTACGAGGCGAAGAATTGACGAAGAAATACAATTGCCAGAAAATCAATGAAAGAATATTCGAGTACGTTAAAAACAACGACATCAAATCCGTTTTGCTTATAGCGCGCTGGTCTTACTATACCGGCGGAACCACCACACCCAATGAATTAAACCCTGTATTCGCCGAGGGGAAAAAATATTCTTCCCAGGAAGCGTTTGCCTATGGAATCAAGCAGACTATCGATAGATACAAGGCGATCGGAGTGAAAGTCTATATCATGGGAGACAATCCCCAGCAGATACACAATCCCATGGACGCGCTCAGGAAATATCGCAGGCAGGCATCGGACAGCCTGATCAATCAATTATCAGTGCCGAAAACCGAGCACCTGAACAACCAACGTTTGGCCCTGAAAATCATAAAAAATAATACGCAGGGCAAGGCAACGTACATCAATTTTGATAATCTGTTATGTCCGAACGATACCTGCCCGCTGGTGGTTAACAGCAAGTTTCTTTACAAAGATTCCGATCACTTAAGCATCGACGGCTCGCTCTACATTTACCCTACGCTGCGAAATGCCTTGTTAAGGAAATAATGTTGAAATACTGTACCTTTACCAAACAAGCGAGACATACCTCATGAATCACAAAGTCATCATTTTATGCGGCGGGCTCGGCACGCGCCTGTCCGAAGAAACGCAGGTCCGTCCCAAACCGATGGTGGAGATCGGCGGGCGCCCGATGCTGTGGCACATCATGAAAATTTACGAGCGTCACGGCTGCAAGGATTTCATGCTGGCGCTGGGCTACAAAGGCGAAATCATCAAGGATTATTTCCTGAATTACCATGCGCGCTTAAGCGACGTCACCGTCAACCTTAAAACGGGTAAGGTCGAATACCGCAACCCCACCGCCGAAGACTGGCGCGTATCGCTCATCGATACCGGCGACAAGACCATGACCGGCGGCCGGCTGCTCAGGCTGAAGCCCTACCTGCAATCGGACGGCACATTCCTGCTCACCTACGGCGACGGCGTTGCCGATATCGACATCAAGGCGCTCGTTGCCTTCCACAAAAGCCATGGCCGCCTGGCGACCATTACCGCCGTCCGGCCACCGGCACGCTTTGGCAATTTGCACATCGAGAAAGACCGCGTGTCGCGGTTCGAGGAAAAACCGCAAACAGGCGAAGGCTGGATCAATGGCGGGTTCTTCGTGTTCGAGCCCGGCGTGCTGGAGTATATCAAAAGCGATGCCACCCTGCTCGAAAAATCGCCGCTGGAACGCCTGGCGGCGGACGGGCAGCTGATGGCCTACCAGCATACCGGCTACTGGCAATCGATGGATACGCTGCGCGACAAGAACACGCTGGAAGAGTTATGGGCAACCGGGAAAGCGCCGTGGTGACCTGCTTCGACAATGCTTACCGTGGAAAGCGCGTGCTCGTCACCGGCCATACCGGTTTTAAAGGGTCGTGGCTCGCGCTATGGCTGGCGCATTTAGGCGCCGAAGTCGCGGGCTATTCCATCGACATTCCCACCAAGCCGTCGAACTTTGAATTGCTGGGGCTTGAAAAACGCATCCGCCACTACACCGGCGATGTGCGCGACCTGACGCAATTAGCGAAAGCGATCGACGAGTTCCGGCCACAGATGGTGTTCCACCTGGCAGCGCAGGCGCTGGTGCAGCGCTCCTATGCCGATCCACTCGGCACGTTCGCAACCAATACGATGGGCACGGTCAATGTGCTCGAATGCATCCGCACGCACCCCTCTATCGAGGTCGCCGTCATCATCACCAGCGACAAAGCCTACCGCAACGACGAATGGTGCTGGGGCTACCGTGAAATCGACGCGCTCGGCGGACGCGATCCTTACAGCGCCTCCAAAAGCTGCGCCGATATCGCCGCGCAATCGTACTGCCGGTCATTCTTAAACGACAGCCCGACAAGGGTTGCCATCACCCGCGCCGGCAACGTCATCGGCGGCGGCGACTGGGCGGACGACCGCATCGTGCCCGATTGCATCCGCGCCTGGAGCAAAAATGAACCAGTCGCCGTACGCAGCCCCGGCGCCACACGGCCATGGCAGCACGTGCTCGAACCGCTGAGCGGATATTTGTGGCTGGGCGCGCGGCTGGCAAAACGCGCCGAAAATATTTCCGGAGAGGCGTTCAATTTCGGACCGGACTCCGGCGTCAGCCAAACCGTCGGCGAACTGCTGGACGCCATGGCGGCGCGCTGGCCCGGCGCGCGCTGGAACGCGCCGAAAGACGGCAAAACCGCCGGCCATGAAGCGATGCTGCTCAAGCTGTCCTGCGACAAGGCGCTGTTCCATCTCAAGTGGGAAGCGACGCTGAAATTCGATGAGACCGTGGCGCTGACCGTGGATTGGTACCGCGCCTGGCAGGAAAAACCGGCGGATACGTACGCCTACAGCATCAGTCAGGTCGAGCAGTATTGCCGCCTTGCGAAAACCAGAAACGCCTCATGGATACAAAGCTAACTTCCACCATCAACGGCCTGATTATCACGCCCTTGCGCCAGATCACCGACGAGCGCGGCGCCGTGCTGCACATGCTGCGCAGCGACGCGCCGGAATTCACCCGTTTCGGCGAATGCTATTTTTCGGAAGTGCTGCCGGGCGTCGTCAAGGGCTGGAAACGCCACGCGAAACAGACCCAGAATC
Organism: uncultured Rickettsiales bacterium; assembly: GCA_964575095.1. Classification (GTDB taxonomy): domain Bacteria; phylum Pseudomonadota; class Alphaproteobacteria; order Rickettsiales; family SXRF01; genus CAZNPA01. The sequence goes on from CAZNPA010000001.1 coordinate 328,244, forward strand.
TTGCCGTGCCGGTTGGGAAAATACGCCTGGTGGTTTTTGACGATAAGAGCGGCAAGGTGCAGGCGCTGGAACTTGGGCGCCCCGATGCGTATGTGAGAATCCGGATTTCACCCGGCCTGTGGTATAGTTTTGGGTGTTTAAGCTCCGCGCCAGCCCTTCTCGCCAATTGCGCCGACATGCCGCACGACCCAGCGGAGAGTGAACAAAAACCGCTGGACGATGCCTCCATTCCTTACCGCTGGAACCTTGCATGACAAACACTCCACACCTGCTCGTTGTCGGCGGCGGCGGATTTATTGGCCGCCATGTGGTGGAACATGGAAAAAGATTAGGCTGGACGGTAACCGGCCTCAGCCTGAACGGTTCAAACGGCATAGCGGCGGATGTGGCGGATATGCCCGCTTTGCAAGCCGCGCTTGCCGGTTCGCGCTTCGATTATGTCATCAATTGCGGCGGCTATATCGACCACAGCCCCTACTCTCAGGGTGGAGAAAAAGTCATGGATGCGCATTTTTCCGGCGTGCGGAATCTGGTGACGGCGCTGGGCGGCAGCGGCCTGAAATGCTTCGTCAATATCGGCAGCAGCGATGAATATGGAAGCGCGCCCGCGCCGCAATCGGAGGCAATGCGCGAATCGCCCATCTCGCCCTACTCCTTTGCCAAAACCGCCAGCGCGCATTTTTTGCAGACGCTCCACCGCACAGAAAAATTTCCCGCCGTGACGCTGCGGCTGTTCCTCACCTACGGACCGGGACAAGACAACCGCCGCTTCCTGCCGCAAATCATCAAAGGCTGTCTGGAAAACCAATCTTTTGCGGCATCCAAAGGGGAGCAACTGCGCGACTTCTGTTATATCGACGACACGGTTGCCGCCATCTTCCTGACGCTCGCCAAATCCGCTGCACATGGAGAGATCATTAATATCGCATCGGGAACGCCGGTGTCGATAAAACAGGTTATCGAGCAGGTACGGACAATCACCGGCGGCGGCAACCCAAAATACGGCGAAATAGCGTACCGCCCATCGGAAAATATGCAGTTATACGCCGATATTTCCAAGGCCAAAGAATTGTTGGCCTGGCAACCGAAAGTATCGCTCGAATCCGGCCTGCGCCAAACAATCGACTGGGTTAAAGGCCGGCCATGAGCAACCGGCCGCTGGTCAGCGTCATCATGAATTGCTACAACGGCGAGAAATATCTTAGGCAGGCCATTGACAGCGTACTTACCCAGACGTGGGACAACTGGGAGATCATTTTCTGGGATAACCAATCCACCGACCAAAGCGCCACCATCTTCAAGTCGTATAATGATAAACGGCTGAAATATTTCTTTGCGCCGACCCATACGCTGCTTTACGAAGCACGCAATTACGCTATCAAAGAAGCCAAGGGCGATTATTTCGCCTTTCTTGATGTCGATGACTGGTGGGCGCCGGAAAAAATAGAAATGCAGCTTCCGCTTTTTTCCGATCCAGAAGTGGGCATGGCGTGCGGGAATTACTGGGTTAATAACACCACCAGAAAAATACATAAAAAAGCTACGAACCAGCTCCTGCCGCAAGGTTGGGTGCTCGATACGTTGCTAAAGAACTATTCTATCGGGCTGGTAACACTCATGGTGAGCCGCGCTGCGTTTGAATCGCTCGAATATCCGTTTGATCCGCGCTACCACATCATCGGTGATTTTGATCTGTCAATACGGCTGGCCACGCGATGGAAATTAGGCAGCGCCCAGACTCCCATCGCCACCTACCGGCTGCATGGCAACAACGAAACGCAGAAGCAGCGCACCCGGCAAATTACCGAACTTGAGCAATGGATAGCGCAAATGAAAACGCACCCTCGCATCGGAAGATCACCCCATCTGGAATGCGTCACGCACTATAAGAATTACATCGCCGCCATGGGAAACCTTCTGGCCGGTGACCGACGCGGGGCATTTTTGCGTTTCAGGCAACTGCCGTTTGGGTACTATAAAGCCCGGCTGCTGATAGCTTTATTGCTGCCAAGTGTGTTAATAATGTCGCTTAAGACTGGCTAAATGGTCATTATTTCCTAAGGGTATTCATAATGCCCGGGAGTTATTTGACTAAGTAAAATTTTCGCTCTAATCCATAGGACTCTTGGCTCAAAATATTCATCCAACATTCTCTTTTTATGTCATTGGTTTTTTAAGAAACTCTCCCGCGGCGATATATAGAAGAGATTATTTTATGAGCATCTTTCCGATCCATACGCCACGAGCAACTCCTTACCCAATTTGAGATAATGACCAGTCAGCACATTTTTCGCAATCTTCTGCCGATCTTCTTCCTCATGCTACCGCTGGCGTTCCCGCTTCAGGTCATGACGCTAAGCCCGCTACCCGGCGGAATCCCGTATATTTTCCTGGCGTTGCATTTTGCTTTCTTCATGACACGCAACCACCGCCGCGTTTTATCACAAATCGCCAACGAAAAAATCAATGCCATAGATATATTCATCTTGCTTCTGATCGCATCGTTTTCGCTGCACCTGGTGATCAACACTCTGGAACCGGAGGTGCCTGTAGACCAAATCGTAAAAATTTTGCTTATCTACATATGCAGCAGCTGGGTATACATCTATATCTCACGATATGCCGAGGAATCCGAAATCCGCCATATCTTCATAGTGATCATATTAGCTACTCTGGCGATTGGGTTATATTGGGTCTACGAGACCTATACCAAAATGATTCTCCAGCATCTCAATTGGTACCAGTTGAAAATGTATGATTATTTTAAATTTCGCAATAACGCCGTCAATAGTGAGGTAAACACCTCTCTTTTAGGCACCCAATATCGGGCCTATGGGTTGCTGGACAAGCATACAACGACCGGAGCCTACGTTGCGCTGGGCGCCTTCACGGGTCTGGCGCTGCTGTGGAAAAAAAACCTGCCGATAAAATCCATCGTCATGTTCGTTTATTTTGCAATCTTATCGATCGGCGGCGCTACTACCGCCTGGCTTGGGTTTATCTTATTAGCGCCTCTGGCATTGCTGCTCTCGGAAGGAAAAAAATATTTTACCAACATGTGTCGAATGTCGTTATATGCGCTATTGGGCATCTTGACTATTATTCTGGCAATCTCGCTAAATGATCAATCCTATAAGATGTATAAACAAACTGTGAACCTATTTCATATACAATTTACCCTCGCAACGAATATTGATGGCGCAAAGGGCCACATATCTTTTGCTAAGATATACATCGGCGATTTTAATGCCTATGTGAAATACATATCCGATCACCCTATCGTTGCTGTGGTGGGTGAGGGTTTCGTGGGGCATCAGGACAGGCTTTATCCCAGAGGCGGAGATTTCGCCTTTCTTGAACTGATCGCCACCATAGGGATTCCGCTTACCGTCTATTTCCTGATATTGATAGGTACGCTTTCGGTAAAAACTATCGGATTGATTCGCAATCAAGGCAGCCGCCTGCCGGAGATGGACAACCTGATTTATGGCTTGGTGATACTGCTGTTCCTGATCTTCACGCTGGTGCATTACAATAGCATACTGAACAATGCGATTTTCGCCTTTGTCTATCTCGCCTTCGGCCTTATCAACAGATTTAAACGCCAGAACGCATCTTTTGCTGCGTCGCCTACTTATGTCTAATAAAGAATTACTCATTGGCCTGCTTGAAAAATTAATTGCGCTAGCACCCGGTGACCCTGGAAGAAGCAGTAAAACGGTTCATTGGCATTTTCGACAGCGCCCTGCACAATTTCGTATCGCCTACGTTAAAAAGCGGCAGGAAAGCAAAAAATTTATAGGCGCGGCCTATGCCATCTCCGCATCATAAAAAATACATCCATGCCGATAATATCCATTGCGGCGGCGGCGAAACGCTGTTGGCAGCGCTGCTTCAAGCTGCCGCCGGCGATCAAAACCTCACCGTGCTGGTGGATGAGAGATTTGCGGTAACCCGCCATCTGCCGCCTTATCCGCACATTCATCCGGTAAAACCCAGCCTTTTTCACCGGTTCATGGCCGAGTGGTGGCTTGCAACCAACATCCGTCCTGACGATAAAGTGCTTTGCTTCGGCAACCTGCCGCCGTTATGGCGGCTAAAAGGGCGCGTGACGCTCTTCCTGCAGAATCGCTATTTGCTGGATGAAATAAATTGGAAGGGCTTTTCACTGAAAAGGTGGTTCAAGCTCATGGCAGAAAGAATGTGGCTTGCCTGCAAGCTCGGCAATGCCGATGAATTCGTCGTACAAACGCCGTCAATGAAAATACGGCTGGAGGCCAGTAGCCGCCTTCCGCTGTCAGTGCGCATCTTACCTTTTGTAGAGGATACGGCCGGCTATTCGCGCGGGCAGGAATCAAAATCGCCGATGAAAGAATGCCGATTCTTATACGTTTCCTCTGCCGAGCCGCATAAAAACCACCACGTTCTCATCGAAGCATGGTGTTTGCTGGCAGCTGAGAAGTTATTCCCGGAATTGGCCCTGACCGTCGATAAAAATAGCTTTCCCGATCTTTGCGCTTTTGTTGCTGAAATGAAAACCGCGCATGGGCTTAAAATCGTCAACCGCGGGAAAGTGCCGCATAAAGACATATCCGAACTCTATCGCACCGCCGATGCATTCATCTACCCATCGCTGCGCGAATCGCTTGGCTTGCCGCTGATCGAAGCGCGGCAGGCGGGGCTGCCCATAGTCGCCGCCGAAGCCGACTATGTGCGCGACATCATTGACCCGGAGCAAACGTTCGATCCGAAATCGCCTTTATCCATCGCGCGGGCGGTAAAGCGTTTCATGGGAATCGAAACTTCGCCACTGCCTCTGATAAATGCAAAAGATTTTCTCGACCGCATATTTGAAGAACGCTCGTAACGTGCGGCTATTAATCATCAGCCAATATTTCCATCCGGAAAATTTTCGGATCAATGACCTCGCCGAAGGGATGAGAGCGCGCGGCCATACCATCACCGTGCTGACGGGAATGCCGAATTACCCTTCGGGACGCCTGCCCTCCGGCTATGGCTGGCGCGGGCCCTATAGGGAACGCTGTAATGGTGTGGAGGTCATTCGCGTGCCGATTATCCCACGCGGGCGCGGCGGTTATCTGCGGCTCACGCTCAATTACCTTTCGTTCGCGTTATCGGCGAGTATGCTGGGAGCGTGGCGGTGCAACGGGAAACACGATGCCATTCTGGTATTTGAGCCCTCGCCGATAACGGTCGGCATCCCCGCGCGACTAATCGGCTGGATAAAAAAAACGCCGATCTTATTTTGGGTGCAGGATTTATGGCCGGAAAGCCTTTCGGCGACCGGCGCCGTCTCCAACGCGCCAACCATCAAGGCGGTGGAATGGCTGGTGCGCTGGATTTATAAAGGCTGCGCGCGCGTGCTGATCCAGTCCGAGGCGTTTCGTGCGTCGGTCAAGCGGCTGGGCGTGCCGGATGAGCGGGTATTGTATTTTCCTAACAGCGCTGAAGCGTTTTACCGTCCGCTGCCAAAAGAAACCGCCTGGCACGGCCCGAAACTTCCCGAAGGCTTCCGTATCATGTTCGCCGGAAATTTAGGCGCGGCGCAATCGCTGGAAACGGTGCTGGCGGCAGCGGAGTTATTGAAAGCGCATAAAAATATTCAATGGATCATCGTCGGCGACGGACGCCTGAAGGATTGGTTGGAAAAAGAAATAGAACGACGTGAACTGCAAGATTGTTTTCATTTGATGGGACGTTACCCGGCGGAGTCAATGCCGGAGTGGTTCGCACAAGCGGATACGATGCTAGTGAGCCTGCGGCCGGATCCCATTTTTGCGCTCACCATCCCCTCGAAAGTGCAGTCCTACATGGCCTGCGCAAAACCCATCGTCGCCGCGCTGGACGGCGAAGGCGCACGGATTATCGAGCTTTCGAAAAGCGGTATCGCCGTACCTGCCGGAAATCCGGTTGCGCTTGCTGGAGCGGTGCAAAGAATGTATGAAATGCCTGAAGCGGCGCGCCGGCAACTGGGCGCCCGGGGCCTTGAATATTTTGCACGCCACTTTTCCCGCGCCGACCTGATGGATCGTCTGGAAGGCTGGATAATGGAACTGGCAGGAACGCGATGAGTCGTATATTGGTACTGGGAGCAAGCGGCATGCTGGGTAACGCCATGATCCGCGTCATGTTGGAAAAGCACGAGGCGTGGGGAACGGTACGCAACGAAGCCAATAAATCTTTTTTTGATGCCGCCATTGCCAAGCGAATTAAAATTACCGGTGATATAGAAAATCCGGATACGTTGACCGGCATCCTTGCCGATGTCCGGCCGGAGGTAGTCATCAACTGCATCGGATTAATCAAGCAGCGAAAAGACGCTGACGATCTTGCGCTTGCCTTGCCGATCAACGCCGAACTGCCCCACCGCCTGGAAAAACTATGCGCCGGCCTGAGCGCACGGCTCATCCATATCAGCACCGACTGCGTATTCAGTGGGAAAAAAGGCAACTACCGCGAATCCGACACACCGGATGCCGAAGACGCGTACGGCCGGTCGAAACTACTCGGCGAAGTCATCGATGCGCCGCACGCCGTAACGCTGCGCACGTCCATCATCGGCCATGAAATCGGAAGCGCGCGCGGTCTGGTCGAGTGGTTCCTCGCCCAGAAAAACCGCGTAAAGGGCTATAAACGGGCGATTTTTTCCGGCCTGCCCACGGTTGAACTGGCGCAAGTAATACGGGATAATGTCCTTACTAATGCTGCATTATCAGGGCTTTACCATGTAGCATCGGCACCGATCTCGAAATTTGATTTGCTTACACTGGTCAAGGCCGTATATGAAAAAGACATCGAAATCGACGCCGACGGGTCGGTCGCAATCGACCGGTCGCTGAATGCGGAAAAATTCCGCACGGCAACAGGTTATGTCGCGGCCGGGTGGCCTGAGCTGGTTAAACGCATGCGCGCGTTCAAATAGGGAAGTGTATGTTCAAGGATAGCGTTTTGATGATCACCGGCGGAACCGGGTCGTTCGGCCATACCGTCCTCAATTATTTTTTGAAAACAAACGTCAGGGAAATCCGCATTTTCAGCCGCGATGAAAAAAAGCAGGAAGATATGCGCATCGCGCTGGCCAACGACAAGGTCAAATTCCATATCGGCGACGTGCGTGATTACGATAGCGTGGCACAGGCCATGCGCGGCGTCGATTTCGTGTTCCATGCCGCCGCGCTGAAGCAGGTCCCGTCCTGCGAATTCTATCCGATGGAAGCAGTGCGAACGAATGTGCTGGGAACGGAAAATGTGCTCAACGCCGCCATTGCCTGCAAACTGAAACGCGCCGTCGTGCTCAGCACCGACAAAGCCGTCTATCCGATCAACGCCATGGGAATGTCCAAAGCCATGGCCGAGAAATTGATGGCGGCCAAATCGCGCAGCGTCGAGGCCGGCGGCCCCATCCTCTCTGCCACGCGCTACGGCAACGTGATGGCGTCGCGCGGCTCGGTGATTCCCCTGTTCGTGGATCAGATAAAATCCGGAAAACCGCTAACCGTCACCGACCCGGCGATGACGCGCTTCCTGATGTCGCTCGATGATTCGCTCGAACTGGTGCTGCACGCGTTCAAGCACGGCAGGCAGGGTGATATTTTCGTGCAGAAAGCTCCGGCGGCTACGATGGCCGATCTGGCGCAGGCGCTCAGGGAAATATTCGGCAAGAAAAACCCGGTGAAAATCATCGGCACGCGCCATGGAGAGAAACTTTACGAATCGCTGGTCTCGCGCGAGGAAATGGCGCGCGCGGAAAACAAGGGCCGTTATTTCCGCATCCCGACCGACAGCCGCGACCTGAATTACAATAAATATTTCGTCGAAGGCGAAAAACGTATCTCGGAGTTTGATGACTATACGTCGCACAACACCGAGCGACTCAGTGTCTCCCAGATAAAAAAGACGTTGCTTGCGCTCGATTATATCAAGGAGTCTCTGCGTGCTTAAAGTCATGACCATCGTCGGCACGCGTCCGGAACTCATCAAGATGAGCCGCGTGATTGCCGAACTGGATAGCCAAATGAAGCATGTGCTGGTGCATACCGGACAGAATTACGACCATGAGCTCAACCAGATATTTTTCGACGAACTCGGCATCCGCAAGCCCGATTATTTCCTTGAGGCAGCCGGCGAGAATTCCGCGCAAACGATCGCTGCGGTGATCGCAAAATCCGACGAGGTTTTTGAGCGCGAAAAGCCCGATGCCCTGCTGCTCTACGGCGATACCAACAGCGCCATGGCGGTCATCGCCGCCAAGCGGCGCAAAATCCCTGTATTTCACATGGAAGCCGGCAACCGCTGCTTCGACCAGCGCGTGCCGGAGGAACTGAACCGCAAGGTGGTGGATCATTTGAGCGACATCAACATGGTGCTCACCGAACACGCCCGCCGCTATCTGCTGGCGGAAGGCATCCGCCCCGAAACCGTCATTAAAACCGGATCGCACATGCAGGAGGTGTTGAACCACTACATGCCGCGCATCAAGGCTTCGGACGTGCTCAAGCGCGAAAAACTGCGCGAAGATAAGTTTTTTCTGGTCAGCGTGCACCGCGAGGAAAACGTTGATTCGTCGGAAAACCTCAAAGATTTTCTGGAAACGCTGCGCGCCCTGGCCGATGCCTACGAACATCCGGTCGTTGTTTCCACGCATCCGCGCACACGCAAAAAACTGGAAACGATGGGAAAGAAATTCTCCCACCCGCTGATCCGATTCTCCAAGCCTTATGGTTTTTGTGATTTTATCAAATTGCAAATCTCCGCCGCCTGCGTACTTTCCGACAGCGGCACGATCACCGAGGAAGCCTCGCTGCTTAGCCTGCCCGCCGTCACCCTGCGCTACGCCCATGAACGTCCCGAGGGCATGGATGCCGGCACGCTTATTATGTGCGGCCTGAAGCGTGACACCGTGTTGGAAGCGGTCAAGGTCGTAAAATCGCAGCACGACCGGAACAAGCGGGTTTTCCCGATAGCACCCGATTACCAATCCGGTTCGGTATCGAAGCAGGTGGTGCGCATCGTCCTCAGCTATACCGATTACGTCAACCGCACGGTATGGCGTAAGTCCTGACTCCGCTGCCCGCGGTACCAGGCGGCGGTTATTGCCAATCCCTCTTCCAGCGAAAAAGGCGGCTGCCATCCGAGTTGCTTTCGTATGTTGGTATCGTCCACCGCCAGCGACCCGATGAGACGCGCGATGTCTTGCCGCCTGCCGGTGAGTTTTCCCAGACAGTGAAAAACCCATAGCGGCGCCGGCCACAGACGTGCCGGGCGCTGCATGGCTTTGGCCAGCATTCTCAGCAACTCGCTTACCGAAACCGGCTTGCCGTCGGCCACCACGAAGGTTTTACCGGCGGCCAGCGGATGCTCAAGGCACAGCGTAATCGCATCCACTAGATTGCCGACGTAAATCATGCTGCGCCGGTTATGAATGGCGCCTAGGGGCAGGGGTAGCCCGCTCGCCGCCAGCTTCAGCAGCCGCAGAAAATTGGCGCCCACGCCCGGCCCATACACCAGCGGCGGGCGCAAAATCACTATCTCCATGCCGCTCTTGGCCATGGCATGAAGCCCCTGCTCCGCTTCCCATTTGGATATGCCGTAAGCATCTTTCGGCGCCGGGATGTCGGATTCGCTGTACGGCGCAACATTCCCCTCGCCCAGCGCTTTCACCGAACTGATAAAAATAAACCGCTTCACGCCCGCGCGCCCTGCCGCGCGCGCCAGCGCCAATGTTCCCTCGGTATTGGTTTTTCGGTATGCTGCCAGCTGGTCGCCGGTATCCTTGAGGTCATGCACGCGCGCCGCCAGATGCACCACGGCCTCGGCGCCGGACAACGCCGCGCGCCAATCCGTATCCTTATCGAGATCGCCGACGGCGATCTCGGCCGAATCAGCACTTTTCCGCACCGCCCGCACGACGCTATGGCCTCTGGTTTCAAGGAAGCCGGTCAACGCCTTGCCGACGAAACCATTGCTGCCCGTGACCAGTAGTTTCATGTGTGCGCCTGATGCAAAGTATGGGGCGAGTGACCGGGGTCGAACCGGCGACATCCAGAATCACAATCTGGCGCTCTAACCAACTGAGCTACACCCGCCATATTTTGTCATCCCGGCGAAGGCCGGGATCCAGCATAGTAAAAATAAGGGGATAAGCTATAGGTTTAATACTATTTCCGGTCAAGTGCTTGGTTGGAACCGAATCCCGGCCTTCGCCGGGATGACAAAATTAGTGAATCCCCGCGAAATGCGCCTTTAAATGTTTCGCCACATTCGGTGAAACAAACGACGAAATATCGCCACCCAGCCGCACGATCTGTTTCACAAACCGCGACGAGATGAAATGCGTGTTCTCAGAGGCGGTGAGGAACACCGTTTCCATCGACGGATTAAGGCGGCTGTTCATGCACGCCATCTGGAATTCGTATTCGAAATCGGATACGGCGCGGAGGCCCCTGATGAGCAGCGTCGCGCCGACTTCCTCGGCGAAATCGACGAGCAGTCCGGGAAATGTTTTCACTTCGATGCGCTTGGCGTCGGCGCCGAACTGCTGCATGTCCTCGCGCACCAGCATCGCCCGCTCGTCGAGCGCGAAGATCGGCGCCTTGCCGGTATCGAGCGCCACGCCGATGACGAGCCTGTCGACCACATTCATCGCCCGCTTGATGATGTCCAGGTGCCCAACAGTAATCGGGTCGAAGGTTCCGGGATAAACGCCAACGCGCATGCCTAGTTGCTTTCGGCAGCGGGCGGCAGCGGCGCGTCGTCGATGGACTCATCGCCCATTCCGCCATTGGCTTCGCCTTCGGGCACGGTGACGACCGAAACCACCTTCTCGCCGTCGCCGGTTTTGAGGATGGTGACGCCCTGCGTGTTGCGGCCTGCGATGCGGATGTCGTGGATGGGGCAGCGGATGACGGTCGCCTTGTCGGTCATCAGCATGATCTGGCCGACGCTCGCCACCGGCTGGCTGGAGACGACCTTGCCGTTGCGCTCGCTGGTGATGATGCCGACGATACCGGAGCCGCCGCGTCCCGTCGTGCGGTATTCATACGCCGACGAGCGTTTGCCGTAGCCGTTCTCGGTGACGGTAAGGATGAACTGCTCCGCCGCCAGCATCTGATTGAAGCGTTCGGGCGTTAGTGCGATTTCCTGCACAGCGCCTTCTTCGCTGTCCTTACCGTTTTCTTCGGCCTCGCCGCTCTCGGCGCGGCGCTTGGCCGCGGCCGCCTTGATGAAGCTGTAGCGCTCCTCGGCGGTGGTCTCGATGCCGCCCAGAATGCTCATCGACACCACTTCGTCGCCCTCGGCCAGTTTCATGCCGCGCACGCCGTCGGACGTGCGGCTCTTGAACACGCGCACGTCGTTCACCGCGAAGCGGATGCACTTGCCGCTCTTGGCGGCCAAGAGCACATGGTCGCTCTCGGAGCAGGTCTTGACGGCGACCAGCTTGTCACCCTCATCAAGGCGGATGGCGATTTTGCCGTTGGTGCGGATGTCGTGGAAGTCTGATAAATCGTTGCGGCGGGCGTTGCCTTTGGATGTGGCGAAGAAGATATGCATCGCGTCCCACTTGGTTTCGTCCTCCGGCAGCGGCATGAAGGTGGTGATCGTCTCGCCTTCCTTGAGCGGGAAGATGTTGACCAGCGCCTTGCCGCGTGTGTTGGCGGCACCGATGGGTAGCTTGTATACCTTGAGCTTATACACCTGCCCTTTGTTCGAGAAGAACAGCACCGGCGTGTGCGTGTTGACCACCAAGAGTTCGCTGGTGATGTCCTCGTCGCGCATGTCCATGCCGGAGCGGCCTTTGCCGCCGCGGCGCTGGGCGCGGTAGGTCGAAAGCGGCGTGCGCTTGATGTAGCCGTTCGCCGTCACCGTCACCACCATGTCTTCCTTCTGTATCAGGTTCTCGATGTCGGCCTCGAATTCCGACATTTCGATCACCGTACGGCGCGGTGTGGCGAATTTATCCTTCACGTCGAGCAGCTCCTGGCGCAGGATGCCGTAGAGCTTGTCGCGGTTGCCGAGAATGGAAAGGTATTCGGCAATCGATTCCGAGAGCTGTTTCATCTCTTCGTCGATCTTCTCGCGCTCCAGGCCGGTCAGGCGGTGCAGCTTCAATTCAAGAATGGCGCGCGCCTGCACTTCGGTGAACCTGATTTTTCCGTCCGCGATCTTGTTGCCGGAGTCGTCGACCAGTTCCAGCAGCGACAATACGTCTGCCGCCGGCCAGCTGCGCTTCATCAGTTCTTCGCGCGCCGCGTTGGCGTCGGGCGACGCCTTGATGACGGCGATCACCTCGTCGATGTTGGCGACGGCGATGCCGAGGCCAATTAAAACGTGTGCGCGCTCGCGCACTTTCGACAGCAAATAGGCCGTGCGGCGCGTGATGACTTCCTCGCGGAAGCGGATGAACGAGGTGATGACCTGCTTCAAATTCATCAATTCGGGGCGGCCGTTGTCGAGCGCCAGCATGTTGACGCCGAAGCTGGTTTGCAGCGGCGTATAAGTATAAAGCTGATTCAACACCACGTCCGGCACGGCGTCTTTCTTGACCTCGACGACGACGCGCACGCCCGACTTATCCGACTCGTCGCGCAGATCCGAAATACCTTCGATTTTCTTTTCCTGCACCAGCTCGGCCATGCGCTCGATCATACGCGCCTTGTTGACCTGGTAGGGGATTTCGCTGATGATGATGGCGTAGCGCCCGGCGCGGATTTCCTCGATTTCCGCCTTGCCGCGCATGACGACCGAGCCGCGGCCGGTATGCATCGCCGCCCGGCAGCCGCTATAGCCTAAAATGGTGCCGCCGGTCGGGAAGTCCGGGCCGGGGCAGACGTTCATCATCTCTTCGATGGTGACGTCGTTGTTGTCTAGATACATGCAGCAGGCGTCGATGACTTCGCCCAGATTGTGCGGCGGGATGTTGGTCGCCATGCCGACGGCGATGCCGCCGCCGCCGTTGACGAGGATGTTCGGGAACGCGGCCGGCAGCACGATCGGCTCTTTTTCCGAGCCGTCGTAGTTGTCCTGCCAGTCGACCGTGCGATTGTTGATATCGTCGAGCAGCGCGTGCGCGGCCTTGGAGAGGCGCGATTCGGTGTAGCGCATGGCGGCGGCGTTGTCGCCGTCCATCGAGCCGAAGTTACCCTGACCGTCGACCAGCTCGAGGCGCATCGAGAACGGCTGCGCCATGCGAACTAACGAATCATAAATCGCCGAGTCGCCGTGCGGATGGAACTTACCCATCACGTCACCGACGATGCGCGCCGATTTCTTGTAAGGCTTGTCGTGGCCGCAGCCCAGCTCGAGCATTCCGTAGAGAATCCGGCGGTGTACGGGCTTGAGTCCATCGCGCACGTCGGGGATGGCGCGCGACACGATGACGCTCATCGCGTAATCGAGGTAGGATTTCTTCATTTCCGCTTCGAGGGAAACTGGTACAAGCTCTTGATTTTGCTGTGAATTACTGTCAGTCACGGGCTATCCTTTTTTTGTTGTTGTCATCCCCGCGCAGACGGGGATCTTAGGCTGCGAAAAATGATATAAAATTTGTAGCAGATGACACTCTGGAATCAACAGAATAAGTACAAAATTTACGTTGAAAAACCACCTCTATTTTCAATTGTCACTAAATCTTAATATGACAATCCCGCTCTCTCTCATTACAATGAGGCCCAATAATAATTCTGTGGGAATATTGCATGTCTAATACTAAAAAAATTGCGTTTGTTTTTGATGACAATAAAATACGTTTCTCACTACCTTTTTCACGCCTTGTAATTCCTGCCCTTGCATCGGCAGGTTACGAAGTAAACCATTACGCCTATGTAAATGAAGATAATCTGAAAGAGATAGAGTCGGCAGATCCCGCGAATACTATCGTATTGACCAGCACAATGAGTAGTCAGGCCATTTCCCCTATTCCTCCGGGTTTTGACGTCGCTGGCATTGCCGGTAGAAAATTGATGCCTACAGTAATGTATAGCGATGTGAATATTATTAATCGAGAACCGAGAAAAGATATGCTTACAAAAGTAAATCCAAAGGCAGTTTTCTACGAAGTCGGAATACCTTCATTTAAGGACATCGATGGTTTCTTACGGGCAATAGATCGAGCTATCGCTAACCAAAAACAGAAGGGCGAACCCGCTCCCGGCCCGCATTCCGCCGCTGTTAGCGCCAGAAAAGATATTCAAATAACGTAATCACTCCAGAAATAAATGAGCACCAGTCCGATCAATCTTTCCGATGACGCCGAAGAAAAACTATACGCCATTTCCGACAAGCTGGCGCGGTTTCAGGCCGGGCTGGTCGATCCATTGATGGAAGCGTTGCCGGACGCGAAAAAAGCATTGGCCTCCGAAAAATCAACGGCCACGGATCAACGTTCATATGCCGATGCGTTCGCCTTAACCGGATCATTCCATGAGGCCGGTATTTTGCGTGATATGGTTGATGCACTTTCAGGCAGAAAACTGGGGAACCCAGAAAAAACTCTGCTGGCACATTCCCAAGAACATTCTCGGAAAGAAAAATCGGAATATCTATTCAACACAGGAAACGACATATTTACGACCATGATCCAACTGATATTGAATTATCAGAAACACGCTCCAAACCTGCCGGAAAATCCAGATTTTGATGAGATTAAATCGCTTCTGGCGAACGAAGCCCTGACCCAAGAATTACGACAGAAAATGGAAGAAATGACGCAAAAAACCGACGGCGGCTTCCGTGCAACAATAAACGCAAGAAACGAAAGCGGGCAGAGGCGGCCCTAATAGTTGCCTTGTCTCCGCTCTTGCCCAGATTTCCCGGCTTTTAGCACTGGCACGGCAATTGCTTACTCTTAGTAGTTAGCCACTAACTATCAGGGGTTTGCCATGGGTATATTTTCAGCGCTCGGCGTCGGGGTATCGGGTTTGCAGTCGCAGGCCAATAAGCTCAACGTCATTTCCGATAATATCGCCAACATCAATACCGTCGGCTACAAGCAAACAGTGGCCAATTTCAGGAGCCTGGTCGCTTATAATACCGCTTTTGCCTATTCTCCCGGCGGCGTTGTCGGCAATAATCGACAGCTTAACAACGCTCAGGGTGAAATGATTAATACCGCTTCGGCCACGGATATCGGCATCATCGGCGCCGGATTCTTTCCGGTCAGCGATCAGACCACCGCCGGCAACATCCTCTACACCCGCGCCGGATCTTTCAACTCAGACGAAAACGGCAATTTCAAGAACGGCGCCGGATATTACCTGCAAGGCTGGGCATTGGATACCACAGGCGCGCTGGCGGCCGGGCTCACCGCCTCAAACGTCGACGCCGCCACGGCGGTCGCCGGACTCACCACTGTGAACGTCCAGGATCTGACTCAGGGCGCCACCCCTACCACCAGCGTTTTCATGCAGGCTAATCTCAAGGCGGGAGAACTTCCCTGGGCCGGGCCGCCGGCTTACGACGCCACCCTGGACACCGCAAATATGGCAGAAGGGGTTATCACGCCACATTTTAACCGTGCATTCGATATCATCGACAGCGCCGGCACCGGCCACAGCTGCAATATCAATTTCCTGAAAACGGCAAGCGATACCTGGTCGGTGGAAATAGTCATCAACCCGGCGACGGATGTCGCGAGCGGCAACGGCCAGGTCGCCTACGGCACCGTCAGTTTCAACGGCAATGGCACGCTGGCCGCCGTTAGCGCGTCTCTAACCCAAGCGATAGCCATCGACTGGCAAAGCTACCCTTCCCCCATCACCGGCGATCCTGATATTACTCCCGCTGCCAGCAGCATTACCTTCACCTGGGGAACGGCAGGGATTCCGACCGTCGGACTGGCGGACGGATTATCCCAGCTCGATACCGTCTATCACGTCACAAAATTACAGCAAGATGGCCTTCGCGCCGGCGATCTGACCGGAGTGGTGATTACGAACGATGGCTACGTCACCGCCAGCTACAGCAACGGCACCGTCCGCAATTTCTATAAAATTCCGCTAGCAAATTTTGCCGAGCCTAACGATCTGCAAAGCATCTCCGGAAATGTGTACGCGCAATCGCTGAAAACGGGCGACCCGACATTCTCCCAGTCGGCGGACGGAAGCGGCGGAAGGATACTATCCGGCGCATTGGAATCTTCCAACGTCGATCTGGCAACGCAACTGACCGACATGATTATCGCCCAGCGCGCGTATCAATCTAACACCAAGGTCATTTCCACGACCGACGGCATGATACAAAGCCTGACCCAGATGCTGGGGTAATCTTATTCCAACTCGTCGATCATTTTCTCGATAATCCCCAAGCCCTGCTTCCAGAAATCGGGCTTGGAGGCGTTGAGACCAAAGGGTGCTAAGAGTTCCGTGTGGCGCAGCGTGCCACCGGCTTCGAGCATCGTCAGGTATTTTTTCTCGAAGCCCGGCACTCTGCCTTTGGCGTAAACGGCATACAAGGAATTCACCAGGCAATCGCCGAAGGCATAGGCATACACATAAAACGGCGAGTGGATGAAATGCGGAATGTACGTCCAGAAATACTGGTAATCGCCGGAGAGCTTGATACCCGGCCCCAGACTTTCCGATTGCACATCGAGCCAGTGCTTGCACAAACGATCCAGGGAAAGTTCGCCCTGCTTGCGCTCGCCATGCACGCGGCGCTCGAATTCGAGGAAGGCCACCTGCCGCACCACCGTGTTCAGCATATCTTCCACCTTGGCGGCGATCAGCCGTTTGCGGCGTTTGACGTCTTTCTCACGGCGCACCAGTTCGCGGAAGGTAAGCTGCTCACCGAACACCGATGCCGTTTCGGCGAGCGTCAGCGGCGTATCGCACATCAGTTGGCCTTGCTTGGCGGCGAGCACTTGATGCACGCCGTGGCCCAGCTCATGCGCCAGCGTCATCACGTCACGCGCCTTGCCCTGAAAGTTTAGCAACAAATATGGATGCACACTCGGCACCGTTGGATGCGCGAATGCTCCCGGTGATTTCCCGGGTGTGGCCGGCGCATCGATCCAGGCGTTATCAAAGAATTGTTTGCCGACAGTGGCGAGCTGCGGCGAGAAATTACGATAGGCCTCGAGCACCAGCTCCTTGCTTTCTTCCCAACCGAATTTTTTGCCGTCGTCTCCCGGAAGCGGCGCGTTGCGATCCCAATAATCGAGCGCTTTTTTACCGAACCATTTGGCTTTGAGTTTATAATAGCGATGTGAAAGTTTTGGATAACTGGCACGTACCGCCGAACACAGCGCCTCCACCACTTCGTCCTCAATATAATTGCTGACGTTGCGCGAGGAGATGGGCTGTTTAAATCCGCGCCACTCGTCTTCGATGGCTTTATCCTTGGCCAGCGTATTGGTAATCAGCGCGAAGAGCTTGGCGTTGTCTTTAAATACTTTACCGATGACCGCCGCTGCCGCTTTTCGTTCCGATGATTTCTTCGACGTCATGTACTCGAAAATCTGTGGCTCGGTGAGCATCTTTCCCTTGTAGGGGAAGCGCAGCGTCGCAATCGTCTCATCAAACAGCCGCGTCCACGCCGCACGACCGGCGACATATTTCTCATGCAACAGCTTCTCCATCTCATCCGAAAGCTGGTAAGGCTTATAGGCGCGCACGTCGCGCAGCCATGGCATATATTTCTTGAGCGCGGGAACTTTTAATTTTTCCGCCAAATCGCCGTCGCTGATTTTATTGATGTCGAGGCTGAAAAACAAAATCTGTGTCGTCATCTGCGTCAGTTTTTCCTGCGTGTTCTGATAAAACTGCGCACGTTTGGGATCGGTCATGTTCTTGGCAAACAGCAGCGAGGCATACGACCCCAGCTTGCCCACCAGCTCCTGTATCACCTCATATTCGGAAATCGCTTTTGCCAGTTCCTGCCCGGAAAGCCCACCTACCCTGCCCTCATAACGTTTGCGGAACTCACTGCAAAATTTTTCGCCCTGCGTAAAATCTTTCACGACCGTCGGCGCGTCCGGCGTCTTATAAAAATCGCTCAAATCCCATTCGGGCAGTTTCTTTTGTGCGGATTTCTTGGCCATATTTTTCCTATTTCTTGTCCACCATCATATTGCGCGTCGCCGCCGGAAGCGTGACTTTGATGCCGTCCAGCGCATCCGACATCATGATCTGGCAGCTCAGGCGCGACGTATGCGTGAGGCCGAACGCCAGATCGAGCATGTCTTCCTCATCTTCCGTCGCCGCTTTCAGTTTACCAAACCATTCCTGATCGACAATAACGTGACAGGTCGAGCATGCGAGCGATCCTTCGCACGCGCCCTCCACCGGCACGGAAAATTTATGCGCGACTTCCATGATCGAGATGCCGTTCGGCGCATCGACCGTTTGCTCATGTCCGTCAGCGTATTTGAAGGTTACTTTAGGCATTGCTCACCTTATCTATATGCGTTCCTTTTAACGCGGTCGCAATTGCTTTGTCCATTCTTCTTTGGGCAAAATTCGCCGCCAAGCGCGAAAGTTCCGCCACCTCGACGCTTATGTAATCGCGGTCGGCGCCGGATGCGGCGTTTTTCACCACCTGTATCTGCCGCTCCAGGCGCCTTTTCTCGGCTTCTTCCAATAATGTTGCATCCTGCTTCATGGCCGATTCCAGCTCAATCACCGTGCGCTCGGCTTCCATACGTGTCTCGGCCAGCAGGCGTTCGGCCATATCCTGGCTGCCATGCTCCATGCTCTCGCGCAGCATGCGCTCCATATCTTCGGGTGCGATGCCATAGGCTGGTTGTACGGCAACGGTTTGGTGCGCGCCGGTGGTTTTTTCCTCGGCGGATACGGTGAGCATGCCGTCGGCATCGACCGTAAATGTCACCTTAACGCGGGCAATACCGGCCGGGAACGGTGGAATTCCTTTCAATTCAAACTTCGCCAGCGAGCGGTTATGCTCGACCTTCTCGCGCTCGCCCTGCACGACGTGGATCTGCATGGCTCCCTGCCCGTCCTGCCAGGTGGTGAATTCCTGGCTGACCGATGCCGGTATCGGCGTATTGCGGTAAATGATTTTTTCCGTGAGGCCGCCCATCGTTTCCAATCCCAGTGATAATGGGATGACGTCGAGCAGCAGATGGTCGGATCCTTGCGTGAGGCCCTTGGCCTGTATCGCCGCGCCCACTGCCACCACCTCGTCGGGATTGACGTCGGTCAACGGCGCCTTGCCGAAAAATTCCTGCACTTTCTTCAAAACCAGCGGCACGCGCGTCGAACCGCCGACCATGACGATGCCCTTGACGTCGCCGATGGATAATCCGGCATCCATCATCGCCCTTTCGCAGACGGCGATGGTTTTTTCGACATAATCGAGGATCAGTTCCTCAAAATCGTCGCGCGAAAGCACGACCGATTTGCCGCAATAGCTGATCGACGCGGAAATATTTTCCGTCAGCATATGCTTCGCATTGCGTGCCAGCGATACCAGCGCGCCCACCTCTTCGCTTTTGAGCGTTTGCTTATCGAAGCAGAGTTCCGTGAGCAACCACGCCGCGATGGCCTGGTCGAAATCGTCGCCGCCGAGCATGGTGTCGCCGCCGGTCGATAACACCTGAAACACGCCTTTTTCCAGTTTGAGGAGCGAAATATCGAACGTGCCTCCACCTAAATCATAGACCGCGTATATGCCTTCGGCGCCGTTATCGAGGCCGTAGGCCAGCGCCGCCGCCGTGGGCTCATTCACCAAACGCAATACTTCGAGCCCGGCCAGCCTTCCTGCATCTTTGGTGGCCGTGCGGGCGGCATCGTCGAAATAGGCGGGCACGGTGATGACTGCTTTCGTCACCTCGCGCCCCAGCGCCTGCTCAGCCGTTTTCTTGAGGGATTTTAAAATTTCCGCCGATACTTCAACCGGCGTCACTTCACGTGTACCGACCTTGATTTTCACCATACCCTGCGAGGGCGCGATCTCGTAAGGCAGGTTGCCCAAGAGCGGTTTGATGTCGGCGGCGCCGCGCCCCATCAAGCGTTTCACCGAAGCAACGACGCCTGTTTTTCCTTGCTCGTAACGCGCGCGGGCGGGGTAGCCGACCTCGACGCTGCCATCCTCGGCGTAATACACCACCGAAGGAACGAGCGCGTGGCCGTGGATGTTATGCACGACCTCGACACCCTCGCTCGATCCGATCGCCACCACCGAATGCGTGGTGCCAAGGTCGATGCCCACCGCCAGCGCGTCCTGGTGCGGCAGCGGCGTCTGTCCGGGCTCGTATATTTGCAGGAGGTTCATATTGCTTGTATCTTCACCAAATACCCCAGCCTCAATGTTTCCTGTGCCATTTTTTGCCATTCTGAAGCCTTATAACATGCGCTGACGATCCGTATAGATTCCTCTATCATTTTTTCCAGTGTTTCTTTCGCCGGCGGCTGCTCGCGCAATTCCATCGCCTCCATCAGCAATTCCTGCGACGGCTTGACGCTGTCCTGCTCTTTTCCAACCACAATACCCTGCGTCGAGAGCAGATATTGCGCGCGCGTCAGCGGATTTTTGAGTACGTTATAGGCTTGGTTGACGTCCGCCGATAACATAAGCGCCGCCTGGCGTGCGGTTGCCGATTTACCGGCGCTGCGGTCGGGATGGTATTGCCGCTGGGCGTGGAAATACGCCGCTTCGAGCCGCTTAACGTCGATATCAAAATGCGGCGGGAGATTGAGAAGGAAGAAATAATCGGTCATGCAGGCGAGCCTCCAGTGAATTTAAACGTGGAAGGACTCTCCGCACCCACATCTTCCTTTTTCGTTTGGATTACGGAAGGTGAATCCGCTTTTGAGTTTTTCCTCGACGTAGTCCATTTCGGTGCCGAGCAGAAACATCACCGCCTTGGGATCGATGAATATTTTGACGTCTTCCTTTTCCACCACCTCGTCGAGCGGCGATTTTTCATCGGCATATTCGATGGTGTAGGAAAGCCCCGAACAGCCGCGCGCGCGCACGCCGATACGAATCCCCGCCGCCGGCTTGCCGCGCTTGTCCAGGAGCGCATGGATGCGGGTGAGAGCATTATCGGAAACAGTGAGAACGGGAGCGGGCATAGGGCGTTACGCAGCGTCGGTTTTTTCGCCGTGCTTGCTCTTATAATCCGCAATCGCGGCTTTGATCGCGTCTTCGGCCAGCACCGAGCAATGGATTTTTACCGGCGGCAGCGAGAGATGTTCCGCAATCTCGGTATTTTTAATCGTTCCGGCTTCGTCGATGGATTTGCCTTTGACCCATTCGGTAATCAGCGAGCTCGATGCAATCGCCGAGCCGCAGCCGAATGTTTTGAATTTCGCGTCTTCGATGATGCCATTTGCGCCGACCTTGATTTGCAATTTCATCACGTCGCCGCAGGCGGGCGCGCCGACGAGCCCGGTGCCGACCGTCGGGTCGTCCTTGGCCAGCGAGCCTACGTTGCGCGGATGCTCGTAGTGGTCGATTACTTTTTCACTGTAGGCCATAAACTATTTCTTTCTAAAATATTTCCTGTACTGGCGGATCTTTATCTAATTGCGTTATATAACGCCTGATTAGCGGAATTCCTAAAGTCTCCATAGGCACTTCTTTGCCAGTTTCCAATTCATATCTTGCAACTTCAAATAATGCTCTCTTCAGCAATTCTTCAGCCGCCGGATCATCAATCTGACGAGCGGTTTTTGCATATTCCAAAAGCGCCTTGTCCTGAGCGGTATTTAATCTCCATCTAATCTCGTCTCTTCGTTTTTCTATGTCAGAATATTCCGCCATACTCACTCAATGTCCCGCCCATTCAATCTTGGTTATATCCACACCCTCTTGCACCATCTCCCATAATGGGCTCATTTCGCGTAATTTATCGATACTGTTTTTGATTAATTTGATGGCGAAATCGACTTCTTCTTCGGTAGTAAACCGGCCGATGCCAAAGCGAATCGAGGTATGCGCCAGTTCCTCGCCGATGCCAAGCGCGCGCAGGACATACGATGGTTCCAGCGAAGCGGAGGTGCAGGCCGAACCGCTGGATACCGCCAAATCTTTCAGCGCCATGATCATCGATTCGCCTTCGACATAAGCAAAGCTGATATTGATATTGCCCGGCCAGCGCATTTCACGGTCGCCGTTTAGGAATACGTCTTTGACGCCATCCAGAATTTCTTTGAGGAATTTGTTGTAGAGCCTATGCACATGCTCGGCATCTTTGCCCATTTCTTCTTTGGCGATACGTGCTGCTTCGCCCAAGCCCACCACCATCGGCGTCGGCAAGGTGCCGGAGCGAAAGCCGCGTTCCTGCCCGCCGCCGGAGATTAAAGGCTCCAGGCGGATGCGCGGGCGGCGGCGCACATACAAAGCGCCGATGCCTTTGGGGCCATAAATTTTGTGTCCCGATATGCTCATCAGATCGATATTCATCGCTTCGACATCGAGCGGGATTTTTCCGAACGCCTGCGCGCAATCGGTGTGGAAGAACACGCCGCGCTCACGGCAGATTTTTCCAATCTCAGCCAGCGGCTGGATGACGCCGATCTCGTTGTTGATTCCCATCACCGAGACCAGCAGCGTGTTTTCTTTGATCGCCGCGCGTAACGTATCGAGATTCACCAGTCCGCTTTTTTCCACCGGCAGATAGGTGACTTCAAAACCTTCCTGCTCCAGATGGCGGCAGGAATCGAGCACGCATTTATGCTCGGTCTGCGGCGTGATGATGTGATTCTTTTTATCTTTGTAAAAATGCGCGATGCCCTTGATGGCGATATTGTTCGATTCCGTGGCGCCCGACGTGAAGATGATTTCTTTTTCCGTGGCGCCGATGAGCGCAGCGACTTGTTCGCGCGCTAAATCGGTGGCCGCTTCGGCTTCCCATCCGAACGCGTGGCTCCTGGAATGCGGATTGCCGAATTTTTCGGTGAACCACGGCAACATTTTTTCCAAAACACGCGGGTCGACCGGCGTCGTCGCCTGGTAATCCAGGTAGATCGGGAATTTGAGGTTATTGTTGGCGGCAGTTTTCATATGTTTTATTTCCCGTCATTGCGAGGAGCGTTAGCGACGAAGCAATCCAGCAAAGCGCCATGGGCGCTTGAATGTTCCTTTGCGCCGCAGACGCGGCGCGCTGGATTGCTTCGCTTCGCTCACAATGACGACTTACTACTATAGTATACCCTACTAATTTAATCAACTATTACTGGGAATCTTTTATTACCGTATTTCAGTGGATTATTCAAGCAACCTCTTGCTTTTTTGCTAGACGCTCACAGGTCTGCTTCCACACCGCCGTGAAATCGCGGATTTCTTTTTCCGTAGTGCCCCAGCCGCCGCTGATGCGGATGGCGTAGCCGGCGGTTTCGGAGGGAACGCCCATCGCCAGCAGCACGTGCGATCCCGATACTTTTCCCGACGTGCAGGCCGAACCGGCGGAGACGGCAAATCCCTTCAAATCGAAATCGATGAGCTGCACTTCGTTGGATACGCCCGGCATGGCGACTGAGCAGGTGTTGGGCAGCCGCGCTGCATTTTTACCGAACACAATGCCGCCCGCCGCTTCGAGTTCCGACTCCATCGCATCCAGCCAGCCGCGAATTTCTTGAATATGCGACAAATCCGACGCCTTCTGCACCGCCACGGCAAAGGCAGCGATGGCGGAAACATTTTCCGTTCCGGCGCGGCGTCCCATTTCCTGGCCGCCGCCCTTGTGCATCGGCGTCACCGGCAAGCCGCGCCGCGCGATGAGCGCCGCCGCGCCCACAGGGCCGCCGCATTTGTGGCCGGAGAGCGTCATCATATCGGCGCCGAGCGCGCTAAAATCGATCGGCAATTTGCCGATGCCCTGTACGGCGTCGCAATGCAACAACGCGCCGTGCTTTTTACAGATGGCCGCGATCTCGCTTATCGGCTGGATGACGCCGGTTTCGTTATTGGCCAGCATCACCGATACCAGTGCCGGCTTGCTATCCGCCGCCAGCAGTTTTTCCAGCGCGGCGATATCGACCACGCCATCTTTGGTGACAGGAATATGTTGCGCGTCAGGATAGGCTTTGACGATCGAGCTGTGCTCGATGGCTGAAATCAATAACCGGCGACCGGGGATGCCACTAAGCGCCATGTTGTTGGCCTCAGTACCGCTGCCGGTGAAAATGATTTCGTCGGGGAAGGCATTGAAGGTGGTGGCAAGCGTGCGACGGGCTTCTTCGAGGTGTTTTTTGGCCAGGCGGCCGAACGCATGCCCCGACGAAGGATTGCCGGGTTTCCGCAACACTTCCTGTATTTTTTCAACCGCTTCCGGCCTAACCGGCGCAGTTGCATTGTAATCAAGATAAATGGGCATCGTTTTTCATCAAATCTTAAGGCTTATGGCCAATAATCGAGGCATATTACTTAGAAATCACTTGAGGAGCAACCGTTATGACGAAATTAGCCGCGCCCGCCATGGTCTATATCTCCGGCGAGGAGATGACGCACGAGGTCATGAAGATGATCCTGGCCAAATGGATTGCGCCCAACCTCGACACCGCCAAGTGGCAGACGTTTGATTTGTCGTGCAAAAGCCGCGACGCTACGAAGGATCAGGTGCTCAAAGATGCGATTGCCGCCGGTGCAGCATGCGGCTCGATTTTTAAGGAGCCGACCATCACGCCGACCGCCGACCAGGCCAAGGAGATGGGCTTGTCGAAAGCCTGGGGCAGCCCGAATGGAACGATGCGCGCCGGCTGGAACGGCTTTTCCATCGACCGCGACACGATTTCGATCGCCGGCCTCGAATCGCAAATGGGTTATAAAAAACCGGTCGTATTCTGCCGCCACGCGGTGGGTGGGCAATATGGCGCGAGCAGTGCTATCGTTGGTCCCGGCTCGATCAAGATGGTACACACAGCAGCCGACGGCAAGGAAACCGTTATCGACACAAGGAAGCTCACCGACAAGCAAAATGCGGCGGTGATGTACCACAATCCTTATGACAATTTAGAAAAACTGGCGCACCATTTCTTCCAGCGTGCGCTGGCAGCCAATGCCGTGCCGTATGTCGTCACCAAGAAAACCGTGTTCAAATGGCAGGAGCCGTTCTGGGCCAAGATGAAAGAAGTGTTCGACGCGCACTATAAAAAACAATTCGCCGAAAAAGGATTGCTGAAAAATACCGGCGGCGACTTGCGCCACCTGCTCTCCGACGACGCGGTGATGAAAATGGCGGCGTGGAAAGACGGCGGCTTTGCCATGGTCTCGCACAATTACGACGGCGACGTGCTGACGGATTTATTGGCGCAGATCTATAAATCGCCTGGCTTCATCTCCTCGGTGCTGACCGGCTTCAAGAAAGACGGCCAGACCATCATGGAATTCGAAGCCTCGCACGGCACCATCGCCGACCAGTACGCCAAATTCAAAGCTGGCGAAGAAACTTCGGTGAACCCGCTGGGCATGGTCTATGCGCTGCGCGGCGCCATCGACCACTCGGCGAATCTGGCGCTCGAAAGCAAACAGATTTCGATGGACGACGCGGCAAAAATCAAAAACTTCACCGCCGCCATGTATGCCTCGATGTGCGAAGCGATGGCAAGCGGCAAAGGCACCCGCGACCTTAGCGGCCCCAGTGGATTGACTACCGAAAAATTCGTCGATGAAGTCGCCAGCCGTTTGCAGGGAAAATTAAGCGGCGGCGGAAATAAAATGGCGGCTGCCAGTTAATTGATCCGCAGCTCTCCGCTTTCGATAACCGAGGCGGGAAAAATCTTCTTGCGATTGCGCACATCCGCCAGCGTCACCGAACTTAGGTAGCCGGAAATCTGCTGCTCCAGGCCTTCCCACAGATCGTGCGTCAGGCAGCGGGCTTTGGTGCTCATGCAGCCGCCGGGTTTGCCGTGCTTACCGCAGCGGGTCATTTTCGTCGATTCTTCGACCGCCGCGACGATGTCTGATATTCTGACGTTTTCCGCCGCGCCCGCCAGGGCGTAGCCGCCGCCGGGACCACGCACCGAGGCAACCAGCCCGCGCTTCTTGAGCTTGCCGAAAATCTGCTCCAGATACGGCACGGTGATTTCCTGCGCTTCCGCTAATTCGGCAAGCGCCACCGGCTGGCCGGACGGACGCCCCGCCAGCTCCACCATCGCCATCACGGCGTAACGCGTTTTTGTACCTAGAATCATAGTCTTGTACGTTTTTTCTTGTATTTCGCCTACGAAATTCAATATAACACGCCTTCATTATCCAACTAACCCTCCGCCAAAGCAATTAAAATCCCATGCCGGAAATCATTATACCAGGGTCTGAAGGCCGCCTCGAAGGCCGTTATCATGCCAGCGAGCAGAAGGGCGCGCCGCTGGTCCTGGTGCTGCACCCACATCCGCTCTACGGCGGCACGATGAATAACAAAATCGTTTACCGCCTGTTCCATATTTTCGCGCAGAACGGATTTTCGGTGCTGCGTTTCAATTTTCGCGGCGTCGGAAAATCATTGGGCAAATACGATAACGGCGTCGGCGAGTTGACGGACGCGGCCACCGCGCTCGACTGGCTGCAGCAGCAAAACCCCGACGCGCCGACCTGCTGGATCGCCGGCTTTTCCTTCGGCGCCTGGATATCGATGCAGCTATTGATGCGCCGCCCGGAGATCGAAGGCTTCGTCGCCGTGTCGCCGCCGGCCAACTTATACGATTTTTCGTTCCTGTCGCCCTGCCCCGCCGCCGGCCTCATCACGCAAGGCGACAAGGACGACGTCGTGTCCGAGGAAGCGGTGAACAAGCTGGCCACACGGTTGGGCGCGCAGCATAACACCAAAGTCGAATACAAAATTATTCCCGGCGCCGACCATTACTACCGCGGCATCGAGGAAAAGCTGGGCAGCGTCGTCGGCGAATACATCACGACGCGCATGGCCGACTTCAAGCAGAAGCGCAAAGTGCGGCCGGATAGGAAAAGACGGCAATTGCCGCGGGATTAGCTTATCCCCGCACTTGTTGCGGGGTCCGGTTCAGCATAGTTATCACTTGTTAATAAATGCTTTTATGGTATGATCGCCTCTCGGATTATTTAAATCTTATCAGGCGCTTTTTCTATGCCCATCACGCCCGAATTACCCGTTAGCGAAGCATTCGAAATTATCAAAAGACGCTTCTTTTATGATGTCGATGAGGAGCGCTATGATCGCTGTCCGCAAAATAAAATATTCCTAAAATTATGTGCAGATGCAGGCTTTTCCACTCCAGACGGCAACGCAGTCCGATTACCGACAGAGTTTCGTACACGCGACGACCCGGGCGCACATTATACGGCCTCGATTAGTGATATTGTAAAACACTTATCCAGAGGCAACAATAGAGACGCGGGGTATCTAGGAGGCACGGGCCACAATACCAAAGGCTTTCACGTCCGCACTGATGACTACCGTAGAGGGAGATTCGGTACGGCATCGATCAATTTTTTGGACAGAAAAACTTTCTATCATCTGATGAACGTCATAGAAATGACCTTGCTTGATAAAGGCGTAACTCCCACTTTGCCTCCGAAAGAGGAACGTAGCACCCAAAGGTAAGACGATACTTATCGCACCAGACCCCGCAACAAGTGCGGGGATAAGCTAAAACGGAATCTCATCATCCAATAGTTCGGCCTTGGCCGGGGCGGCGGCGGTTGCCGGGGCGCTCTGGTTGTAACCGGCGTTGTCGTTGCTGCTGCCTTCGCGGCTGCCTTTGGAGTCGAGCATGGTCAGTACCGAGTTGAAGCCTTGCAGCACGACTTCCGTCGTGTATTTTTCCTGGCCGTCTTTGTCGGTCCATTTGCGGGTCTGCAGCGAGCCTTCGATATAGACCTTGCTGCCTTTCTTGACGTAATTCTTGATGACGCCGACCAGGCCGTCGTTGAACGCCACAACGCGGTGCCATTCGGTTTTCTCCTTGCGCTCGCCGGTGGATTTGTCTTTCCACGTCTCCGACGTCGCCACCGAGAAATTGGCGATTTCGCGCCCGTCCTGCGTCGTCCGGATTTCCGGGTCGCGGCCTAAATTTCCCACCAGAATGACTTTATTGACGCTGCCTGCCATAAAAAACTCCCCTGCTTCAAAGATTGGAGTTTCGGTTTACACGCCGGGTAGAAAAAAATCCAGATAAAAGTTACTTGGCGTTAACGGGCACCGTCAGCACCGCTGGCGGTTTTTTGAACAGCTTATATTCGACATAATCACCCGGTCGGATCGATAATTTGTCGCAGACACCGCCTTTTAGGAACATCAATGCCAGAATCGGGTTGGCCGGATAGATATCCTGATCAAGATCCGACAAAACCAGTTTGGGAATAATCTGCAGAATTTTTCCTTCCTTATCGATCAGCAACACATCAAGCGGCGTGTATTGCTCGGAAGGGGAAACGGGCGCTATCACCGGCGCGGCAAACGCCAGCAGCACGCCATGATCTTCTGACAGGCTGCTTAAGTTAAACCAACCTTTCTGGTTATAGAACGTGGCGCCGTCGCGTATCTCGGTATCGACGATGACGCCCTTGTCGCCGCGCGATTTATCCTCCCACGGCAGGAACGCGTCGTCCGGCGGCGCAGCGCGCACGATACGCATCTCGGTGCGCGTGTAAAGCAGCGGCGTCGACGTGTCAGCCGTCGCCGGCACGGCCAGCAACAGTAACATGGCTATCAGTGCAATGCGTACCATATTAGTCAACGGGCGGCGGATTTTTGAAGGCGGAGTACAGTATTTTGTCACCCGGCTTCAAGCCATACATGCGGGCGGATCCACCCGGCAGCTCCAGCACGGCACGCACCGGCCGCGCGGCGCTGATCTTATTGGTCGACATCGGTTTGGCGTGATAGGCCATATAAACAATGGTGCCGGCATTGTCGATGAACAACATGTCGAGCGGGATTTTGGTGTTTTTCATCCACATCGCCTTATCTTCCTCATCGGGAAAGATAAAAAGCATGCCGTGGTTTTCGTCCAGGCTTTTGCGATGCATCAACCCCTGCCGCTGCTGGCCGCCGGTCTTGGCGATTTCAGCGGTGATTTGCCACAGGCGCGGGCCGCTTTCGATATAGAGTATTTCCTGCGGGAACGTCACCGGCTTCTGCGGCCACAGGATAAGCGCCACGGCAAGGGCGAAAAACGCCAAAAGGCCGATCGCTTGTTTACGAGACAGGGCGGTTATTTTGGCAGGAATTTTAAGCATGGATTTATGACAGTTTTGTGACAACAGGCCAGTTTCGGCTAGGTGAGCCAACCGGCCTGGTATATACTATAAATATGGCTGGAACGACACGATTTTTTGACGGTTCGCGCAATAAAGGCAGGATGTCCGTTGCCAGCGAAATCACGCGCATAGAAATCCTCAAAAAAGGCAAACTTCCGCCCGCCGCCCGTTACAAGAGCATCCTTAAGAAAAAGCTGGAAGAAAACAAGCAAAAAGCATTGGGCGGGAAAGTGAGTATGTTTTCGCTGCCGCGCAGCATCAAGGAAGTGCGCGCCATGTCCAAACGCGCCGAACACGCGCTGAAAGAAATCGCGCAACGGAAAGCCGCCAGGGAAGCGAAAGCCTTGCGCAAAATGGTGATCGTCGAAGCGCGCCGCTTCCCCAACGGCCACCTCACGCAAAAAGGCAAGATTTACGACGTCGCCGGCAACCTGGTGGCGGAGGTCAATACCAAGAACGGCAACATCAGCACCATGCTCGGCTGGGGTCTGGGCAAATACAAGCCGAAATCCTACCTGACCAATTTAAACATCCAGAACGCCATCACCAATTACAGCCCGTATTTCATCAACCTGCGCAAGCAGCAATTAATGCAGCAGCAAGGCATCGTACAATTCGGCGTGCATGGCGCGCCCTCTTCCGAAACCATCAACGTTTACGGCACCCCGCCGTCGAGCGACGCGCTGACTTCCGCCTACGGCACCGACGCCGGCGGCCCGCGCCAGAACATCGGCGTCACCGCCTGGGGCGCACGCAGCGACAACGTCTGGGGCACCTACGCCGACAACGCCTGGGGCAATTCGATGGATAACGTCTGGGGCACCAACTCGACCGACGTCTGGGGCGGCATCGGCGTCGGCGGATTATGGGGACAAAAAGGCGCGCACATCTGGGGCACCGGCAACGGCATCAATTTCCTGCGCGGCATCACCGGCTTCCTCGCCGGACTATTCGGCTTCAGCACCAAGGAAAACCGCAACAAGCTGCGCAGCTTGAACGCCCGCGCTTCCGGCGGATCGCCCGCACCCCGCGCACCCACCACCTCCGCGCGCACAACGCGCTAGTTTTTCCTATTCACCGCAAAGGCGCCGAACGCCTGCTGTGTTGGCATGATTTCCAGGCGATTGATATTCACATGCGCGGGCCGCGTGACCGCCCATAAAATGCTCTCCGCAATATCCTCCGCCGATAGCGGCTTCATTCCGGCATAGACGGCATCGGCTTTTTCTTTATCGCCATGGAAACGCACCAGCGCGAATTCGGTTTCGGCCATGCCCGGCTCGATATTGGTGACGCGGATATTTTTCCCCAATAAATCAGCGCGCAAGTTAAGCGAGAATTGCGTCACGAACGCTTTGCTGCCGCCATAGACATTGCCGCCGGGATAGGGATACGTCCCCGCCACCGAGCTTAGGTTCACGATATGCCCCGAGTCGCGCTTTATCATCCCCGGCAGCAGCGCGCGCGTGCAATAGATGAGTCCCTTGATATTGGCATCGACCATCGCTTCCGCATCGTCCAGCGACGACTGCTCGAACGAAGAAAATCCCAGCGCGCCACCGGCGTTGTTGATGAGAATGTCGATTTCAGAGAATTCCTTCGGCAGCGATTTTATTGCTTTGTCGATGGCATCCTTATCGCGCACATCAAAAGATAAAGTATGAATAAAACCCTCACCCGCCGCGCCAGAGGCGCGGCCCCCCTCTCCCTTTAAAGAGAGAGGGTTAGGGAGAGGGTTGCTTAGTTCCTTTTTCAACTTTGCCAGCCTGTCCTCGCGGCGGCCAGTCGCCACCACCCGTGCGCCCTGCGCAACAAACAGCCGCGCGCACGCCTCGCCGAATCCGGCGGTCGCCCCGGTGACTAAAACAGTTTTATTTTTAAGCGTCATGCAGGGGTATTTAGCATTTAATAGTAAATTCAGCAAGTTATACGCCGCACTTTCTTAGAAACCTTAATAAATCTGTCATATGAATAGGTTATAATGATAGATCAGACGCGAGGCATATTATGGGAACACCGAAAGAACTAAAACTGGAGGATACGCTGCAACTCAATGTCGGCAGCGTCCTCAATATTCTGGATGGCGTCGTCGGCTATCAGGTGACAGCGATCGATCAATCACCTCAGGGTGCGCCGCGCATTACGCTGGAACGGACGCCTTTTAATGAAACGGCATTCAATCTATTAATAAAAGAAAGGTATGGGAACAACGACGTACCGGCACAAATCTTGTGCCCGCCGACCATCACCAAAGAATTCACGGAAAAAGACAAGATCCTGACCATCGGCCGGGAATTTAACGCGGAAACGGATATCGTCGTACCTAAAAACACCATATCCAGAGCGCACGGCTTTATCCAGTATTCACGCAGCGGCCACTGCTTTCATTATTACCATAATGGAAGAAACACCATAAAGGTCGTCGATGTGCCGCCGCCGGCGCCTGCACGATATTCCGATCCCTCCTCCATCAACACGATTATAGATAGAGTGGGTAAGGATAAGCGCGACGAGAAAGGGCTGATCATCCCTCTCGAAAAAGGCACCCGCATTGCCTTTCACAGGAACACACACACCTACAAGGTGGTTATGGAAGATAGGAAAAACCACCATATCATTCTCGAAGACGAGCATAACAGCGACGACGACAATCGCTATCCTTTCATCATAGATGCGCGCGATAAAATGATCACCATCGGCTCGGCGCCGGAAAACCATGTACGGTTTAAGAATGCGGTGATCTCAAAACGGCAAGGCATGATCGGCTGGTCGGAAGAGCATCAGGGTTTTATCTATCACTACAAGGGAGAAAGCGTGCCCATCGTGCAGGCCTCCGAAGCGCTGGTCGCCGAGCAAAAAAGAGTATGCGGGGAGCTGAGCCCGGTTCCGGCCATGGCGACGCTACAGCTGGAAAAAATCAACGAGCTGCTGCGCCGTATCGATATTTACCAGACACAGCTCAATAACGTGCAGGACCTGGAAGCGTCGATTATCGGCGCGTATGGCCGGATACATGGCAGCAAGACCGAGGATTCGCAAATCGGTTATGCGCTATGGCTGGATTGCCTAGCCGAGCTGTTCAGCGAAAGGCTGTCGTCGGAAGATAAAGAAAATATCGCCCGCATGACCAAAATGCTGAACCAAATGGCTGCCGATCGCACCCAGCTTCGCGACATCGAAGAAAAATGCGCATTCCCGCTTGCCGGCGAGTTCAAGGAACGCATGGACCGGTATGTCGATAAGAAGATGGCGGAACTGGAAAATGATAACGAGGTCTATGTCGTCACCGGCTTCAGGGGCCACCACACCATATCGCGCATACGCCGGGAAGAAAGCGGGCACTATAAACTCACGATCTATAATGCCGGCGCCGAAGCGATACCCGTGAAACACACCCAGGTGTTACTTGCCGACAATAAAGTGATGGGCATGTATGAGAAAAACGTCAAACCCGGCACTGACATCAAAAATCTGATACGGCTCCTGTCCGAGAAAAAAATCCGCAAAGCGTATGCCGGCGATTACGAAAAGATTTTCGACCAGATCAACGATTGCCTGGAACCGGGGATGGTGCGCCACAAGGAAGTGCCGGCGCAGACGCGCGGCAACTGCACCACCCGCTCGACGCGCCATGCGCTGGAAGACGCGCTGGGCGATAAGGTGATGGGACTCTTCGGCCGCTATGTCGCCAATCCGGAAGTCTCCGCCGCCGACGATCTCAAGGAAGCGCTCAATATACGTAAGAAGAAACTGCAAAGCATCTGCGGTATCGATAGCAAAGCCGGCGACCGCATCGGCCGCACCGATCCTCCGAGAAAGGGCGGATGGCGCGGTATATTCGGCGGATAAGCGGTAGGTTATTGCGCTCCTCGCAATGACGTAATAGAAATACCGCATGCACAAATTCGCTTCCCCTTCCAACTTCCTGCGTCTGGCCGACCGGCTGCTGCCGTGGCTGGTGACGGCCACTATCCTGCTGCTGGGTTACGGCCTGCTGCAGGCGCTCTTTATTTCGCCGCCGGATTACCAGCAGGGCGATTCCGTGCGTATCATGTATGTGCACGTGCCCTCGGCCTGGATGGCGATGGGGATTTATACGGTAATGGCCATCGCCAGTGCTTCATTCTTAATCTGGAAACACCCGCTGGCTGATATCGCTGCCCGCCAGAGCGCGCCGCTCGGCGCTGGGTTCACGTTCGTCACCCTCGTCACTGGCTCCTTATGGGGCAAGCCGATGTGGGGCGCGTGGTGGGTGTGGGACGCGCGGTTGACATCGGTGCTGATTTTATTCTTTCTTTATATCGGCTATATCGCGCTGTCGGATGCCTATACACATCAGGAGCGCGGCAAAAAAATCTGCGCGGTGATGGCACTTATCGGTTTCGTCAACATCCCGGTCATCCGTTTTTCCGTCGAATGGTGGAACACGCTGCACCAGCCGGCGAGCATCATCCGCTCCGGCGGCATCGCTATCGATAGTTCCATGCTGATCCCCCTCCTCATTATGGGCTTGGGGTTTGGCTGTTTCTATGCGGCATTGCTGCTGGTGCGCGTCAAGGCGGCACTGATCGAACAAAAGACCCGGCGGTTGCAATTTTCCAAGCAATAGCTTATAAAAAGCGCCCTATGACCTTCGTAGTTACCGACGCCTGCATCAAGTGCAAATACATGGACTGCGTGGAAGTCTGTCCGGTGGACTGCTTCTACGAAGGCGAGAACATGCTCGCCATCAATCCCGACGAGTGCATCGACTGCGGCGTCTGCGAGCCGGAGTGCCCGGTAGAAGCGATCAAGCCGGAGTCGGACGAGTTGCTGAAATGGGTCGAGGTCAACCGCAAATACGCCGCCGCGTGGCCCAACCTCACTGTCAAAAAACCGGCGCCGGAAGACGCCGATACCTATAAGGGCGAAACGGATAAATTCGAAAAACACTTCAGCCCCGAACCGGGCACGGGAAATCCGTAGTATTTCCTTATTTATCAGCCTCTAAGCAACTCCTTTCTTTTTCGTTAAAATTGTGGTATAGTGCACGAGTTTTCAATGAGTTAGATGACCTCTAACTCAGGAGTATGTATCACCGCAACAGTAGGGAAAAACATGTCCAAAAAAATAAAAGCAAAAAATCGCAACGTACAAAAAGCGCGCAAAGCGCCGAAAGTGCAGAAAGCACAGAAAAAAGCGGCAGTGAAAGCCGCGAAGCCGGCGATGAAAATGCCGACGGTGAAAGTGCAGCCGATTAAAGTGCCTGCCGTCGCCAAAGCGCCGCAGAAAACGGAAATGAAACCGCAAGCAGCCGCCGTTGCCGCACCTAAGGATCAGAAGGCGCTGTACAAGGTCGGCAACTATGTCGTTTATCCGACGCACGGCGTCGGCAAGATCGTCGCCCAGGAAACGCAGATGATCGGCGACATCGAGCTTAAGATGCTCGTCATCGCCTTCGAGAAAGACAAGATGACGCTGCGCGTGCCGATGCACCGCGCCAGCGCCGCCGGGCTCCGCCCGATCTCGACCAACGAGGAAATGAAGAAAGTATACCTGACGCTGAAAGCCCGTGCCCGCACGTCGCGCGGCATGTGGTCGCGCCGTGCTCAGGAATACGAAGCCAAGATCAACTCCGGCAGCGTGCTCGCCGTCGCCGAAGTGGTGCGCGATTTGCACCAGAACGTCGATCAGTCGGAGCGTTCCTACTCCGAGCGCATGATTTACGAAAACGCGCTGTCGCGTCTGGTCGGCGAACTCGCCGCCGCCGAAGGCAATACTCATCAGGTTGCGACCGACAAATTGCTGAAGCTGCTGCGGGGCAAAGTTGCTGCCGCTGCCGCCGCGGCTGCCAAAGCGGCGTAAGCAAGTTTATAATGCTAATGAAAAGGCGGCCTTAAGGGCCGCCTTTTTGTTTATGTTTAAATCACGCCGCCTTTTTTCTCTTAAGCAGCGGCTTCAGATATTCCCCGGTGATGCTATTTTTATTGGCGGCGATGTCTTCCGGCGTGCCGGTGGCAACGATCCTGCCGCCTTTGTCACCGCCGCCGGGGCCGATGTCGATGATCCAGTCGGAGGTTTTGATGACGTCGAGGTTATGCTCGATGACCAGCACCGTGTTGCCGGAATCGACCAGCGTGTGCAGTACCTTGAGTAATTTTTTGATGTCGTCGCTGTGCAGGCCGGTGGTCGGCTCGTCCAATATGTAGAGCGTGCGGCCGGTGGCGCGTTTCGATAATTCCCGCGCCAGCTTGATGCGCTGCGCCTCGCCGCCGGAGAGCGTCGTCGCCGACTGGCCGATGGTGATGTAACCCAGACCGACTTCCTGCAGCGCCAGCATTTTTTCGCGCACGCTGGGCTGCGCCGAGAAGAATGCCACGCCCTCGTCGACCGTCATGTGCAGCACGTCAGAGATGGATTTGTCCTTGTATTTTATTTCCAAAGTCTCGCGGTTGTAGCGCGCGCCGTGGCAGACGTCACATTTGACGTAAACATCGGGCAGGAAATGCATCTCGATTTTGATGAGGCCGTCGCCCTGGCAGGCTTCGCAGCGGCCGCCCTTGACGTTGAACGAGAAGCGCCCCGGCGGATAGCCGCGCGCCTTGGCTTCCGGCAGCGCCGCGTACCAGTCGCGGATGGGCGTGAAGGCGCCGGTGTAGGTGGCGGGATTGCTGCGCGGCGTGCGGCCGATGGGGCTTTGGTCGATCTCGATGATCTTGTCGATGCTCTCTAGGCCGGTGATGCTGTCGTGCGTGCCGGGGATGTCGCGGCTTTGGTGCAGGCGCTTGGCGACGGCCTTATATAAGGTCTCGATCACCAGCGTCGATTTTCCGCCGCCCGACACGCCGGTGACGCAGCAGAACGTCGACAGCGGAATCTCGGCTCTGACGTTCTTCAAATTGTTGGCGCGCGCATTGGTGATGATAATTTTTTTCCTCTGCGCCGGACGACGCGCCTCCGGCACCGGAATGAACTTGGCGCCGCTTAAATATTGCCCGGTCAGGCTGTTCTTGTTTTTCATCACGTCGGCCGCCGTGCCCTCGGCGACGATGTGCCCGCCGTGGATGCCGGCGCCGGGGCCCATGTCGATTAAATAGTCGGCGTGGCGCATGGTCTCCTCGTCATGCTCGACGACGATGACGGTGTTTCCCAGGTCGCGCAGATGCTTCAGCGTATGCAGCAAGCGCTGGTTGTCGCACTGGTGCAGGCCGATGGAGGGTTCGTCGAGCACATAAAGCACGCCCGAAAGCCCCGATCCGATCTGCGACGCCAGCCTTATGCGCTGCGCCTCGCCGCCCGATAATGTTCCCGATTCGCGCGCCAGCGTCAGGTAATCCAAGCCGACATTGACCAGAAATTGCAGCCGCTCGCGTACTTCCTTGAATACTTTCTGACCGATCTGCTGATGCTTTTTCGATAGTTTTTTCTCCAACTGGCCGAACCACTCGTAGGCATTCTCGATGGTAAGATGCGTCACTTCGCCGATATGCTTGCCGCCGACCTTGACGCAGAGCGCCTCCGGCTTGAGGCGGAAGCCGTTGCAGGTTTCGCAGTGGTGCTCGTTCTGGAAGCGTGCCAGCTCCTCGCGCACGCGGTCGCTTTCCAGCTCACGGTAGCGGCGTTCGAGGTTCGGTATCACGCCCTCGAACGGCTTGTTGACGCGGAAGCTGCGTGTGCCGTCGTGGTAAGACATTTCTACCTCTTCGTCGCCGGAGCCGTAGAGAATCGCCTGCCTAATTTTTTCTGACAGTTCCTTAAACGGCGCATTCAAATCGAAGCCGTAATGCCGCGCCAGCGACGACAGCGCATCCTGGAAGAAACGCGTGTTGCCCGCCCATGGAATGCCCGACCACGGCACGATGGCGCCCTGCGCCAGCGACAGCGAGGTATTGGGAACCACCAAATCGGGATCGAAGAATATCTGCATCCCCAGCCCGTCGCAGGCCGGGCACGCGCCGTAGGGGCTATTGAACGAAAACAGGCGCGGCTCGATTTCCGGCAAGGTGAAGCCGCTGACGGGGCAAGCGAATTTGGAGGACATGAGGAAGGAATCGGGATTGGGGATTGGGGATTGGGGATTGGGGGATAAAGACTTCGATTCTTTTTTCTTCCCGAATCCCGAATCCCGAATCCCTAATCCCCCTACTACTTCTACTCTCACCAACCCATCGCTCAACTTCAGTGCCGTTTCGATCGAATCCGGCAGCCGGTTTCCCAATTCCTTATTCACCACCAACCGGTCGACGACGACTTCGATTTCGTGTTTCTTGTTTTTATCGAGCGCGGGGAGGTCGCCGATCTCGTGCATCTTGCCGTCTACTTTAAGGCGCTCGAAGCCTTGCTTGGAGAGCGCGGCGATTTCTTTTCTGTATTCACCCTTGTGGCCGCGCACGATGGGCGAGAGCAGCAGGATTTTTGTGCCTTCGGGCAATTCCAAAATGCGGTCGACCATCTGCGACACAGTCTGGCTCTCAATGGGAAGGCCGGTGGCCGGTGAATACGGAATGCCGATACGCGCATAGAGCAAGCGCAAATAATCGTAGATTTCGGTGACGGTTCCCACCGTCGAGCGCGGGTTGCGCGAGGTGGTTTTCTGGTCGATGGCGATGGCCGGCGACAGGCCGTCGATGGATTCGACGTCCGGCTTGTCGTGCACGTTCAAGAACTGCCGTGCGTACGACGACAACGATTCGACATAGCGGCGCTGGCCTTCGGCGTAGAGCGTATCGAACGCCAGCGACGATTTTCCGGAACCCGACGGGCCGGTGATGACCACCAGCTGGTTGCGCGGAATTTCGACGTCGATGTTCTTTAAATTATGCTCCTTGGCGCCGCGGATGCGGATAGAATCGTCCATACCGTTTCCCATGTTTTAGAAGGAGGGGGAGTATAAGCACTTTCCCCTAAGAATGTAAGGAGTTTTTAGGGGTGGTGGCCTTAGGCGTTGAAATCCACCCGAAACCGGTAAATAAATGGATATGGCCTATTGGTTATTCAAGTCCGAGCCCGGCGCCTGGTCGTGGCAGCAGCAAGCCGCCGCCGGGGGCAAAGGCACGTTCTGGAGCGGCGTCCGCAACCACCTGGCCAAGCAAAACCTGATGGCGATGCGGCTCGGCGACCGGGGATTTTTCTACCATTCCAATGAGGGAAAAGAGATCGTCGGCATCGTCGAGGTCATCCGCGCCGCTTATCCCGACCCGACCGCCGAAAAAGACGAACCCTGGGTCGTCGTCGATGTAAAAGCAATAGGCCCCCTGCCCCGCCCGGTCACCCTGGCCGCCATCAAATCCAATCCGAAACTCTCAAAAATGTCGCTCGTCACCTCCGCCCGCCTCTCCGTCCAGCCGGTAACGGATGCGGAATGGAAGATTGTGTGCGGGATGGGTGGGGTAAAATAAATGGTCGGACAGAGTACATATTTCATACAGTCCGCCTCCGCTAAAGCTCCGGCGTGACATCCGCTTCGCACGCTCCGGCGTTGATTGTGTTACACCCAATCACGCCGTAGCTAGATTTTGGCTTCGCCAAAATCAGCGAAGGCGGATGGTCGGAGCGAGAGGATTCGAACCTCCGACCCCCAGTCCCCCAGACTGGTGCGCTAACCGGGCTGCGCTACGCTCCGACACTCAAGGAAGCGCGACATTACTCAAGGATAGCTGTTTACGCAAGTCGGCTTTAAGGCGTTCCAGCGCCGTGGCGTCTTTTGCCTCGCAGCGGGCCACCAAAACCGCTTGCGTGTTGGAGGCGCGGAGCAGCCACCAGCCATCCGGGGTTGTCACGCGCACGCCGTCGATGTCGCTGAATGTTGCCCCTGATGTTTTGATCCGCGATTTCACCTCGTCGATAACCATGAATTTTCGTTCGTCGGCACAATCAAATCGCAATTCGGGCGTATTGATGGCGGCAGGCAGGGCTTTGCGCAATTCGGAAAGTTTTTTGCCGGAGCGTGACAAGTATCCCAGCAAGCGCACCGCCGCGTAGGGCGCGTCGTCGTAGCCGTAATATTTGTCGGCAAAGAACATGTGGCCGCTCATCTCGCCGGCGAGCAGCGCGCCAGTTTCCAGTATTTTCGATTTGATGAGCGAGTGCCCGGTTTTCCACATCAGCGGCTTGCCGCCCAGACGCTTGATCTCGTCGAACAAAACCTGGCTGGCCTTGACGTCGGCGATGATCGTTGCGCCCGGTTTTTCTTTCAGCACGTCCGCCGCGTAGAGCATCAGTAACTGGTCGCCCCACAGGATTTCGCCCTCGTCGTCGACGACGCCGATGCGGTCGCCGTCGCCGTCAAACGCGATGCCGCAATCGAGTTTTTCCTTTTTTACCACCGCTATCAATTGCCATAAATTCTCCGCGACCGAGGGATCGGGATGATGCGCCGGAAACGTGCCGTCTATCTTTTCATTAAGGGCAATATGATTTCCCGGCAGCCGTTTGCATAAAGCCGCCATAATCTCACCGGTGGCGCCGTTGCCGGCATCCCAGGCGACGTTCAGTTTACGCGTGCCGTCGTAAGCCGCCTTCAACGCCTCAAGATAGGGCTCGCGCATGGTTTCAGTGCGGCTGCCGCCTTTACCGGCCGCCACCGGAAGACCGGCCTCGGCGGCGGTTTTGAGTGCCTGTATCGCTTTGCCGTAAAACGCCTTGCCGTGCAGCACAAACTTGAAGCCGTTATGGTCGGGCGGGTTGTGCGAACCGGTGACCATGACGCCGCCCGCCGCCTCCAGCGTATGCGCGGCGAAATACAGCATCGGCGTCGGGCCAATGCCGATATCGACCACGTCGGCGCCGCCGTCAGTGATGCCCTGTATCAGCGCCGCTGCAAGCTGCGGCGAACTCGTCCTGCCGTCGCGCCCGATGGCGATAAGCCCCATCGCCTTGAAGGCGAAGGCGCGACCGATATGATACGCATCTTTCTCGGAAAGCGTTTTCCCGACCACGCCACGAATATCGTATTCCCGAAAAATCCCGGCGGAAAAACAGTGCGGAGAAACGGAAAAATCGGCAGGCTTAGGCATGGATTATTTGCCTGCGGCGGCAGGTGGCAAGGCGGCGGCCGTGCTGTTGAGTTTGGTCGTATTCAGGCGACGCTGCTCAGCCAGCTCGACAGTGATCTGCTTGGCTTTTTTGGAATCCATCTTGGCCAGGATCGGCGCCGCTTTTTTCTCCGACATTTTGTCGATAACGAGGAGCAGCACCGGCATTTCGATCTCATCAAAAATGCGCGCGGCATCGTCCGGCTTCATGCTTTCGTAAATCTTGACCAGGCTTTTGAGCTTGGTTTCCTCCTGCGTATTGTACTGCGCCAACAGGTCGGCAACGGCTTTTTTCATATCATCGATCTGCTGGATTTTTTCATTGATGCGTTTTTCGGTGGCGTCAAGCGCCGCTTCTTTTATCTGGACATTATGCTCCCAGCGGTCGAGCTCCTCGCGGCGGCGGGAGAGGTTCTGCAGCAAGTCGATCTCGGCCTGTGAGAAATAGCGCCCATCGACGCTGCCCGGCGTATCAGAGACGGCGGGATTCTTTTTTTCTTTTTCCTTGCCCTCGCCTTCCTCGCCGCCTTCGCCATGCTCTTCCTTAGGCTTGGCTTCCTCTTTTTTCTCGCCTTCTTTCGGCGCGTCTTTCTTATCGTCTTCCTTCTTCTCTTCTTTTTTATCGCCCTCCTTTTTCTCGGCATGCTTATCCGGCTTCGGCGGCGCTTCCGACCCCGATTGCTCAGCTTGCACTTTTCCGATAAGCCACGCTTCCGACAGCACCGCCGAGCCGTGGCTGACGGCCACCAGTTTGACAATCAGAAAAAAAACGGCCGTGCCGATGGTTAGTGGCAGAACGCGAAAAAAACGCATGCGTGTCCTTATCCCTTAATGCCGGCTTTGAGCATGGCGAGCAATTCCTGTTCCGTACGCGAGCGCGGCGGCGGCGATTCTTTCTGAGCAGACGACGGAGACGGCCAGCCGGCAGCACTTGCCGCCTTGCTGCGGCCGATGACTTTTTCCAGCATCGCCTCAAGCGAAGCGCGCGTTTTCTCCCGCGACATGCCATTCATGTCCTCCGGTTCCTCCAGCGACGCCGGTGACGGTGGAATATCCTCCGCCGGAGTCTGCTCGGAAACGACGCGGCTGCGTGCGCGACTAATCGCTGCCGACGCCTCGATCTGGTTGGCGAGCTTGCTGCCTTTTTCGATCATAAATGCCAAATCGTCGAGAAGGTAATTGGCTTTGTCGACGCGCATTTGGATGCTCTCGCCGATTTTCTTGCTGGCCGTCTGCAAGGCGACGATGCTGTCGGACGCGCGCTGTGTCGATTCGTCGAAATGCTTTAAGAGCTGCGCCAGTTCGCTTTTGCTGTTCTGCAAAATCTTGATGCGTTTATTGAGCATCCAGCAGTAGCTGATGGTGACGGCAAGCAGCCCCGCCATCAGGATATTGACTAACAGATTGACCACCATCCCCGTCATATTCCCCCCTTAGACTACCCCGCACTTGTTGCCGGGCTTTTTATTCTTTCATTTTTCGCTTGATCGACTCATTGAGCGATACTGCAACACGGTCGCCTATTTTTCCAAGAAGACCGGTCGTAATCGGAATGCCGCCGCAACGCAAGGTTACATTATCATCGGGCGTGCAGTCCAGAAGCAACGTGCTGCCGACTTTCAGCGCCATGAGATCTTTCAGCGTCACCGCTTTCTCGTCAAATACGGTTTCGATAGTGACGGCCGTATTGCGCAGCTCGCGGCCAAGATGCTTTTCCCACACCGTGTCCTGACCGAAATTCTCGCCCATGAACATTTGCAGCAGCAGGTCGCGGATGGGTTCCAGCGTGGTATGCGGCAGCAATATCTCGATGATGCCACCGCGTCCTTCAACCATGTCGATCTTGAGACGTACCAAGAGCGCCGGGTTGCCGGGACGCGTGATGGTGGCGAAGCGCGGATTGGATTCCAGGCGCTCGAAATGGAACGTGGCGGGAGACAGCGGTTCGAACGCCGCGCTTAAATCCGCCAGCAATACATCGATCATACGCTTGACGATGTCCTGCTCGATGGTGGTATAGGGGCGCCCTTCGACACGTGCCGGCTTGGCCGATTT
The DNA here is from genome assembly GCA_964575095.1 of uncultured Rickettsiales bacterium. Taxonomy (GTDB): domain Bacteria; phylum Pseudomonadota; class Alphaproteobacteria; order Rickettsiales; family SXRF01; genus CAZNPA01. The sequence goes on from CAZNPA010000001.1 coordinate 370,465, forward strand.
ACGCCCGCCGAGCAATACGTCGACAATGGAATATATCTGCGCGTTGTCGACCGTCACCATGCCGAAATTTTCCCACTCAACAGCGCGGAATACGACCAGAAGCGCCGGCAGGGGGATGGAATTCAGGTAATCGTCGAAGCGTATGCTGGTCATCGAATCGAGGCTGACATCAACGTTTTCCGAGGTGTAATTGCGGAAGCTGGTGGAGAGTTGGCGCACCAGCCGGTCGAACACCACTTCCATCATCGGCAATTTTTCGTAAGCCGTCATCGACTTGTCGAGGATGGCGAAAATACCGTTGACTTGCTCCTGAGCGCCGCCTTTTTTGGCGTCAAACCCCAGCAGGGTATCGATTTCGTCCTGATTCAGGACGCGCTCGTCGCCGCCTGCTGCTGCGGCTGCGCCGGCCGGGGCTTCTTTTGGTGCTTCTGCTTCAGCCATAAATTAGACCCTGTTATCAGAGTTATTACATAACTGCGTTGCTGTTTTGGCGACGCAGGCCGCTAGGCAAGGCGTGCGGCAGGTAGCGGTATTCTACCTGCAAGCGCCTTAACGTAGCGGATGCCCGCCAAAACGCAACCCGAAGGGACGGTCGCTTTTTTGAAATGGCGTTGTCATAAGGCTTGTCCGTAGCGCCCACTACGGCCTGCGCCTTCTTCCTAGCCATTTCAAAAAATCGTTCCGTCGCAGTCATATAATAACTCTGATAACAGGGTCTCACTAATCAATTAATGTTCAATAACTTATAACATAGCCTTTAAGGCACTACAATACTCGCCGCAAAACCCGTGCCAAGAGATCGTGGTAGTGGCGACCTTACTGAACAATGATCTCTTTGAAGAGGACATCGTTAATCTTGATCGGCGCCACGGCCTTGTTGGCGCGCAAGAGCAGTTCCTCACGCAGGCGCTGGATGCCGGCGGAACCGGCCAGATCGCTGGCACGCAGCTCACGCAGGTAGGTATTGAGAGCATCCAGCAGCTTGGGCAGGTCGCCTTCGAGCGGCATGACATCGAGCTGGCTTTCCATCTCCAGCACCACCGTCATCTTCAGGAAGCTGGTTTGCTTGCCACCCGAATTGAGATTGACCAGAAATTCCGGCAGCGTGTAATAGACCGCCTTGGGCGTGCCTTTTTCGCCTTCCTTGCCCTCTTCGGTTTGCTCGGCGTGCTTGTTGAAGAAGGCAAAATAGACGCCGACGGCGCCGCCGATAAGCACCACGAGCGCCGCCGCGCCGATGATAATCAGTTTCTTCTTGGATTTTTTAGGCGCAGCCTCGCCACCCTCGGCGCCCTCGCCTTCCTTGGCTTCGCCCTCGGCGCCTTCTTTTTTGTCGCCTTTTTCTTCTTTCTTGTCGTCTTTCTTATCGTCTTTTTTCTCTTCTTCTTTTTCGGCGTCTTTCTTATCGTCCTTGGCCATAAGGGATTCCTGTCTGTTGGAAGCGTGTGTCTTACCACCTTATATCTAAAGTCTTTTTACAGTGATGCAAGAGCCTTCTTTGCTCAAGCAGAAATTACCCAACCAATTAATTTTTCATGGCTTTGTTGCCACTGAACCACAAGCAAATCCGGCCTTTCTACGATTGGCACGGATTGTGCTTATCCTACAGGCGAGCAATACAAAAACGATGCAATCGACTGCAGAAATGAATCACTATGGATAATGGCATTTATATAGCGCTGTCGCGGCAGTTGGCCCTCTTTCGGGACATGAGCGTTACCGCCAACAACCTGGCAAACGCTAACACCACCGGCTACGGCTCGGAACACGTCTTGTTCAATTCGTACCTGACCAAGGACGTCAACCAGCGCCAAGTGAACCCGATGTCTTTTGCCAATGACATTTCCACCTACCGCAACCTGTCGGTGGGGCCGATCCAGGAAACCGGCAACCCGATGGACATCGCCATCAACGGCAACGGTTATTTGATGGTAGAAACACCCGCGGGTACGCGCTATACGCGCGCCGGGCATCTGCAGATCGACAACACCGGCAATCTGGTTACCGCCAACGGCCATTACGTTCTCGATGCCTCCGGCCAACACATCGTATTTCCGGACAACGTCAAGCAGGTCGATATCGGGTCGGCGGGCAACGTCAAAATCAATGGCGACGATTTTACCAGCATCGGCGTCTTCCAGTTCGACAACGAGCACTTGCTGGAACGCCAGGGCAACGGCCTTTACAAAACCGACGTCACGGCGCAGGCGGCGGAGAATTTCAAAATCATTCAGGGAGCGCTGGAAAATTCTAACGTGCAGCCGGTGCTGGAGCTGACGCATATGCTGAGCGTCTCGCGCGCCGTGAGCGACACTTCGAAATACATTTCGTCCATCTACGATCTTGAACGCAAGGCCTCCAACGCCTGGGCGCAACAATAATGGTAAGGAGCAGATAACATGAGGTCACTCGATATCGCCGCCACCGGCATGCAGGCGCAGCAACTATTCGTTGACGTCACCTCGCAGAATCTGGCCAACATCAACACCACCGGCTACAAACTGCAGGCGCCGCTGTTTCAGGACTTGCTCTATCAGGACGAGCGCCGCGTCGGTTCCAATTCCTCAAGCAACAGCACCATCGTCCCCACCGGCATCCAGATCGGCCTTGGCGTCAAGCTGGGCGCAATCGGCCGCGACACCAGTCAGGGCACGCTGCAAAACTCCGGCACTCCGCTTGATCTGGCAGTACAGGGCAAAGGCTATTTTCAGGTGGCGCTGCCCGACGGCACGATTGCCTACACGCGCGACGGCTCGTTCCAACTCGATCCCTCCGGCATTTTGGTCACCACCGACGGCTACCAGGTGCAGCCTTCGATCACCATCCCGCAGAACGCCACCTCGATCAGCATCAACCAGTCCGGTCAGGTGTCGGTCACCATTCAGGGGCAGCCGACGCCGCAAATCTTGGGTCAGTTACAAACCGCCGGCTTCATAAACCCGCCCGGCCTCTTGGCCACCGGCGGCAACTTGCTGGTGGAATCGGCCGCGTCCGGCCCGCCGCTTCTGGGCACGCCCGGCCTCGACGGCTTCGGCACCATCTTGCAGGGGTTCCTCGAAGGATCGAACGTCAACCCGGTCACGGAGCTGACCAACCTGATCAAAGCTCAGCGCGTCTATGAAATGAACAGCAAGGTCGTCAGCAAGAGCGACGAGATGTTGCAATCCTTAAACCAGAGCGTGTAACCTATATGCGTAACGTATTCATCGCCCTTCTCTTCTCTTTTATAACGCTGCCGGCGCTGGCCGCAGAACTGGCGGATACCGACAAAGCCAACTTATTCCCGCTCTCCTACGCCGACGCCGAAGAAGCCGTCAGCCGCGCGCTGGCGGATAAAGGCGCCGCCGACAAGGTCGCGGCCAAGATCAACGGCCGCGGCGACAACACTCCGCTTTATTCCTACACCGCCCCGCTCACGGTCGACGTGCGCGGCCTGCGCTTCGACAAGCCGTCGGGACACTGGAGCGCCAATCTCCTGCTGCTGGCCAACGGCTCCGTCGTCAGCGCCTTGCCGGCGTCGGGACGTTTTGACGAAATGGTCGAAGTGCCGATGCTCAAACGCGCGCTGAATAATAAAAATGTCATCAGCACCTCCGACATCGAGGTGCGCGATATGCCGATCAGCCAGACGCGCGTCGACGTCATCACCGACATCGCGAGCCTGATCGGAAAGTCACCGGTCTATTCCGTCTCCGCCTACCGACCGATCCGTGACCACGAAATCGCCACGCCGCCATTGGTCAGAAAAAGCAACATCGTGCAGATGCGTTACCTGTCGCCGGGCATGGAGATCACCACCACCGGCCAGGCGCTTGATGACGGCGCCAAAGGCACGGTGATCAACGTCCGCAATCTCGCCAGCAAGAAAATCGTTCAGGCCGTCGTCGAAGACAGCGCGACAGTCAGCGTCACTGGCGATACGCGCATACAATCCTCCTCCAACCAAACGGCGGACGCTTATGCAAAGAATTAACTGCATCGCTCTGGCGACCTTGTGTCTGGCGTCGACCATGCTCTCCGGCTGCGACCGTGTGCTGACCAAACTGGAAAATGTCGGCGAGCAGCCGAAACTGTCCGGCATCGCCAACCCGAAAGAGGCGGCCAACTATAAGCCGATGACGTGGCCGATGCCGGAAAATACGCCGCCGACCAAACAATACGCCAACTCGTTATGGCAGCCGGGAGCGCGTGCCTTTTTCCGCGACCAGCGCGCCGCGCGCGTCGGCGATATCGTCAAGGTCAACATCAAAATCAACGATCAGGCGGTCATGAACAACGAAACCGAAGGCAAGCGCCAGGCGAAAGATCAGGCGACCATGAGCAAGGTCTTCGGCATGGAACAAAAACTGCTGGATATCCTGCCTAACAATAAAGGTGGCGACCCGACCTCGGTTCTCAACACTTCGGGTAACGTCAACAACAAGGGCACCGGCAGCATCCGCCGTCAGGACCAGATACAGACGCAGGTCGCCGCCATCGTGACGCAGGTGCTCTCGAACGGCAATCTCGTCATCGACGGCAAACAGGAAATCCGCATCAATTTCGAAGTGCGCGAAGTGGCGGTGAAAGGCGTCGTGCGGCCGCAGGACATTCTGGCCGACAACAGCATCGACTCGACGCAGATCGCTGAAGCGCGCATCATCTACGGCGGCCGCGGCCAGCTGACCGAGATGCAGCAACCGCGCTGGGGCGAACAAGTAATGGAAGAACTGGCACCGTTCTAAAGAATGTGCTTAACGCCTTGTGATTCGTGCTGAGTGAAAAAATAAAAAAACGGAAATTATACTACGAGGTACTAGGCACTTCTGCCCATCGACTCATTGCGCGTATCCATCGCTACCGCAACGCGCGGCGTATCGGGAACGAACTGGCCGACGTCCCTCATATCCACATCGTACGGGCTGACGGATTTTTCAATCGCTTTTTCTTGCGAAGGCGCTTCGATTTTCTGGCTTTTGCCGAGTGTGACTGGCGTCGCGCTAGCAAGGGGCTCAAAACCCGGATCTTCCGCGCGGCCGGTGGTATACGAAGCGCCGATGGCCATACCGCCGCCCAGCAACCCGACGGCAGCGCCGGTAACTTTACCAAGGAGCCTGTCTATTCCATCAATTATCTTATCGCCAAGATTATCCAGGCCTTCCTTAATCTGATGGCCGCTGCCGCGCTGCGGCGCATCCGGCTCTAAGGCGAAAGCGTCGGGAAGGCTGGGCACAACAGTGTCGTCACCATAAATCATGCTTACAGTATACCCCTAAACCGGGCGTTATTATATGAATCTTTTGTGACAGAACCGTGACAATGAGTCCTTTATGCTCCCCCCGCAAGCGGGAGGGACCATAATTACAGCGATTTCGCCGCTACCAGCGCCTTGCCGTCGCCACTACGAACGGCGGCGTCCCAGATGTTGTTTTTTTTAGAGGGAGCAACACTCTGGGCGACGTTTTTATCGTCCTTGCCTTGTAGTTTGGCAAAGGTGCGGTTGAGCATGTCGATCATCTGGTTGTCGCGGCTGGTGGCCGAAGACCCGCCCATAATCACGCCGACTAGATTGTAGCCGTCGCGCTGCGCCGAGGTTACGAGGTTGAATCCGGAGGCGCGGATATAGCCGGTTTTGATGCCGTCGGCGCCATCGTAGCGCTCAAGCACGTGGTTATGGCCGGCATATTCAATACCGTCATAAGTAAAACTTTTCTGCCTGAAGAAACCGTAATATTCCGGAAAGTCGCGGCGCAGGGCGATGGCGAGCTTGGCCATGTCGAAGGCGGTGGTGTGCTGCTGGTTATCCGGCAGGCCGTTGGGGTTCCGGAACACGGTGTTTTTCATGCCGAGCTCACGCGCTTTCTTGGTCATCAGCAGGGCAAAATTCCATTCGGTGCCGCCAAGGGCTTCGGCCAGCACCAGAGCCGAATCGTTGGCCGAGCGGACGACGACACTTTCGATCGCTGACCTGACCGGCAATCTTTCGCCGGGATTGAGCGCAATATTGGTCTGCGGCTGCCGCGACGCCTTAGCCGACACCGGCAGGGATTGGTCCATATCCAGCTTGCCGTTTTTAAGCGCCTCGAACGTGAGGTACAGCGTCATCATCTTGGTGAGCGATGCCGGATAGCGGGTACTGCCGGCATTTTTTTCATAGAGCACCTGGCCGCTATCGGCGTCCACCACCAGCGCCGAGAAACGGTTGGCATAATAGGAGGCGGAATGTTTGGCCGAGGCGTGGTGGCGGCGGGATTTTTTAGCGGCGTCGGCGTCGGGGGCAGCAAAAATTGCTACCGCTAGGACAAAAAAGACACAATAAAACAAACGCCTGCGTAGGAACCGCATTAGACACCATCGCTAGTGGTTAATGACATTTTCATATCAATATTCTGTGCAACAATCAACGAGTAATTACATGATACCCCCAAGGGGTAAATAAAAAACTAAGGAAAAATGCGGCGCTTAAGGTTTTGTTTACCCAAATCGCCTTGACAATGTAAGGGTGGATTACTATACCAATTCGACCAATTGTGCAGTGCGACATTTTAAGCAAAAGAAAGCGAAAGGATATTTTATGGTGAAGAAAAAATCTCATGGTCAGGCCTCGGCGAAGCTGGGCTCCGGCAAATCGGCAAAACAGAATTTTGCTCATATCGACGCCACCCGCGAACAGGCGGAAAAAGTGGTGAAGCTCGGCAATAACGTGGTGAAGGATTTCCTCGCCACCAGCGCCGACGAAGCGCATAAAACGCAGGAAAAACTGTTCTCGATCAGCCGCGAAGGCGCCGAGAGCATGGCCAAGTCGGCCGATACCGTCAGCAAAGCGCTGTACGATACCGTCGGCATCTCGCGCGATAACATGGAAGCCTGCCTCGAATGCGGCAACCTGACCGCCGCCTTGACCAAGGACTTAAGCAGCGAGCTGTTTGAAAACGCCAACCGCGCGTTCTCCGAAACCGCTGAAATGTCCAAGGAGTTTCTGGCCTGCCGCACGCTGAACGACATGGTCGAGCTCAACAACAAGCTGCTGCGCCACACGGTGGATAACTTCTTCAGCCAGTCGGCGAAGATGTCGAGCATGATGTTCGAATACGCCAGCGAGGCAATGGAACCGATCAACGAACGCGCTACCCAGACCGTCCAGAAATTAAGCAAGACCCTGGCCGCGTAATATAAAAAATCACTCCATGAAAAAGCCCCGCGGTGCGGGGCTTTTTTTTATGCCTAGCGTTTCTTCTTTTTTGCCTTCGATTTCGGTTTTGGCGCGGGCTTCTTCTTAGGCTTAGGCTTGGATTTTGTTTTTACCGGTTTGGCAGGTTTTTTTGCCGGTTTTTTGCTCGGTTTAGCTGCCTTTTTAACCGGTTTAGCCGCCTTTTTGCCCGGTTTAGCGACCGGTTTTTTCGCGTTTTTAGCCGACGGCTTGGCGGCGGCAGTCCTGGCGCCCTTGCCCTTTTTCTTTTTATCGCCGTCGTCGTCATCGCCACCGGGAAGCGATTTTCCGGCGGTTTCCTCAACGTCGTCCAGCACCGTATCGCCCACTAAATCGTCATCTTCCAGAGTGATATCACCATCGAGGGTTTTGTCATCGTCAACTGCGATGTCCTCGATGGTCTCGATTTCATCGACTTCCTCGATCTCCTCGATTTCTTCTTCGCCGTCAATGGTTTCAATGTCTTCAAATTCCTCAATATCGACGCCCTCGATTTCCTTGACCGGCTTTTGCGCCTTGGCCGGCTTGGCCACTTTGGGCACGGCCACCACCGCCGGTTTCTTGGCTTCTTTCTTGGTCTTGCTGCGGCGCGGGCGGTACGGCGCATTGAGATCGTGCATCTGGCCGCATTTCGGGCAGGCGACCGGGTTCTTGCCCAGGTCATAAAACCGGTTGCCGCAACGGTAACAATGCCTTTTCGCGCCCCAACTTGCTTTTGCCACTGGCAAACCTCCGTGATTTTTACTATGTCTTGTCGCATATTATGGTGGTATTTCTTTTGCAAGCTAATTCTATTGAAAAATGATATTTAATATCCAAATATGAACACTATGGCCGCAAAAGAACCAGAAGAAACTCCGCCGGCGCCGCAAACGCCCGAAGCCGCAGCGCCGAAAAGCGCCGAAGACGCGCTCGCCGAAAGAATAGCCGCGCTCGAACAGGAAATCGCCGCGCTGAAAGACCAGCGCATACGCGCGCTGGCCGAAACCGACAACGTAAGGAAACGCGCCCAGCGCGATCTGGAGGAAACGGCGAAATACGCCGTGACGCCGTTCGCGCGCGATATGGTGAGCGTGCTCGAAAACCTGAAACGCGCCTCGGCCAACATCCACGCCCACGCCGGCGAGAATGAATTGCTGAAGACGCTGGACGAAGGTGTCGAACTCACCATGCAGGAATTATTGTCGATCTTCGAACGCTATGGCATCAAGCGCATCGACCCGATGGGGCAGAAATTCGACCACAACCTGCACCAGGCGGTGGCGCAGATCGAACGCGCCGACGCGCCGCCGGGCATGGTGGTGCAGGTGGTGCAGGCCGGCTATACGATCCACGACCGGCTGCTTCGGCCGGCCATGGTCGCCGTCTCCAAACCCGCCGCCGACGCACCCAAGCAAGTGGACACCACGGCATGATGCGCTCCGACATTAATTTTTCCGCCGACGATTCGCACCGGTTTTTGCCGTGGCTGATCGGCGTCATGGTCGGGCTGGCAGCGCTGCTGCTTTGCATCGGCCTCAGCTTGAACCACTGGGTCGTTGACCGCCACGGCAGCTATTCCGGCAGCTTCACCGTTAACATTCCCGCCAGCGACAACCAGCCCGAACGCATCGCAAAAATACGCGGGGCGCTGAAAGGACACTCCGGCATCACGCAAATAACGGAAATCAACCCGGCCAAATTACAGGACATGCTGAAGCCGTGGCTAGGGGAGGGAAAACTGGAAGACCTGCCCCTGCCCTCGGTGCTGGAAGTGACGCTGGACAACCCGTCGGTCTATATGGACTACACCGTGCTGCAAAAAAATCTGGCCAGCGTCGTACCCGGTATCGAAGTCGATGCGCATGAACGCTGGATCGCCGCCTTCTCGAATTTTTCTTCCACCGTGCGCGCGCTGACCTTGTTTTTATCGGTGCTGATTATCGGCGTCGTCATCATGACGATTGCGTTCGCCTCGCGCACCTCGCTTAAATTACATTCCAAGACCGTGCATCTCCTGCACGCCATCGGCGCCGAAGATCGCTATATCGCCCGCCAGTTCCAGTTCGAAGCGCTGAAACTAGTCGTGCCGGGCGCAATACTTGGCTGCATCGGCGCCGGCATCCTTTACTGGGCAATCAGCGCCTACGTCACCAAGCTCAACATTTCGCTGCTGCCGCCCTTGACCGTCACCGGCGTGCACCTGTGGCTGCTGCTGATCATGCCAGCCGCCTGCGCCGCTGCGGCGTGGCTGGTGGCACGCACCTCGATCGCGTTGCAATTGCAGCGCGTGTTGTAAGATGATTAAAAAAATCCTGCTCTGGCTGTTTGCGTTATTGGCGTTATGGTCGGCCGGGCTTATGTGGTTCGTCGCACAGATTCCTGCTGCCGCCATCGCAGCATCGGCGCGGGCGGACGCCATCGTGATACTCACCGGCGGCAAAGGACGGCTGGAATATGGTTTGCAGTTGCTTGCCGAAGGCAAGGGTAAGGCGCTCTTCATCACCGGTGTCGGTAACGCAAGCCGCGAGGATCTGCTGCGCCAGGCGCCGTCGGATACGCACGATGCGTTGATGGCATTGCCACCGGAAGTCATCAGGCTCGGACATCAGGCGGAAAACACCATCGGCAATGCCGAGGAAACCGCGCACTGGATCTCCTCAAAAAATATCCGCAGCATTCTGCTGGTGACGTCCAATTACCACATGCCGCGCGCCGTCAGCGAATTCAACGCCGCCGTGCCGGGGCTTACCCTGATACCGGCGCCGGTGTTCCCGGATAATTTCAACATGAATGGCTGGTGGCAGCGCGATGACGACCGCGACCGCCTGCTCACCGAATACCATAAACTTCTGGCCGGTAAATTGCGCCACTGGCTGGTATCGCTTATGCCGCTCTCATGAAAATATTTCTCCATTCCCTCCTCTTCAACATCTGCTTTTTCTGCTGGGCGATGCTGTCGTCGCTGGTATTCGCACCGTTGTTTGTGGTGTCGGAGAATATGGCGCTGCGCGCCGGGAAACCGTGGGCGGATGTGTCGCTGTGGCTGGCGGAAAAAATTCTGGGCATCACCTGCGAAGTGCGCGGTCAGGAAAACATCACCTACCAGCCGGTGATTTACGCCAGCAAACATCAATCGGCATGGGACACGCTTATTTTCCTGAGCCTGCTCAAATATCCGGCCTACGTCTTGAAACGCGAGCTGCTCTCCATTCCGCTCTGGGGCTGGTACCTGTGGCGCATGGGCATGATCGCCATCGACCGCTCGGCGGGTGCTTCCAGCATCAAGCATATGATAAAACAAGCTAAGCGCGTGGCGCATCGCGGCCGCCCTATCGTCATTTTCCCCGAAGGCACGCGCAAAACACCCGGCGCGCCGCCGCGCTACCATCCCGGCACGGTGGCGCTTTACAGCATGTTGCACCTGCCGGTGATTCCGGTGGCGCTCAACTCCGGCGTCTACTGGGGCAAGGACGCGTTTTTCAAACGCCCCGGAAAAATCATCATCGAGTTCCTGCCGCCGATTGCGCCGGGCTTGGATAAGCAGGAATTTTCGGCTACGCTCGAACGCACGATAGAAACCGCTTCCCAACGCTTATTGGAAGAAGCTACACTCGCCACTCTCCACTAATCACTCGCCACTCATTATGACCCGCCCCTCCGGAAGAAAACCCGACGAACTGCGAAAAATAAAAATCGAAACGAAAGCCAGCCGCTATGCCGAAGGCTCATGCCTGATTTCGTTCGGACACACGCGCGTGCTCGTCACCGCCACCGTCGAGGCGGGCGTGCCGCCGTTCCTGCGCAACACCGGTAAAGGCTGGGTCACTGCCGAATACGGCATGTTGCCGCGCGCCACGCACACGCGCAGCCCGCGCGAGGCCGCCAAGGGCAAACAGTCCGGCCGCACGCAGGAAATCCAGCGCCTCATCGGCCGCAGCCTGCGCACCATCGTCGATCTCGAAAAACTCGGCGAGCGGCAAATCGTCATCGACTGCGACGTACTCGAGGCCGACGGCGGCACGCGCACGGCGTCGATCACCGGCGGTTATGTCGCTTTGCACCTGGCGCTTGAATCGCTGGTCAAGGCCGGCAAGCTTGATAAGATTCCTCTCCTCGGCCAGGTGGCGGCGGTTTCGTGCGGCCTATGCAAGGGCCAGCCCGTGCTCGACCTCGATTATGAGGAAGACAGCGCTGCGACGATGGACGCCAATTTCGTGCTGACACACGACGGGAAAATCATCGAAATCCAATGCACGGCGGAAGCAGAACCGGTCGAAGAAAAAGAAGTGAAGGCGCTGATGCAGCTCGCCAAAAAAGGCGTCAAGAAACTCTGCGCCGCACAGAAAAAAGCGCTGGCGTGACGCTGTCATCGCTCGTCATCGCCAGTCATAACGAAGGCAAAGTTGCTGAAATACGCGCTTTGCTGGCGCCGTTTCCGATAAAAATAGTGTCGGCCAAGGATGCCGGCGTCGATGAGCCGGAAGAAACCGGAACGACGTTCGCCGAGAATGCAAAACTGAAAGCGGAAAACGCCTGCGCGATTTCCGGCCTGCCGTCACTGGCCGATGATTCGGGGCTGGCGGTTCCGGCCTTGGGCGGTGCACCAGGTGTTTATTCAGCGCGCTGGGCGGGGCCGGAAAAAGATTTTTCGGTCGCCTTCAAGCGCATCCAATCGGAATTGGGCGATAAAGACCCGGCAGCCTATTTCGTCTGCGCGCTGGCGCTGGCCATGCCGGGCGGCGCATTACATCTCTTTGAAGGCCGCGTCGACGGCGCGCTCACCTTCCCGCCGCGCGGCAGTCGCGGCTTCGGCTACGACCCGCTTTTCATTCCCGCGGGCTATGCTATAACTTTCGGCGAGATGGATCCGCACAAAAAAAACGCCATCAGCCATCGCGCGCGGGCGTTTGAAAAAATCGAACATTATTTGAAGGAGAAATTATGCGTTTAAATCTTTCTAACTTATTTTGTCATTCCCGCGAAAGCGGGAATCTTATCTCCCGCTTGCTTAAGATCCCCGCCTGCGCGGGGATGACAATTTTATTGTTTGCCGCACCGGCGCACGCCGTCGAACGCTATGAATTCGAGAAATCGCACACCAACATTTTATTCTTCGTCAACCATATGGGATTTTCGGAGATGGTCGGCCGCTTCACCGATTACGACGGCTATTTCCTGTTCGACGACAAGAATCCGGCAACCGGCGGCATGGTCGATATCACGCTGAAACCCTCCGGCATCAAAACCAGCAGCGAAGCGCTGGACGATCACCTGCAAAAACCGGAGTTCTTCAATACGGAGAAATTCCCCGAACTGCGTTTCGTCAGCACGCACGTTAAAATCACCGGCAAGAACACCGCCAACGTCACCGGTAACCTGACGATGCTCGGCGTCACCAAGCCGGTTACGCTGCGCGTGACGCTCAAAAAAGCCGATGTCCGCCCGATGATGCAGGATTTCGCCGCCGGATTCATCGCCGAGGCGAAAATCAAGCGCTCCGATTTCGGCATGACGAACGGCATCCCGATGGTCGGTGACGACGTGCGCCTGTGGGTCAGCACCGAAGGCGTCAACGTCGACCGCAAGAAAAAATAGGAAAATAAATACTAGTCGGGAGTGTTAACGCCGGTGCCGAGCGCATTACTCCTGTGATAGCCAAGCCCGTGCCCGGTCCGGGTCTCTGTGTGCCGGCCGACCCTGCCGGGCGACCAGTTGCCGCCATAATTCCCGCCGCGATAATATCCGTTCTGGCGGCGCAGATTCGCCAGTTTATAATTATCTTCCGGATCGGAGCCATGGCCAATTGCATTTGCCGGTACCGGCACCGTCGCACCGCGAAAATCCGTTGTGTGTTTTGCAGGCGCCGGTTTGTAGTTCGATAACGTCGCTACCGCTTCCTGCGTCACTGCTTTTCCATCTTTCATGATCGCGACATCAATGCCCTTGCTCTTTATTTCAACGCCACTGCCTCCAGCCATCGCCAGACTGGTGCCCGGCGGTAAAAGATTCTTCTGCGCGTATATCTGAACTTCTCCGTGCTCCGGCGCCTGCGCTGAAACAAACTGCTCCGAAAATATTTTCTTGGAAATAGACGGTATGGTGACCGGCGCGAAGTTATCGGGATTTCTCGGATCATCGCTAATCGGACGTACGGTCACCGAAACATTGCCATGACCTACCGATTGTATGTCTATCCGCGAATTTGGCGGCGGCGCAATGCGCAACCCATGCTTATCCTGCGAGAACACATCCTTTGCAGCGACGTCATTCTGCGGGTCGACCGCCAGACGCGACAAGCCAACGTTGTCCATCCCATGACCCTTAAACTGACGATTGACTGCGCTCTGGTGTTCCTTAAGAGCTCCCTCTGCCATTACCGATTCGTGATGCGTCGGATTATGCGCCAGATACATCGGCAGCGCCGCCTTGCTCCATTCCGGAGTCATGTATCCACCTTTGGAGGCCACGTCTGCGAACATCTTATTATCGGCAGACTGGGCAGCCGACGATTCTTTAAATAACTGATCTGATTTCGCCGCCATCGCATCCGATTTTGCCGCTTTTTCGCCGGTATGTTGATAGGCGCCGGTCAAGGCACTGCCAATCTCATTCTTCATCTCCACGCTAATCTTAGCTCTCTTCGCAGCAACCGCCTGCTTTTCCTCTTCGGAAAGCGGGGCCGATTCCACAGAAGCGCTGGTGGCTTTTTCCGGTCGCACGCCCGAAGCGCCGGCTGTATTCGCCGCCGGTTCCTTTCCCGACAGGCCCGAGAAAAAATTGCCGATGCCGCTGAAGATGCTGGCGAAAAGTGCGGCGATCATCTTAAAGAAATTCTGGATGCCTTCCATAATCATCTCCGAATCCGGTTATTTTCACTTTCATCATAGCAGATTAAACGGCAATATATGTTACAGTTTCGTGAATTTACCATGACTTGCGTGTCATAAACAGCCGGGCTATGGTAAACCATGCACATGCCGCACATATCAAAAATATTATTATTTTTCATATACTTAATATCTATTTCCCTGCCTGCCTGGGCGGCGCAGGCACCTGCACTCCCCATTATTACGGCTAGCCTACACAGCGAAACCGACGCCATTTCCACTGGAAAGCCCCTAAGGCTGGGCGTGCTGCTGAAACCGTCGCAACCGGGCTGGCATACCTACTGGGAAAACCCCGGCGATGCCGGTTTACCGACCGCGTTTTCCTGGACGCTACCGCCGGGCTTCACCGCCGGCGACATCGACTGGCCGCCGCCGATGCGGATCAGCGAGGGGCCGCTGGCGATTTACGGATATGAGGGCGAGGCGTTCCTGCCGGTCACTATTACTCCACCCGCCACGCTCGACGCCAAAACGCCCTACACTTTCCACGTCAACGCCAGCTGGCTGGTGTGCAACAATATCTGCATCCCGGAATCGGCCGAACTGGAAATCACGCTGCCGGCCAATGCACCCTCACCTGCGTTATTCGCCGCGCACGATAAAAAGAAACCGCAAAAAATCGCGCAAGCGTTTTCGTACCGCATCGACGGCGACACGCTGTCGATCGAAGCGCCGCTCTCGGCACTCGGCATCGCCGCGGATACAATAAAGAACGCCGCGCTGTTCATACGCCAGCCGATGATAATCAAATATGCCGCCGATTCTTTCTGGTCGGTTGAAAATAATATAGTGCGCGTCACCGCCCGACGCACGGAAGATGCGCCGCCTCCCGCTGCCAATATCAGCGGTGTGTTGATGGTGGATAATAAATATTTCGATGTAACCGCCTCCCCCTTAAGGGGGGAGGCCGATGCGAAAGCGTCGGGAGGGGGTGATGCTGTTGTAGCAAAGAACACCCCCTCCCTAACCATCCCCCCTCAAGGGGGAGGGGATTTTTTTACCATCCTCCTCTTCGCGCTGCTCGGCGGATTGATTTTAAACCTCATGCCGTGCGTGCTGCCGGTGCTGTCGCTGAAACTGCTGGCGGTGGTGAAAAAATCCGGCGGCGCACGCAGGCACGTGCTGGCGCACGGCATCGCCTATACGCTGGGCATCATGGTGTCGTTCGGCGCATTCTCGGCATTGCTGCTGATACTGCGGCAAGGCGGCGAAGCCATCGGCTGGGGATTCCAGATGCAGTCGCCGGCGTTCGTCGGCTTCCTCATCTATCTTTTATTTTTAGTCGGATTGAGCCTGTCGGGATTTTTTCACCTGCCGGTACTGCTGGGAAATTTCGGCGGCAGCGTTACCAATGAGAATTCCACCAAGGGAAGTTTCGCCACCGGCGTGCTGGCCACCGCCGTCGCCACGCCGTGCACGGCGCCGTTCATGGCCTCGGCCGTGGGCGCGGC
Organism: uncultured Rickettsiales bacterium; assembly: GCA_964575095.1. Taxonomy (GTDB): domain Bacteria; phylum Pseudomonadota; class Alphaproteobacteria; order Rickettsiales; family SXRF01; genus CAZNPA01. The sequence goes on from CAZNPA010000001.1 coordinate 385,974, forward strand.
GCTGACGCTTCCCGCCTGGCAGTCGATGCTGATCTTCGAGGCGCTGGCACTGGGGCTGGCGCTGCCGTTCCTGCTCATCAGCATTTTTCCGCGCCTGATAAGATTCCTGCCCAAGCCCGGTGTCTGGATGGAAAAATTTAAGCACCTGCTGGCGTTCCCGATGTACGCGTCGGTGGTCTGGCTGCTCTGGGTGCTGGCGCAGCAGACCGGCGCCGGCGGCATGGCGGTGGCGGTGGCGGGGATGCTCATCATCACCGTCGCGATATGGATAAAGAACCGCGCCGCCGCATTGGCCATGATCGCCGCGGTTCTCATCTTCTCTTTGCCGCTGCTGCGCGCGATGGAATTGGACAATATGCCGATGCCGTCGGGCGATGCGATGCAGGACGTGAAGATGGCCGAATTCTCACCGCAAGCGCTTAACGAACTGCGCGCCAAAGGCGCGCCGGTCTTCGTCGACGCCACCGCCGCCTGGTGCATCACCTGCCAAGTCAACGCCCGCGTCGCCATCCACACCGAACGCACGATGCAGGCGTTCAAAGATCACGGCGTCACGCTAATGATCGCCGACTGGACGCGCCGCAATGCCGACATCACCAAATTCCTGGAATCCTTCGGCTATCAGGGCGTGCCGCTCACCGTCTATTTCCCGCCGCACGGCGAACCCGTCGTCCTGCCGCAACTATTAACGGAAGACACGGTGATCGGGGTGATTGCAAAATAATTCTTCCCCCTGAAAGGGGGAGGAAAATTAGCATCCCCCCCGCAACATCCCCGGCTTTTCAGCCGCAACGGCGGGACGATCTTGCCAGCGGGCAGCTGCCTGCCCCGCCGCCGCATCGCCGGCAAGCGGCATGTCCAATAATTCTTTAGGCAATTTGTCGCGCACGAACACCGGCAGCATCTGATGCGTCACGGCGCTGATTTGCAGAACATTAGCTATATTCCGCACTTTGGATTTGCTCCTGCTGTTCCACACTGTGGGATCACGAAGTAGGGATAAATGTTGTTCTATTCCCTGACTCTTAAACACGGATCTGCCGCATGTCTGCATGCGCTCCGGATGATGGCTGAGTTCCGCCTGAAAAATATTTCCCAGACGGTTGGCAAATTCATCGTAATCCGTCGATCGCGGCAATTCCTTCTTCTCTGCGGCCACCTTGCGCTCTTCCCATACTTCAGGACAGGGAACGGCAAACGCAGGCAGGTCTTTTTCCTTGATGCCCAAGACAAACAATGCGCCGCGGGGAATTCGATGTTTAATACCACAATCAGAGACGTTGGATTTTGCCATCCCCAGTTTATCAGCGAGTTCCTTGCCGTTGATGCCGGCGGCCTGCCGGTACGCTACTATTTTATCCGCCAGTTCCTTGTCATTGCTCGATTCATATATTTTCTCTTTTGCCTTGACCAACTCGGGCGGGAGATGCTCATCGTCAAGGCGGCAATAGGCGAATTTAAGCTCGGTAAGTGCTGTCCGCAGCGGTTGCGCTTCGGGGATAGGCAGGGAAACGGTGCCACACGACACATAGAGCTTGTCTCTTATTATTTTGGCAATCTGGTCATGATCGCTTTCTTCCGGCAGAGAGTCCAGCAACTCGTGTATAACCGCGCGATGAGGCTCGGGCAATGTGTCGGCGGCAAGCCTTACACCCTCCGCATCGATTTTTGTCAAAATGATTTCATCGTTTCCCGCTCCAAAATAAGTGCCTGTTGGTTCATAAGAATGATCGTCAATAGTTGTGAAGCTGCTTAATGGTTTTGCCCGGCGTAATTTAGCTTTTTCTTTATTGCGATCTTTATCTTTATGTCTATCGCGTACATTTCCTGCTTCCCGGCGTACATAATCCTGGATGGCGCCGTGCGCTTTTTCTTGGGCAAAGGAAATAAATTCCCCTATCGACGTATTTTTTCTTGCCAGCAGCACTGCCGCCAGCAAGCCGCCGTAGCGGTTGCGGCCTGCGGTCTCGGTGCCTTCATCGCCTGCATTGTCTACGCCGCCGATATCGCCCACATTCGCAACCGTTTCCAGTTCTTCCCTGGAAAATCTTGATTTTTTTCCGTTGTAATATTTTGCATTTTTTCCCAGCGCCTGGCTGACAATCGGCTGGCAGAGCTGTACTACGCCATCGGCGGCCTCTCTGACGGCGAAGTCTTTAACGTAGGCGTCCTGCGGATCTCGATCCGCTTCGAGTATGTTGTTTGTTTGGAAATAACGCTGCATGCGCGTTTGCACGTCGCGCAGGCCGGACAATATGAGATCGGTATCGCCTAACCAGTCGCTTTCTTCCGACATAAAGAACTATCCGCCCCGTTTTGAAGACTGCATAATTCTTAAAATAATACACTAAGCGGCTACCTTGGTAAATATAGATTAACGTTTGTCATCAAATCTTCATATTAGCCGCTATTGCCGCGACATGGCCGGTTTGGCGGCAGCCACCGGCGCGCGGTAGGACTTCCGCGCCATCACCGGCTGCTGGATGGCGGCGAAAAGCTGTTTCTCGGCTTCGATCAGCAGCACGCCACCGAACGGGCGGAATAAAAATTTCCCGACGGTTTCGATTTTATCCGAAATGCGCCACAGCCAGCGCCAGTAAAGCGGCGGCGTAAACAGCGCCGACCGTGCGCGCGTCGGCGCGAATTGCTGGTCGGTGAGAAGGTCGCGCAATTGCGCCATCGAGAACGGGCGGCCGTAGCCGAACGGGCTCCTCGGCGAGCGCGACCAGAAATTCAGGCGGTTGGGCGCCACCACCAGCACGCGCCCGCCCGGCGTCAGCACGCGCCAGACCTCGCGCATCATCCACGACAACTGTTCGCTATGCTCGACGCTGTGCACCATCAGCACGCGGTTGACGCTGTTTTCACGGAGCGGCAACTCGGATTCCTGGGCAAGAAACGTCAGGTTGCGCTTGAACGGCGGCCAGTACATCGCGCCCTGCGCGGCGGGCATACACACGAGCGGCGGCGTGCGGTCGTTGACATAAGCGGCCATGTAGGGCGTGGCGAAACCGACCCCAAGCAGCACGTCGCCGGAAATCTCCGGCCATAGCGCATGAATACCACGCTCGATCAGCGCCCGCGATGCTTCGCCCAGAGGCGTGGCATAAAACTGTCGCAGATTGACGACATCGGGCGCAAACATAATTCAGTTGGCAGTTGAGAGCAGCGGGTTATACATACACACTATAAGATAACGGTGTTGCCATGGTTCGCCTACTATTATTTGCAGTGTTGCTATGGCCGCTTGCGGCAGCGGCAAACGACGAGCGGGCGCAAAGCGCGTTTCAGTCCGCCGCGCGCGGAGACTGGGGCAACGCCCGCGCCCATGCCAGAAAATCCGGCGACGATATTCTGGTTAAATTGATGACGTGGCAATACCTCCTCGACGCCGGCGCCGGCGCCTCTTTTTCCGAAATCGAGCAGTTCATCGCCGACAACCCCAAGTGGCCGGAGAGTAAAAAACTGCGCGCCCGCGCCGAGCAGTCGCTGCGCGACAGCAAGACCAGCGACGCCGAAATCCTGCGCTGGTTTGCCGACGCGCCGCCGATCACCGGCGCCGGAAAAATTGCGCTGGCGCAGGCGCTGATGCGATCCCCTTCCCCGCCGCAGCCGAAAATTGACGCACTGGTGCGTGAAGCCTGGAAAGACGGCGATTTCGAGGAGGCGCAGGAAAAAGAAATTCTTTCCACATTCGGGAAATTACTGACGCAGGAAGACCACGCCGCCCGCGCCAGCCGCCTGCTGTGGGAAGAAAAACTCGGCCCGGCCAAACGCATGCTGAAACATGTCGACGATGCGCATGAGCATCTCATCGAGGCGCGCATGGCGCTGATCGCCGGCAAACGTACCGCCATCTGGGCGGAAGCGAAAGTGCCGAAATCGCTGCACGCCGATACCGGCCTTCTGTACGACCGTATCCGCTATTACGCCCGCCGCAACGACGACGCCAACGTGCGCGCGCTCTTAAAACTCGAACCGGAGGACGTGCCCTATCCGGAAAAATGGTGGCGCTTCCGCGAATCGGAAATACGGAGCGCCCTCAGCGAAAAAAAATACGATCTGGCCAACACGCTGCTCGACCACCACGAAAAGCTGGAAGGGAGGCACGCCGCCGATTCCATCTGGCTCAAAGGCTGGCTGCAACTGGAATTTTTAAAAGACGCCCCGGCAGCGCTGGCGACGTTTACCTCCATGTATGAGAACGTGCGTTACCCTGCCAGCCGCTCGCGCGCCGCCTATTGGGCCGGACGCGCCGCCGAGGCGTCCGGCGATTCCGGCACCGCCGAAAACTGGTACACCACCGCCAGCGCCTGGCCAACGACGTTCTACGGCCAGATCGGCATAGCGAAGCGTTACGGCAGCACCACCCTGCGCATCCCCTCGCCGCCGGAAATCAGTGACGAGGAAAAAGAAAAATTCGAGCAGACCGAATTGGCAAAAGCGGTGGCGCTCTGCCTGAAACACAAACAACGCGACACCGCTGCACGCCTGATATCCTTCATGATTGAAACCTCCGACGATGCGGGAGAGATTGCTTCCGCCGCCAAGCTCGGCGTGCGCGCCGGACAGTGGTATCTCGGCGTACGCGGCGCCAAGAAAGCGATGCATAAAGGCGTCGCGCTGGTGGAAAGCGGCTATCCCAAACCTGATACGCCGGGCAAACTTCCCATCGAGCGCGCACTGGCGCTGGCCGTCTCGCGGCAGGAAAGCGAATTCGATCCCAACGCCAAAAGCCCCTCCGGCGCGCTGGGGTTGATGCAACTTCGGCCGGGTACCGCCAAGGAAGTCTCGCGCAAAGCCGGCGTCGGCTTTAATAAAAGCCGACTCTTTGAGATGAACTACAACATGCTTTTAGGCAGCCATTATCTGTCGCGGATGATAAACAGCTACGATGGATCGTACGTCATGGCCATCGCCGCCTATAACGCCGGACCCGGCAACGTGCGCAAATGGGTACGGAAATTAGGCACGCCGAACAACGACATCAACGAAGCCATCAACTGGATCGAAAAAATACCGTTCGAAGAAACCCGCAATTACGTCCAGCGCGTGCTGGAAAATCTGCAAGTCTACCGCACGCTGGAAGATGGGGACAGGAAGCTGGGGATTGCGGAGGATTTGGTGAGGTAGTGAGGATCGTCACTTGCAGTTATACAAATCCTCGTCGACGCAACCCATGATGCTGCCGCTCCTAGGCGGCGTATAACCGGAATCGTTTTCGCGCTCACCGGAGCGTCGATAGACGGAAGAATAATCGATGTCCTGCCATTCGTTATGCTTCGGCGCGCACGCCATCAGCAGGCAGAGAAGAATCGGCACCAGCGGACGAACGGTAGATTGCACGGCGTCCTCTTCCTTTTTTAATGACGTCTAATTTTTACGGCAAATCCCATCGTCAGGCAACCGCAAACGGCGGAAAGAAACGAACCGGCGATAATGCCGACCTTCATCGCCAGCACCGATGCCGGGGCAAAAGCGAACGCCAGGCCGCCGATGAATAAACTCATGGTAAAGCCGATGCCAGCGAGCCAGGACACAGCAAAAAATTGCCACCAGTTCACGCCTTCGGGAAGTTTTGCCAGACGCAGACGACATAGCAGCCATGCGCTGCCGGCAATGCCTAGGGGTTTGCCCAGAAACAATCCGGCGGCGATACCGAGCGTGACCGGATGGTAAAATTTTTCCGGCGTCAACCCGGAGAGCGAAACACCGGCATTGGCGAAAGCAAATATCGGCATCACGCCGAACGCCACCCACGGATGTATTTTTTCGATCATGATTTTGCCTTTGGGAAGCGGCAGCAATAATCCCAGCGCCACGCCAGCCAAGGTCGGATGCACGCCGGATTTCAGCATCGCCATCCATAGCACGGCGCCCAGAATCAAATACGGCCACCATGGTTTCGCCTCGGCGCGATTCAATGCCCACAACATGCCGATACATGCCAGCGCCATCAAGAGCGCAGCGCTGTTAAGCTCGGCGGTATAAAATACGGCGATGATAATGACCGCCGCCAAATCGTCAATCACCGCCAGCGCCATCAGGAATATCCTGAGCGTATGCGGCACGCGGCTGCCGAACAACGCCAGCACGCCCAGCGAAAAGGCGATGTCGGTGGCGGAAGGTATCGCCCAGCCGCGCAGATTCTCTTCCTCCCACCAGTTGCACTGCATATAGATGAGCGCCGGAACGGCGATGCCGAAGAACGCCGTTATCAACGGCAGCAGCGAGCCTTTGCGCGTCGAGAGTTCGCCTTCGACCATCTCGCGCCGAAGCTCCAGCCCCACCAGCAGGAAGAAAAACGTCATCAGCCCGTCGTTGATCCACAGGGAAACCGGCCAGTCCCATGGCTGCCAGGCTAAAAATGCCTCGTAATCGACGGCAAACGGCGAGTTGACCATCAACAGCGCCACGGCCGCCGCCGCCAGCAGCAGAAAACCGCTGTTCGCCTCAAGTTTCAGAAATCGCACAATAAAATGAAACATTGCTTTTTTATACCTGCTTAGCTCTTTCTTTACCAATCTTTGGCACAGTGTGCCAGTTAAACTGTTTTCAAAAAGGAGATTTCCATGGCTGTCGCAGAAAAAAAATCCGCCGCGTCGCAACGCACAGCGACATTAACCGTCGGCGATAAAAACGTCCAGTTCCCGATCTATGACGGACAGGAAGGCCCCAGCGTCATCGACATCAGCAAGCTCTACGCCGAAACCGGGCACTTCACCTTCGACCCCGGCTTCCTCTCCACCGCTTCCTGCGAATCGAAGATCACCTTCATCGACGGCGACAAAGGCATCCTGCGCTACCGCGGCTATGACATCGACCAATTGGCCGACAAAAGCGATTTCCTTGAAGTCGCCTACCTGCTGTTAAACGGGGATCTTCCCAACGCCAAACAGAGTAAAGAATTCCGCTATCGCATGACGCGGCACTCGATGGCGCATGAGCAGATTCATTTCCTGTTCCGTGGTTTCCCGCGCGCCTCGCACCCGATGGCGATCTTGGCCGGCGCGTCGGCTTCGCTCTCGGCGTTCTACCACGATTCACTTGACATCAACAACCCGGTGCAGCGCGAAACCGCTGCCTTCCGCATGATCGCCAAGATGCCGACTCTGGCGGCAATGGCCTATAAATATTCAATCGGCCAGCCGTTCATCTACCCGCAGAACGACATGGGCTTCGCGGAAAATTTCCTGCATATGATGTTCGCTACTCCCTGTGAGAAATACAAAGTGAGCCCGACGCTGGCACGCGCCATGGACAAGATCCTCACGCTGCACGCCGACCACGAGCAAAACGCCTCGACATCGACCGTGCGCATGGCAGGCAGCTCCGGCGCCAACCCGTTCGCCTGCATCGGCGCCGGCATCGCATCGCTCTGGGGCCCGGCGCATGGAGGCGCCAACGAAGCCGTGATCGACATGCTCCAGGAAATCGGCGACGTAAAAAACATTCCCGAGTTCATCAAGAAGGTAAAAGACAAATCGAGCGGCATCAAGCTGATGGGCTTCGGCCACCGCGTCTACAAGAACTACGACCCGCGCGCCAAGGTGCTGCACAAGACCTGCCAGGAAGTGCTGGCGGAGCTGGGTAAGATCGATGAGCCGCTCTTAAAGATCGCCGTCGAGCTGGAACGCATCGCGCTCTCCGATGAATACTTCGTCGAACGCAAACTTTATCCCAACGTCGATTTCTACTCCGGCATCATCTACCGCGCCATGGGCATCCCCAGCAAGATGTTCACCGTGCTCTTCGCCGTCGCGCGCACGGTCGGCTGGGTCGCGCAGTGGAAGGAAATGATGGAAGATCCGAAAAACAAGATCGGCCGCCCGCGCCAGCTTTTCACCGGCGCCAAGTCGCGTCCGTTCGTACCGCTGGAGAAACGCTAAGCCAAAACCAGTCATGGCATTTTTTCTGCGCTGTGCTATACTGCGACAGTAAACCTGTTATAGGAGACGTCTGTTATGCAAGGTGATGATAAAAAAGGCTGCTGCGGCATGAGCAGCGCCGACTTGATGTGGTGGATGCAGTTGCTTGTGGCGGTGCTGGCCGTACCTTCTCTGGGTCTGATTATCGCCTCAATCATTCCTATGGAAGGATTCGCCCAGGTGGCCGTGTTTATCGTAGCATGCTGGGCATGCACATTCCTCGGCATGAAACTGATGCAAAGATCCAAATAGATTGGTTAGCCGATAAGGCTAAGCAGCGTCGGGCTGAGGTTGCTGCCCTGCGCTCTGACCGCGATCTGCGCATTGTGCTGCAGGTTGGCGAGCGAGAACTGGCCGGTATTACCGATTAAATCATCCTCCTGCAGGAACGATGTCGCCGCCAGCTGGTTGTTGAGCGCACTGAAAACATTGGCGCTGATGACATCCAGCGTCTTCTCAAACGTAGCGACCGTATGTTCCGTCTTACCTACTGACGTCAGCGCCTTGCCGATAGCAGCCAACGCCTGATCGGCATTCTCCACCGAGGATAGGTCGAGTGTCTGGCCGGCGAATATGATCTTACTCGAAAGATTGTCGATCGAAAGCGCCACCGCCTGACTGTGATTGGACGAAGAAGGATTGGCCGACAATAGGTTGGCGAGGGTAATGGCCTTATCTTTCGACACCTCGCCGTTCAGTAATCTCTGGCCGTCGAAGGTCGTCTTATTCACGGTTTCGTCAATCGTCTTCACCGCCGCCTGAAATTGCGTGTTGAGCTGCTGGCGCTGCGCATCCGTCAACGCCGGATCTTTCGCCTGCGTCGCCAGTGCCTGCAGTTTCTTGAGAGAGGCCTGAATATGCTTCACGCCATCATGTGCGGTCTGCACGGCGCTCGACGCCCTCGCCACCTGATCAGAGGTTTGTTGCAAGCCGGTAGCGTTGGTCTGCAACCGCGCCGCCAGCGATAACGTAGCAATGGTGTCGGTCGTACTGGTCTTCTTAAGGCCGAGAAGACGGCCGATGGCATTCTGCACGCCGTTTTCGGGACGCGACGATTTCTGCGTCGAATTATTAGCCGATCCGAGAATCGAAGAAATATCCATGGCATCCTCCTGATATATGCTGACCGATGGCCAACCGGGCGTTACATGCCCTGTAATTCCATATTAATGGTATATTATAGTCCTTTTTAAAGCGTTAATCAACTGGTCAGAATATCAATAGGTTAGAAGGTTTATGGCAAAATCACCTGCGTCAAAACGCTTTAAATCGCCTACCCCCTCGCCAATGCCAATATAATGGATGGGCAATGCGCATTGTTTGGCCAGCGCCACCAGCACGCCGCCTTTGGCCGTACCGTCGAGTTTGGTGACAATTAAACCCGTAACCTTCACCATTTCCTTAAATGTCTTCACCTGCGCTACGGTATTTTGCCCAATAGTCGCATCTAATACCTGAACTACGCAGTGCGGCGCACGCTCATCGATCTTCTTCAGCGTTTTGCAAATCTTCTGCAGTTCGGCCATGAGATCGGATTTATTGGCAAGACGTCCTGCCGTATCGATGAGCAGAATATCCGCGCCTGCCGCGCGTGCTTCTTCGTAGGCGCGAAACGCCACGCTGGCCGGATCGGAATTAGGCGCACCGGTAACCACCGTAATATCGGAACGCTTGCCCCATTCCTGCAACTGCTCGACCGCCGCCGCGCGGAACGTATCCGCCGCTGCCAGCATCACCTTTTTGCCCTCTTGCTTGAATTGGCTGGCGAGTTTGCCGATGGTCGTCGTCTTGCCGCTGCCGTTGGTGCCGACGACGAGGATGACTATTGTCCCTCCCCCGCTAGCGGGGGAGGTTAGGTGGGGAAGGCCTCCCCCCTCTTTATCTCCCCCCGTAAGCGGGGGGAGTAATAACGACACCGTCAGCGGCGCTAAAATTTTCGCAATCTCGCCGGCAAGAAATTCTTTTACTTCCTGCGCGGAAATATCTTTATCGAAACGGTGTTTCGAGAGCGCCTGCACCAACTCCGCCGCCGCTTTAGCGCCGACATCGGCTTCGATCAACAATTCTTCCAGCGCACCCAGCGCCGCCTGATCGAGCTTAGCCTTGGTGAAGATACCGGTGATGCCTTGCGATAGCTTGCTAAGCATTCACACAGCCATGCAACGCCTGCGCGCTGGCGGCGACAATCTCCGCCCGCACCACACTTCCCGGCACGCAATCCCTATCCAATTCCACCTCGACGAAATGGGGACTGCGCCCCAGGCGCTCTTTTTCCACTAGCACCTCAATAGTTTTCTCAATCTGCGACTGCAAATATTCCACCAATTGTTTTTCGCCTGCCGCGCGCAACTTCGCCGCGCGTTCCTTGCGGACGGTTTTCGCCACCTGCGGCATTTTGGCGGCCGGTGTTCCCTCGCGCGGCGAGAATGGAAACACGTGCAGGTAGGTGAGCCCCGCCTCTTCCACCAGTTTTAAAGTATTTTCAAACATCGCGTCGGTTTCGGTCGGGAATCCGGCGATGATATCCGCTCCAAACACCACATCCGGGCGCAAGCTCCGCACGCGAGCGCAAAAATCGAGCGCATCTTGCCTGAGATGCCGCCGCTTCATGCGTTTTAGAATCATGTCGTCGCCCGCCTGCAGGCTGATATGCAGATGCGGCATCAGGCGCGGCTCGTCGGCAATCAGCGCATATAAATCGTCATCGACTTCTACCGCATCGATCGAAGAAAGCCTGAGGCGCGGCAACTCCGGCACCAGCGCCAGTAATCTTTTCATCATCTGGCCCAGTGTCGGGCTTCCAGGTAAATCTTTTCCATAATCGGAAATATCGACGCCCGTCAGCACGACTTCCTTATATCCCGCCGCCACCAGCGCCCGCACCTGCGCCACGATTTCACCCACCGGCACCGAGCGGCTGTTGCCTCGCCCGAACGGGATGATGCAAAACGTGCAGCGGTGGTCGCAGCCGTTCTGCACCTGCACGAACGCGCGCGCTTTTCCCTCGAACGATGCGACGAGATGCGACGCCGTTTCGCTTACCGACATGATGTCGTTCACCAGCGCCTTTTCCGTACCCGCGATGATAAATTCATAACCGCTCTTTTCCAGCTTCTCGATATTGCCGATGACGTTATCGACTTCTTCCATCTCGGAATACATCTCCGGATGCACCTGCGCCGAGCAGCCGGTGACGATAATCTTCGCATTCGGATTTTCTTTGCGCGCGCGGCGCACGGCCTGGCGCACCTGCCGCTCGGCCTCGGCGGTGACAGCGCAGCTATTGAAAATAATTGCGCTCTCCAACCCAGCGGCCTGCGCCTGGTTCTTGATCACCTCGCCCTCGTAAATATTGAGGCGACAACCGAAATTGATGACGTCGATCGTCATAACTCTATCGACCCTTGGAAACTCACCGCCACCGGACCAGTCATGAATACATGGCCAGATTTTTTGTCCCATTCGATATGTAAGGTTCCGCCGGGGAGCAGCACATCGGCTTTGTTCGATACCAGGTCGCGCCGGTTGAGCGCTACCACCGCCGCGCACGCTGCCGTGCCGCAGGCAAGCGTCGCCCCTGCCCCGCGCTCCCATACGCGCAGCTTGATTCTGTTTTTCGTAATCACCTCGGCAAAACTCACGTTAGCGCGTTTGGGATATAAAGGATGCCGCTCCAGTTTCGCGCCGATTTTCTCCAGCGGGATTTTATCGGCGTGCGGTACGGCAAACACCATATGCGGATTGCCCATGCCCACCGCTGACGGCCTGAGGCCGTTCATCAAAATCGGCAGCGCGTCGATGTCGCAATCGCGGCTCAATGGGATTTTTTTCCAATCGAGCTGCGGCTTTCCCATATCGGCGCGTATCGTATTCTTCCCCACGCGCTCGCACTGTATGACGCCCGCCTTCGTCTCGATGGCGACGGACTTCTTGCCGCTTTCTTCCATCAGCAGCCACGCCACGCAGCGCGTCGCGTTGCCGCAGCTTGCGACTTCGCCGCCGTCGGCGTTGTAGATTTTCATGAATACATTGGGTGCCCCCGCTGCGCGCCTAGCGGCGCTCACATGGGGCGCCGCTTCGCGGGCTGATGGCTCTTGCCTTTTTTTCGACCGCTCGATGACGATCACCTGATCGCAGCCGATGCCGAACCGCCGGTCGGCAATCGCCCGCGCCTTAGCGGATGAAAGCGCCACGCGCCGCGTGCGTGCGTCGAAAACGGCGAAGTCGTTACCGAGGCCGTGCATTTTTATGAAAGAGAGAGATTTCATCGCGCATCCTTAAAGGAGGCGGATTATAGGGTAAAAGCAGCAGGAATCAAACCCCGGTAAAAAATGCCGGATTTAGCTGCGATCGCGGTCTTTTGGGTCGTCTTTATGTGCTTCTTGATTGCGCCACTGCCAATAGGCGTGATCGTGGCCTTTCCGGTGTGTATCGCGGCGCTCTTCCTGTTCGGCAGCGGCATTGCGGTTCGTGGCAACGTCCACTACACCGCCGGCAATGGCGCCGCCGATAATACCGGTTTTGACGTTATTGACGACAGTTTCAGAGGTATCGTGCTTTTTGCTGGCAAAAAACCCAACGGTGCCGCCGGTCACAGCAAAACCCAACACTCTTTTCGCACGCTTTAAGAACGTGCGCCGGGTGAATTGTGGCTCTTTATCGGTCATGCGGACAAGTATACCGCATCCGGCCCCAATAAAAAAGCCCCGCCAAAGCGGGGCTTTTTATCATAGCTGACAGAATATATCGAAAATTCGCTAGGCCGAGCCGAAAATAGCCGTTTTCGAGAACCGCAGCGCAGCGTACGTTTGGGTACGCGAGCAGCGGAAGCGCAGAAAAGGGCTATTTGCAGGCCGGCATAGTAGAATTTTACCCGGCGTTCTTGGATTCTTGGATTTCCTTGCGACGGGTATCGCAGAAGCGCTTGATTTCCATCAAAGCCTTGCGGGCGCGCGTGCCGGCAGCATTGTTTCCGCCTTCGAATTTTTCGTCTTCCATCTGGAATTGCTGCACCATTTGCATCAACTGATCGCTGGCTTTCGACATAGTGTGGTTCTCCTAAAGGTGGTTGAAAGTAACGCCAAAAACATAAGCAGAATCGTATAAAGATGCAATAGTTAAAAATAGCGTTATAAAACAATGTGATATACTTATGGTGCAGTGCAACATTATTATTGTGCATTGCACCATTTTGTGGTACTATTCACTCACAGGGTAAGAAAAGAAATCAACCCCCTGGTTTGAAGGAGGAAACACTATGGGTTCAGTTCATAAATGGGCGTCATTGTTCGTTATCGTAGGAGCCGCTAACATCGGCCTGACGACAATGGTGCACGTTGACCTGATCGCGATGTTTGGCCCGCTTAGCCAGTACATCAACGTCCTGGTCGGCGCCTCGGGCATCTATATGCTGCTCGATACCTATACGACGCTGCTCAAGAAACATGCGTAATTAAAACGCAGCTAAACAGCGTATAGTTGTTCCTCCCCCACCACTTGCAAGTGGTGGGGGTTTTTGTTTGTTACCTGATTTAAACCGGCAAAATTTGCCGTTCTATATTGAGATGGTCCGATAAACTGTCTCATTATGGATAATTTACATCGGACATATTAGGTTGTATATTGTGCGGGTAAAGCAACCGGAAAGTGCTCTTTGAGAGGCGGTCCTTATGCGTACGAATACAAACGTCCTGATCGTCGAGGATAACCCCGCCGACTGGTATCTGTGGAAAGAGCTGTTCAGCGAAACCGAGAACGTGCCCAACGTGCACTGGGTCAAGGACGGAACCGAGGCGCTGGATTTCATCGCCAAACGCCACGAATATGGCCACGCGGCGCTGCCCGACATCATCATGCTGGACTTGAGCCTGCCGCGCATCGACGGCTACCAGCTTCTGCAATTGCTCAAGAATGACGCCCGCGCCGCGCACATCCCCGTCATCGTCTGCACGACCTCGAAAGCCGATAGTGACCGCAATCAATGCTCGGATCTGGGCGCCATCCTGTTCCTGACCAAGCCGCCCGGCCTCGACGAATGGCAGAAAATGGCCAGCCACCTCGCCGATAATGAATTTCCAAAACTGGTGAAGGGGTAGTTCCCCAAACCGATAGAAAAACAAAAAGGCCCCAGCAATGCTGAGGCCTTTTTTAATGGCGGGAAGTTATGCCCGCGCGCGCTGCCATGCCGGACAATAAAAAAGCCCCCAGGATTTCGCCGGGACTTTTGTTTTAAGAGAAATCGCGGCGCTTGTATCTATAGTATGCCAGGTGGCGTATTGGAGTCGGCGCGGTTCTTTTTTCCCACCTTAACTTGGCTCTCATAGATGTCAATGATGTCGCCAGGCGTCAAAGTTTCTCCCAATGCGATACGGTTTTCCAGAACCTTCGCTACCCGATCCCGTACTTGAGCTCTTATTTCCTGATCCTCGTTGTTATCCAAACGGGCTGCAAAACCCGTAGCTGCCACACCGGCGCCAGCAGCGCCTATTGTCGCAAGAGCCTCACGGCGGGTGACGCCTCTGGCGGTAGCGGGTGTTTTATCGTCTGATTGATTGGCCATAATATCCTCCCATTGTTTGAGTGTTCCCATCATAACAAACCAAATGGAAAGAAATGTTAAGATTGTGTGAAGATTGGCAAGTTATTGATAAAAAAAGGCCTCCAAAACCGGAGGCCTTTTTCTATTTGTTGTGAGCGAGCATTTAGGCACAGGTGGCAATCGCGTTATGTAAGATGATTCGTTTAACCGGACAGAGGCTTGGAATAATTCCAAACGTACCGGAATAAACAAAATCCTTAGAAAGGAGGTAATCCAGCCGCAGGTTCCCCTACGGCTACCTTGTTACGACTTCACCCCAGTCATTGACCCTACCGTGGACGGCTGCCTCCTTGCGGTTAGCGCACCGGCTTCGGGTAGAACCAACTCCCATGGTGTGACGGGCGGTGTGTACAAGGCC
>CAZNPA010000002.1:0-343057 GCA_964575095.1 uncultured Rickettsiales bacterium
CTCCACCTTGAATGTGCGGCAGAGCAGGTAATGCGCCGTCAAGCCCTTGAGCATGGACGCCGCCGCAATTTCGTCGCTGATGCCGTTTGGAGTCCTGACCAGATGTTTGGCGGCGATGATGCGCTTGCTGGCATAGGAACCTGTCGGGCCGCCGCAATAGGCGACGCGGTCGCCTTTTTTAAGATCGACCCCCTGCCCTGTTCCTTCGACAATGCCGGCGGCTTCAAGGCCGATGCCGGCCGGATAATTCAATTTATAAAGTCCGGTACGGTGGTAAATATCGATAAAATTGATACCGATAGCCGTCTGACGAATACATACCTCGCCCTGCTCCGGGCTCGGCAATGTTATTTCTTCGGCAATTAATGCTTCCGGTCCGCCGGGAGTATGGATTCGTATGGCCAAAGCCATGTTGCCTTCCTTTCGTGGAGCGCCTACATTACCCGCCCTTATGCGTAAGTCTAACACCATTTTCGCGCTGGCAACGCCGCTCGCTAAATCCGGCGTGGCAGTAATCCGTATCTCCGGTCCGCATGCGCCGCGTGCGGTGATGGCGCTGACGCACCTTAAAGATTGGCAGCCTAACCTGGCGCGCCATGTGGCGCTCCATGCGCCGGACGGCCGCATCATCGACCGCGGGTTGGTGCTTTGCTTCAAGGCGCCCAAAAGCTTCACCGGCGAGGACGTTGCCGAATTGCAGGTGCACGGCAGTTTGGCCGTCATCCGCGAATTGCTCGATGTATTAGGCGCGATGGAGGGTTTTCGTTCCGCCGAGCCCGGCGAGTTCACCCGCCGCGCCTTCATGAACGGCAAGATGGATTTGCTCGAAGCCGAAGGCCTGGCCGATTTGATCGACGCTGAAACGTTGTCGCAGAAATCGCAGGCGCAGGCGCAAATGCAAGGCGCCATGAGCGGCTATTACGACGACCTGCGCGCGCGGATGATACAATCGCTGGCGCTCCTTGAGGCGTATATCGATTTTCCCGACGAGGAAATCCCGTCGTCGGTGTTGCAGGATGCGACAACCAATATCGCAAATTTGAAAGAGACCATCCAAGCCGCGCTGGCCGATAACCGCCGCGGCGAGCTGACGCGCGAGGGTATCCGCATCGTGATATTGGGCGCGCCCAACGTCGGCAAATCGAGCCTGCTCAATGCGCTGGCGCGGCGCGAGGCCGCCATCGTATCGCATCAGGCCGGCACGACGCGCGACGTCATCGAGGTGCATATGAACATCGCCGGCTTCCCGGTGATATTGGCCGATACTGCTGGCTTGCGCGAAACCAGCGACGATATCGAAGAAGAGGGGGTTCGCCGCGCCCTGCAACAGTCGCAAGATGCTGATTTTAAATTAGTTTTGTTCGATGCCGCCCAATTGGCTAACCCGGATGCGGCAACCATCTCACAAGTATCTGAAAAATCAATAATTATAGCCAATAAATGCGACCTAGCGCCGCAGCTGAGAAATAGTAATATATTGATAAACAATAATATAATATACATATCGGCTAAAACCGGGGAAGGGGTCGATAATCTACTGAAAAACATAGAAAATATTATATCTTCCGAGTTTTCTTCCACCGCAGCGCCGATGATCACCCGTCATCGCCATCGCGCGCTACTCTTGGAGGCGTTACAATATCTGGATCGTTTTTCGCCGCAAAAACCCTTGGAATTGGCATGCGAGGAACTGCGTTCTGCGGCAGTTGCCGTGGGCAGAATCACTGGCAAAATCGCCGTCGATGATGTATTGGACGTGGTGTTTAAACAGTTCTGTATTGGCAAATAGCATGAAGCCTGAATTTTTTAAAAAAACTGATCGTTTGGTTACTAGTCTTAAGCAATGCCATTTGGTTGGACCATCAGGCCGTCAATCCTATTATACCCCTGAAGAGCACGGGCTAGACTGGAATTTTTATGGAGAAGGAAATTTGCCGGATGATACAAAATTAGGCACCAGGCATGCCAGCATATATATCGATGGAAAAATCGGCGACAATAGCTGGGTTAAAGTGGCGCAAGGCTTTGTATCGGCAACATCATTAGGGCGATCTTCCGAAGTGATTAGCAACTTTGGTGTAATCATCAGCGACGATGCCTTATCACGTCAATCCAAGAATTTTACCCAGCCTTATAGAACGGATTGTCGTTTGACTATTGTTGCTCCAGAGAACAAACGAGCCGATATTTTTGATTATTGTGTGCAAAATTTTATTCCTAGCTTAACAATGGAGCCACGTAAAATTGTTGTCGATTTAAAAAACCAGTTTCCTCAAATACCCCTGCATTTTTTTGAATATGGGCAAGAAATAGGGGCGGGAATAATGCATGGATAATTTCGACGTCATCGTTATCGGTGGGGGGCACGCGGGCTGCGAAGCGGCGGCGGCTTCGGCGCGGCTTGGCGCCAGGGCGGCGCTGATTACCCAAAAAAAATCGACCATCGGTGAGATGTCGTGTAACCCGGCCATTGGCGGCATCGCCAAGGGAACGCTGGTCAAGGAAATAGACGCGCTGGACGGCGTGATGGCGCGCGCGACCGACCGGGCGGGCATTCATTACCGCATGCTGAACGCCAGCAAGGGCCCGGCGGTGCGCGGCCCGCGCGCCCAGGCCGATCGCAAGCTGTACCGGCAGGCGGTTCAGGATATTTTGCAGGAGTTTTCCGCGCTTACTATTATCGAAGACTCGGTTGAGGATTTACGCATTGAAAACAATGAGGTGGTGGGCGTTGTTACCGGGTCAGGTAAGGTGATTCCGGCGGGTAAAATTGTCCTGACCACGGGCACATTTTTGAACGGCCTGATCCATATCGGCGAGAAAAAAATCAGGGCGGGCAGGGCAGGGGAGGCGCCCTCGATCGGCCTCTCCGATACCCTGAAAAGACTGCAATTTTCTATGGGGCGCTTGAAGACGGGAACGCCGCCGCGTCTCGATGGAAAAACCATCGACTGGTCGGGGCTGGAGCGCCAGCCGGGGGATAATCCGCCGGTGCCGTTCTCTTATCTTACCGATAAAATCACGGTGCCGCAGATACCCTGTTATATCACCCATACCGGTCCGGCTACGCATGACATCATCCGCGCTAATCTTGACCGGGCGCCGATGTATTCGGGGCAAATTGAATCGACGGGGCCGCGCTATTGTCCTTCCATCGAAGATAAGGTGGTGCGTTTTTCTCATAAGGAGCAGCACCAGATATTTCTCGAACCGGAAGGGCTGGACGACGACACGATTTATCCCAACGGCATTTCGACCTCGCTGCCGGAGGACGTCCAGGAGGCCTTGGTTAAGAGCATCAGGGGGCTGGAGCATGTCCGCATCCTCCGTCCCGGCTATGCCATCGAGTATGATTTCGTCGATCCGCGCGAATTGAAATCGACCCTGGAAACCAAAAAAGTGAAGGGGCTTTATTTCGCCGGGCAGATCAACGGCACCACCGGATATGAAGAAGCGGGAGGGCAGGGGATTGTTGCCGGTCTCAACGCCGCTCTTTCCGCCGGTGGATCAAGCCCCTTTATTATCGATCGGGCGGATGGGTATATCGGTGTTATGATTGACGATCTGATTACAATGGGTGCCAGTGAACCATATCGTATGTTCACCTCGCGTTCGGAGTATCGGTTATCGCTCCGACCCGATAACGCGGACATGAGGTTGACCACAAAAGCAATCTCCATCGGGTGTGTTGGGAGTGATCGAGAAAGAATTTTTAGGGAGAAAGAATACAACCTACGCGTTTCACGTGAAACACTCAAAAATCTCTCCGCCACCCCAAATGAGGTGAAGCGGTTTGGGATAGACATCAATCTGGATGGGGTGCGCCGTTCAGCCCTCGAATTGCTGAAATTTCCTCATATAGAACTTGAAGAGTTGTGCAAAATATGGAGTGAACTCAAGATAATAGACAAAACTATTGCTAAGCAACTTGAGACAGAGGCTATGTATGATGGGTACCTTGGTAAGCAAGAGATGGATATAGCTTCCTTCAGGAAAGAAGAGGGACTGACAATACCTGAGGAATTAGATTATGATGCTCTCCCATCCCTTTCAACTGAAATAAAAATTAAACTTAAAAGTGTACGCCCGCAGACTTTGGGAGCGGCGAGTAAAATACAGGGAATGACCCCGGCAGCGATCACGGCTTTGCTGGGACACATTAAAAAATACCTGGCTGGAAGAAACGAAAATAATTCCTATGCCGCATGAAGATGCATTCGATTTCTTAAACAAGCACGTCAATGTTTCACCGGAAACATTCCATCGATTTTATTTATATCATGATCTTCTGGTTAAATGGCAGGAGAAAATAAATCTGATCGGGAACGATTCCCTTCCAAAAATTTGGGAAAGACATTTTTTAGACTCCCTGCAACTAATACCTCTAATACCAAAATCGGTAAAACCGCTCATTGATTTCGGAACCGGCGCCGGATTCCCAGGGATGGTTTTGGCAATGTATGGGATTGCTAATGTTCATCTCATCGAAAGCGACCATAAAAAAATATCGTTCTTAAAAGAGGTGGCAAGAATTACCAAAACCGATGTTTCCATTTATCCGGAGCGGATCGAAAATATAAAAATTGCCGACGTCGGAATTATTGTCGCCCGCGCCCTCTCTGATCTGGAGCGATTATTGGAGTATTCCTCTCGCTATGTTTCACATGAAACAACTTGTCTCTTCCCTAAAGGAAAAAATTACGCTATGGAAATAGAGGCTGCCAAAGAGAAGTGGCAGTTTGACTATAAAATTACCAAGAGCATTACCGATAAAGACGGCGTCATGGTAATCGTATCTAACCTTAAGCGGCGGTAGTTATATGACCACAGCTAATAATAAAGAAACACGGATTCTTGCCGTTGCCAACCAAAAAGGCGGCGTAGGAAAAACCACCACTACGGTCAACCTGGCTACCGCGCTGGCGGCCTGCGGCCGTAAAGTATTGATGATCGATTTCGATCCGCAGGGTAACGCCAGCACCGGATTGGGCATTGAAGCATCGAAGCGGGAGATCACTTCCTACGAAGTTGTATTGCGCCATAGCGATATAAAGGAAGCAATCCAGAAAACCATCATTCCGCATCTTCATGTCGTACCGGCAACCATGGATCTTTCCGGCGCTGAAATAGAAATGGTCAGCATGATGCGCCGCGAGTTTTTATTAAAGAGCGCCCTGGAGAAACTGGAAGGCAATTACGATTATGTGCTGATTGATTGCCCGCCATCGCTTGGTCTGCTTACCATCAATGCGCTTGCCGCCGCCAACGCAATCCTGATTCCTCTGCAATGTGAATTTTATGCCCTCGAAGGGTTGAGCCACCTGATGCGTACCGTGGCGATGGTAAAAGAAAATCTGAACCCGGCGCTCGATATACAGGGCATCGTCCTCACCATGTACGACCGTCGTAATCGCTTCACTTCACAGATTGAGAGCGAAGTGCGCGGGTATTTCAATGACAAGGTGTATAATTCAGTGATACCGCGCAACGTGCGTGTATCGGAAGCCCCGTCGCACGGAAAGCCGGTGCTGGTATACGATATGCATTGCCCTGGTTCGCAAGCCTATATACAGTTGGCGCGGGAATTGCTGAAACGCGAAAAGGAACGCAAGAAAGAATTGGAAGCGGCTGCATAGTCGGCCGGACTTTCGCGGATTTATTTAAAAAGGAGAATTTTATGGCAGCGCGTGGATTGGGAAAAGGCCTGAATGCCCTGATTTCTGAAAATTATGTCCATCCCGGAACGGCAGTTAAGGATGCCGGGAAACCTGCGCCGGAGCAGGGCGGTCAGGGCGGTATTTCGACATTGCCAATTACCAAACTGGTGGCTGGGAAATACCAACCGCGCATACGCTTCGAAGAAGAATCACTGACTGAGTTGTCGGACTCGATAAAGAAGAACGGCATATTGCAACCTGTTTTGGTGAGGCCGGCATCGCAACCGGGAAAATATGAAATCGTCGCCGGCGAACGCCGCTGGCGCGCCGCTAAGATGGCGGGTCTGGCGCAGATTCCGGTTCTTATCCGCAACATCGACGACCAGCAGGCTCTGGAAGCGGCACTGGTCGAAAACATCCAGCGCAAGGATCTTTCTGCGATCGAAGAAGCCAAAGGTTATCAGCGCCTGATGGAAGAATTCAAATACACGCAGGAGAAACTGGCGGGGACTATCGGCAAAAGCAGAAGCCATGTCGCCAACACCATCCGACTCCTGACCTTGCCGGAAGAGGTAAAAAAAATGATCAATAAAGGCGATCTTACCGCCGGTCACGCTAGGTCGCTGATCGGTGCCGAGAATCCTCTCGAGCTGGCGCGGCAGATTGTGAAAGGTGGCCTCAACGTTCGTGAGGCCGAGCAGGAGGGGCGCAAGGCCAAAGGAAAAGAGAAATCGCCGCGGCCACGTAGTAACCACACGTCATCTGCCGGATCGGACAAACCAAAGAGCGCCGACATCATCGCCATCGAGGAAAGCCTGTCGGAGAATCTGGGCCTCAAGGTTGCCATCCACGATCGCGGCCAATCGGGCGAAATCGTCCTTGCTTATGATTCGCTGAAGCAGCTCGATGAGATCTTACGTCGTCTGGGCGGCGGGATATAAGAAGAACGGTAAATTGCCACACGGAGAATGTTATGGCTGCAGTAACCGCACTAAATGACTTAGAAATTGATCCTAGGGTTTTAGAGGTAGCCCAGGGGGTGGGGCGCCACGCATTCTCCTTAGCGCAGGGACGGCTTCTTCAGCCGTTTGGTGATTCCCAAGAAATTCATATATATAACAGGATAGTGCAGCACGCGATTGAAGTAATGGACAGTCAGCGCACTCTTGGCGAAATAGTGGCGTACGCTTCCGGTGTTCTTGATATGGCTTCCCAATTAAACATAAGCGAGACTTCGGGTGTAGAGCCTCCTATCTCTAAAAGCGGAAATTTATTTATTCAGAAAGCGGTAGGCGCCTACATGGAGGGGTTGTGTAAACACCTGCGCGTTGGTAATCCGCTGGAAGTCAGGATAACGGCCGCTACTCGCTAACGCCTCTAGCAGGCTAAGGCCTTCAACGCCTGATCGATACAATAAGCAGCGTCTTCAATGAATTCGCGGTCTCTTTTAATGTTCGGCCGCATGTCTTTTCGCGTATAAACGCTGAGCGAAAATCGGCCATCCTCCAATAAATAAAACGATACGCGCATGGGGCCCAGCTCGGCATAGCGCTCTTTAACGTGCACCTTCCACGGCAGTTTTGCGCCACCGCGAAATTCCGTGCGCGCCAATACAGCCGGTAAGCCGGAAGCCTGTATGCGCTCGGCGGCGATATGATCCCGATTGTCTTCGGTAACGGCTATACTATCCGGCCCCCAGGGCAGATCGCGCTGATGCAAATATAGCCAGGCACGCAACGCCTGCTCCACCGGGCCGGGGATTTCTCCGTCATCGAACCAGCGGCGAACGGTGCGGCCGGTGACGCCCAAAAGTTTTGCCGCCTCCGTTTGTGAAAGGCCAAGTAAAAGCAGATGCTGCTCTAGCTCATCTTTTGTCATTATAGCCTATATTTTATAGGAAGAAATATCCTATGTAAATAAGGTCTTTATATCTAAAATGATATGATTATTACTCAATATATATAATATATTGATATATATAAAATTATCTTATCTGCGTCATTTGCATCAGACGTCGTGAGCTGGCGGCAATAACTGGAATATCAGTCGTTTTACAAGATAATTCTGCGGAAATGAGTAGCTTTAGAGCCCGTATAATCTGTTCCAAACCCCAGTTGCGAGCGTGCCTAGTGATCAACGGCACATGCTTATAGAACACTTTCGGCTTTAAATTGGCAATCACCGTTTCGATGTCGTAGCCAGCGGTTGCCTGCGATTTAATGAAATAAAGCCGGTTAAAATAGCGCGTGAGCGCCCTAAGATAAGCGATCGGCGCCGTGCCCTCACGCAGGTGCACGGTCAGCATTGCGTCGAGTGTGCTGATGTTCTTATCAGCGGCGGCCATGACGATATCGTCCAGCTGCGTGTCACGGCTATAGTCAACCAACGCCCCCGCTTCTTCCAGTGACAGCGCATTGCCCCGGCCGGTGTAGGTTACGATTTTTTCCAGCTCCGAGCGCGTGACCTCGCGGTCGTTGCCTAGCGAAGCGCAAAGATAATCGACCACATCGCGCCCGGCGGTAATTCTTTCTTCTGAGAAGCACCTGTTTATAATGGCTTGTATATCCCTCGCTTCATCGCGGTAACACGCTATAGCCGCCGCTTGCGGAGCTTTTTCAAACCAATCGCGCAATGGCGACCGCGTCGATAATTCGCCGGCAGTGACCAGTAAAAACACATTTTCATGGAGGGCATGAGCCGCATCCCTTATGATCGCCGTCAGCTTATCGCCGGCGCCCACTACCATCACCAGCCGTTTTGCCGATAGGAAACCCATGGCCGATAGTTCGTCGGAAAGTCGCGCCGTATCGTCGAGCAATACCGCTTCCGGCATTTCGACGAAAGCAAACGGGTCGTCGGCGCTAAGCACAGCCGTTTTCATACGTCGCGCTCGCTCGCGCACCAGCCCGCTATCCGGTCCATAGAGCAATGCTGCCTGTGCACGCTTATCCGGAGCCAGCAAAAACGCTTCCGCGTCTCTTGGTAGAATTTTCATGCTAATGCGCCGGCGGGATAATTAAATCTTTGACGGTAGTCGCTGTAGGCGGGGGCAGCGGCTTCATCACGGCAGGATTTCCGTCGTTTTCCGTAAGATACGCCGCCAGGCGCTGGCGATAGACTTCGGCAAGCTCGGCAACCCCGCGCTTGACGGCATCCTCTTTGGAAACATAAGTGGAAAAATATTGATTTACCAGGTTATTATAGCTGCCGACCTGATGCAGCGTATCCGAAGCCATCTGTTTTCCGTCCGATATCCGGACCAGCGTGTAGGTTGACCCCAAATCGACGTTATAGCGCGATACCGTACCGTCGCGGGCGGTACCGATGGCGGTCTCGCTGTAAGTAAGCGTCGTATCCAAGCGGTATACCGGATTGTTCTGCCCGCCACCCGGGTTGAATTTATCTTCAAGGCTGATACGAAGCATTTGCCCCATGCGCGGGTCGGCGGAAACGACGGGTGCGATTTTAACCCCGATGGTGGATGCGCCGCTCTTCCCATTCTGATGTGTGCCGTAAAGTGGCTGAAACCCGCAGGCCACAAGCGTTAGCGGCAGCATGACAAGGAGCAGGCTATTTAACCACGACATTGAAAATCCGGCCCGGAACATAGATTTTTTTCACGATCTGTTTGTCCGAAAGCATAGCCTTTATTTGTTCGAGCTCCAGCACTTTTTGCTCGGCGATTTCCTGGGTGGCGTCTTTGGGGAGCTGCACCGTCGCTTTCATTTTGCCGTTGACCTGGATGGCGACCGTCACTTCGTTGTCGACCACAAACGCCGGATCGGCTTTCGGCCACGGCTGCCTTGCCAATAATTCTTTATGACCCAGCTGTCCCCATAGCTCTTCCGCCAAATGCGGCATGAAGGGATTGAGTAGCTGCACAGCCGCTTCCAGCGCTTCTGTTAGAATATTTTTTTCGCCTTTATAGGATTCGGCGAGATTGGTGAGCTCGCGGATACGGGCGATGGCCTTATTGAAATGAAAGCGCTCGATATCGGCCGTGACCGCGGCGATGGTTTTATGGGTGGCTTTGCGTAAAGCCATCCCATCTTCCTTGTTTGGGCCGCCAGCGTCATTGCTTTCCAAAACCAGCTTCCACAGTCGGTTGATGTAGCGCCAGGCGCCCTCGATGCCGGCGTCGGTCCATTCGAGATCGCGTTCGGGCGGTGAGTCGGAAAGCATGAAAAGCCGCGCCGCATCGGCGCCGTAGGTCTCGATAATATGGCGCGGATCGACGGTATTTTTCTTCGATTTGCTCATTTTTTCGACACGGCCGAGGGTGACGGGTTGTTTCGATTTTATCCCAATAGCTTTGCCACCCGCGTCGCGCATCACTTCATCCGGTGACAGCCACTTACCGTCCGCGTCCTTATAGGTCTCATGGCAGATCATGCCCTGCGTTTCAAGGCGCGTGAACGGCTCTTCCGGCACGCTAAAGCCGCATTTCTTGAGGGCGCGGCAGAAGAAGCGCGAATAGAGCAGATGCAACACCGCATGCTCGATGCCGCCGATATAGCAATCGACCGGCAGCCACTTGGCCAGCGCCTTGGGCTCCATGGGATCGGGCGAGGGCAGGGTGGCGTAGCGGGCGAAATACCAGGAGGATTCGAAGAAGGTGTCGAACGTATCGGTCTCGCGCTCAGCTGGCTTGCCGCAGGTGGGGCAGGGGACGTGTTTCCACGTCGGATGATGCGACAGCGGATTGCCGGGCTTATCGAAGGCGACGTCGCGCGGAAGCGTGACCGGCAAATCTTTTTCCGGAACCGGTACCGCGCCGCAATCCTTGCAATGGATGATCGGGATCGGGCAGCCCCAATAGCGCTGGCGCGAAACGCCCCAGTCGCGCAGGCGGTAATTGATCTGCGCCTTGCCGATATTCCGCTTCTCCAGCTCGCCGATGATTTTTTTCTTGGCATCCTCGACGGAGAGGCTGTTTAAGAAATCGGAATTAATCAAAACACCTTCGCCGGGGTAAGACTCGGTCAAAGGCGTGGAGATCGGCTCTTTGCCTTGCACTACCGGCAAAATCGGCAGCTTGTATTTGGTCGCGAATTCAAAGTCGCGCTGGTCGTGCGCCGGGCAGCCGAAAATAGCGCCGGTGCCGTAATCCATCAGCACGAAGTTGGCGACATAGAGCGGCACTTCGCGCTTATCGAAAGGATGGACGATGGTAAGGCCGGTATCGAAGCCTTTCTTTTCGGCCTTTTCGATGGCTTCCTCGCTGGTGCCCAGTTGATTGCATTCGGCAATGAAAGCGACCAGTGGCGGTTTACTGGCGGCGAGTTGCTGTGCCAGCGGGTGATTGGGGGAGATAGCGCAAAACGACATGCCAAAGAGCGTATCCGGACGCGTGGTGTAGATTTCGAGCTTCTCTTTCTGCCCGTTGATTTCCAATTGCAGGATGGCGCCATAGGATTTCCCGATCCAGCGGTCTTGCATGATGCGGACTTTCTCCGGCCAGGCCGTCAAAGAAGGCAGGGCGGAAAGCAGCTCTTCGGTGAAATCGGAGATTTTAAGGAACCACTGCGACAGTTTTTTACGCTCGACCGGCGCTCCGGACCGCCAGCCGCGGCCCTCGATGACCTGCTCGTTGGCCAGCACCGTGTGGTCGACCGGATCCCAGTTGACATAGGCCTCCTTGCGATACGCCAGACCGTGCTCGATGAATTTCAGGAAAAAAAGCTGCTCGTGCTTGTAGTATTCCGGCAAGCACGTCGTCACTTCGCGCGACCAATCGTAGGAAAGCCCGATGCATTTAAGCTGCTCGCGCATGGTGGCGATGTTGCTCATCGTCCAATCGGCGGGATTTAAACCGCGTTCGATGGCGGCATTTTCGGCAGGAAGCCCAAAGGCGTCCCAACCCATGGGATGTAAAATATTATAGCCTTGCATGACCTTCGTGCGCGCCACGACGTCGCCCAGCGTGTAGTTCCTGACGTGCCCCATATGGATGTTGCCTGAAGGGTAGGGGAACATCTCCAGCACGTAATATTTGGGGCGATTTTGCTCGATTTTGGCCTCAAAAACAGCGGATTCCTGCCATTTTTTCTGCCACTTGGCCTCGGTTTCGCGGAAATTATAGCGGGGGATGTCGGTCATATTGTCATCCCGGCGAAGGCCGGGATCCATGTCATACCACAAAAGCGGTATTCAAGATAAGTACGGTGTTGCAACATTCTAACAAATCTGTCTTTCAATCCTTACGGCTTGGTCTGGATCCCAGCCTTCGCCGGGATGACATTTTCTAAGCTCGCAAGCGCTTGCTAAGAAAATACGTCACTTCCCCGATTGCTTCACCCGAAGCTGCCGCGCCCGCGTCAGGATTGTGTCTTCCAGCGAGCGCGCCAATGTGTCGTCTACTTTCTGGTCTCGCCAAATGCCGCCGGCTGATTTTTGTTTGAAGACGGTGAGCTTAACGCCGTCGGCGCGAAGCGTTTTATCCAGGATCAGCGCATTGACTTTGAACCGCTCGCCGGGGGTTTTCGGGTCTTCGTACCAGTCGGTGATGATGACGCCGCCGAACGGATCGGCCGAAGCCAGCGGCATGAACGATAAGGTATCGAGTGTTGCGCGCCACAGGAACGAATTGACGCCGAGCGGATTATTGCCGCCGGCCGCCTTGTCTTCCGCCGCCCCGCCGGCCGAAAACAATCCGCCTTCGCCGGTCAGTTTTCCGTTGCTTTCTATGCGCCGGTCGTGGGCGTCTTTAGGTTTGTTGTCGTTGTCGACGCGCTCGGATTTGATGCCGGAGCAGGCGGAGAGGAGTGGAATAATGGCCAGTAATAGAAAAGATTTGCGCATGACCTACCTGTTTCATTGTCATCCCCGCCTGCGCGGGAATGACAAGTACACTACACAAAGAAAAAGGGCGGTGCAAGCACCGCCCTTTAACATTCAAGTAGTGGTTAGATTAGAACGACAGGCGAGTACCGATGATACCAACGGTGCCTTCGTTATCGTTCGTGGTACCGGTACCGGTACCATCCATGTCGATCAAGCTGACTTCAACATACGGGGTAAGGCCGGGAGCCAGTTTGTAATCGGCGCCCAGAGAGAGGTTGTCGAAGTCATCGCTACCACCGGCAGCAACTTCAACCGAGCTCTTCATCCAGGTGGCGCTGACGCCCCACGGACCCTGCTCGTAAGCAAGACCAGCGGTCCAGTAGTCGGTGTCATCATGCGACGTGCTGGCAGTCTGCAAGCTGTCACCGATGTTACCGTAAGAACCGGCAACGCTCCAACCCATGTAGGAGAGTCTGCCACCGGCGTTCCAGGTGCGGAGGTCGTTGGTGCCAGCGGCATCGGCGCTGCCACGTTCAGCGGTGACGGCGAGATCGACGCCGACGTTGCTGAACTTACCCGCGTAGCTCACGCCACCGGTCCAGAGATTGCTGACGCCAGAGGTGTCACCGGGGGTGATGTGCTGGCCACGGTCGGTAGCATTGACCATGTAGCTGATACCGGCTTGGAAACCGCTGAACTTCGGCGTGTAGTAGGTTATCTTGTTCAGGTTTTCCTGAGTGTGGTTACCCAACGAGGTGCCGAATGCGGTACCGTATTGGAGATCGAGGGTCGGGCGAGCCCAGAAACCACGGGTCGGACCACCGGTCGGGATGTTGGTGAAATAGCGCCAGTCACCGTCGATACCACCCGTAGCGCGGGCGATGTTCGAGGCGTCCATTTTCATGGTCTGCTGAGCGCCGAGATCGGAGCCGCCTTCAACGCGTCCCCAGGTGCCGTCAACATAGATGAAGGTACGGCTGGAATCGAAGCCGTTGCCGTTATTGTTGAGGCCGTTTACTTGCGTCGCGACGCCGTTGTTGCCACGGGTGTCAGCGTTCATGTCCACGCCGCCGCCGTAGCCGAGACCGGCATCCGACTTGCCATCAACACGGAGTTTGATGGTGGTTTTGCTTAAGAAAGCGTGGCTGTGCTGGTTTTGATCCAGATCATCCGAGTGCCAGCCCATTTGGAAGTCAGCGTCGCCGCCAACCGTTACTTTCGGGGTCTCAGCGAAAGCAGCACCGGCCAAGAGGCTGGCTGCGCCGATGAGAGTGGTCGTACCGAGAAGAATTTTTTTCATAGTATTTATTCCCTTTAGAGTTAAAGATAGTAGTTAATATTACTCTTAGGACGCACAAGGCCGAAATGACCCTGTGCATTCACCTGGCGACATTTATTGAACAAAGCCCCCGCCCATGCAAGCCGTAATGCCTACAATGTGTATAAAATGCCAGCTTTTCACCCTTTCTGTTGCAAATGGGCAACAAAACAGCCTCTCAAAGTCGTTTTTTTTAAGCCTTTTTTAATAGACTCACTATAATAACGCCCTCATGCCACTTAAACCCGCCATAGACGCCCTTATAAGCGATATTTCCATTGTAAAACAACGGAGTAATATATCCACTGCGCCGGTGGTGCTGATGGGCGTCACCAAGGGCCAGCCTATAGAAAAGATAGAAGAGGCCATTTCCGCTGGGCTGATACTGTTCGGCGAGAACCGCGTCCAGGAGGCGGCGGAGAAATGGCCGTCCCTTCACGCCAAATACCCCAAGATCAAATTACACCTTATAGGGCCGTTGCAGACCAATAAGGTGAAAGAGGCCATGGAATTGTTTGATGCCATAGAGACTATAGATAGGCCGAAATTGGTAGAAGCCATTGCCAAACATCAGTCACCTGATATGCGCTGCCAAAAATTCTTTGTTCAGGTCAATACGGGGAAAGAATCGCAAAAGGCCGGGGTATTTCCTGAGCAGGTCGATGAATTGATTGCTCTCTGCCGAACATTGCAATTGCCGATAGCGGGGTTGATGTGCGTGCCGCCCGTGGATCAACCGCCGGCGCCCCACTTTGCGTTGCTTCACGAAATCGCCAAACGCCACGGTCTTACCGAGCTTAGCATGGGCATGAGCGGAGATTGGCAAACGGCGATACGGATGGGTTCGACGTGCGTCAGGATTGGGACGGCGCTGTTCGGAAGTCGGTAACTGGAAAAGGGGGTAATTGGTAACGGGAAAGAAAATATGCAGAAATTCTAGTTACCATCTTTTCCAATTACCAATTACCCCAATTCCGCCGCCTTCTGATATTGTGCGCTCGCATGTTTGGCCGGTGTCGTCATCGCCGTCAGCATATTGCCGCTGATGTCGCTCCCCGTTGCGCTTTGTACCACCTCGTTGGCCAGCGCCAAAAGAAACCCGACGGGCCCGCCGAACAACGTGCCGCCCAGAATGCGCGCGCCGGAGGAAATGGTGTCGCCGGTCATCGCGCGGTAGATGTCGCCCACGACCGGTAATTGCTGTAGGGGATTGATGACGTCGATCAGCGAACCGAAACTCAAAAAATTATCGTTGATGATATTGGGGGCAGTGACCTGCCGGGCCTCGGGAAGAGACTTTGTGGAAGAAAGGGGATTGATCGTAAGCTCTAAGGCCATAGGCGGCTCCTTTACCAGTAGGAGAGCAAGAGCCGTGCCATTTTGTCATTCCCGCGAAAGCGGGAATCTTATCTTTGACTTGCGTACCGTGTTGATGATTAAGATCCCCGCCTACGCGGGGATGACAGGGAATTAATTAAGCCGCCTCGATTAAGAGCGTAACGCGTTCCGGAGTCACTTCCGCCACGCCGCCTTCGACCGGGATGCGCTTTTGCTCGCCACCTTCCAGGTCGATCACGATTTCGCCGGGCCTCAGCGTCGATATCACCGGCGAATGTCCGGGCAGCACGCCGAACTCGCCGTCGGCTCCCGGCACGGTGACCATGGAAGCATCGCCCGCGAAGAGCACTTTCTCCGGCGTGATGATCTTTAGTTCCATTATGCCGCTTCTTTCGCCATCTTTTTGGCTTTCTCGACGGCTTCCTCGATGGTGCCGACCATATAGAACGCCGATTCCGGCAGGTCGTCGTATTTGCCTTCGATGATGCCCTTGAAGCCGGCGATGGTGTCTTTGATATCGACCAGCTTGCCGGGCGAGCCGGTGAACACTTCGGCGACGAAGAACGGCTGCGACAGGAACCGCTGGATTTTGCGGGCGCGCGTCACGACCATTTTATCTTCTTCCGAAAGTTCATCCATGCCCAAGATGGCGATGATGTCCTGCAAGCTCTTATAGGTCTGCAGCACGCGCTGCACTTCGCGCGCCACCTTGTAATGCTCCTCGCCGATAACGGCCGGGTCGAGCACGCGCGACGTCGAATCGAGCGGGTCGACGGCGGGATAAATACCCAGCTCGGCGATCTGGCGCGAGAGCACCGTCGTTGCATCTAAGTGCGCGAATGACGTCGCGGGCGCCGGGTCGGTCAAATCGTCGGCGGGAACGTAAATCGCCTGCACCGAAGTGATCGAGCCCTTGTTGGTCGAGGTGATGCGTTCCTGCATCGTGCCCATGTCGGTGGCTAATGTCGGTTGGTAACCTACCGCCGAAGGAATGCGGCCCAAAAGCGCCGACACTTCCGAACCGGCTTGCGTGAAGCGGAACACGTTGTCGACGAAGAAGAGCACGTCCTGGCCTTCCTGGTCGCGGAAATATTCGGCAACGGTCAGTCCCGAAAGACCGACGCGCGCACGCGCTCCCGGAGGCTCGTTCATCTGGCCGTAGACCAGCGCCACTTTCGACTTGCTGGGATCTTTAAGGTTGATAACGCCCGATTCCATCATTTCGTGATAGAGGTCGTTGCCTTCGCGCGTGCGCTCGCCGACGCCGGCGAACACCGAGAATCCGCCGTGCGCTTTGGCGATGTTGTTGATGAGTTCCATGATGAGCACGGTTTTGCCGACACCGGCGCCGCCGAAGAGTCCCACCTTGCCGCCCTTGGCGTAGGGTGCGAGGAGGTCGATGACTTTAATGCCGGTGACTAATACTTCCGTCTTGGTCGACTGGTCGACAAATTCCGGCGCCGGGGCATGAATCGCCGCCGTCTGCTTGTGGCCGATGGGACCGCGCTCGTCGATCGGCTCGCCGATGACGTTCATAATGCGCCCCAGCGTTTCGCGGCCGACCGGCACCGAGATTGGCTTTCCGGTATCTTTGACTTCCTGGCCGCGGACTAACCCGTCGGTCGAATCCATGGCGATGGTACGCACTTCATTTTCGCCGAGATGCTGCGCCACTTCCAGCACCAGGCGGTTGCCGTGGTTATCGGTTTCGAGCGCGTTTAAGATCGCCGGCAGATGTCCCGCCGGGAATTTAACGTCGATCACCGCGCCGATGACCTGGGTGACGATACCGTGATTTGTTGCAGTCATAAGTCTTCTCCTTGTTATTCCTAAACGGCTTCCGCGCCGCTGATGATTTCGATGAGTTCCTTGGTGATCGTCGCTTGCCGAGTGCGGTTGTATTTCAAGTTCAGTTTCTTGATCATCTCGCCGGCATTCCTGGTCGCGTTATCCATCGCCGACATGCGCGCGCCTTGTTCACTGGCGGCGTTTTCGAGGAGCGCCTTATAAATCTGCACGCCCAGATTGCGCGGCAGCAGATCGGCGAGGATGGCTTCTTCGGAGGGTTCATAGTCGTAAGGCGTGGCAGCCTGGCTGGCGCTTATTTCCAGCGGAATCAGCTGCTGCCAGGTGACAATCTGCGAGATCGCCGATTTGAAGGTATTGTAAACAATGGTGACGACGTCGAATTCACCCGCGTCGAATTTTTCTACGACGGCATGCGCGACATTTTCGGCGTCGCTGTACGACAATTTTTTGACTTTCAATTCCTGCTTGCCGACGATGAGATTCTTGAATTCCATCTGCAATTGTTCGAAGCCCTTGCGGCCGACGCAGAATATCTTAACCGTCTTGCCTTGCCCCTGCAGCTCACGGATTTTTTTCCGTGCCGCGCGCACGATCGAGGAATTGAACGCGCCGCAGAGTCCCCGGTCGGCGGTAGCGACGATGACGAGATGCGTATCGTTTTTCCCCGTGCCCGAAAACAGCGGCGACATTCCTTTTCCTTCCGGCACTCCCGCCGCCAGCGACGAAAGCATATGCGCCAGTGCCTCGGAATAAGGCCGCGCGTTCTCGGCCTGTTCCTTCGCCCGGCGCAGTTTCGCCGCCGCCACCATCTTCATCGCTTTGGTGATCTTCTGCGTCGACTTGACCGACTTGATGCGGTTTTTAAGGTCTTTGAGCGAGGGCATTGTGGTTTACGCAAACCTCTTCACCAATTGCTCGATCACGCCTTTGAGTTTGCCTTCGATGGCGTCGTCGAGTTTTTGCTCTTTGTCGATGGCGGCGAGGATATCTTTGCTGGAGCCGCGCAATTCTTGTAATAAGGCCTGCTCGAATTTGCCGACGTCCTTGGTGGCGATTTTGTCGAGATAGCCTTTGACGCCGGAATAAATCACGCACACCTGTTCGGGCGTCGAAAGCGGCGAGTATTGACCTTGTTTCAAAAGTTCGGTTAGTCTCTGGCCGCGCGCCAGCAGTTTTTGCGTCGAGGCGTCGAGGTCGGAGCCGAACTGCGCGAACGCTTCCATTTCGCGGTATTGCGCCAGCTCGAGTTTGATCGAGCCTGCGACTTGCTTCATCGCTTTGATCTGCGCGGCGGAACCGACGCGCGATACGGAGAGACCGACGTTTACCGCCGGGCGCACGCCCTTATAGAACAATTCGGTTTCCAAAAATATCTGGCCGTCGGTGATGGAAATCACGTTGGTCGGGATATAGGCCGAGACGTCGCCGGCCTGGGTTTCGATGACGGGAAGGGCGGTCATGCTTCCAGCGCCTTTGGCATCCGACATTTTGGCGGCGCGTTCCAGCAGGCGCGAGTGAACATAGAACACGTCGCCGGGATAGGCCTCGCGTCCGGGCGGACGGCGCAGTAGCAGCGACATCTGGCGGTAGGCTACGGCTTGTTTGGATAAATCATCGTAAATAATCAGCGCGTGCATGCCGTTGTCGCGGAAGAATTCGCCCATGGCGGCGCCCGTGTATGGCGCCAGATATTGCAGGGGTGCCGCTTCCGATGCGGTGGCGGCGACGACGATGGTATATTGCATGGCGCCGGATTCCTCGAGGCGCTTTACGACTTGCGCGACCGTCGAGCGTTTCTGGCCGACGGCGACGTAGATGCAGTACAGCTTCTTTTTCTCGTCGCTGCTCTGATTGATTTGCTTCTGGTTCAGGATGGCGTCGATGGCGATGGCGGTTTTGCCGGTCTGGCGGTCGCCGATGATGAGCTCGCGCTGGCCGCGGCCGATGGGGATCAGCGCGTCGATGGCTTTCAAGCCCGTCGACATCGGCTCGTGCACCGATTTGCGGTAAACGATGCCGGGTGCTTTGACTTCGACGCGCGAGCGCTTGACGTCTTTTAAGGGGCCTTTGCCATCGATCGGGTTTCCGAGCGCGTCCACCACGCGTCCCAGCAAGCCTTTGCCGATGGGGCAATCCATGATCGAATTGGTGCGTTTTACCGTGTCGCCTTCCTTGACCGAGCGATCGTCACCGAAAATAACGATACCGACATTGTCAGAGGCAAGGTTAAGCGCCATGCCGCGCATGCCGTTTTCGAACTCGACCGTTTCGCCGGCCTGGATGTTCTCAAGACCATAAACGGTTGCGATGCCGTCGCCGACCGAGACGACTTGCCCGGTTTCGGAGAGTTCGGCATCGGCGGAGAATTCGCCGATCTGTTTTTTGAGGATGTCCGATATTTCAGAAGGACGAATGTCCATGGTTTGCTCCTTAAGCTGCTTTGAGAATGTTTTTAAGACGGCGCAGTTTGCCGGATAACGAGGCATCCAGCTGCGTGCTGCCGATTTTCACGATGAGTCCGCCGAGTAGTTCCGGGTTCTGCTCGGTTTCGAGCAGGATTTTCTTGCCGGACATTTTGCTTAAAGCGCCGCTGATCGCCTTGGCATCAGCGGCAGTGACCGGCGAGGCCGCTACCAGCTTGGCGCTCATTTCGCCGCGCTCGCGCGCCGCTTCTTCCATGAAGATGGCGATGATCTGCGGCAAAATAGCGAGGCGCTTCTGTTTGGCGAGAAGAGCGATAAATTGTTTGGTCGTCGCATGCGCCTTAAGTGCCGCCAGCACCTCGTTCATGGTCTGCGCCTGCTGCCCGCGCGTCAGTAGCGGGTTGGTGAGCAGCCCGCGCAAATCCTTGCTTCCTTCCAGCGCATCACGCAGCGTCAGCAAATCTTTTTCGACCGCGGCGCGCGACTTGCCGCTGGCATCGAACAATGCTCTTACGTAACGCTCGGCGATCTGGCGTGAGCCGGATGTTTTCATGGATAAAGGTCTTTACGGTTTCAAGGAGTCGGCAAATTAGGCAAGATTCCCTGTAAAGACAATAGAAAAATGGAAATCGCCATCTTCACAGAATTGTCACATGACAAGCTGAGTGCAGACAGCCTACAATTAATAACTTTTAATCGGCAGCCAAAGAAATAGCTAGCAAGGGTTGTCACAATGTGAACCTATTCATTGTTGGGAGAAAAACGTGGCTTATTCAGGTTTGGAAGGCGACAAAAATATCTTGCAGGATTTGATGCTGCATGCCGATTTGGGCCACCGTCCGGCCTGCGATATCAGCAAGCCTGAAAATGTTGCGCGCTACGCGGCGCTCAACGACGTGCTATGCTCCTATTTCGCCAACCGGCTGATCGCGGCGGGCTCGAAAGTGGTCGAAAAAGGCAGCCTGCCTATTACTGACGATAATTTTATCGCCGAAGTCGCAAAAATATACGAATGCTACGGCGATCTTCCCCACACAGCGGCGGTGCACGCCGAGCGGGAATTAAAAGCCGCTCGCGCTGCGCTGGAAAGCGTCTGCGGCATTCAGGTTTCGGGTTAAAGAAAACTCACCGGATCGATGTCGATTTTGACCCGCACCGACGAGGGGATTTTCACCGTTTCCAGCCAGCCGCGCACGTAATCGGGCAAATTGATCTCGCGGCCGGCGCGAAGCAAGAGCCGCATGCGGTATTTATTGCGCAGGCGGTAGAGCGGTGCGGGGGCGGGACCTAATAAGTGGATAGTGCCGAGTGCCGAGTGCCGAGAAGCGAGATTTCTTGCGGTCTGGATAACCTGCTCTTCTTTCGCTCCCTCGACAATGATGGCCGCCAGCCGCGTGAAGGGCGGCATGCTGGCGTTTTTGCGGGCCTGGAGTTCGGCGGAGAGGAACGCTTCGCGGTCGCCGGAGA
This sequence comes from uncultured Rickettsiales bacterium, assembly GCA_964575095.1. Lineage (GTDB taxonomy): Bacteria > Pseudomonadota > Alphaproteobacteria > Rickettsiales > SXRF01 > CAZNPA01. The sequence goes on from CAZNPA010000002.1 coordinate 20,796, forward strand.
TCAGCGCTTTCATCACCGGGTGCTCGGGCAGGAAACTTTGTAAGTATACCTTGCCGCGTATTTTTTCGCGTCCGGCGCGCCCCGATAATTGATGCAGCAGTTGGTAGGTGCGCTCGCTTGCCCGCAAATCGCCGCCCGATAATCCCAGATCGGCATCGACTACACCCACCGCACCCAGGTCGGCGAAATGGTGCCCCTTGGCGATCATCTGCGTGCCGATCAGGAGATCAATCTTCTTTTCGATCATGTCGTTGATAGTCTCTGACATCTCTTTGTAGGTGGTCATGCTGTCGCTGGTCATGACGGCGACACGCGCCTCCGGCATGAAGGTTTTTACTTCTTCCAGCACGCGCTCGACGCCGGGGCCGCAGGCGTGCAGCGTATCCTTGGCGCCGCAGGCCGGGCAGGTGTCGGGAATCGGCATGTGGAAATTGCAGTGGTGGCATTCCAATCTTGGTTTCGTGCGGTGCATGACCAGCCACGACGTGCAATCGGGACATTGAAACCGATGGCCGCAATGGCGGCAGAGCATCAGCGGCGCATAGCCGCGGCGATTTAAAAACAACATGGCCTGGTGGCCTTGGGCGATGGTTCCCAGTAAAGCATCGCGCAATACTTGCGAAATAAAATTCCCGCCGCCCAATTTTTCCCGCCGCATGTCGATCATCTCGATGTCGGGCAGCACCGCCTCGGCATGGCGCACCGGCAATAACACCTCGTCGTATTTCCCCTGCCGCGCGTTGTAGTAACTCTCCAGCGACGGTGTTGCCGAAACCAATATCACCGGAAGTTTCTCGAATTGTGCCCGTGCCACCGCCATGTCACGAGCGTTATAAATGACGCCTTCCTCTTGCTTATAGGAAGAGTCGTGCTCCTCATCGACGACGATCAATTTTAAATGTGGGTAGGGCAAAAACAGCGCCGACCGCGCGCCGACGACGACACGCGCTTCGCCTTTGGCAATCGCCTGCCAGCTCACGCGGCGGCGGGCGGGCGTGATTTCCGAATTCCAGATCACCGGCTTGAATCCGAAGCGTTCTTCGAAGCGTTTTAGCCACTGCACCGAGAGGGCGATTTCGGGAAGAAGAACGAGTACCTGACTATTTTTATCCGCCGCCAATGCTTCGGCAATGACATCGAAATACACTTCCGTCTTTCCGGAGCCGGTAACGCCGTCGAGCAACGTGACCGAAAAACCGTTGGGCAATTTGTTTTTTAAATTCTCCGCTGCCGCTTCCTGCACCGCCGAAAGTTTGGCGAGTTTGATGGTTTTCTTGTTGATGGTAGCAACGGTTGCTTTGATACGACCGTCTTTGTCGATACCCGCTATGGGCAGCGCCATTTTGAGCACCATGCCTTTGGACATGCAGTTATACCACGCCGCCCAGTCGATGAATTGGCGCATCGGTTTTGATAAGGATGGGAAATCGTAACGCGCCACCACCGGCCTTAATTTTTCGGCGGGAATCTTGGCCTTGCCTTCGCCCCACACCACACCCACCGCTGCTTTTCTCCCCAGCGGCACGGCAACGATATCGCCGGCCTCAAGCGCCATGCCTTGCGGCACGGCATAATCGAAGCCATGGTCAACGGCGGTGGGGATCAATATCTCGACTTGTTTCATGTTGCCAATAGGGGGGCGAAATTATATCGTCCTTTTATGCATAGCGTATAGGACCGCAATTATGAAATTTTTTGTCGACACCGCCGATATCAAGGAAATCAAGGAGCTGGCCGCGACCGGTTTGCTCGATGGCGTCACCACCAATCCATCGCTCGTTGCCAAATCCGGCCGCGATTTCTTCGATGTGTTGAAGGATATTTGCGCCGTCGTCAAAGGCCCGGTATCGGCGGAAGTGACGGCCACCGATGTGGACGGCATGATCACCGAAGGCGAGAAACTGGCCAAGATCGCCAAGAATATTACCATCAAAGTGCCGATGACCTGGGACGGCCTCAAGGCCTGCAAGCATTTCACCTCTAAAGGCACGATGGTCAATGTCACGCTTTGTTTTTCGGCGGCACAAGCAATATTAGCCGCTAAGGCCGGCGCGACGTTCGTGTCGCCGTTCGTTGGTCGGCTCGATGACATCGGCGAAAACGGCATGCAGCTGATCGCCGATATCTGCACCATCTACAAGCAATACCCCAATTTCAAAACCGAAGTGCTGGTGGCCTCTATCCGGAACAATGCGCATGTGACGGAAGCCGCCAAGCTCGGCGCGCACGTGGCAACGATCCCGCCCAATGTGTTGAAACAGCTGGTACAGCATCCGCTGACCGATAAAGGCTTGGCGACTTTCCTAAGCGACTGGCAGAAGACGGGGCAGAAGATTGCATGATGTGGAGATGTGGAGATATGGGGATGTGGAGAAAGAAAAGAAGACTAACTGCTCCCCGCATCTCCACATCTCCACATCTCCACATCCCCGGAGTTATCCTCCCATGACCACCAAACCTAAACGCCAAGCAGCAACCGACATCACCGCCGATGACGTCCGCGCCTATTTAAGAAAACACCCCGATTTCCTGAAGAACAACCTCGACATCATGGCGGAAGTCACGGCGCCGGAGCGCACGCTGGAGAACGGCATCGTCGATTTTCAGCATTATCTGGTGAAAAACCTGCAAAAGGGCAGTCAGGCTATCCAGAGCCGCTACGACGTGCTGATCGATTTCTGCCGCGACAACATGTCGGTGCAGACGCAGGTGCATAAGGCGGTCTTGCGGCTCATCCGCGCCCGCGGCCTCGAGCAGCTGCTTGAAGTGGTGACGATCGATCTGGTGAGTTTGTTCGACGTTGACGTCGTACGATTGGCGATGGAATCGGAAGCCGCCTCGCTTTACGAAATGAATTACGCCGAGCAGGATTTCTCCGGCATCGTCTTTGTCGATCCGGGCATGGTCGACGCCGCCATCGGCCGCAAGAAGAACGTCAAGCTGGTCGACGACTGCACCAAACAGACGCCGCCGGGCTTCGAGCAGATTTTCGCTGACTGCGCCGACATGATCGAGTCCTGCGCGCTCTTGCGGCTGGAGCTTCCGCAGATAAAACGCAACGTCATCCTCGCTTTCGGCGTGCGCCACAAAGACCGTTTTCATTCCGGTCAGGGCATCGAGCTCTTGAACTTCCTGGCGCAGATCGTCGCGCACCAGCTCGACATCTATCTGCATGACCTTACGATCTGAACCGCTTCCTGTTTCCGATGAATTGGCGGCGTTGATTACCGAGTGGAAAAATTGGTTGCGCGACATCAAGCGCGCCTCGCGCCATACCATCGTCTCTTATCAGAACGACCTTCGGCATTTCTGCGAATTTTTAAGCGCCCATCAGGGCGGCAAGGTTAGCCTTAAAGATTTGGAGAAGCTGGAGCCGCGCGATATCCGCTCTTGGCTGGCCGCGCGCATGGAGGGCTACGAAGCAAGCTCGACGGCGCGGGCGCTGTCGACGCTTAAGAGCTTTTTCCGCTGGCTGGAAAAACAGGGAAAAATAAAAAACGAAGCCGTGTTCCATATCCGCTCGCCTAAGATAAAAAAAGCCATACCGAAAGCATTGGCGGAGGAGCAGTCGGCGGCGGCGCTGGCCGCCATCGGCAGCCAGCACGAAGAGGAATGGTTGGGCAAGCGCGATCTGGCGTTGCTGACGCTGATTTACGGTTGCGGCCTGCGCATCAGCGAAGCGTTGTCGATTACGCCGCAGCATATCGGCGGCGACGTGCTCTTAATCACCGGCAAAGGCAACAAGCAGCGCCAGGTGCCGGTGCTGCCCATCGTCAAGGAAGCCATCGCTGATTATATGTCTTCCTGCCCTTACCCCCTTACCCCCTCATTACCCCTTTTTCTAGGCGCGCGCGGCAAGAAACTCGACGCCGCCATCTTCCAGCGTGAACTCAAAAAACTACGGGCTGCGATTAACCTTCCTGATACGGCAACGCCGCATGCCTTCCGCCACAGCTTCGCGACGCACCTCTTGTCGGCGGGCGGCGATTTGCGTTCGATTCAGGAATTGCTGGGTCACGCCTCGCTTTCGACCACCCAGCGCTATACCCACGTCGATTCCAAACGCCTGATGGATGCCTATAAATCCGCCCATCCGCGGGCATAATTCATTATATAATACAATAAATTAACAAAAAATACTCTTTGTCATAAAACCTTCATTGGTCTCTCCAACGCGGTTCCAGTATTCTGGTAGATGATTGAAAAACCGTCTTTTGAGGCCACAATGAGCGCTGCTGCGACCGCGACCTCTTCACCCGATGCGTTGACTTTCGTTCAAAGCGAAAGCAAGGCCGTCGGCGTGCGCGGGTCGCTGATCGAGCGCATGCGCGACAATGCGCCGCGCATCGTTGGTCTGATGAAGATAGGCATGGATGTCACGGTAGCGCTTTCCGGCAATCCGTGGTGGATAGGATATGCCTGCTTTGCCATCACCGGGCGCCTGATTTCCATCGCCTGGGGCAGCAAGAAACATCAGGATAAATTGGGTGAAGAAAAGGCCGAAGGCAAACACCAAAAATTACTTGGTCATTCGTTGCGCGAAAACGATCGTAAAATTCTATTCCCGCGTAAATATCCGGTCGAAGCCGCCGCCGGATTTTCCATTATTGCTGAATCGTTTGGATTAGGATTCGGTATTTCTCAGTTTGCCGCCGGAGCAACCGGCTACACGGCGGTGATAACCGAACTCATTGCCTTATGGTCGTACGGTAATATCGTCTTCCATAAAGAAAAAAAACAAGGTGAAGAACCGCAGGAAAACAGAAAATCAGAATCATTGGGTTTTACTAATTCCAGTAGTAAAACGGTCGGGGTCACAGGACGTTTACGCCGAGCAACAAAAGACAATCCGGTGTTTGTGTCCTCAATGGCCAATTTGCTCATCGGTGTTCTTATGGTGGGCGGCGGTATTATAGAAGGATATGGTATAGCTTATGTTGCGGCCGGCGTGCTCGGCATGCTTGCCAACCTGACGCAGGCGCTGTTGGTACGTAAAAACGAATTCAATATTGAAGGCGCCGGAGAAGCGAAAGAGGACAAGACGAAAGCGCCATCTACGAACTTTCAAGAGCGAATCGCCAGCGCGCGCAACCGCAACGACGATTTAGGATTACAGCCGGCATGACAGAGATTTCCCCCGAAGAGGCCGAAGAGTTACTGAAGAAAATGGACGAGGATGTCGGCATTCTTGTGCTGGTGCAAGGTACATTGCCCGACGGCAAGTCCCATTACGCCTACGCCTCCATCCCGCCGTCGAAATACATGGCGTTCAAGGAAGCGGAGGCCGCCGGCAATTACGATTTAGCTGATTTTGGAAAAATTCTCGCCCACGGTGAAGGCGTCGAACCGCCGTCCGACGTGGTGAAGCGCATGGCCGACGAGCACGGCGCCAGCCACACGTTCGAAGAGGATTTTGAGGCATGGCTTGCCGAGATCGGCCGGGCGGTTACGGACGTCAAAAAATAATCCAAGTTGCAATCTTCCCTGTTTTAGCTCAAAAAGTCGCTAGGCTGTGCTGGCTGCGAAGCCTTTTTAAGACCCGCAGCGCAGCGTACAAATTTGTACGTGAGCAGCGGAAGCGTAAAAAGGCAAGTGAGCCAGCCGGCCTGTAGACTTTAGCACCCGTAGCTCAGCTGGATAGAGCGTTGCCCTCCGAAGGCAAAGGTCGGACGTTCGAATCGTCTCGGGTGCGCCATCCGCCTTCGCTGATTTTGGCGAGAGCCAAAATCTAGCTACGGCGTGATTACGCCGTGAGGTGAGCATCGGCGCTCCTTTTTCAGTTGTATCATTATAATACATTTCTACTTATAATAGATATTTGTTAATATTCTGATATTTATATATTTTAAAATAGATAAAACAATCTAGACGATTATTTTAAATAGTAATAACTACTTCAAGTTGAATTTTTCCCAGAATTTAGGTATAAATAACCTACGGAATCGCTTCATAATCATTTATTTTGCCCCGTTTTGCCCTAGTCAGGAAACGCCATGACGCAGCTTTTAAAGAAAATGTTCTGGTATGCGCGTATTCCGCAAATCATCGCCATCACAGCGCTTATATCATCAGCGCTATTATATCTGCTTCTGGATGATACCAAACATATCGCCGCCGCTGATCTGATCTTTATCGGCCTCTGGGTAGTGACCGCCGGCTATATTGCCTGGTCGGAATTGGTATGGTACCGGCAGGTCATCCTGCCGGTGAAGCAGGCGATGGAAGCGTTCTCCACCGGCATCGGCGCATTTCCCGAGCTGTCGCGCGCGCTAATGGATAAAGAGGATGCAGGCTCGTTCGCCACGTCGCTTTCAACCGTGTTTCAATACCTGAATGATAATCTGGCGCTTTATCGTCAGCAATTGAAGGAAGCGCGCGACAAATGGGAATCGGCCAACAAGGCCAAGGACGCCTTTATCGCCAACATGAGCCATGAGCTGCGCACGCCGCTCAACGCCATCACCGGCTTTTGTGAAATGCTGGGTTTTACGACGCTCTCGACAAAACAAAAAGAATATCTCGAATACATGCATTCGGCGGCGCAAACACTGCTGGCCATCGTCAACGAGCTTCTGGATTTGTCGGCGGTCGCGCAGGGGCGGCTTAAAATCATCCGTGCGCCGTTTAATTTCTATAAGGTGCTGCAGGATGCCGGCGCCGCGTTCGAGCGCCAGGCCAAGGAAAAAGGCCTGCAGTATTCGATGCGGATTTCACCCAAATTGCCGCGCTATTTCGTCGGCGACAATAACAAGTTGCGTCAGGTGGTATCGAACCTGCTCAACAATGCCGTGCGCTTTACCGAGAAGGGGCATATCGAGCTGGCGGCGGATTTCGCCGGCGCCGATGCAGAAGGCGTTATCAAAGTGCGCATCAGCGTCACCGATACCGGCATCGGCGTTCCCGAAGACAAGCGCGAGATTATTTTCGAACGCTTCATGCAGGCCGACAGCAACCTGAACCGTAAATACGGCGGCACCGGCCTTGGTCTTGCCATTTGCCGTGAACTGCTGGACCTCATGAATGGCCATGTTACCTATGAATCCAACACGCCGGCCGGCAGCCGCTTTATCGTCGAACTGCCGCTGGAGCTTGCGCATATGGCCGCGCCTGAAATCCCGGAAATTGAGCAACCTGCAGCGCCGCCAGTCGGCCAGCCGCTGCGGGCGCTGGTGGTGGAAGACGATCCCTCCAGCATGGCGCTGGCCAGGGAATTCCTGAACCGCGCCGATTGCCGCCTGCTCACGGCCGGCAACGGGTTCGAGGCCATCAACCTTCTGCAAAAGGAACATGTCGATATCGTGCTTCTTGATATCAGCATGCCGGTGATGGAAGGGATCGAGACCATCACCCTGATCCGGCAAATGGAAAATAAGCACAATACCAAAAAACCGCTCTTCGTGGCGGCCATCACGGCCAACGCCATGCGCGGCGACGAACAGAAATACCTGCAATACGGCTTCAATAAATACATACCCAAGCCTATATCTTATAACAATATTACGGAACTTCTCAGCCAGTATGCCGAGTTCGGCCGCAAATACACGGCGCACACCGCCAATAGTTAACGCCTTCGGCGGCACTGTAACACAATCGTAACAAATAATCTTTTGGTTTCATTGGATTTTTAGGCTATGATGGTCTTATCTGCCCGAATGGTTTGGGCAGGTACGTTCCGTCCTTTTTAAGGCGGGCGTTTTTTAAAATCGTCTGAAGAAAGGGTCATTTATGACAACTCAGACCAAAGACTTAAGCATCGCCTGGCAGATTTGCCTGGCCGTTATGCTGGTCGCCGGTATCATCATGATGCCGGACCTGTCGTACGCAGGGCCCGGCGACACCCCGATGGGTGCCGTACTCTGCCAAGTGGTGGCTTGGTTTACCGGAAACACCGGTAAAGGTTTAGCCACTATCGCTATCACCGTCATCGGCATCGGCGCCTTACTCGGCAAAGTGTCGTGGGGTATGGCGATCATCGTCGGTATCGGCGTTGCCATCGTCTTCGGTGCCGCCGGCATCGTCAATGCGATGAGCGGCAGCGGCTTCGGTACGACGACCTCTTGCAACACTGCTACCGGCTAATTTTTGCCGGTATGATACGAAAAAGCCTGCCGGGAAACCGGCAGGCTTTTTTTATCCCCGCGCTTGTCGTAGAACATATCTTACTATAAAACAGTACCCACGGATGACGCTTACCCTCAAAAAAATTCTGTGCATTGCCGCCGCTATCGCCGCTCTTGATTTAGCGCCGTTTCTATTCACCAACGGTCCCAGCGGCGACGTTATTTTCCATTACACGCTGATCAATTGTTTCTCTTCGCAATGGTGGCAAGGCGATCTCTATCCGCGCTGGTGCATCGATGCCGGAGCCGGGCTTGGCGCGCCGCAGTTCCTGTTTTATTTCCCGCTGCCCTATTACGTTACTTCGCTTTTTTACCCGTTGCATTTTCTGGGGATAACGGTACAGCAGCTGTATTTGCTGTCGTTGTGGCTGGCCAGCGCCGTTACCCTGGTTACCTGCTGGCTGTGGCTTAAGGAGATCGTGTCGCCCGGGCGGGCGCTGCTTGCCGCCATCCTCTTCTTGCTGATGCCCTACCGCATGGAATTGATGTTCTACCGCTCGGCGTTCGCCGAAGTCTGGGGCATGGCCTTGCTGCCGCTGCTGTTTTTGTTTACGCGCCGGTTGGCGCTTGGGGACGATAAAAACTGGATTTGGCTTTCCTGCGCCTTTGCGGCCAGCCTGCTGACGCACATCCCGCTCACCATCGCCGGCCTGATGGCATGCGGCATCCAGCTGTTGTGGTTTTCCGGGCGGCAGGTGAAGCCGAAATGTTATTTTGCGCTGGCCGTTATTCTGGCCGGTATGGTTGCCGCATTTTATATCCTTCCGGCCAAATATTTTACGCAGCATCTTTATCCGGAAATGGCAGAGATCGTCCGCATTACCTGGGCCAACAGCTATATCACCCGGGAAACCTTTTCCGCTGTCGATCCGGACGGCGCTACCGATTATCACATCAAACACGGCCACATACGCACGATGGTCGGCGCCTGCCTTACGATGGTGTTCACCCTGGGGCTGGCCGGTTTTATATTCAAAGGCAAGGCACGGATCGGTGCATCGGTCATCCAGCGGGAAATCAAGGCATGGGCGTGCATCGCCGCGCTGGCGGCGTTCCTGCTGTTTGAGATCAGCGATCCGGTCTGGAGATTGCTGGGAACATTCTCGATCGTGGCTTTTCCCTGGCGCATGCAGTCGCTGGTCATGTGCGCGGCGATTTATTTCATCGCCGTAAAAATGCAATGGCTGACGACGCAAAAACAGCTTCAAACCTGGAGAGCCGATTACGGCATCTCGATATTTCTGCTGGGTCTGATAGGGTTATTCGTGCTCACCACGCCGGCGTCGGGGAGCATGGACGTGTTTCGTAGCTATGTTCAGCGGCATATGATACAGGCGCCGGTTTACCGCTCGCGCTGGACGGACAAGGAGGCATACAAGTTTGAATCTATGGTCGCCATAGCTGATAACCCCGCCCCCAGGGCGCAACTCATCAAAGGGCAGGGGAAAGTCACGGAAGAAAGCTGGGATTGGCGCGGCATCGTTTTGCATTCGGACATGCCCAAAGGCGGCGCCGTTCGCCTCAAGCATTTTTATTTTCCGGTGTGGCAGCTTTCCATCGACGGCAAAGCTGCAAACGAAAACCTGACGCCGGAAGAACATAGCGGGCTGATGCTGGTTCAGGCGCCGCCGGGCAAGCATGTGCTGGAGCTTCGCACCGATGTCGGGGCGGCGATGGGCTGGCGCTATACGCAGGCCAAGATCGCATCGTGGCTGGGAGCCGCTATATTGGCGTTATTGCTGGCGTGGCGCGCGGCACCATCCGCTCTGCGAAATAAATTATCACGCCGACCACGATAAGACCCGCAATGACGTCGACCAAATAGTGACCTCCTTCCATAGGAACGGAAATGAGCATGATGATATTCAGCACAAAGATTACGAACCGCAGGCGGCGAAAGGGTAGTGCACCGTAACTTAACAGCACGGCCAATGCGGCGTGGAAAGAAGGAAAGGTCACCAGTCCGATCAGGGGAAACGAAAGCGTGGCGAGGGTATGGTCGCGCAACCCCAGAAGAACATCCTTATGCACCAGCCCGCCCTGATTGTGAAGATGGGGAAAATCCCGGGCGGGATCGATGTTGTAATGAATATAGGCGCCTGCGGCGGGAAAAATTGCCGCCAGCAGGACCACGGCCAGTGCGGTGAAGAAAAAGATCATGATAAAACGCTGGACATGTTCGAATTGCCGGCGGATCGGAAGCATTATCAGCAACATCATGATTTGCAGGGGAAACGAATTATACCCGACCGAGAAAATATCCGATACGAATGGACGGGCATTGGCCCAGGCGATGTGCTCCCGCCAGTCAAACCCCAGCCATCCGTCGATGGCGATGAGCTTCTCGTCGATGAGCGGCCATCCGGCGCGCGCGGTAAGATAACTGAAAAAGGCGATGGATAAGGGGCCGAACGTCATTTGGTTGACGGCATTGGTGAAAGACCACAAGGTGTCCATCCCCGCTTCGTATCCGGGAAACCGATGTTGAGGATGGATGATGTTGATCGCAAGGCAAAACACCGCCATCAGCGCAATCATCCACGCCACACCCCTCACCGGCGTTGAATCGAGATGCAATCCCGATTGCCGGAACAAGAGAACGTCAACGGCCAACAGGGCCAGGATGGCTGCCCAGAGAATCCGGTTAACCAAATAATGCCGGCGTGTAATCGCCCTCATTTAACCTTCGGGTTCTGCGTGTAGGTTCCCATCACTTCGCCCTGCGCCAGGATGTGGCCCTGCATGGCGGCGATGGCCTGGACGCCGTTGGGCGCGGCCGGGAAACCCAGCGTCGCCACGTCGAGCGCATAGACGATGAAATGATAACGGTGCAGCAGCTCGTCGTTCCACGGCGGGCAGGGGCCGTCATAGCCGCCATACGTACCGCGATAGAATTTGGCGTAATCGTTCTGGCCGCTGACGCCATAGGCGATTTTGCCTATGGGCTTGCCGTTTTCGGTGATGCCTTTGCTGTCTTGCCCCTCGGCGATGCGGGTGACGGTGGCCGGTATATCCACCAATACCCAATGGTAGAAATCCTGACGCGGCATGTCGGCCTGGATGGTGACCCCTTCCTTGCCGGCATTGTCGAAATTGGTCGGCACGTCGCGGTCGACGACGATGATGGCAAACGATTTCGTCGTTTTGGGCGCGCCCTTCCAGCTGATGGCCGGATTGATGTTGCCGCCGGGCTTGGTGTGTTCTTTGGCATCCGGTGCGCAATAGGCGAATTTAGCCGGGATCGGCTGGCCGTTTTCGATACCGTCGACAATCACCGCCAGTTTTTTAACCGCCGCTGGCGCTGCGGGCGCGGGTGCCGTTTGTGCCGTGGCGGCAGCGCCTGCCAGCACTAGGCTTAGGAAAAACAAAGCAAATCTTTTCATGAGGTCATCCTTGCAATAGGGTGAGTAAATGCCTAGATTAAAGGCATATAGAGAAAATGGCAAGATTGGTAAGAAACATGTTCATACAAACCGAAAATACGCCCAACCCGAACACGCTGAAATTCATTCCCGGCATCGCCGTGATGGAATCGGGCACGGCGTTTTTTACCTCCGCCGCCGATGCCAAGCCGTCGCCGCTGGCGGTATCGCTGTTTAAGGTCGAGGGTGTGGCGGCGGTATTTTTAGGTTCCGATTTCATCACCGTCACCAAAACCGAAAGCGGTGATTGGGGCACGCTGAAAGCCCTGCTTCTGGCCGCGATCATGGATCATTTCGTTGCCGGCTTGCCGGTGATGGCTTCTGCTGCCAAAGCCAAGGACACGAGCGGAGACACCGACATCGAAAAGCAAATCCGCGAATTGATTGACACGCGCGTCCGCCCGGCGGTAGCGCAGGACGGCGGCGACATCATCTTCCGCGGCTTCCATGACGGCATCGTGCAGCTGGAGTTGCACGGCGCCTGCTCCGGTTGCCCCAGCTCTACCGCCACTTTGAAAAACGGCATCGAGAATATGCTGAAGCACTATGTGCCGGAAGTCATATCGGTCGAAGCCGTAGCCTAACATGCCCATCCATTTTTTCCCCAACAAGCCGCATTTCGATTTCATGGGCAAGCGCTGGCTTGGATTTATTTTTTCGATCGTGCTTACCGTGATTTCGTTGGGGCTGGTGGCAACACACGGCCTTAACCTCGGTATCGACTTCACCGGCGGCATATTGATGGAAGTGCACGCGGAAAAACCAGTTGATTTGGCGCCGCTGCGTGATGCGCTTTCGCACCATGAATTCGGCGAAGTCAGCCTGCAGAACATGGGTACGGCCAATGACGTCCTGATCCGGATCCAGGCCGGCAAGGACGACGAACAGGCCAAGGTCGTGGCGCGCGTCAAGGAACTGCTGGCTGCCCAACTCGGCGCCGGTATTGATTACCGCAAAATAGATTACGTCGGCCCCACTGTCGGCCGCGAGCTGGTGATGGCGGGCGTATGGGCGGTGCTCTTATCCTTTGCCTCAATCATGGCCTATGTCTGGTTCCGCTTCGAATGGCAATACGGCGTCGGCGCCATACTGGCGCTGATACACGACTCGATCATGATCGTCGGCTTTTTCGCCGTCACGCAATTCGAGTTCGGCCTGACTGCCATTGCCGCTATCCTCACCATCGTCGGCTACTCGATCAACGACTCGGTGGTGATCTACGACCGCATCCGCGAGAACATGCGAAAGTTCAAAAAGAAAGACGTTTTCGACCTGCTCAACCTGAGCATCAACGACACGCTGTCGCGTACCGTACTTACCGCCTCGACCGTGCTTCTGGCATCGCTCTCGCTGGCGTTCTGGGGCGGAAAAATTATCGAGGGCTTCAGCTGGGCGATCGTGTTCGGCGTTTTAATCGGCACCTATTCCTCGATTTATATCTCCGCTCCGGCGCTGATTTATTTAAACCTGCGCCCCGTGCAGCCGGAAGCGCAACCGGCCTAAGGCGTTATGGATTATAAAGATTTGCACGGCTATTTCTTCGAGGACTTGAAGGTCGGCATGAGCGCCACCGTGAGCCGCACCATCACCGAAACCGACCTCAGGAATTTCTCCGGCGTTTCCGGCGACACCAATCCGATGCACCTCAACGAGGAGTTCGCGCGCCAGACGCCGTTCGGCGGCTGCATCGTCCACGGGATGCTGACGGCGAGCCTCATCTCTGCCGTGGTCGGCACCAAGCTCCCCGGTCCCGGCTGCATCTATATGAGCCAGACATTGAAATTTTTAGCTCCGGTACGCGTCGGCGACACCGTCTATGCCACCGGCACGGTCAAGCAGTTGTTTAAGGATAAAAAACGCGCGTTACTCGACACCAAATGTACTGTCAAAGATATCATCGTTATCGACGGCGAGGCGCTGATCAAGGTTCCTTCCAGATCTGAATGATGCATATCATCCGCGATTTTGAACATTGCCCCGGAGCGCGAAAAGGCGCAGCGGTGGCGCTCGGTAATTTCGATGGCGTGCACCGCGGCCATCAGGCGATTCTCAAGACCTGCATCGATCAGGCCAGAAAGAACGATTGTCCGTCGGCGGTGATGACTTTCGAGCCGCATCCGCGCGAATTCTTCGCCAAAGACAAAGCGCCGCTCAAGATTTATCCGCTGCATAAAAAATTACGGCTGCTCAGTGATGCCGGCATCGACATTGCGTTTCTGGCGCGGTTTAACCGCGCACTGGCGGCGCTTGCCGCGCATGAATTCGTCGGCGACATTCTACATAAGCAACTGGGTGTGCGCCACGTCGTCACCGGCTATGATTTCGCTTTCGGCAAAGGCCGCGGCGGCAATACCGATTTCTTGGAAAGCGAGGCAAAGAAACTCGGCTTCGGTTTTACGCGCGTCCAGCCGGTCGCGGAGCAGGATAGCGCCATTTCTTCGAGCGCCATCCGCGCGCTGCTTAAGGAAGGCGACGTCGCCCGTGCTTCGCGCTTGTTGGGGCGGCCTTACAGCATCGGCGGGCGCGTGCAAAAGGGCGACGGTCGTGGCCATGCATTGGGATTTCCCACAGCCAATATACGCTTGAACGGGTTGTTTACGCCGCGCTTTGGCATTTATGCCGCGCGCGTGGGCGTTGGCGCCAGCTGGCACGACGCCGTCGTAAGCCTTGGCATCCGTCCGATGTTTCCGCTCAAAGAGCCGCTGCTCGAAGTGCATTGCCTGAGCATGAACCGCGATCTTTACGGTCAGGCGATCGAGGTGCATCTGGTGGAATTTATCCGTGACGAAGAACATTTCGGCGGCGAACCGGAACTTTCGGCGCAGATGATGGCCGATTGCAAGGCGGCGGAAACGATTTTACAACAACGCAGGAAAGCGGCGCATGGCTAACAGACGTTGCATCGGGATCAGTCTTTTCATCATGGCGATAACGTTCGGTTTGGACCAGTGGTCCAAATCAGTCCTGCTGAAACTTATGTTAATGCCGCCGCAGCCGCCTATCGAGGTTTTGCCGTTCTTCAATCTGGTCATGGTTTGGAATACCGGCATCAGTTTCGGCCTGATGTCCGGTCACAACCCGCCCTATGTGTTTATCGGGCTCTCGGCAGTGATTCTGACCCTATTGGCGGTATGGTTGAAACGCACGTCTTCTATCTTCATCGCCGGTGCGCTGGGGCTTATCATCGGCGGCGCGCTGGGTAATATCGCCGACCGCGTGCAATACGGCGCTGTCGCCGATTTCTTTGATTTTTATATAGGTTCTTACCATTGGCCGGCCTTCAATATCGCTGACAGCGCCATCTTTATAGGGGTTGTGCTTTTGTGCATACACAGTATATTTATAGAGCAAAAAACGAGGAAAAACCCCTGATGCGCACACTCCGGATATGGCCGCTTTTATGCATGACTTTCCTTGCTGCCTGCAGCGGTGGCACGGTCAAGGATTCGCTGGGACTGAACCGCAAGGCGCCGGATGAGTTCCGCGTCGTTTCGCGTCCGCCGCTTTCGGTGCCGCCGCAGTTCGAGCTGCGTCCGCCGGCCGCTCCCGGTGAAGTGACAAGATCTCAGGATGCCGACAAAAAGGCGCAGTCTCTGCTCTTGGGCAATAGCATCAAGGGTGACGGGAATAAATTCATTTTACCGTCGGGCAATGCTGATGCGGTGCCAGTCGCAGTGCCGGCCGGAAAACCCCCGGTGGTGACATCGCCCGAATCCAATTTTCTGGAGCGTGCCGGTATCCAGCAGGCCGATCCCAACGTGCGTCGGGCGTTGGATCAGGACCACGCCACGGCCGGCCGTCCGGTGGCGGCGGAAGAAGAGGAAAGCTCGTGGTGGGATGTTTTTTCTACCGGTACGTCCAAGCCTGATCCGCTGGTCAACGCTCAGGGCGAGGCTGATCGTATCCGCAGCAACAAGGATAGCGGTAAACCGGTGACCGAAGGTGACACCCCTGAAGTGAAGCAAAAAGACCGTGGTGTGCTGGGACGGATTCTGGGCAACGGCGATTAACCCCATGGCTCAACGCCTGACAACACCGCGCCTACTGTGGGTGGTGCTCGCCCTGTTGCTATGGGCGCATCCCGCCGCCGCCGAAGTTTCGGCATCAGTCGAGAGCTTTACGCTGGCCAACGGGCTGGAAGTGGTCGTGATTCCCAACCACCGCCTGCCGGCGGTGTCGCACATGCTCTGGTACCGCGTCGGCGGCGGCGACGATCCGTCGGGAAAATCCGGGCTGGCGCATTTTCATGAACATGTCATGTTTTTAGGCACGGCGGCGCACGGTCCGGGCGAATACGATGCGTTGATATCGCGCCACGGCGGCCAGCAGAACGCCTTCACCGGCTACGATGCCACAGCCTATTATATCGACATCTCCAAAGATGAATTACCACTGGCAATGGCGCTTGAGGCTGACCGCATGAACCCGCTCACGGTGTCGGATGCCGGTGTCAAAAGAGAGCGCGAAGTGATTATGGAAGAGCGCCGTGCCCGCATTGAAAACAGCCCGACCGCTTTGTTCAGCGAGCAGATGAATGCGTCGCTGTTTCGCCAGCATCCGTACCATACGCCTGTGATCGGCTGGATGCATGAGATGAAGCAACTGACGCGGGCGGACGTGTTTCGTTTTCACCAGATCTGGTATCACCCCAACAACGCCGTGCTCGTTTTAAGCGGCGACATCACCGCCGCCGAAGCGCGTCCGATGGTTGAGCGCTATTATGGCGGCTTACCGCGCGTGCCGGTGCCGCAGCGGCGCTGGAGCGACGAGCCGCCGCAGTTGGCTCCGCGCCAGATCGCCATGCGCCATGCCAACGTCAAGCAGCCGGTATGGTCGCGGATTTACGCCGCGTCCAGCCTCGGTTATGGCAATAAAGATCAGGCATTGCCGACGCTGGTGTTGTCGCAGCTTCTCGGCGTGGGGAAAACCAGCCGCCTCTACCGGTCGCTGGTGACGGACAAAAAATTGGCCAGCAGTGTCGATGTCGGCTACGACGTGTTCACTATCGGCCCGTCGCGGTTTGAAATCTCCATCATCCCTGAATCCGGCACCGACATGGAAACCATCACCAAGGCCGTGGATGAAGAAATCGCGCGCAGCCTCAAAGACGGCTTCAGCGATAAAGAGATGGCGCGGGCGAAAACCCAGCTTAAGGCTGATTCGGTGTTCACCCGTGACGATTTAAACGGCATGGCGCGCACCATGGGCTGGATACGCATGGTCGGGCTGGACAAAGATTATTTCCTGCGCTGGCCGCAACTGATTGAGGCGGTTACGGCCGAAAGCGTGTCAGAGGCCGGAAAATCGGCGCTCAATCTCAATCAGTCGGTCACCGGTTTCCTGCTGCCGGAAGAGGAGAAGAAATAACCATGCGTTTTGTAAGCGGCGTATTTTTTCTCTGTCTTGTCCTTTGTCAGCCGTCCCCCGCCATGGCGACGAAGGTAAAAGAAGTCGTCAGCGAGAAAGGCATGAAAGCGTGGCTGGTTGAAGAGCATACGCTACCGTTGGTGGCCATCCGCGTCGCCTTTACCGGCAGCGGTTCGGCCTATGACGGCGAGGGTAACGAGGGCCGTGCCAACATGGTGGCGGCGATGCTGACCGAAGGCGCCGGCGATATGAACGATCGCGAATGGAATGAAGCGCTGGAATCGCGGGCGCTGGAGTTCAACAGCTCGGTCGACGAGGATACGCTGGAAGTGTCGATGCGGGCGTTGAGCGAGCATAAGGATACCGCCTTTTCCTATCTCGGCCTCGCGCTTCGGGAGCCGCGTTTCGACTCCGACGCCATCGATCGCACGCGGCGTCAAAGTTTGAGTTTGCTGGTACAGCAGGAGCAAAGCCCAAGAGAAACATTGGAGCGCCGCTGGCGCAGGCAGATTTATGGCGACCATCCCTACGCCCACATGCCGTTGGGATCCGAATCCTCCATCCGGCGCCTCGACCGTTCCGATTTGCGGGAATTCGCCGAGCGGCACCTTACGCGCGAAAACATCATGATCGCGGTCGTGGGCGATATCACACCCGAGGAATTGCGCCTGCTGCTGGATAAATATTTAGGCGGTCTGCCGGAGCATTATAAACCGGAAGTCATCGTGCCGGAGGCGGTCATAACGGCTGATGGCAAACCGGCGGTTATGGATTTTGACATACCGCAGACGCTGGTGATGTTTGGTACGGAAGGCCTGAAGCGCAACGACCCCGATTATTTTACTGCCCATGTCATGAACCAGATCCTGGGCGGCGACGGCGCGCTTACTTCATTGCTGGTGCAGGAGATACGCGAGAAACGCGGGTTGGCCTATAGCGCCTATTCGGCGATGAAGCCGCTGGCGCATGCCGCCAGCTGGCAAGGCGGTTTCGCCACGCGCAATGAACAGGCGGGCGCGGCGCTTTCCGTGCTGCAGGAAACATTGCGCCGGTTTGCCGCCAACGGTCCGACTGCTGCCGAGCTGGCTACCGCCAAGCAATATCTGGTCGGATCGTTCATGCTGCGCCTAAACAGCAACGACGATCTCGCCAGCTTCCTGATTAATATGCAGTTTAACAACCTGGGCATCGACTATCTCGATCGGCGCAATGCCATGGTGGCGGCGGTTACCCGCACCAAGGTCAAGGCGATGGCAAAGCGTTTGATTGATACTGATAAACTCGCTATTGTTATGGTCGGAAAGCCTACCTTAAGCCCAAGCGCGCCATAACTATGTTTTACCGTCACCGTGCAGAGTATTGCCTCGATACGAAGATCGGCAAGAACGGCGTCAGTCAGGCACGGCTTGACGCCATCACCGCAACGTTATCGTCGGCATTTACCGCGCTGAAACAGCGCAAAAATAAAACGGCGGTGCCGCTTCTGGCATTGCCTGCGCGCACGGCGGACATTTCGGCGCTTACGGCGCTTTCAGCAGAGATAAGAAAAAATTGCCGTCATGTGGTTGCCGTCGGCGCCGGTGGGTCGGGGTTAAGCGGTCGCGCGCTGGCGGCGCTGGCGCCGGCCTCGGCGACGACGCTGCATTTTCTGGAAACGATCGATCCCGACGCCATAGGCGCCTTGTTGCATGCGTACGACACTACCGCCACACATTTTATCATTATCAGCAAATCCGGTACGACGGCGGAAACGCTGGCGCAATTTTACGTGTTGCTCGATCAGGTCAAAAATAAGCACGGCGCATTGCCGCTGGCAAAGCATTTTACCATTATCACTGCCGCCGGCGATAATCCGCTGCGCGTGGCGGCAAAGGAATTCGGCATTACCGTGCTCGATCACGATGCTGATATCGGCGGCAGATTTTCGGCGCTGACCAATGTCGGCCTCTTGCCGGCGGCGCTGGCGGGGCTTGATATCGCGCGTCTGCGCCGCGGTGCGCAATCGGTGGTGGATGAACTGGATAAGGCACAAACGCCAGCCGATTGCCAGCCGGCGCTGGGCGCGGCGCTGCAAATGGCATTCATCGAGAAAGGCTGTAACATCACCGTCATGCTGCCTTACGCCGAGCGGCTTTCCGGCTTTTCCAGCTGGTACCGCCAGAGCTGGGCGGAAAGCCTGGGCAAGGGCGGTAAAGGTTCCACGCCCATTCGCGCCGTCGGCACCACCGACCAGCATAGCCAGCTGCAGCTTTATCTGGACGGCCCGCGCGACAAGCTCTTTCACCTGATTACGGTCAAGCGCGCCGGCACCGGTCAGTTATTGCACGTGCCGGGCACGAAAGATTTAGCGTATTTACGCGGCAAAACCACCGGCGACATCATGGCCGCTGAGCAGAAAGCGACGCTGGAAACGTTGACAAAAAATCAATGCCCGGTGCGCTGGTTTGATCTCGATGCGCTGGCGGAAGAACATATGGGCGCGCTTCTCATGCACTTCACGCTTGAGATTATTTTCATGGCCGGGCTGCTTAAGGTCAATCCGTTCGACCAGCCGGCGGTGGAAGAAAGCAAGCGTCTGGCGCGCGAATATTTGCTGACGGGGAATCTATGACCATACGCCTTTTGCCGTCGACGCTGGTAAACCGCATCGCCGCCGGCGAGGTGATCGAGCGCCCGGCATCGGTGGTAAAAGAGCTGGTCGAAAACGCCATTGATGCCGGAGCAACGCGGGTTGATGTTGCGCTGGAGCAGGCGGGAAAAAACGGCATCGTCGTCGAGGATGACGGCAAGGGCATGACTATGGCCGACCTGATGCTGGCCGTGCAGCGCCATGCCACCTCCAAATTGCCGGACGACGATCTGCTGTCGATTGCATTTTTAGGTTTCCGCGGCGAAGCGCTGCCTTCCATCGCTTCGGTCAGCCGGATGAATATCACCAGCCGCGCCGCCGGCCAGCCTGCCGCCTGGCGAGTGGCGATCGAAGGCGGCGACGTCATGGCGCCGGTGCCGGCGGCGCTTTCTCGCGGCACGCGCGTCGAAGTGCTCGATCTTTTCTATGCCACCCCGGCACGGCTCAAGTTTTTGAAAACCGATAAGACCGAAGTACAGCAGGCGCTCGATATCGTCACCCGCCTCAGTATGGCCTATCCCCATATTTCATTCTCGCTGACCTCGGACGGCAAGAAACTTTTGTCCGTTGACGCCTCGCAAGGCGAATTGCTGAATGCGCGGCTGAAGAGGCTCAGCGACGTAATCGGCAAGGAATTTGTCGAGAACGCGCTGCCGCTCGACCACGCGCGCGGGGCGATCAAACTTTCCGGTCTGGTGTCGCTGCCGACGTTCAACCGCGGCAATTCCAGCGAACAATACCTGTTCGTCAATAATCGCCCGGTGCGCGACCGGCTGCTACTGGGTGCCTTGAAAGGCGCCTATATGGACGTGCTGGCGCATGACCGGTATCCGGTGGTGGTGCTCTTTTTCGATGTGCCGGCGGAAGAGGTGGATGTCAACGTGCACCCGGCCAAGGCCGAAGTGCGTTTCCGCGACAGCGCCCTCGTGCGTGGCATGATCGTCGGCGGCATCCGCCATGCGCTGACCGAAGCCGGCTGCCGCGCATCTTCGACCGTGGCCGGTGAGGCGCTGGCGCGGTTCTCTCCTTCTCCTTCGCAACCTTCATATGCCTATGCTCCGGTATCGGCGTTCCGCGAGCAATACGCCACGCAGCACGCTTTTGCCCATGCCCTGCCGCCGATGGCGCGCCCGGCCAACGATCCGCTGCCGCAGGACGCTCCCGATTATCGTCATTATCCG
The DNA here is from genome assembly GCA_964575095.1 of uncultured Rickettsiales bacterium. Lineage (GTDB taxonomy): Bacteria > Pseudomonadota > Alphaproteobacteria > Rickettsiales > SXRF01 > CAZNPA01. The sequence goes on from CAZNPA010000002.1 coordinate 41,515, forward strand.
TTGGGTGCCGCCTGCGCGCAGCTTCACCAGACCTACATCGTCGCCGAAACCATGGACGGCATGGTGATCGTCGACCAGCACGCCGCGCACGAACGGCTGACGCTGGAAAGAATGAAAACGGGTCTGGCCGAGCAAGGCATCGAGCGCCAGAAATTATTGTTGCCGGAAGTGGTGACGTTGCCGGAAGACCTAGCCGAAGCGCTGCTTATGCGCCAGCAGGAATTGCTCGAATTGGGGTTGGTGATAGAAGGGTTTGGCAGTGGTTCTATCGTCGTCCGCGAAACGCCGTCGATGCTGGGCGAGGTCGATGCCTCGGCGCTGCTGCGCGATCTGGCCGACGAGATACGTGAGACCGGAAACGCGACGGCGCTGAAAGAACGCCTTGATCATCTCTGTTCAACCATGGCCTGCCACGGCTCGGTCCGCGCCGGACGAAGCCTCACCATCGCCGAAATGAACGCGCTGCTTAGGCAGATGGAAGAGACGCCGCTGTCCGGCCAGTGCAACCACGGCCGGCCGACGCACATCATCCTAAGTCGCAAGGATATCGAAACATTATTCGGGAGGCGCGGGTGACCTTCACGATTACGGTTGCGCTTTCCGCTTTCCTGATGTCGCTGCTCGGCACGCGGATCATGATTCTGGCGTTGCACCATCGTCCGGTGCCGATGGATATTGACAGCCTGCGTAATAAGCGCAAGGCGCCGCCGCCCAAAGGAGGCGGAATTGTCGTGGTGTTCGCGCTGGTGATTTGTTTATTAAATGCCGACATTGGCTACCACATCGTTCTTTCCCTGCTCTTGCTTACGGCTGTTTCGCTTCTTGACGATCTGGTCGGTGTGCCGGTGGCGGTGCGGCTGGTGGTGCAGGCGGTGGCCGTTGCCATTCCTTTGAGCACGATGCAGGTATCGTTTCTAGGCGGCATGATTCCGGACTGGCTGGAGCAGACAGGTATTTTCCTGCTTTGGATGTGGTTTATCAATTTATTTAACCGTATGGACGGCATCGACGGCTTGTCGACGGTGGAAATGATCAGCATCGGCATCGGCCTATGTTTGCCGGTGGCATTTACCAGCGCTTTCCCTGACCATTTGGCATTGCACGGATTGATTGTCGCCGCCGCCGCAAGCGGATTTTTATGGTGGAACTGGCAGCCGGCCAAGATCCTTCTCGGGAGCGTTGGCGCTGTCCCGATCGGGTTTTTGCTGGGTTATTTGCTTTTTATCGCTGCTGCCCGAGGTTACGGTGCGGCGGCGATTATCCTGCCGGCGTATTATTTAAGCGATGCCGGCATTACGCTGCTGGCGCGACTGGTGAAGGGCAAAAAAAATTCCGACTATTACTATCGGAAAGCAATCAGGGCAGGGCGTAGCCATGATGCCGTGGCACGGTATATCTTCGGCGTCAATTTCCTGCTGATATTGCTGGCAACGTTTTCAGTTTTGGATGAAGGCATGGCTATTTTTGATATGGCGCTTGCTTATCTGGCCGTGTTTATGCTACTTGGATTTTTCGCTCATTCACACCCGTCGCAAAGCCGTCCCGCATGACCATCAAACGCGCATTGATTTCCGTTTCCGACAAGACCGGCCTCATTGAATTCGCTCGCTTCCTGCACCGGCAAGGTATTAAAATTCTTTCAACCGGCGGCACGGCCAAGGCTCTGCGCGCCGCCAAGATTCCGGTGACCGACGTCTCAAAGCACACCGGCTTTCCCGAGATCATGGACGGGCGCGTCAAGACCCTGCACCCTAAAATCCACGGCGGCATCCTGGCCGTGCGCGGCGACAAGGCGCACCGGAAAGCCATGAAAACACACGGCATCGAAGCCATTGATTTAGTTGCCATCAATCTCTATCCCTTCGAAGAAACCGTTGCCAAGGGCAAGAAATTCAACGAATGCATCGAGAATATCGATATCGGCGGTCCGGCCATGATTCGTGCTTCGGCCAAAAATCATGCTAGCGTCACCGTTATTGTCGATCCCGCTGATTACAAACCGGTGATGGAGGAAATAAAAAAAGGCAAAGGCGCGTCGCCTGATACGAGAAAGCGTCTGGCGGCCAAGGCCTATAGCCGCACGGCGTCGTACGACAGCGCCATCAGCCGCTGGTTCAATAAGGAGAACGGCGTCGATTTTCCGGAGTCGCTAACGATTGCCGGAGCCTTGAAACAAACCCTGCATTACGGCGAGAACCCGCACCAGAAAGCAGCGTTTTACGCCACCGACATCAAAGGCACGCTGGCGGCCGCCAAACAAGTGCAGGGCGCTGACTTGAGTTATAACAATCTGAACGATGCCTCAGCCGCCTTTGAGCTGGTGCGCGAATTCAAGGAACCCGCCTGCGTCATCGTCAAGCACGCCAACCCGTGCGGCGTGGCGGTGGCGGCGACCATCACCGAGGCCTTCAAGAAGGCGCTGGCCTGCGATCCGGTATCGGCGTATGGCGGCATCATTGCCGTCAACCGTCCGCTGGATAAAAAATTCTGCGAGGCGCTGGGAAAATTATTTCTGGAAGTCATGATTGCGCCCGATGCCACCAAGGCGGCGCTAACGGCACTGATTCCCAGAAAGAAACTCAAGCTCCTGCTTATCGACAGCATCGCCAAACCGGCAGCGGCCATGACGGTAAAATCCATCTCCGGCGGCTTCCTGTATCAGGACGAGGACGCCATCGTCACCAAATCCGCGCCCAAGACCGTCACCAAAAAAGCCCCGACCAAAGCGCAGATGGAAGATTTAATCTTCGCTACGACGGTCGCCAAGCACGTCAAATCCAATACGATTGTTTTAGCGCGTGACGGCGCCACCATCGGCATCGGCGCCGGGCAGATGAGCCGCATCGACTCGACGCGCATCGCCTGCTGGAAGGCAAAAGAAGCGGGGCTTTCGACCGAGGGCGCCGTGCTTGCCTCCGACGCCTTTTTTCCCTTCGCCGACAATGTCGAAATGGCCGCCGTCGCCGGCATTTCCGCCGTCATCCAGCCCGGCGGCTCGATTCGCGATGAGGAAGTGATTGCTAGCGCCGACAAGCACGGCCTGGCGATGGTATTCACCGGCGTGCGGCATTTTAGGCATTGAATAACATCCTTCGACTCGCCTTCGGCTCGCTCAGGATAACAAATTAAAGCCCCCGTACATGCCGTAGCGCTACCATCAATTTCGGTACATCGATGCTGTCGGAGGATTTTAAGTCTTCCAGGAAGAGGTCGTAGCGCGAAAGTGCTTCTGCATGGGATTTCACCCAGCCTTCGACGCCGCCGTCGCCTGCGAGTACGGACGTCACTAGCCGCCGCTGTTCGTCGTACAAATCACCCAAGAGCGCCTGTACCGCCAGGCGTTCCCAGTAGTTGCTGGTTGCGATGCGGTCGGCGCTGGCGCGGAGCCACCCTAAGCCCAGCCGCGTTCCCAGCGTGAAATACATCTTGCCGACGTCCTGCGCCGGCATTTTGCTGTCGCGTGCCACCGAGACGATGTCGAACGCTGACGACATCAGCCGCAAATTGGCGATTTTTTCGGCAAGCTGCTCCGGCACTTGCGCTTCGGTCAGCCGCGCCATCAGTTTTTCGGCGTCGGCGCGCGTCGTTTCCGAATGCAGCGCCAGCTTGTGCTTTTCCATGTCGCGGATGGCGGGCACCATTTCCTTGGCGGTGGCCTCGATGTCGAGCGGCAGCGATTTGTTCCTGAGCAGCCAGACGGTGACGCGCTCTAAAAACCGGCTGGTGGCGGCGTACATCTCGGCCTGGACGGAGGCGCTGACTTTGCTGGTGATGGCCTCAATGCCGTTCCACAAATCGCGCAAGCTGAAAGCGTCGCGGGCGATGCTGTAGGCGGCGACGATGTCGCGTGTTGATGCGCCCGAATCCTCGGCGATGTCGAAGAAGAAGGTGATGCCGGCGCGGTTGACCAGGCTGTTGGTGGCGACCGTGGCGATGATCTCGCGCTTCAGCGGATGTTTTTCGATGGCATCGTTGAATTCCTTGTGCATGGCCGGCGGGAAATAGCGCTTCAAATCCTCGTCGAAATACGGCTCGTCGGGCAGCGTCGATTCCACCAGCTGGCGGTAAAGCTCCATCTTGGCGTAGGCCATGAGCACGGCGATTGAGGGGCGGGTCAGGCCTTTCCGCGCCGCCTTGAGTTCGGCCAGTTGCTTGTCCGGTGGCAGGAACTCGATGGCGCGGTCGAGCATCCCGCTTTTTTCGAGGCGGCTCATCAGCCGCGCCTGCGATTCCAGGAGGCTGGCGCCCTGCTGTTCGGCGATGGTGATCGCCTGCGTTTGCAATATGTTGTCTTTCAAGACCAGCGTCGCCACATCTTCGGTCATGGAGGAGAGCAGCTTGTTGCGTTTCTCAGTGGTCAGCTTGCCGCTTGCCACTTCCTGGCTGAAGGCGATCTTGATGTTGACCTCGTGGTCGGAGCAATCGACACCGGCCGAATTATCGATGGCGTCGGTGTTGATGCGGCCGCCGCTGCGTGCATATTCGATGCGGCCCCTCTGCGTGAAGCCGAGATTGCCGCCTTCGCCCACCACTTTGCAGCGCAAATCCTTGCCGTTCACGCGCACGCTGATATTGGCGCGGTCGCCCACCTGCTCGTGCGTCTCGTCCTCGGCCTTGACGTAGGTACCGATGCCGCCGTTCCACAGCAAATCGACGGGCGCGAGCAGGATGGCGCGGATCAAATCGTCGGGCGCCCACTTGCTTTTGCTGACACCGAGCGCCGCTTGCGCTTCCTTGGAAAGCTCGATGCTCTTGGCGCTGCGCTCGAAAATACCGCCGCCTTTCCCAATTAATTCAGCATCGTAATCCTTCCACGTCGAGCGCGGAAGATTGAACAGTCGCTTTCTCTCCTTGAGGCTGGCCTTGGCATCGGGGCTGGGGTCGATGAAAATATGCAGGTGGTTGAACGCCGCCACCAGCTGGATGTGGTCGGAAAGCAGCATGCCGTTTCCGAACACGTCGCCCGCCATGTCGCCGATGCCGACGCAGGTAAAATCCTCTTTATCGATATCGACGCCCATCTCGTGGAAATGCCGCTCGACCGAGACCCAGCCGCCGCGGGCGGTGATGGCCATTTTTTTGTGGTCGTAGCCGACTGAACCGCCGGAGGCAAACGCATCGCCCAGCCAGAAACCGTACTCCGCCGAGACGGCATTGGCGATGTCGGAAAACGTCGCCGTGCCTTTGTCGGCGGCAACGACGAGGTACGGATCGTCGCCGTCGTGGCGCACGATGTGTTTGGGCGGCACGACTTTATTTTTGACGATGTTGTCGGTGATGTCGAGCAGCCCGGAAAGGTAGAGCTTATAGCAAGCAATGCCTTCTTCCATCAACGCGTCGCGCGTCTGCGGCGGGCGTTTGACGATGAAGCCACCCTTGGATCCCACCGGCACGATGACCGAATTCTTGACCATCTGTGCTTTCATCAGCCCTAAGACTTCGGTGCGGAAATCATCGTGGCGGTCGGACCAGCGCAGCCCGCCGCGCGCCACTTTGCCGCCGCGCAGATGGATGCCTTCGACGCGCGGGCTATAGACGAAGATCTCGGCGTAGGGCGACGGTTTGGGCAATTCGGGCACGTTCTTGGAATCGAGCTTGAACGACAGCACCGGCTTTTCCACGCCTTTTTCGCCGGTTTGGAAATAATTGGTGCGCAGCGTCGCGCACATCACATCGACATAGCGCCGCAAAATCCTGTCTTCGGTGGCGTTGCTGACCGAGGATAATTGCTCCTCGATAGCGGCGCGCAGCTTCTGCTGTTTTTCGTCGCTGTTCTTTTCGTCGATGCCGAACCGCGCCTCGAACAGGGCGACGATATTCTTGGTGATGACCGGGTGCTGTCCCATCGCCTGCTCGATGGCGGTTTGGCTGGCGGCAAAGCCGATCTGCTTCAAATAATGCGCATAGGCGCGCAGCATCACCACCTGTTTCCATTCCAGTCCGGCCCTGATGACCAGGGCGTTGAAACGGTCGCTTTCCATCTCGCCGCGCCAGACCTTAAGCAGCGCTTCCTCGACCAGCGGCTTGGCGTGGTCGAGCGCGATGGTGTGCACGGGCGCCTGCAATTTGAAATCGCGGATCCAGACCTGACTGGTCATGCCGACCGGTGTTGCCAGAAACGGGTGCTCCTCGACGACGCGGAACCCGGCATTTTCGAGAATAGGCAGAATATCCGAGAGCGCGATTTCCTCATGCGGATTGTAGATTTTAAGATGCAGGAAATGGCCGCTTTCGGCGCGCAGGCGGAAGAGGTCGAGCGCCAGACGCCCGCTTTCGCGCGCTGCTTCGATCTTACCGATGTCGTAGATGGCGGCGGAGACGTCGTAGCGGTTGATGTAGCTTTGCGGGAAGGCGCTGGCGTAAACACGATGCAGCGTGTGCGCCTTGGCCTCGCCGTATTTGTCCATCAGCCTTGCCAGCAAAAGGTCGCTCCACAGGTAGGCGCATTTGGCGATTTCCTGCTCAATGGCGCCGATATCGACGGAAGGGATATCGCCCGGCGACGTCTTGACGATAAGGTGCAGCCGCGCCAGCGGCGCTTCGGTGATCTGGGTCGAGAAGGCCGATGTGCTGCCGCTGAATGCCCTCTCGATGATGGTTTCGATTTGCTGGCGCAGCTCGGTCGAGAACTGCTCGCGCGGCACGAATACCATGCAGCTCACGAAGCGCTCGAACACGTCCTTGCGCACGAACAGGCGCACGCCCGGCCGCGCTTCCAGCACCAATATGCCCATGCTGGTCTCAAACAATTCGATTTCCGACATCTGCAGCAGCTCGTCGCGCGGCAGGAACTCGATGATGGTTTTGAGCGCCTTGCCATCGTGGCTGGCGGGGTCGAAGTCGGCGCGTTTTAGTACCTGCACGACTTTGTTGCGCACCAGGGGGATGGTCTCGGCGCTCTGGTAATAGACGGTGGAGGTGAAGAGCCCGAGGAAACGCGCGTCGCCGATGACTTTGCCGTTCTTGTCGAAGCGCTTGATGCTGATCGAATCCATGGGCACCGGCCGATGCACCGGCGCGCGACGGCTGGATTTGGTGATCTCGATCAATTGCGGCGCCAGAAGCGAATGGCGGATTTCTGCCGACAGCGCATCCATCTCGCGCGGCGCCGTATCGTCGGTAATTTTAAGGATGCCCAGCTGCGAATTTTTGACAGGGAGCAGCGCTTCTTTGCCTTTGCCGTCGAAGAAATCGTATTCGGCGTAGCCCAGGAATATGAAATTGCGGTTGATCAGCCAGCGCAGGAAGTCCTGCACTTCGCTGATATCGTCCTGACTGAATTTTCCTTTGAGGGCGGAAAGGCGTTTAACCGTATCTTCGCTGCGGTCGACGATGGTTTTCCAGTCTTCGACCGAGGCGCGGATGTGCCGGAGCACCCATTCGATATCCTGCTCCAGCTGTTCCGGCGGCAAATTATCGGGAAGACTGAATACCTCAAAATGAATCAGCGATTCTTCGCATGCGCCGGCTGTTTTTGCGCCGGTTACCGCCAGCTCTTTCAGGTCGCCCTTGGCGTCGCGGGACACTTTAAAAATGGGATGCAGCGTTTCGCGGATGATAAGTCCATGTCGCGACAGTTCAGCCGACAGCGAATCGATGAGAAACGGCATGTCGTCGTTGATGATTTCGATGACCGGGTAATGGCTATCGTAGCCGTGCGCGGATTTCGTCGGCGTGAAGATACGGATTTTCGGCGCGTCTTTTTTGCGCGACTGCATGAATGCCAGCGCCGATGCGGCGATATTCACCGCCTGCTTGGGCTGGAACCGCTCAAGATCGGCGGCGGTCATCTTGGTATAGAACTGGCGCACAAACTCACGCAACTGGCCGTCGGCCTTGGCGGGGAGGGCGTCGATGATTTTGTGGATTTGCGCCGCGTGGTGCTGATGGTAAGCGTTTTTCATTCGATATCCCGTACGAACTGGTATAGTAGTGTCCTGACTTATGAATACCACTCTTTATTCTCAATATCTAGAGGCTTGCTGCACTATTGCTGAGGACGCCGGCGCAATTTTAATGCGCTATTTCAAAGGCGATTTTGCAACGCAACATAAAGCGGATGAAAGCCCCGTCACCGACGCCGATATTGAAGCGAACCGGTTCATTTGCCAGGCGCTGGCGAAATTGACGCCGCAGATTCCCGTCGTTGCCGAGGAAGACGAATCGCTCCTGCGCGGCGAACACCGGATGTTCTGGCTGGTCGACCCGCTCGACGGCACGCTCAGCTTTATCCGGCGCGAAAAAGAGTTTACCGTCAATATCGCGCTGATCAAAGACCGCCGCCCTGTATTCGGAGCTATCTATGCGCCGCCGGAGGGTACGCTTTATTTCGGTCAGAAAGGCAAGGGGGCGTTTCGCATTTTGACGGGCGGCAAACCCACCGCCATTGCCGCCCGCGCGCGGCCGGAAAGAATCACGGTGACGCGCAGTCGTTCCAAGCCAAGACCGGAGGGGCTGGTTTTTTTACAAAAATTCGATGTCGAGCACGTGATCAACGTCTCCAGCGCGATTAAATTCTGCCTGGTTGCCGATGGCCGCGCCGATCTTTACACACGCTTCGGCCGCACCATGGAATGGGACACCGCCGCCGGCCACGCCATCCTGGAAGCCGCCGGCGGCCGCGTCGAAACCGTCGACGGAAAACCGCTGCTCTATGGCAAGCCGCATTTTGAAAACCCGCCGTTTATTGCTTATGGGAAACGCTGATAGGCTTTCGTGAGGTTACACAGCGTCACCACGTCGAGCTGTTCGGCGCGGAGGTTGCCCAGGATGCCGGATTGGGCAAGTAGAGCCTCAGTATCGGCGCCCAAACTTTTTAGCGACTGGCGCAGCATTTTGCGTCGCTGGTTGAAGGCGGCGGCCACGACTTTTTCCAGCGTTTCTTTTTTGACGTCGACCAGAGGTTCGGCGCGCGGCACCAGCGTTACCACCGCCGAGCTGACCTTAGGCGGCGGCGAAAATGCGCCGGGCGGCAATTCCATGTCGATGCGGCAGTCGCACAGCCATTGGCTCACCACCGACAGCCGCCCGTAATCTTTGCAATTGGGCTCGGCGACGATGCGCGCCGCCACTTCTTTCTGGAACATCAGTGTCAGCGAGGCAAACGCTCTCGCATCGTCGTATATATTTTCCAGCCATTTGAGCAGCAGCGCCGTGCCGACATTATAGGGCAGGTTGGCAACGATGATGCGCGGCGCCGGAATCTGCATCAGGTCAAAGCCAAGCGCATCGCCTTCGATGATTTCCAGCTGGTCACCGACGATGGCCTTGATGTCCGCCAATGCGGCGATGCATCGCGCGTCTTTTTCGATGGCGAAGACTTTTTTGGCGCCGGCCTTAAGCAGCGAGCGCGTGAGGCCACCCGGTCCGGGACCGACCTCGATGACATGGGCTTTGGTCAAATCACCGGCATGTTTTGCAATGCGGTCGGTGATGGCGCCGTCGAGCAGGAAATGCTGCCCCAGCGATTTTTTTGCCGAAAGCCCATGCGCTTCTATCACTTTTTTGAGCGGCGGCAAATCCCCGCATTTATTGCGGGGTCCGGCGGGGGTAGAAGTGGGAGGTGACATATCAATAATATTGGAATAAATTATCATGCATGATTATAGGGCGAGTATACTGGTTATACCGGACCCCGCAACCAGTGCGGGGATAGGATATGGATCGCACCCTGTTCGCACTCTGCGCGCTGCTTTTTAACGCCGCGTTTGGCGGCCCGAGGGAATGGTACGCGTCGCTGGGGCTGACGCGCATCGCTTTGCTCCCGGCGCGCGGCCTGCGCCATTTCGAGCGCAAGCTCAACCGCGATCACAGGAGCAGCAGCGAGCGCGAAATGCGCGGCTGGGTGTTGCTGCTGGCGCTGATTGCGGCCAGCGTTGTCATGGGCCTCGCCGGCGGCTGGTTTCTCCAGCGTAATTTCCATTTCCTCGAACTGGTGCTGGTGGCGGTGCTGCTTCCCGTACGCCCGATATGGGACCGTATCGATTCCATCCGCAATTCCCTGATTCAGAACAACGTCGCCAAGGCGCGCGAGGCATTTTCCGGCACCGTCTGGCGCCACCATGCGCTGCTCGACGAATTCGGCCTGGCACGCGCCTCGATCGAAATCACCGCCGTCGATTTTTCGGAAAAGATCGTCTGCCCGCTCTTGGGTTATATTTTTCTCGGTCTGCCCGGACTTCTGGTGTGCAGGAGCGTGACGCTGGCGCGCGATGTCTTGAGCAATACTCCCGATTTTGCCAAGGGTACGCGTCTGGCGCATGGCGTGCTGCAATATATTCCATCGCGGCTTTCGGCGCTCTTATGGATGATGACGCCGTTCTTCCTGCCGTCCGGCCGCGTCGACGATGCCGCCAGACGCATTGCGCCCGGACTGGTGGCTGACGCGCCGCGGCAACTTAATTTACGCGCTGCGTCTGTCGTCGGCAAAGTAGCACTGGGTGGCCCCAGCTCGCCTTACGTGCCGGGGCTATGGCTGGAAAACGGCACGCTAAAGCCCAACCGTGCTGACGTGCGCCGCGTGCAGGCGGCGTTTGTGTTCCTGACTATTTTCCTATTTGTGTTTGTTGGCGTGTTTTTTTGATTAGAAGATGCCGGTTAGTAGACCGGCCAGCCATGAGCGGGGCTCCATGTGAGCGTCAGCAGACGCGAACGGGGGCATTAAAAAACTATTGCGCTGTCCAGCCGCCGTCCATCGAGATGATTTCCCCGGTCATGGCGGCGCCGTTTTCGCCGCAGAGGAACGCGATCATGGCGCCGATTTGTTCCGCCTGCACGAAGCGGTGACTGGGTTGTTTTTCGCCTAATAGCTGTTTGGTCGATTCCTCGACGCTGATCTTTTTTTCCTTGGCCTTATCTTCGATTTGTTTTTGCACCAGCGGCGTGTGCACCCAGCCCGGGCAGATGGCGTTGCAGGTGATATTGGCCGGCGCGTTTTCGAGCGCGATGACTTTGGTCAGGCCGACGATGCCGTGCTTGGCGGCGACATAGGCCGCCTTGTTGACCGAGGCCACGAGGCCGTGCGCCGAAGCGATATTGATGATGCGTCCGAAATCGCGTTTTTTCATTCCCGGCAGCGCGGCCTTTACGGCATGGAACGCCGACGACAGGTTGATGGCGAGTATGGCGTCCCATTTTTCGGCAGGGAATTCCTCGACCGGTGCCGTGAACTGGATGCCGGCGTTGTTGACCAGGATGTCGCAGCTGCCGAGCACTTTTTCGCACATCGCAACCATGCCGGCGATGTCGCCGGGGTTGCTCATGTCGGCTGGTGAATAGTCGGCCTGGATGCGGTAGGTCGCCTGCGTGTCCTTGACCAATTTCCCGATTTCGTCCTTATCGCCGAAGCCGTTGAAAAGAATATTGCAGCCCTCGATCGCCAGGCTGCGGGCGATGGCAAGCCCGATGCCGGACGTCGAACCGGTGACGATGGCGTTTTTCCCTTTGAGCATGAGAGCCTCCTTCAATAATGCGACCAAACTGTACGGCGCTTCGCATAAATTATATAGGGATTTTTTATCTAATAAGGCCCTGTATCGGGAAAGGACAGCCGTACCCTAAGCCCCGGGTGATTATCCTCTAAAGTCACTTGGGCGTTGTGGATGCGGGCTACGGCGGCGACCAGCGATAATCCCAATCCGTTGCCCTTGGTATGGCGGCTTTGCTCGAGGCGGAAGAATTTCTCAAACACCTTGTTGCGGAATTCGGGCGGAATGCCGGGTCCGTTATCGGCGATGACGATGTTGGAGAAATTATCGGTGACGACGCAGGAAATATCGATCTTGCCGCCCTCGGGGGTGAATTTGATGGCGTTGTCGAGCACGTTGGCAAAGGCCTGCGTCAGCAGGTGTTTTTCGCCGTGTACCTTAATCGGCATTGCGATGTGGTTGGTAAGGGTGACGTGTTTTCCGGCGGCGTAGGGTTCATAAAACTCGAACAGATTATCAATGATGGTCTTGATGTCGCACGGCTCAAACCGGCGGAAGTCGGTGTTGGCTTCGAGCTCGGAGATCTTGAGGATGGAATTGAACGTGGCCACCAGTTCCTGTAAATCACGGATGTTTTTTTCCAGCAGTTCATAGGCGGAATTTTGCTTGTCCATGTCGCGCAGCCCGGCGTCCATGCGGTTGATGACGCGGTTTAAGGGGCTGCGTAAATCGTGCGCGATGTTGTTGGCGAACTCGGAGAGTGATTTCAGCAGATTTTCGATGCGGTCGAGCATCAAATTCAGGTTGGAGGAAAGCTCGTCGAACTCGTCGCCGCCGGGCGTAAACGGGATGCGCACCGAAAGATGCCCGCCCATGATCGAGGTCGCCGAGCGGTTGATGATGTTGATGCGTCCCATGACGCTCCTCGTCATCACCAGCGCGCCGATGAAGGCCATCGCCAGCGTCAGCAGCAAGCTGCCCCAGAAAGTCTGGATGATGGTCTGCTCGATTTTGGCCGTCGATTGCAGGCTCTGGCCGATGAGGAGCGACCGCCAGCGTGAGAGCGGCACCACCAGCGCCTTGATCTCGACGCCGGAAAGGTCGCCGCGCATGCTTTCGATATAAAACCGCACCCACTGGCCTTCTTTTTCGAACGGCGCTTCGACCGTGACGTGCTGCGGCCACTCGTTTAAATTACCCGCCATTTTTTCGTGCTCGCGGTTGACGAGGAGGTAGACCGACGTGCCTTCGTCGTCGCTGGCGATGAATTCCTTGATGCGCTGCTCGACGGCGTAGGAGCCGTTATCGTGGTAATCGTCGAGGAGATAAGCGTATTGCTGGCGGATCGAATCGTTGATCTGGCCTTCGAGGTAGCGCATGGCGAAGGTGTAGATGAATGCAAACAGCACCACCGCCGAAAGTCCGAAGAGCCCGACATAAACCAGCCCCAGCCGGAAGGTAAATGTTTTGACGATGCGTGCGAGCTTGGATTCCATATCCCCGCATTTATTGCGGGGTCCGGCGCGAAAGGCAAGGCGTTCTACAGTTAATTATCCTCACGGGTAATTATCCTCACGGGGCTAAAATTACAAAAATATGCCTATTAGCTAGCCGAAACTATAAGATAATGCGCCCAAACGCATCGATAATGCACCAAAACCGCAAGATAATGTGTCGAAACCCCTCAATACTATGCCGAAACGAGACAAAAATGCCCCGAAATACCTCCTTAAAGACGCTTTAAGCCACCAACTTATACCCCGCCCCGCGCAGGGTTTGGATCATGGTTTTGTCGAAGCCTTTGTCGATTTTATTGCGCAGGCGCGAGATGTGGACGTCGATGACGTTGGTCTGCGGGTCGAAATTATAATCCCACACATGTTCGAGCAGCATCGTGCGCGTGATGACGGTGCCGGTGTTTTTCATCAGATATTCCAGCAGCGCGAACTCGCGCGCCTGCAATTCGATTTCCTTGCCGGCGCGCCTCACCGTGCGCGTGAGGAGATCCATCTCGAGATCGCCGCAGGTGAGCTTGGTCACCGCTTTTTCTCCGGTCTTGCGGCGCGTGATGGCTTCCAGCCGCGCCAGAAGTTCGGTGAAGGAATAGGGCTTGGCCAGGTAATCGTCGGCGCCGGCTTTCAAGCCCTTGACGCGCTCATCGACCTTATCGAGCGCCGTCAGCACCAGCGCCGGCGTTTCATTGCCCGACGCGCGCAGGGCTTTGATGATGGTGAGGCCGTCCACTTCCGGCACCATGCGGTCGACCACCAGCGCGTCGTATTTTTCCGTCGTCGCCAAAAATAATCCGTCCTTGCCGTTTGCGGCATGGTCGACGACATAACCCTGCTCGCGCAGGCCCTTCATCAGGTATTTCGCCGATTCTTTATCGTCTTCGATGAGGAGTAGTTTCATAGGCACGAATTATAGCCCAGCCGCCCGGCGCCGTCTACAGGCTAGCGGCCCATTTCCCGCCGCGTCTGGCTCATGACGTTTTCGACGAACGTGCCGACCAGGTTCATGCCCGACGTCGCCATTTTCTTCAAAATATCCTTGCCGTTTTCATAAAGCGCCAGTTGCGCCAGGCCAAACTGCATGTGCGCCTTTTCGACGGCGGCGATCTCGGTATCCTTTTGTTTAGCCGTTTTTTTAAGATCCGCCAGCATCGCTTTCAGCGCGTCGCTTTTTTTCTGTTTTTGCTTTTGTAAAAAGTCGAGCAATTCCGCCCGCAGCGATTCGTCTTCCAGATCCTGCACCGTCGCCAGAGCGGCATTTAAAGCGCCATGGTCGAACTGGTCGAGCAGCGTATGGATATCGCGGACATCGTTATTCAGCGTATCGACGCGCTCCTGGTAGTCGCGGTCGGCGAAGGGCTTGAGGAGTGCGGCGAACATCAGGCTGTAATGCTGGTACAGGTCGATGATGCGGTCGCGCGTGGCGCGGTCGGCGTGTTTGGGTGACATCGCCAAAGCATTGGGCGTAACTTCGACCAGCGTTTTTTGCGGCGACAGAGCGGCGTTGTGTTTGGCCAGAATCGCCAGCGGCTTGGACTGTATATAGCGCAAGCATTCCAGATCATAGGCCAGCCATTCGATGGAAAGCCTGCCGCCGATCTCGCGCTCGGCCGGATTGCCGGAGGTAAACGCGCGCACGGCGTCGTGGAAATATTCGATGCGTGGCCTAAAATCATTATCGCCGACCAGAAGGTTGAGGTCGGTCTCAACCTGGCAAATGTCGCTATAGATACGCGCCAAAAATTGCACGAGCGCGTCTTGCTGGGCAGAGGAAGGTTTCATAGCTTTCAGGTTTGAGGTTTCAGGTTTTAGCTCTAAGCTCGTTCGTCTGTAACCTTAAACCTGTAATCTGAAACCTACAACTGCCTTCATGAATTCCCTTGCCGTCTATATCCACTGGCCGTTCTGCAAATCGAAATGCCCCTATTGCGATTTCAACAGCCACGTGCGCGAAAATGTCGATCAGGCACGCTGGCGCACCGCCTTGCTTAAAGAGCTGGAGCATATGGCGGCGCGGGCGCCCGACCGCACGGTGGCTAGTATTTTTTTCGGCGGCGGCACGCCGTCGTTGATGCCGACCGCCACGGCGGCGGCGCTGATCGAAAAAGTGCACGCGCTGTGGCCGGTGACAAACAATATCGAAATCACCTGCGAGGTCAACCCGACCTCGGTCGAAGCATCGACCTTCGCCGATTTCAAGCGGGCAGGAGTCAACCGCGTATCGCTGGGTGTGCAGTCGCTCGATGACAATGAGCTGAAATTTTTAGGCCGCGGCCACAGCTCTAAGGAAGCGCTTAAAGCCGTGGAGCTGGCGGCAAAAACTTTCGATCGCTATTCGTTCGATTTGATCTACGCCCGCCCCAACCAGACGCTTGAAAGCTGGGAAAAAGAATTGTCGCAGGCGTTTCGTTATGTCGGCGGGCACCTCTCGCTGTATCAACTCACCATCGAGGAGAACACCGCGTTCCATCACGCCTATGCCCAGAAAAAATTCACGCTGCCGGACGAGGAAACGTCGGAAGCGCTCTACCGCCTGACCGAAGATATCACGGCGATACACGGGCTTTCCGCTTATGAGGTATCGAACTATGCCAAACCCGGCCAGGAAAGCCGCCACAACCTAGCCTACTGGAAAGGTGACGAGTATATCGGCGTCGGGCCGGGGGCGCATGGGAGGGTTCAGGATTCGGGATTCGGGATTCAGGGAAGGATAGCCTCGCAGACGATTAAAAGTCCGGAGCGCTGGCTGGAAGCGGTGGAACGGCAGGGGCACGGTATTGAAATCTGGGAAGGAGTGGGGCGCGCTCAGGAGATCGAGGAGCGCGTGATGATGGGACTGCGGATACGCGAGGGCATTGCTTACAGCGAATTTAAAACGCGCACGGGAATAGATCTTGAGCCGCACCTCCACCGGCAGAAGCGCACGCTCTATATCAAGGAGGGATTGCTGGAAAACCGCGACGACCGGCTGCAGCCGACATTAAAGGGGCGATTGGTCTTAAATCGCCTGACGGTGGAACTGCTCAGTTAGCGGCCGGTTTTATTTTTTCTTCTTCCTCAAAGATTTTCTGCGCCGGTTCGATGACGTTAAATCCATCCGGCGTGACTTCCAGAATCGTCAGTTTACGCTCGTTGGTGCCATCGGGGCGCAGGCGGAACAGGCCGTTGGCCGGGCTTAAATAGCCTTTCGGATCGACCAGCGCTGCGGTCTCGACCGTGGTTTGCGACGAGGGCATGGTGATCGATGTCAAAAGCCGCATCAGATCATACGATAATGCCGCCAGTCGCGCCGGCTTATAATGATACGAGGACATAAACCGCCGTTCGAAATCCGTCATGTCATCGGGTGGCGAACTGGAAAACCAGGCGCCGGAAAGTTCGGGGATTCTGGCGATCGCCGGATCTTCCCATATGCCGGTGCCGATCAGTTTTACTTTCTTTAAATCGATATTGGTTTTCTTAAGTGAGGACACGATGTTCTTAAGCTGGTTACCGCCGTCGGCGATAAAGATGGCCTGGAAGCGCCGCTCTTCAGGCGTATTGTTATAGGTGGCGGCCAGGCGCGACGCGGCGGCATCGATGTTGGCGGGGCTCGGCGCGTAAAGCTCGGTTGGCGTCACGGTGCCGCCTTTTTTGAGATAGACGGCCATCAATGTTTCCTGAATTTTCTGTCCGTAGGAATCATTGGGCGCAATCAACGCCACGCGTTGGAAATTATGCAGGAAGGCGTAATCCGACATGCGCTTCACGTGCTGCTCGGGTAAGAATCCGAAGACGTAGACGCCGTTTCCGGCGACGGCCTTATTGTTGGAAAATGAAATGACCGGTATCTTACGTTCGCGGGCGAGGGGTGCCATGGCCGCCACCGACTGCGAGAATAACGGCCCGACGATGAGCGTCGCGCCCTGATCGATGGCTTGTTTGGCGGCACGAATGGCCTCCGCCGGCGTGTTGCCGCTATCCTTGGGCATCAGGATGATCTGCGAGCGGATCTGATCGGAAGGGGCGGCGAGGTAGCTGTCGTAAAGCCCCATGGTCGCCGCATCGAGCATGGCGCTGCCGATAGGCGCCGAATCGCCGGAGAGTGGCAGGAGGATAGCGACCTTGATCATCGGCGTTGACGGCGGGATGGCGCCTTTGGTCACGGCGATATTTTCAGTTGCAGCAACACTGGCAGCGGGGGTTGGGGCAGCGCCCGGCTTTGCCGCCGATGATGCCGGCATCGGTTTCGATGGCATGGATGGTTGGCAGGCGGCCAACGCCAGAAGTGGGAATATGTACAAAAATCGTTTCATGGTGCTATACTTTGCCGGATTTTTGAAAGTATGTGCAAAAAGCAGGCCAACGCTACCGTGAAACCCGAACCCAGTCAAATATGCCCGCCCGGCCTTTATCTCGTGCCGACGCCCATCGGCAATTTGCGCGATATCACGCTTCGGGCGATCGACATATTGCAGCAGGCGGATTTAATCGCCTGCGAGGACACGCGCGTCACCGCCAAGTTGCTTACTCATTACGGTATCAAGAAACCGACGCTTTCTTATAACGACCATAACGGCGAGGCGCGCCGCCCGCAGATTCTCTCGGCGCTGAAAGATGGAAAGCGCGTGGCGCTGGTGTCGGACGCCGGCACGCCGCTGATTTCCGATCCCGGCTATAAGCTGGCGCGCGCGGCGATAGAAGCCGGAGACTATGTGACCGCGCTGCCCGGCGCCTCAAGCGTGCTTACCGGCTTAAGTCTTTCGGGATTGCCGACCGACCGGTTTTTCTTCGCCGGGTTCCTGCCGGCGAAACAGGAAGCCTGTAAAAAAGAATTGCAGGCGCTGGCGGCGGTTCCGTCGACGTTGGTGATATTTGAATCGGCGCGGCGGTTGCCGGAAACGCTACCGTTGTTGCAGCAGGCGCTGGGCAATCGTGATGCGGCGGTCGTACGCGAGATCAGCAAAAAATTCGAAGAGGCGCGGCGCGGCGCGCTTTCAGAGCTTGTCGCCTATTACGAGAAACACGGCGCGCCCAAAGGCGAAGTCGTGATTGTCATTGCGCCGCCGGGCAAGCAGGAAACCAGCAAAACAGATATCGAAGCCATGCTGGTGCGCCTCCTTTCCTCGCACAGCGTCAGGGAAGCGGCGGCGATTGTCGCCGAACAAACCAACCGCCCACGCAAGGAAATCTACGCGCTGGCTTTAAAATTGCGCCCGCATGAATAAGAGAAAAAGAGCCTATCATCTGGGACTTAAGGCCGAGAAAATCGCCGCTTGGTATTTGCGACTGAAAGGCTATCGCGTGCTGGCCGAGCGCTATCATGTTACGCAGGGTGAGATTGATGTGCTGGCGCAAAAAGGCAATACGCTGGTGGCGGTCGAGGTCAAGGCGAGAAAGACGCTGGCCGAATGCGAGCACAGCATCGCGCCGTGGAAGCAGCAAAAAATCCTGCACGCCATGCAGCATATTCTTTCCGGCGGCGGCGGGAAAATCGCTGGACTTGGCGACGCCGCGCGCCATAATATACGCTTCGATGCGGTGTGGGTCGTGCCCCGCCGTTTGCCCATACATATCAAGGACGCGTGGAGACTAGGATGAGACTGAGAGGATTGGGTTTATTGACGATACTGATTTCACTCAGCGGCTGCGTGGCGGCGCTGCTGGGCGCGGGCACGGAAACGGCGGTGGTGGTGGCGCAGGAGCGCTCGGTCGGCAATGCCATCGACGATGCCGGCATCCTGCTTAAGATCAAGAACCTGTTCGCGCAGCAGGAAAACAAGGACATGCTGAAAAACATCGAGGTGAAATCGGTTGAGGGCCGCGTGCTCTTAACCGGCAACGTCGATAAGCCGCAATCGCAAGTCGATGCGGTCAATCTAGTCTGGCAGGTTAACGGCGTGCGCGAAGTCATCAACGAAATTCAGGTCAGCGACCAAACCGGTATCGTAAATTATGCCCGCGACGTCTGGATCAGCACGCAGATAAGAAGCCGCTTGCTCATCACCAAAGACGTGCGCTCGATCAATTTCTCGGTGATTACCGTAAATCAGGTCGTGTATCTGATGGGCATCGCGCAGGACCAGTCGGAGCTCGACCGCGTGACGGGCGTGGCGTCAACGACCAATTACGTGCAGCGCGTGGTGAGCTACGTGCGACTCAAGGAAGACCCCAACCGCGGCTATACGCCGCAGTAAATGGTAATTGGTGATTAGAAAGAATGGTAATTGGAATAATTTTTGATTATTATTTTTCCAATTACCAATAACCATTTTTTCCAATGACCGACCATGACCTTACGCGCCGCCATACAAATGGACTCATGGGAGTCCATCCATCCCAAAACCGATACGACGTTTTTGCTGATGCTGGAAGCAGCCGCGCGTGGCTACGAACTCTGGGTCTATACGCCCGATAAGATCTCCTGGCGCGACGGACGCGTTATGGCGCGTGCCGATTGCGTGACGCTGCGGGGAGCCGGCAGCCATAGCGTCAAGAAATCCGCCATGCTCGACCTGCAAACGGCCGATGTCGTTCTGGTGCGGCAGAACCCGCCGTTTGACATGAGCTATATCAGCGCCACGTATCTTCTGGAAAAATTGCATCCCAAGCCGCTGGTGGTCAACCATCCGACGGCACTGCGCGACCATCCGGAAAAACTCTTCCCCGCCGAGTTCCAGTGGCTGATGCCGCCGACGCTGATTTCCGCCGATATTCTGCAGATCCGTGATTTTTACAAAGAGCACAAAGACGTCGTCATCAAGCCGCTGTATGGCTATAGCGGCAAGGAAGTGTTCCGCCTGAAACCGGGCGACGACAATGTCTCGGCGCTGCTGGAAACCTTGTTCGCCCATAGCAATGAGCCGCGCGTCGTGCAGCCCTATTTGAAAGAAATGAAAACCGGCGAGCGCCGCATCGTCATGATCGATGGCGAGATGGCCGCCATCGCCGGCCGTATACCGCCCAAGGGCGAGACCCGCGCCAGCATCCCGCTGGGTGCTACCTACGTCAAAGCCAAACCGACACGCCGCCACCGCGATATCTGCGAGGCGCTCAGGCCGTGGCTCAAACAAGAGGGCATCCTGCTGGCCGGCGTTGACGTCATCGGCGATTGGCTGACCGAGATCAACATCACCTCCCCCGGCAGTCTGGTGCCGCTGAACAAGCTCTACGGCTTACGTCTGGAACGCACCTTCTGGGATGCGGTGGAAAGTTATATCTCTTAGATATTATTTAATATCAGTCGGTTGTCTTGCACGCCTACCGCCGGATTCCATTACTATTTATTAAGCAGATTCTGCTATGCTGGTCTTCTTTGGAGAAAGAGGTATGAGCCAGTCGCCGGATCAATTCAAGAACGAACCCATAGAACCTAAGCGATTACCGCACGAAATTGTTGCTAAGCTGTTTAGCATGCCGATAGCTCCTAAATATCCGGATTCTGAAAAAATAACTTTCGAACAAGAATTAGCGGATAATATCAGCGCGAGCGAAAGCGCCGCTTCTTTTGGCTTGTTGAATCAAGACAAAAAAGAAGAACTGCGATTATTAGCAGCACGATCCCAGGAATTGAACGAGGAATTAAAACGTATCCAGGCCGGCAGACATACCCCGCACAGCATTGCCATTCTTAAAAAAGGTGCGGAGTTGATTCAGGAATGGGTAGATGAAGAATCTTTTGATATGAGCGCTGCGAAAGGCGCGATTCATGAGCCGGGCGAATATGTTAATCTTGAACATGTGCAAGAGGAAGATATGCGTTCGGATGCATCCGCCATGTTCTATGCATGCAAGAAACGCTGCGATGATATGGAAGCCGTAAGACAGGAGCTGGATGCGCTGATAAACGCATTAGGGTCTTCCCGTGGCAGGGAATAACCTATTACAGGCCAGCGATAAATTTATCGATCCCCACCTGTCGTGTGCGCTTTAAGCGCTCGGCGTTCAGGATGGTATCGATTTTTTCGAGCGTGGCGTCTAGGTCTTCGTTGACCAGCACGTAATCGTATTCGCCCCAGTGCGAGATTTCGGCTTCGGCCTTGCCCATGCGTTTTTGCACCACCTCCTCGCTGTCTAAAGCGCGGGCTTTGAGCCTACGGTGCAGCTCTTCCATGGAAGGCGGCAGGATGAAGACACTCACCATGTCGTCGCGGTTTTTCTGGCGCAATTGCTGCGTGCCCTGCCAGTCGATGTCGAACAATACGTCGGTTCCGCGCTCGATATGGTCGCGCACGAATCTGGCCGGTGTGCCGTAGTGGTATTCGAACACCTGCGCGTATTCCAGCAATTCGCCCGCCGCTGCCATGCGCCGGTATTCCTCGGTGTTGACGAAGAAATAATCCTTGCCGTTGGTTTCGCCGGGTCGGGGCTTGCGCGTCGTCACCGACACCGACATCACCAGCGCGTCATTCTTATGCCGCTCGCGCAGCATCTTCGACAGCGTTGTCTTGCCGGCGCCCGATGGCGAGGATAGGATCAGCATCAATCCACGGCGCTTGATCGTCATATCACTTGTTTTGTTTCAGATAGGTATTAACCGCATCGAGCAGCGATTGCACCGGCTCATTGGCGGAGAAATGCCCCACGTATTTGCCGTCTTTTCCCATCATGTAGATGATGGTTGAATGATCGACGGCATAGTCGCCGTCCTTGCGCGAGGCGCCGCTTCCGGAAAAATAGATCTTATACGCGTCGGCAGCCTGCTTGATTTGCGCGGGCGATCCGGTGAGCGCAATCAGGCGCTTGTCGAAATTGGACATATAATCTTTCAGCACCGCCTCGGTATCGCGGGCGGGATCGACGGTAATGAAAACCGGCGCCACCTGCTTGGCATTGTGGCCCAAGAGTTCCATCAGCTTGGAGAGCGTGCCGACGGTGATCGGGCAGATGTCGGGGCAATGCGTGAAGCCGAAGAACACCAGCATGACCTTGCCGCGCAAGTCGCCGTCGCGGACGGTCTTGCCGTTCTGGTCGGTAAGCTCGAACGCACCGCCGATGGCGACAGGGTCGTTTATCGACGGTTTTTGGTTGCCATGCTCGTGGGCGGCTGCCGGAGCGCTGCCGGGCCACATCAATGTGCAAGCAATAACCGATCCCAAAAGTCGGGGAATATTAATATAGCTGTTATTTATCAATGACATGATATCATCCCGCTGTTTAATAGGTTAAAATGGCAAAGAAAAGTTATAATACAAAAGGCTGGCAGATTTTTTACATATTTATTAAACTTTTCATAGACTTAGATTGCTTTTTCATTTGACTTTCCTAAACGAATTTGTTAATATAGAACATAAGCGTACTCAGGTAGAGTTATAGCCATGATTCCCATTTCGAATACCGTCAACCCTTTTCCGCAACCAGTGACGCTGGTCGCTACCGCTTTGCCTGAAACCAACGCGGTGCGTGCGCCAGTGTATACGGTTCCTCCCTCTTTTTCTAGCCCACAAGTCAATAACAATGCAAGAGGCAACGGCGGCGCCTATGTACCCATAGACAATCCGCCCGTCGCCGTCGCCGAAACGCCGGTGCGGAATATATCCGGCAGTTTCAGGGAGCCGTTGAGCGCCAGCGGCGGCGTGCAGGCGCCGTTTTTGGCGCAGCTGATCAGCCAGTATTCGCCGACGACATTGCAAGGCGTCTTGGGCGGCGTCTTAAGCGAATACGAAAAAATGGTTTTCAATAGTTACGTCAAATACGGCAACAGTTATGCCGCATTGGTGCAAACACAACATCATGCGCAGCCTTCCGATGCTTTTGCCCGTGTGTTGCAGCAAGAAACACCGGAACCCGCGCCGCAGCCGGCTGCGCCGGTGAAGGCGGAAGCGGCGCCCATACCGCAACCTTCGCCGCCGATAGAGCAGGTGGCTGCCGCGTCATTGCCTGCGGCCGCCGCCGCGCCGCTGCCGCAAAAAGAGCGCACGGAAATCAAAGCTCCGGCGCAAAACCCGTTGCCGACGGTCAAGGCTGCTGCTCCGAAGGCGGCTCCCGCTGCCGGAGCAATCGCCTATCTGCTGACGGCGGCGCGCAGCGAAACCTCCGCCCCGGCCAGCGTGACGGCTTAAATTCCAAGACTGAAAATGATTACGCCGCAGCGTCGGTGATGTCTTTTTGCAGCTTCTCGAAGGCGCGCACTTCGATCTGGCGCACGCGCTCGCGGGAGATGTTGTATTCCTGACTTAAATGATCGAGCGTGTCCGGCTCGTCTTTCAGGCGGCGGCGCTCCAGAATATCGCGCTCGCGGTCGGAAAGTTTTGCCAGAGCAGTGGAAAGCAGCGCCTGCCTCCCTTGCAATTCCTCGCGGTCGGCCAGCAGCGTTTCCTGATTTGCTTCCGGCGCGGCCAGAAAGTCGATCTTTTCGGCTTCGCCATCGTACGACATCGGCGCGTTGAGCGAGAGGTCGGCACCCAGTCGTTGTTCCATATCGACAACATCCTGCCGTTTGACATCGAGTATATCGGCGATGTCGTCGGCCTGCGCGTCGGTCAGGCCGTGCTCGTTCATGTTGGCGCCGATTTTGTTTTTGAGCTTGCGCAGATTGAAGAACAGGCGTTTCTGCGTCGCCGATGTGCCAATTTTTACCAGCGACCACGAGCGCAAAATATATTCCTGAATGGATGCCCTGATCCACCAGATGGCATAGGTGGCCAGGCGGAAGCCTTTTTTCGGGTCGAATTTTTTGACGGCTTGCATCATGCCGATATTGCCCTCGGCGATGAGTTCGCCGACCGGGAGTCCATAGCCGCGATATTTGAACGCGATCTTGGCGACCAGGCGCAGATGCGAGGTAACGAGCCGGTGCGCGGCTTCGATATCGCCGTGTTCCTGCCAGCGCGTCGAAAGATTCACTTCCTCTTCCTTCGTTAGCATCGGAATTTTGGCGATCTCCTGCAGATAACGGCGCAGGCCGTCCTGTGGAGAAATCGATACCGGCAATGCGAGCGCTTTGCTGTTCATGTCAAAAATCCTTTGGGATAAAGTAGTATAATACTTGCGCCCCCGGATTTCAAGGGGTACCTAACTGTGCCACAGGGAGGAGTACGGTAGTAAAATCAGCCTGTTACGGCAATAACGGCTCTGGTCCCGGCGGTTCGTACCTGTTCAAAAACCGCTCATGCGACGGCGTGGCTTCGGCGGATATTTCCCGGTCGGCGATCAGGGGTTGGAGCGCCGCTTGCGCTCTATACAACGGGTCGGTTATGGAAGGAGCATCCTCCGGCACGAACTCCAGCGCCCATGCCAGTTCCCGCTGCGCCGACCTGTAGTTCTTTTCGCGGATGCTGATCTTGGCCTGCTCCATGAACAGGAAGAAATCCTGGCGTCCGCCGCTGTGCCATCCGATCTCCTCAATATAGATTTCCGGAAATTCTATTTTTTTCTCATCGCGCAATATTTTTGCCGTGGCGATGGTGTCTTTCAGCAGGGTGATCAATTCCTGCGGCGGGATTTTCTCTCCCATTGCCGATTGCGCCGGCGGGTTCGGCGGCGGGGAGGCGGAAGGCTGGCATAGGGCGTTGTATCCGCCGGCAGCGGCTCCGGCGAGTGCCAGCGCCCACCCCGCCCTTGCCCTGAGCGGAAGCGGTTTCCGGCGCGTCGGCTTGGCGGACGCCATTGGGGCGCTATCTTCAGGCGTATCGCCAATCGTTGCGCTTGTTTGATTCCTGTTCTCAAAGCGGCGGCGGATTTTTTCCTCTGCGTCCGAGGGTAAATAACAATAATGGCGGTCATCATCAGGCACGTCGAATGCGTACAATTCTTTCTGGAGATGCAAATATAATTCGACATCCTGCGACGCCGCCGCCAGTTTCTTCTTGATGACAGGATTGTCGAGCAGCTGCTTCAGGCCGCTTTCGGTAAGATGTCGCGGTTCTATTTCCCCTTTCGACACCAGCCGGGCGGCAATGCCGTCGCTTAAGGCTTGCAGGCTGTTTTCGTGGATTTCATTGCCCTGCCTATCGCGCTGCCGCGCCTTTTTACTTTGAAAATAATCGAGGCGGAAGACGATATCGTCAAACGTTGACAAATCCTTATCATGCAGGTGGGGCGGACGCTTATAAGGCCTGGGCGCCAGCAGGCGGTATTTTCTGGCGGCGCGGACGAGTCTCTCCACTTCCTCGCGCGTGAATTGCAGCGATTCAGGCTGCGTCATGACAACGCCCGCCCTATGGATGCGCTCGCGAGCTTAGCGGCGCGGGTCTTCGTATCTTCTCTTTCGCGCAAGGAGCGATAAACGTCGCGCAGCGGGGTGATAATGTCTGCGTTGATGCTCTGGGCGTCCGGGTCGCTCTCTCCGGGCGCGCTGTAATTGGGCGCCAGCCTCATGACGCTGGGCCAGCGCGACAGCGCCGTCTGGAACTCTTTCTCTGCTACATCTTCGCGCAGCAGGCGCAGCTGGTAAATAAAGTTGGATTTATTTTGTTCAAGAAACGTGGAATCGCCTTCCATGCGCCAGGCGCCGCTGTTACGTAACAAGGCGGCGCTGGCAAGAGTCTTATCCAGCTTGCGCAGCAGGTAACGTTGCCATTCTTCGTCCGGGGCCTGCGTCGGCGGCGCTCTATCGGTTACCGTTATGCTGACGGATTGCGCCTGCGCCTGCGTCGGCGCCGCTATCTCCGCCGGCTGCCCCAGCCTGCACCCCGGCGTCGCCAGCGCCCCTGCCGCGAGTATCTGCGCTATTTTTTTGTTCACGGCGCTCCTCTTTGCTGAAAATAGGTAGTTCCAGCATATAGAAATACGTCGCGTGGATAAATTAATGATTTGTTAAAGTTTTGTTACAACGGGGATAGTGTTGTTATAACAGCGTGTTATAGATCATTCATTGGATATTCTCTACTCCCTCTCCCTAAAAGGGAGAGGGGAATTTTGATTATATATGTATCGCCCGTCCCAGCACCGCCAGTGCCGCTTCTTTGACCGCTTCGTTATAGGTCGGGTGGGCGTGGCAGGTGCGGGCGATGTCCTCAGACGACGCGCCGTATTCCATGGCGAGCGCCGCTTCGGCGATCATGGTTCCGGCTTGCGTCGCCAAAATATGCACGCCGAGCACGCGGTCGGTCTGGCTATCTGCGATGATTTTGACCAGGCCGTCGGTCAGCCCTGTGGCGCGGGCGCGGGAGTTTGCCATCATCGGGAATTTACCGACTTTGTAGGCAACGCCGGAGGCTTTGACTTCTTCTTCCGTCTTGCCGACGCTTGCTACTTCCGGCGCGGTGTAGACGACGCTCGGGATGCCGTCGTAATACACATGCCCGGCCTGACCGGCCAGGATCTCCGCCACCGCCACGCCTTCGTCCTCGGCCTTGTGCGCCAGCATGGCGCCGCGGATAACGTCGCCGATGGCGTAAATCCCCGGCACGGATGTTTCAAAATGATCGCCCACCGGCACGCGGCCGCGCTCATCAACTTTGATGCCGACATTTTCCAACCCCAATCCGGCGGTAAACGGCCTACGCCCGATCGAGACCAGCGCCACGTCGCAGCCCAGCACCTCTTTCTTCCCGCCGGCCGCCGGTTCGAGCGCGAGCGCGACGCTCTGGCCTTTCATCTCGGCGCCGGTGACTTTCGTCGATAATTTAAAATTCATGCCCTGCTTTTCGAGCGCGCGGTGGAACTGCTTGGCTATTTCCGCATCCATCGGCCCGCCGATTTTATCGAGGAATTCGATGACGGTGACTTTGCTTCCCAGCCGCCGCCACACCGAACCCAATTCGAGGCCGATGACGCCGCCGCCAATGACCGCCAGATGCTCCGGCACGCGCTCCAGCGCCAGCGCGCCGGTCGAGGACACAATTTTTTTCTCGTCGATGGCGATGCCGGGAAGGGGTGTGACTTCCGAGCCGGTGGCGATAATAATATTTTTTGTTTTGAGCGATTGCTTCCCATCAACCAGCACTTCCGTAGCCGATTTGATGCTGCCTTTGCCCTTGACGTAAGTGACTTTATTTTTCTTGAACAGGCCCTCGATGCCCTTGGTGAGGTCGAGCACCACCTTGTCTTTCCGCCCCATCATCGTTTTAAGATCGAGCCCCGCCTGCGCCTTGATGCCGTGCTCGGAGAAATGTTTTTTGACGTCCTCGAATTTTTCCGAGGAATCGAGCAGCGCCTTCGACGGAATGCAGCCGACGTTCAAACACGTGCCGCCCAGACTGCCGCGCATCTCGACACAGGCGACATTCATGCCGAGCTGCGCGGCCCTGATCGCCGCCACATACCCGCCCGGCCCGCCACCGATCACCACTACATCGAATTCGCTCATTTTTTTCCTTTATTTGCTATTCGCTCAGATTGCCGCCACGCTCTGCTTGCCGGTCGATACCGAATTGTCGCTTGATTTCTTCTATCTGTAAACTGGTTATATGTCCGCCCGTTTGCAATACCCTTAGAAATCCAAGAACGCCTTCGCGTTTTTTTAAAGTTACACGGGCATTGACCTGAGCATCCGGGCCTTTGCCATAAGAATGTGCGTGTGCGCCCCATTGTGCCATTTGCGTTAATAATTCTCTGCCGCTGCCGTTACTATCAGGTTGGCCCCATAAAGTAATTTCATATTCGGCAGCTTCTTTTCTGGAATTGGTAGTAACAGAAAAGACTTGTTGAATATGAATACCCATTATTGTCGATGGGACTTCCGTAACAATATAACGTTGTGTTTCAGAAAAAGGCATTAGGACATCCTGATGGCGCGCAGGGAAGACTTATATCAAAGCCCCAGCAGCAACCGGCGCGGATCTTCGATCGCTTCCTTGACGCGCACCAGGAACGCCACCGATAACGACTACATCGAATAGAGACATAACCCCTCATCATTGATTAGGGGTACTATAGAGGAAATTTTTCTAAATCCAAGAGGAGCTATTAGGGCTGCCTGGCCGCATTTTGTACGGCGATGGCGTTGGTCAAAGCCTCCGCCATATTGCCGAGCGGGAAAATGACGTTGTCACGAATGCGCTTGGTGGTCGTGTTGTTCTCCAGCGGCGCGCGGCGGGAGGCTTCCAGAATGGCGTTCAGAGCGGTTTTAGGATTTTCCTTCCGCAGGTAGTCTTTGGCGCGGTCGATGGCGACGTAGAATTTCTCTCCTTGCGCATCGCCCTTCGGGAAGGCGCCGGCGCCTTCGGCGACGATGGCGCGCGCGTTTTCTTTTATTTCATCCAGCGTCTTGGAAAATGCGTCATGCGCTTCTTCCGGCGTCATGGTATGCGATTTTGCCCCGGATACTGCCGGCTGCAAGCAACGAATGCCGGCCAGCGCGCCGCTTACCATCAGGGCTGCCATTGCCAGCGCTGTGATCGAGTCGTTCGATAGCCTGCGATAGCCGGTATTAAATGTCCTTTGGCGGCTTCTATACAGCTCCGCCTGATCCGGCGATCCCGCTGCGGTTTCCGGTACCAGGCCGGGGAGATCGTTTTCGCGTGTCATGGGCCTGTCTTTTCTCGGTGGTTCCTGCGTCATATTTTTTCTCCACTGGGGTGATTGTTAATATGTAGAAACATATTAACAATCACCCCATCTTTTGACAAAGCATAGTTTGTGAAGATTTGAAGACAGCGATTGCCTGTTGATTCTAATATAAAATCAACCGGGAGGCATTAAAGCCCCAACAGCAACCGTCTCGGATCCTCGATGGCTTCCTTGACGCGCACCAGGAACGTCACCGATTCCTTGCCGTCGATGATGCGGTGGTCGTAGGAGAGCGCGACGTACATCATCGGCTTGACCACGACTTGCCCTTTGACGGCGATGGGGCGCTCCTCGATTTTGTGCATCCCCAAAATGCCCGATTGCGGCGGGTTAATGATGGGGGTTGCCATCAGCGAGCCGTAGACGCCGCCGTTTGACACCGTAAACGTGCCGCCGGTTAAATCGTCCATCGATAGCGCGCCGTCGCGGGCCTTGGCGGCCAGCCGCCCGATTTCTTTTTCGCAGTCGGCAAAGCCCAATTGGTCGGCATTGCGGATCACCGGCACCACGAGGCCTTGCTCGGTGCCGACGGCGACGCCGATGTCGTAGTGATTTTTATAAACGATTTCGTCGCCCTGGATTTCGGCGTTGACGGCGGGGATTTCCTTTAGCGCATTCACCGCCGCTTTGACGAAGAACGACATGAAGCCCATCTTGACGCCGTATTTTTTCTCGAAAGCGTCTTTATATTCATTGCGGATCGCCATCAAATTGCTCATGTCGATCTCGTTAAACGTGGTCAAGATAGCCGCTGTGTTCTGCGATTCCTTGAGGCGCTTGGCGATGACCTGACGCAGCTTACTCATCTTCACGCGCTCTTCACGGTTTCCAGCGACGGCCAGTGCGACCGGTGCCGCGTGGGCAGGTTTGCTCGGAATGTTAAGCGCGGGAGCCGGTGCTACCGTTCCCGTTCCCATCAATACGTCGCTTTTGGTAAGCCGTCCGCCTTTGCCGCTGGCGGCAATCGACATCGGGTCTACACCGGATTCCGCAATAAGTTTCCGCGCCGCAGGGCCGGATTGAGGAGCGGTTGCGCCGGCAGAGCGCGGCATCAATGGTACTTGCATAGCAGGGGCTGCCGGCCTGGCTGCGGGAGCCGCCGTTTTCGCCGGCGCGGCTTTGGCGCCCGCGGCGCCGACGGTGATATTTCCCAGCACCGTTCCGACTTTGACTGTCTGGCCTTCCTTGACGACGATATCTTTAAGCGTTCCGGCGGCGGGGGCGTTGACTTCCATCGTCACTTTTTCGGTTTCGAGTTCGCAGAGCGGCTCGTCCTGCGCCACGGCGTCGCCGGGTTTCTTGAACCACTTGGCGACGGTGGCTTCGCTTACGGATTCCCCTAAATTCGGTACGACAATTTCCCCGGCCATGACAGCTCCTTATGTTTTAGACTTACGCCTTTACTGTTTTTAGTTTGGCGTTAGCGAATTGTAAAGCTGACTCGACAAGTTGCCGTTGCTCTTTCTCGTGGATCTTCAAATATCCGGCGGCGGGGGATGCGGCTTCAGCGCGGCCGGCGTAGCGGATGCGCAGGTTGCTGCGGCCCAGTTCCTCCAGCACATCGCCCAGCTTGGGGCCGATGAAACGGTAAGCGCCCATGTTTTCCGGCTCTTCCTGGCACCATACGACTTCGGCGTTGGGGTAGCGCGACAGTTCGGCTTTGAGCTCTTTGGCGGGGAAGGGGTAGTACTGCTCGACGCGCACGATGGCGATGTCGTCGATCTTCTGAGCGGCGCGCGCCTCGAACAGATCGTAATAGACTTTGCCGGAAGTCAGCACGACGCGGCGGATGCCGTCGTCCTTCCGGAGTTTTTCGGTTTCGGGGATGACGCGCTTGAAGTGCGTGCCCTTGCCCATATCCTCCAGCGTCGAAACGCAGAGCTTATGGCGCAGCAGCGATTTTGGCGTCATGACGATGAGCGGCTTCCTGAATTTGCGGTGCAGCTGGCGGCGCAGCACATGGAAATAGTTAGCGGGCGTGGTGCAGTTGACCACCTGCATATTGTCTTCGCCGCAGAGCTGTAAAAATCTTTCAGGACGCGCCGACGAATGCTCCGGCCCCTGGCCTTCGTGGCCGTGCGGCAGCAGCATGACGAGCCCCGACATCCTGAGCCATTTCACTTCGCCGCTGGAGATAAACTGGTCGATGATGACCTGCGCACCGTTGACGAAATCGCCGAACTGCGCTTCCCACAGCGTGAGGTGGTTGGGTTGCCCCAGCGAATAGCCGTATTCGTAGCCCAGGATGGCGAATTCGGAGAGCGAGCTGTTGATGACTTCGTAGGTTTTTTGTTTTTCACTGATGTTGTTGAGCGGGATGTAGCGCTCCTCGGTTTCCTGGTCGATCAAAACCGAATGCCGCTGTGAAAATGTTCCGCGCTCGCAGTCCTGGCCGGAAAGCCGCACGCCGAATCCTTCGGTAAGTAAACTTCCGAATGCCAGTGCTTCCGCCGTTGCCCAGTCGATGCCGGAGCCGCTTTCCATCATCTTCTGCTTGGTTTCCAGCTGGCGGACGATTTTTGAATTCAGTTTGACGTTCGGCGGAATCTTGGAAATCGCCATGCCGATTTCTTTTAATTTTTTGACATAAACGCCGGTATCTTCCGGCGCCGCATCGGCCTTGGCTTTTTCCAAGCCCGACCATTGGCCTTCCAGCCAGTCGGCCTTGTTGGGCTTGTAATTTTTGGCCGCGTCGTATTGCTTCTCGAAGAAGGCCTTGAACTCGGCCATCTTTCCCGTCGCTTCCTGTTCGGAGATGGTGCCTTCGCCAACCAGTTTGTCGGAATAAATCTGCGCCGGCAGCGGCTTTTGCGAGATCTCGCGGTACATAATCGGCTGCGTGAACATCGGCTCGTCGGCCTCGTTGTGGCCGTATTTGCGGTAACAGAAAATATCGACGACGACGTCACGCTTGAACTGCTGCCGGAATTCGGCGGCTAGTTTGCAGACATAGACCACCGCTTCCGGATCGTCGCCGTTGACGTGGAAGATCGGCGCCTGCACGGCCTTGGCGACGTCGGTCGGGTAGGGCGTGAAGCGCGAATATTTGGGGCTGGTGGTGAAGCCGATCTGGTTGTTGACGATGATGTGAATCGAGCCGCCGGTGCGGTAGCCGCGCAATTCCGAAAGCGCCAGCACCTCCGCCACGACGCCTTGTCCGGCGAAGGCCGCGTCGCCGTGCATCATGATGCCCATGGCCGTGCCTTTGTCTTCTTCGTCGCCGAAAATGTCGAGCTTGGCGCGGACTTTGCCGACGACGACCGGATCGACGGCCTCGAGGTGCGACGGATTGGCCAGGAGCGATAAATGCACTTTGCCGTACGGTGTGGCGCGGTCGACCGAGCAGCCGAGATGGTATTTCACGTCGCCGGAGGAGGTCACCCATTCCGGGAAATCGAGATTGCCGTGGAAGATCGAGAGCAGCTCGGCATAGGGCTTACCCATGATGGTGGTCAGCACGTTCATGCGGCCGCGGTGCGGCATGCCGATGGTGATGTCCTTGACGCCCAGCTTCGAGGAAATATGAATCATGGCCTCGAGCCCCGGCAGCATGGCGTCGCCGCCCTGGATCGAGAAGCGTTTGGTGGTGGTGTATTTGAGCTGCAGGAACTGCTCGAACGATTCGACTTCCGAGAGCGTGTTCCAGATGGCTTTTTTATCTTCGAGCGACAGCGAGAAGTTGCCGCGGTCGGTCTCGAATTTTTTCTGTATCCAGTCTTTCTGGTCGGGATGCTGGATATGCATGAACTCGACGCCGATATTGCCGCAGTAGGTTTGGCGCAGCGTGGCGACGATGTCCTTGAGCTTGGCTTTTTCGATGCCAAGCGAACCATCTAAAAATACTTCTTTCTCCATATCGGCTTCCGAAAAACCGTAAGACGCCGGATCGAGCTCGGGATGGTGGTCATTCACTTCGATGCCGAGCGGATCGAGGTTGGCGATCAGATGCCCGCGCACGCGGTAGGCGCGCACCATCATGATAGCGCGGATGGAATCGTGGATGGCAGCCTGGACGGCTTGGGGATTAGGCATTAGGGATTGGGCATTGGAGGATTTTTTGTCTTTCCCTAATCCCGAATCACTAATGCCTAATGCCTCTTCTTTAACGCCAATGACTTTACTCGAAATTTGCGTCCAGCTTGCCTGCGCTTTGGGGTTTGCGCCGTTGGTCGCACTCTTGAACAGCTCGCGCCAGCTGGCGTCCACCGACTGCGGATTTTGCAGATAACGCTCGTACAACTCCTCAACGAACGTCGCGTTGGAGATGAAGAGAGGGGTGGATTCGAACGGGCTGGTCATATGTTTCCTATCCCCGCACTTGTTGCGGGGTCTGGTATGTTTATCCTATTTTGGTGTTCTTGACCATATTTGTTGCAAATCAGTCATTACTGCTTCCTGAATATCCCTTGGAATATTTGCTTGGCTCAGAACATAGCGTATTTTACTAGTAGGGCCACATTCAAAAGGAAAAGGGCCTACATAAACCCCGCCGCGTTCTTCAATTATCTCCTTTTCTATGCGAGCAGCGGTTCGAGAGTGTGTCACGCGGCCTGAAAGAAATTCACTCATTGCCAATAAGTTATTTGAAGCCTGTCTGGCAAGATCTTCTTTATATTCTTCCCCGTCTGGACTTTTCAGATGAATCGATATCACGATAGGTTTTTCAGTATCTCTAATAATTTGGACAGTCCCTAACCAAGGGTGATTAGGAGGGGTAGGCGTGTAGGTAATACACTGCCCTTCTTCATCCTTTCCTAGTTCTCTTTCGAATGCCATATTGTCTCCAGACCCCGTAATGCGTTTCGCTTATGCGGGGTTTGTTACGCCGCCTTCTTCTTTAGCATTTGCGCCAGGGTGCTGCCGATGGCGGAAGGCGAGTCGGAGACGACGATGCCCGCCGATTTCATCGCTTCGATCTTGTCGTCGGCGCCGCCTTTGCCGCCCGATACAATCGCGCCGGCGTGGCCCATGCGGCGGCCCGGAGGCGCCGTGCGGCCGGCGATGAAGCCGACGATCGGTTTTTTGGTTTTACTTTTCTTGATGAAGTCCGCCGCCTGCTCCTCGGCGTCGCCGCCGATTTCGCCGATCATGGCGATGGCCTGCGTTTCCGGATCGGCTAAAAACAGTTCCAGGCAGTCGATGAAGTTGGTGCCGTTGACCGGGTCGCCGCCAAGGCCGACGCAGGTGGATTGGCCGAGGCCTTCCGCCGTCGTTTGCGCCACCGCTTCATAGGTCAAAGTGCCGGAGCGCGAGACGATGCCGATTTTTCCCTTCTTATGGATATGGCCTGGCATGATGCCGATCTTGCATTCGCCGGGCGTGATGACGCCGGGGCAGTTGGGGCCGATGAGGCGCGTCTTGGTGCCGCTGAGTGCGCGCTTCACCTTCACCATATCTAAAACAGGAATGCCCTCGGTGATGCAGACCACCAGTTCGATTTTGGCGTCGATGGCTTCCAATATGGCGTCGGCCGCGAATTTGGGCGGCACGTAAATCACCGAGGCGTTGGCGCCGGTTTTCTTGACCGCTTCTTCGACGGTGTCGAACACCGGCATATTGATATGCGTCGTTCCGCCCTTGCCGGGTGTCACGCCGCCCACCATCTGCGTGCCGTACGCCGCTGCCTGCTCGCTATGGTAAGTCCCTTCACGGCCGGTGATGCCCTGGCAAATGACTTTGGTATTTTTATTGACGAGTATGGACATAATTACATCCTATCTTCCAATCTTTGGTGGTTTAGAGTGCGGTGTCGCTGTCTGTGTAGCATTAGAAACTAGATACTCGGCATAAGAAACGGCCATTTCATTTAATCTGTTACTGGCAGTATTTCGAGCCTCAAACCCATCATTTACATCTGGGGTAAAAGAATTCATTTGTGTGGCTCCCAAAGCATGCCTACCGGCTACTGCAGAATAAACTTGTCCTGCTGCCTCAAAAAGCGTTGCCGCCTCTGCTCGATCGATTTTCTTTTGCTCAAATAATTGCGTAATTTGTTTTATTGTCTGATCAATAATTTGCGGTCTTGGGCTAACCTGTATATTCAAGATTACAGATTCGCCCGACTGGGGCGCGAGCGTGAGGGTCGCTTGTGATTGATTGGAATCGAATTCACAGGATACCCCTTTAAAACTTACAATGCCTTTATCCCGGGTGCCGGCAATGCCAAATTCACCCCCGGTAATTTTTACTGAGAAAGGATTGTGTGCTGACTTTGTCATAACCTAAGCGGCCTTCCTCTTCACTGCGCCGACGATTTTTTCCGCCGCGTCGCCTAAATTATCCGCTGTCGTAATCGCGAGTCCCGACGAGGCGAGCATCTTCTTGCCGAGCTCGACGTTAGTGCCCTCTAAGCGCACGACCAGCGGCACGTGCAGATTGATTTCCTTGGCCGCCGTGATGATGCCCTCGGCGATGATGTCGCAGCGCATGATGCCGCCGAAGATATTGACGAGGATGCCGTTGACGTTGGTGTCGGACATGATGAGCTTGAAGGCTTCGGTGACTTTTTCCTTCGTTGCGCCGCCGCCGACGTCCAAAAAGTTTGCGGGCGTGCCGCCGTATAATTTAATGATGTCCATGGTCGCCATCGCCAATCCGGCGCCGTTGACCATGCAGCCGATATTGCCGTCCATTTTGACATACGAGAGGCCATAGCGCGCCGCTTTTTGCTCGAGCGGGTCTTCCTCGTCGGGGTCGCGCAACTCATAGATGAAGTTGTGGCGGAAGAGGGCGTTCTCGTCGAAATTGAACTTGGCGTCAAGCGCCACCAGCTCGCCTTCGCCGGTGATGACCAGCGGATTGATCTCAAGCTGCGAGGCATCGGTATCCATGAACGCCTGGTAGAGCGCATTGACGAAATGGTCGAACTTGGCGTGCAGTTCTTTCGGCAGCTTTAAGCCAAACGCCATTTTGCGCGAATGGAACGGCTGCATGCCTGCCGCCGGATCGATCGACAGCTTGATAATTTTTTCGGGATGCTTCTCGGCCACTTCCTCGATCTCGACGCCGCCCTCGGCGGAGGTGACGAAGGTGACGCGCGACGTGGCGCGGTCGATCAGCATGCTCAAATAAAGTTCCTTTTTTATCGAGGTGCCTTCCTCGACATAGATGCGTTTTACGACTTTTCCTTCCGGGCCGGTCTGGTGCGTGACCAACGTCATGCCGATCATTTTGCGTGCGAGCGATTCCACCTCGTCCAGAGTTTTCGCCAGCTTGACGCCGCCGGCTTTACCGCGGCCGCCGGCATGGATCTGCGCCTTCACCACCCACAATTTCCCGCCCAGGTTCTGCGCCGCCTGCACGGCTTCGTTGGGCGTATAGGCCATGTGCCCGCGCGGCACCGGCACTTTGTAGCGGCTTAAAATCTGCTTCGCCTGGTACTCATGGATATTCATTTTTGTCTCCTCATCCCCGCCGCATGGCGGGGCACGGTTCAGTTACAGGGTGTTGGGTTTTCGTTTAAGCCAGATGATATAGCCTATAGTAAAAAGTAGCAGCCCGAATAGTATCACAGAAAAAGGATTGCGACTAAAATTATAGCCATCTCCGAAAAGGAGCGCGACCGTGCCTATAGTGGCTATAGCCGCTGTAATAAGCAACGACTTCCATGTGGATGTTTCGGCACGCTTCTTACAATAGTCGGTGAACGTCCATTTTTTTCGGGAAACGGAGGGGTTGGCGGCAACTAATTTTTTGAAGGCCGGACGATATATCCAATTGCTCCCGATGTATAGCAAGGGGAGATAGGCCAGTATAAAACAGAAAAAAAGCGCTTCGATTCCCCCAAGCATCCGGTTAGGAGGAATACCTTTTCCCGTTATGACAAAACTATGGGATGCGATTATGAGCATGGTAGCGAAAACGATCACGCCGATAAAGAAATACTGGGTGTATCTCTTGAGTAGAAATCGTAACTGCTCTTCTTGCTCTTTCGCAACAACATAGCCTACGGACATTCCGGGGAGATTGCATACCGTATCGCCTCTCCCGTCTTTAGAGAAAAACATTTCCACTCGATCGTCAAAGAATCCCATAATTTTTGCCTTCATGCACCGGATCCCGCAATGCGCCGCTACGCCGCTTTTTGTTCGAGCTTCACTGAATCGCACAGTCCTTTGACTGCCGCCACCGACTTATCGAACATGGTTTTTTGCTCCGCCGAGAGCGAAATCTCGACGATTTTTTCGACACCACCGGCGCCGATCAATGCCGGTACACCAACGTATAAGTCTTTCACGCCGTATTGTCCCGAAAGATGCGCGGCGCAGGGGAGGATGCGTTTCTTGTCGAATAAATAGGCTTCGGCCATGCGGATGGCGCTGGCCGCGGGCGCATAAAACGCCGAGCCGGTTTTGAGCAGGTTCACGATTTCGGCGCCGCCGTCCCTCGTGCGCTGCACGATTTTGTCAAGCGCGTCCTGTTTTATCCAACCCATTTTCACGAATTCGGGGAGCGGAATGCCGGAGATCGTCGTGTAGTTGACGACGGGAACCATCGTGTCGCCGTGACCGCCCAGCACGAAGGCGTTGATGTCGGAGATCGAGCAGTGCAGCGCCTCGGCGAGGAAGAAGGCAAAACGCGAGGAATCCAACACGCCCGCCATGCCGACGACTTTATTATGCGGTAGGCCCGATACTTTCTGCATCACCCACACCATCGCGTCCAAAGGATTGGTGATGACGATGACGAAGGCGTTCGGGCAATGTTTCTTGATGTTCTGCGCCACGGTGGTGACGATGCCGGTATTGATGGCAACCAAATCGTCGCGGCTCATGCCGGGTTTGCGCGGCACGCCCGCCGTCACGATGACGACGTCTGCGCCTGCGATATCCTTATAATCGTTGGTGCCTTTTAAGTGCACGTCGGCGCCGTCGACGGCGCTCGATTGCGAAATATCCAGCGCCTTGCCCTGCGGCAGGCCTTCGGCGATGTCGAAGAGTACGACGTCGCCCAGATTCTTGAGTTCGATTAAGTGCGCGAGCGTGCCGCCGATCATCCCGGCGCCGATCAGTGCGATTTTCTTACGTGCAGCCATAAATCCCCCTTGAAAGACGTAAATGAAACGAAAGTGTAGGCGCAAAGCCTTAATGTAGTGTTAAACCGCTTAGGCCGCTATGAAACGCCTTTTTGCACAGCGGTGCAAGCATAATCCCCATAAAAGAAGGACGGTTATCGCCCCAACGGGGATGCCGCCAAACTGCAACAGGGGTACGACAATTCCCGATGCCAGCGTTACGATGACGATTAATCTCCCCACGGCATGGAGCGGGGCGTTTATCAGGAATAGCAGCGCGGCGGCCAATAGCACGGCGTCGTATTGCAATACATAGAAACTCATCAGGAACGCCGCGGCCAGCATCAGCGCAAAGGTGGAAGATGCAAACGGTTCCTTATAAGCGCGCCAGGCCAGCGCGATAAACGCAGCAAACACAGCGGCGGCTTGCGCCATGAACGCGATATTATTTTCCAGCCCAAGCAATTTCATGCCGCCATAGATGCTGATAAGCTGCATCTGGTAGGCGGCGGGGATCGTCGGCAGTTGCATCATGCCGGTATGGAGCGTGAGCGCGTCGTTATAGTCTTGCCAGATGGCAAGCCCCCACACGGCAGTGGCTGAAACCGCAAGCAGCGCCACGCCGGAGATATAGGCCAGCAGCGCACGACCATGCCGACCGAACAAAAGCAGAATGCCCACGACCGGCGAGAGCTGTGGTTTGATAGTAAGCAGCGCCAGCACAGCGCCGGCGACAAATGGTTTTTCCTTAAGGAGCGCCAGCCCCAGCACCATAATCGCCGCGAGTAAAATTCCAATTTGCCCGCAGAGCACCGTATTCACCATAAACGGCAGCGATACGATAAAACTATTCACAAGATAATTCGGCTGTGCCGACCATGCCGGCCACAGCGCGCGCACGTCTTTCCGGTTCATCACCCAGGCGGCAAAGTAAAGTTGCGCGGCGTACCAGACGAAGATCGCTGCTGCGTAAGGCAAAAACTTGAGCGGCCAGAGCAGGAATAAAAAAAACGGTGGATTGAGGTAAGGATGATAGTTGGTGGTGACGCCTTCAAAATAATGCGCATCGACTCCGGCATGATAAGGTGAGGCGGGCGGCCAGCTATCGAACGCAGCGAGTGCCTTCCAATAAACGGCAAAATCCTCGGCAAAGTGCGCGTTTCCGTGCAACAGAATCGGGATATAGCGCACGGCGAACACGGCGCAAATCGAGAGCGAAAATATCAGCAACAATCGTCGGAACGAGGTGTCCACGCGTATTATTCTTGCCCCCTCGCTTTGGGTTTTCGTGTAATGGGTACAATAGTAGCATTTTTAAGCCATTTTGGGCATGCTGCCATAGATTGTGCCTTGTGCAAGGCTTCCATGGCGAATGTCCAGTCGTTGGCAACTATTTCTGCAGATTCTTTCTTTTCCACTTTTCGTGGGGTAAATTTTTTATCTTCCCAACCGAAACTGGTTTCCATTACCTGAAATGTGCCATTAAAATTATTGTGATATTCTTTATGATAGGGAAAGCCTATTACGCTGATTCCGTAACCCCCTCCGTGTAGAGACATGGTGGAAGGAGTGAGCTTACCGTTATTGTTGTTGAACGTATAGTATGTACCGTTGACGTTGCCCACAATGATCCCCACCATGGGCGAGACTTTTTCCTCGTCTTCACCGGGGATAACTATCCCAACATTATTTTTACCCATCTCAATGTAAAATAACGGTGAGGAATAGTCTCTTAGCATATACTCTCAAAACTACGCCTTATTCATCTTATCAAAGAACTCATCGTTGTTCTTGGTCTCGCGGAGTTTATCGAGCAGGAACTCGATGCCGTCCTGGGCGCCCATCGGCCCCAGGATTTTGCGCATGACCCACATTTTGGTGAGCGTGCCTTTGTCGACCAGCAAATCTTCCTTGCGCGTGCCGGACTTGGTGATGTCGATGGCGGGGAAGGTGCGCTTGTCGGCGAGCTTCCTGTCCAGAATGATTTCGCTGTTGCCGGTGCCTTTGAATTCTTCGAAGATGACCTCGTCCATGCGCGAGCCGGTGTCGATAAGCGCCGTGGCGATAATGGTAAGCGAGCCGCCATGTTCGATATTACGCGCCGCGCCGAAGAAACGTTTCGGGCGTTGCAATGCGTTGGCGTCGACGCCGCCGGTAAGCACTTTACCCGATGACGGCACGACGGTGTTGTAAGCGCGCGCCAGGCGCGTGATCGAATCCAATAAAATCACCACATCTTTTTTATGCTCGACCAGCTTCTTGGCCTTCTCGATGACGATCTCGGCCAGCTGCACGTGGCGCGTCGCCGGTTCGTCGAAGGTGCTGGAAACCACTTCGCCCTTAACGGTGCGCTGCATGTCGGTGACTTCTTCCGGGCGCTCGTCGATTAAGAGCACGATGAGATACGCGTCGGGATGGTTGGCGGCGATGGCGTGGGCGATGTTTTGCAGGAACACGGTTTTACCGGTTCGCGGCTGGGCAGTGATCAGCGCGCGTTGGCCGAAGCCGAGCGGGGCGATGATATCGGCGACGCGCATCGACAAATCTTCTTTTTTGCCTTTGGCGGTGACCTTGTCTTCGATCTCGAGCTTGATGCGGCGGTCGGGATAGAGCGGTGTCAAGTTGTCGAAATTGATGCGGTGCTTGACGGCCTCCGGGTCGTCGAAATTGATAGCATTCACCTTGACCAGCGCGAAATAACGCTCGCCGTCTTTGGGCGCCCTAATTTCGCCCCCGACGGTGTCGCCGGTGCGCAAAGAAAAGCGCCGCACCTGGCTGGGACTGACATAAATATCGTCCGGGCCGGCGAGGTAATTGGCGGCGGGCGAGCGCATGAAGCCGAACCCGTCCTGCAATATCTCGATGACGCCCTCGGCGGTAATGGCCTCGCCGTTCTCGGCCTGTTTCTTCAAGATGCCGAAGATCATCTCCTGCTTCAGCATGGTGCTGGCGTTCTCGACGCCGGCGCTTTCGGCGAGTTTCAAAAGTTCGTCAGCATTCTTGAGCTTGAGGTCCTGGAGTTTCATGGGAATACTTTGCTAGGGGTGAGGAGGTGGTTTGAGAGGAGGGTAAAAATGGGGAAGGAAAACGCGATGCCGGAAACTTCCGGCGGGGCAGAACGCCCTTAATTCCTAAGCAAACTAGCCGGTTTTTGGGGGGAAGTCAATGGGTTTAAGCGGGAAAGGACAATTGTAACGAAATCTTAACATTTATACCGCCCGGTTTCGTGTAATATGGGGTCATTATTTTTTAGGGAGGATGAGAAATGTTTGTTAACAATGAAGCTCACGCAATAAAAGAAAAACTGGGTTTGCTGATTGGCAGTGTATTAGCTGATAAGCACACATCGATAATGCATGTGGTTGAAGCTGATCCTGCGGCGGTTTTCCATAATCTGCTGCTGAAACTGGCTGATCCGTTGCTAAAATCGTCCGATCTATCGCTTTCAGATCAGCCCTTAACGGACATAGATAAAGGAACGGTTGGCTATTATAGGCTGACACCGGGCAAGGCGGCGCTGATCGAGAAAACCGCCAAGCGGCTGGGTGTTGCGTACAGAAAGTTGGATGGTAACGGTATCGTGCTGGATCGGGCGCAGTTGGAAAGTGTCCTCACGCGATCTATGTTAATCGCGGACGTCGTGAAAGAAACGCGCGCAGCATTGCCGCAGGGAAGTGACATCGATCCGGTGGCGGTTTTTCAAAATCTGTTGTTGAGGATGACTGGTAAATCGTTTTCAGGAACGCCTATAACGGATGAAAAAGGAAACTTTGGGCCCAAAACGATTGGCTATTACGGCTCAAAAGAAGCACATGTTGGATATTACAACGTAAGCGGGGTTGATCTGGTGAAAGAAACGGCGAAGGTGTTGGGCATCCCATGTAAACAATTGAATAGTGTCGATATCGTTCTGGATGGTGCTCAATTAGAGAGCATCATCAATCAATCTGTATTGATTGCGGATGTTGCGGATCAAACGCAAAAAGCAAAGGATCGCCGACTGAATGGTCATACGCCGGGAGAAGCGGCGGCGAATCGAGGGGATTCCACGACGTGGCAGGAAGAAGAATTGCGCCGGGAATCCAAGCAACCGGCCGGACCTAGGGTATAGCGTTAACCCTCTTTTCAAACGATCAGGAGCATTTATGGACTATCGACCCGTTATTACTTCACAGCAGGCGGCGGAGATTTTAAAGCAAGGCCGCGACACCACCGACAAGGCCGCGCAAGGGGACGGCCGCTATACGGCGCGCACTCTCGAGCTTGACGGCGCTGCCTTGGCGGGTATTTTCGGCATGGATACGCGGGATAGTAATCGTCTGACGGATATCGTGCGCGTGCTTGGGCAGGCGCAAGTTATTCCCGCTGGCCATTATTATGGAATGCTGGTTTTCAAAACCGGCATGCTCGAGGCCATCCGCGACGGGCACGACCTCGTCCTGACCAATCACATGGTTCGCGCCATCGACGAAAACGGCACCGTAGTGTCTGGGAACCGGGTGCGCTGGGAAAGCAAACAGCTTTGCCGCCAGCTAGGCATCGAGCCGGCAGCAGGTGCGCAGACGTTGAATGCGCTCTTGCCGCAGCTTAAGGCGTCGGTGTCGGGCGATGCGCTGGAATTCGACCGTACGCATTTACATGCCCTGG
Source organism: uncultured Rickettsiales bacterium (assembly GCA_964575095.1). Taxonomy (GTDB): domain Bacteria; phylum Pseudomonadota; class Alphaproteobacteria; order Rickettsiales; family SXRF01; genus CAZNPA01. The sequence goes on from CAZNPA010000002.1 coordinate 83,544, forward strand.
GCAAAGGCAAGCAGATGGAGCTTGTGCCGTCGTCCAAGATGGAAGCGGTGATGGCGGCGGGCGCCTAGCCTGTCTACGGTTGTTTCCCATCCAATTGTTTTTGCCAGTCCCCCTACGCTCTTCGAGCTTCGGGCGACACTCCTACGCCTAAGGTCGCCTTCGCGCGCCAGTCCACCTAAAGGTGGCCTGCCATCCTGCGTTAAAACTCCGGGTGGCGCGCCACCCGAAGCCCGCAGGGCGTAGGGTGGTGGGATCGAGAGGATTCGAACCTCCGACCTGCGGTTTAGGAAACCGCTGCTCTATCCAACTGAGCTACGACCCCAAAAGTCTACTAGGCTGGCCGGCTTGCTTGGCTGACTCAACTTCCGGTGCTCACGTACCAGTGTGTACGCTCCGCTCCGGATTTTCGCCAACCTGCGCATCCGACGCAGCCTAGCGACTTTGTATCATATCCGTTTTATGTGTCTTGGGAAATGCGGGTGACTGGCGTCACCTCGAAGCGGTGCTAGCGGCGCTGTCGGGCATCGACCGGTTGGCGAGCTGGTTAATCAGGTAATCAATGCCGTGCTGGTTGATGACAGAAGAGAATTCCGAACGTTGCGTCGTGATCAAGCTGACACCCTCGACGATGACGTCGAAAATCTTGAAGCCGCCGTCGCCCTTGCGCACGCGGTAATCGACCAGGACCGGCTCGTCGTTCTTGTTGTTGCCGATCAACTCCATGCTGACCGTATATTCGGCGTCACCGTCGGTCTTGGTGCCGGTGATGTTGAAGGTGCCGCTGGTATAGTCGGCGAAACGGGAGGTGTAATGCTTGATCAGGAACCGCTGATATTCCTTGAGGTAGCGCGCCTTCTGCGCCTCGGTGGCGTCGCGCCAGGCACGCCCCATCACGAAGCGTCCGACCCACGGGATATCGACGTTGCCTGAGAAAATCACATCGAGCCTGGATTGTTTTTGCGCTTTGGACAGCTTGCCGTTGGAAATAGTGGCCAGCGCCTGATCGCCGATCTTCTGAATGTATTGCCCGGCGCTGCCGCTGTCGCCGGCATGGGCAGCCGTAACCGGAGCGGCGGCGATGGCAAGCGTCAGAAGAACGGAACGAAGCAGCGTCATGGCTTACTGAAAGCCCGCATCGCGGAGGTTTTTGCTGCGCGCGGCTTTGGCGCGGGAGATGGCGGCGCTCCTGTGCTGCGTGTAGCCGCTACGGAACGTGCTGTAGGGATCGAGCGAGCTGCTGTAGATATCATCCAGGAGCTTCATGTTGTTCGAGCGCTTGTCGACGGCGGTGGCCGACCAGATGGTGAGCGAAACGCCGTCATCGATATAGTTGAACGGATTCATGAACACATCGCCGACGCGGCCGACGGTGTCACGCGCATTGGAGGGGCCGATGATGGGGAGGACGACGTAAGGCCCGCTGCCGAAACCGTAGATCGCCAGCGTCTGGCCGAAATCGGTGGTGCGCGATTTAAGTCCCATTTCCGAGGCGGCATCGAACAAGCCCAGAACGCCGAACGTGCTGTTCAAGATGAAACGCCAGAACGAGGCGAAACTGTTTTGCGGATCGCCCTGCAACACGGAGTTGGCGACGGTGACCGGCGCATAGATATTTTCAAGAACATTGGTGACCATCTCGCGGCCTTTGGTGGGAACGACGCCGCGGTAAATCTGCGCCGCCGGTTTCAGGACGACGCCGTCGACGACATAATTGAAGCGGTATACGGCGCGGTTCAAGGGTTCGAGCGGGTCGTTACCCTCGACCGCATAATCTTCATCGGGCGCGGCATAGTTGCTTTCGGCGAGCGCGACCGGGGCGGCCGTCACCAGCGCCAGAGCCAGAAATCCAAGAAGAGGAGCAGGAAATTTTTTCACAAGCGCCGCAAAGTTATATTTACACAGTTCAAGCCGGTTACCTTAAGCCTAAATAATACAGGCAATGCCTTAAGGGTTTATGAACGCAAACCGTGTAAAAAATTGTTTATTCATGCCGGAGTATAGATATAAATAGTTCGCCAGCAACGGGTACGGGGCTTGCGGTTATAAAAGTCGCAGCTTGTTGCAAATTAGCCACAAACAATCCCGATGAAGCATGGTATGAGGTAACAATTATGGCCGCGACCCCCAGCATTTCGTTCGAGTTTTTCCCGCCTAAGACGCCGGAAATGGAGAATAAATTATGGGAGACTATCACTAAGCTGGCGCCGCTGAAACCGGCGTTTGTTTCGGTGACGTACGGCGCCGGCGGCTCCACGCGCGAGCGCACGCACGCCACGGTCAAGCGCATCCTGAAAGAGACGAAGCTGAAACCGGCGGCGCATTTGACTTGCGTCGATGCCAGCCAGGCCGATGTTGACGCCGTGGCCAGGGATTACTGGGAATCCGGTGTGCGGCATATCGTTGCCCTACGCGGCGATGCACCGGTAGGTGCCACCTATGAACCGCACCCGCAAGGGTACCGTTACGCCGCCGAGCTGGTGGCGGGGCTCAGGCGCGTCGGCGATTTCGAGATCACGGTGGCGGCGTTTCCGGAAAAACATCCCGAAGCCGAAAGCGTCGAGGCCGGCATCGATTATTTAAAACACAAGATCAACGCCGGAGCGACGCGCGCCATCACGCAGTATTTTTTCGACGTTGAGCATTATTTCCGCTTTATCGAAAAGACGGCGAAAGCCGGAATCAAAATCCCGATCGTGCCCGGTCTGATGCCGATCGCCAATTTCGAGCAGGCGAAAAAATTCAGCGCCCTGTGCGGCGCCTCGGTCCCCGATTGGTTGGAGAAAATGTTCGAAGGTACCGGCAATAATCCGGAAAAACGGAACGCCATGGCGATCAAAGTCGCCGCCACCCAATGCCGGAAATTAATCGCTTTCGGTGCCACGCATATCCATTTTTATACGCTGAACCGTGCGGATTTGACGTCGGCGATTTGTCAGGAAATGGGAATTAAAGCACCCGCTCGAGCTTAATCACCACGCGCTCATTTTTTTCGCGGTTTTCGAGGATCGGCTGGCCGCCGGCGCCTAGGTTCGGCACTTTCGGTCTGGTATCGGCGAAAGCGACCGCGCGCATGCGGTCAGGCTTCACGCCCTGCTCGACGAAGTAGCGCACCATGCGCTGCGCGCGCGCGCCGGAGATTTCCCAGTTGGAAGGATAGAGTATCGACGCCACATATTCGTCGCTGGTGTGGCCTTCGATGATGACGCGGTAGTCCATGAAATCAATGGCTTTCAAGGAATTGACGAGATCGGTCAGCACCGAGATGTTGTCGGGGTTGAGTTCGGCCGTGCCCGGCTGGAAAAATGAGCGCGAGGCAATTTCCATGGCGACGCCGCTTTCCGTGCGCTCGACGGCGACGTCTTTCAATACCTGATGCGCTTCGACCGCTTTTTGCATCGACTCGAACACGCCTTTAAGCGGCGTTGTCGTGTCGACCTTGCCGAAGCGGTTGACGATCCCTTCGGTGATTTGCGAGAACTTGTCGCGCTTGGGCTCGGACACCGACACGAAGATGATGAAGAAGCACATGAGCAAGGTGATCATGTCGGCGTAGCTCATCAGCCAGGCGTCGACACCGCCTTCCTGCTGTGCGCGGTGCTTGTCTTCTTTTTTGGGTATGTGGTCGGTTTCCCAGCTCATAAATTATCCATCGCTTAGCCGGCGGCTTTAGCTGCAGCGGCGGGTTTCTTGAGCTGCTCATCGAGATTGAAGTGGATCGAAGGCTCAAGGAAGCTGTTGAGCTTGTCCTGCATGAAGCGTGGGCTTTGTTTCTCGGCCAGAAGCACCAGCCCTTCCGTCATCATGAAATTGCGGAAGCGCATGATTTCCTCTTTCTGCATCAGCTTGTCGGCGGCGGGAAGGCAGATCAGGCGGGCGACGATAATGCCATAGAGCGTCGCAAGCAGCGCCACGGCGAGGCCGTTGCCGATCTGCGTCATGTCGCCGCGGATGCTTTGAAGCATGATAATCATGCCGACCAGCGTTCCCACCATGCCGAAGGCAGGCGCGGTTGAGGCCATGTTGCGCAGCACCGTCACCGGTGTGATGGCGCGCTCGAATTCGGACTCGACGGCGGTGTTCATCATCCGGCGGATGACGTCCGGCGGGTAGCCGGTGATGACCAGATCGGTGCCGTAACGCAGCAGCGGCTCTTTTATTTTTTCGCCGACTTCGCCTTCCAGTCCTGCCAACCCCTTGGCGTGCACGAGATACGCCCATTTGATAAGCCGCATGATCTCGGCGTTTAAGCCCTCGCGCGTTGCTTTCGGTTTCTTGATGATGTGCCACGTCGCCTCGAAAGCCTTGACGACATAGATCGCTTGATAACTCATGAAGGCGTTGGCGATGGTGCCGCCGATGACGATCAGGAAGCCTTCCATGCTTAGGAACGACCAGTAATTCTCGGTGCCGTGCGCGATAGCGCCGAGGACCAGTACGAATCCGAAAATGGTGCCGGCGATGGTGGCCAGAGAGATGGATTCTTTTAGGCGTTCCATAATGTTTGTTTGCTAGGTGGGTTTATATTTTCTATAACAACTATGGATTAAGAAATAATGAGTTTTCGATGAAAAGTAAAATAAAAGTGAAAACGCCGGTGATTGGCATAACGCTCGATTATGAGACATCGGGCGGTTACTCCAAAATGCCGTGGTACGCGCTGCGTGAGAATTATTGCGCCGCGGTGAGCCGTTTCGGGGCGCTTCCCGTGCCGCTGCCGCACGAAGCGGCGCGCGCCGAAGATTACCTTAATTTAATCGACGGGCTGATCGTGACCGGCGGTGCGTTCGATGTTTCGCCGGAATTATACGGCGAATCCCACACGCATGAAAAAACTTCGACCAAAGACAATCGCACCAAGTTCGAATTTGCCGTCACGCGCGGCGCGATTGACAAAAAAATCCCCATTCTCGGCATTTGCGGCGGCGAGCAATTGCTCAACGTTGTCTTGGGCGGCACGCTGATCCAGCATATTCCTGATACGATAAAGAACGCGCTGGAGCACGAGCAGAAAAATCCGCGCACCGAGCCGGGCCATACGCTCACCATCGAACGCGGCACGCTGCTGCATAAAATCGTCGACAGTGACACAATGGACGTCAACACCGCGCATCACCAGGCCATCGCCAAACCGGCGCCGGGAGTGGTCGTCAACGCCAAGACCTCCGATGGCGTCATCGAAGGCATCGAATTTCCCGGCCATCCGTTTTGCTTAGGGGTCCAGTGGCATCCGGAATACGATGTTTCGCCTGCCGATAAAAAAATATTCAAAGCATTCGTAGAAGCCTGCCATGGACGGTGAACGCATCGCCAAACGCCTGGCGCGCGCCGGACTGTGCTCGCGCCGTGAGGCGGAGACGTGGATCATCGCTGGCCGCGTGCGCGTCAACGACAAGAAAATCACCACGCCGGCGTTCAATGTCAGCGACAGCGACCGCATTGCGGTCGACGGCAAAGTCATCGCCGAGGCGGAGAAAACAAGATTGTGGCTCTACCACAAACCGGCCGGGCTGGTGACGACGCACAAGGACGAGCAAGGCCGCAAAACCGTCTTCGACGTATTGCCTAAAAGCATGCCGCGCGTCATTTCCGTCGGCAGGCTTGATTTAAATTCGGAAGGATTATTGCTGCTCACCAACGACGGCGGCCTGGCGCGCAAGCTCGAATTGCCCTCGAGCGGCTGGATTCGCCGCTACCGCGTGCGCTCGTTCGGCACCATTATGCCCGATACGTTGGAGCGTATGCGAAAAGGTATGACAATCGACGGCGTGCGTTATCAAGGCATGGAGGTGACGCAGGAAGAAGGCGGCGGCGCCAACCGCTGGCTGGTGGTTTCGCTCAAGGAAGGCAAGAACCGCGAGATCCGCAAAATCTTCGAGCATTTCGGCCTCAAGGTCAACCGCCTGATCCGCCTCTCCTACGGCCCCTTTGTGCTGGGAAGCCTCGGCCGCGGCGAAATCAAAGCTGTGCCCGGGAATGTGCTGAAGTCTTTTATCGGAGTGGCCAGTGGTCAGTGAACAGTGGCCAGAAGAATTTATTTTGCTATACTCGCCACCAACCACTAGCCACTGATCACTTACCCCATGCGCATCATTTCCGGTAAACATAAAGGCCGTAGACTCGAACTTCCCAAGGAAGCAGGCAATGCCATCCGCCCGACGTCGGACTTCGCGCGCGAGGCCATTTTCAATATCCTGGCGCACGGCAAGGCGGGTTTGAACGGACACACCTTCGACGGCAAAAACGTGCTCGATGTGTTTTGCGGCACCGGCGCCTTCGGGCTTGAGGCGCTGTCGCGCGGCGCAGCGCGCGTGCTGTTCATCGACCAGGCGCGCGAGGCGCTCACCGCCGCGCGCTATAATGCCGAGCGCATCCAGGAAATGGCTGCCGTCGATTTCATGCTGGCCGATGCGACGAAACTCGGCAAAGCCCGTAAAGCCTACGATTTGGTATTCCTCGATCCGCCCTATTTCAGCAAATTGATCGCGCCGAGTTTAAAAAGTTTGCACGAGGGCGGGTGGCTGGCGCCCGATTCGGTCATCGTCGTCGAACACGATGTCAAAGAGGAAATCGCCCTGCCGCCGGAATTCAAAAGCGTCGATGTGCGCCGCTACGGCCGCGCCGTGGTCGAGCTGATTAAGCTGCAATAGATTTTATACCGCGTCCGGCTGCTTCGATGGATGCGCGGCTTGAAAAGCGGGATGTTGTTCGCACGTCTCGGCGATGCGCATAATGGTGGAGTAGGCCGAAAGATCGGCGTTGTAGCGTTTGGCGTTGAATATCTGCGGCACGAGCACGCAGTCGGCCATCGTCGGTTCGTCGCCGTGGCAGAATTTCCCCGTATAATCGCTCTCGGCGAGCAGGTGCTCCAGCGCCGAGAAACCTTCCGCGATCCAGTGCTGGTACCAGCGGTTTTTATCGTCGTCGGAAAGTTTCAGATCTTCGGTCAGGAATTTAAGCGGCCCCAGATTATTGAGCGGCGCGATGTCGGAAGCCACCGCATGCGACAGCGCCCGCACGCGCCCCCGCTCATGCGCCGGTTTGGGGAGCAGCGCCGGAAACGGATGCATCTCTTCCAGATATTCGATAATCGCCAGCGACTGCGTCAGCAGATGATTGCCGTCGATCAGCGCCGGGACTTTTCCCTGCGGGTTGAGCTTGGTGTAGGCGCTTTCCTTCTGCTCGGATTTAAGCAAATTAATCGGAATCGTGCCGTACGGCAGGCCCTTGATGGCCAGCGCGATGCGCACGCGATACGAAGCGGAGGAGCGGAAATACGAATAGAGTTTCAGCATCACGCCGTCTTTTTCATGGCCTTATACGCGTAAGGAACGACCTTTTGCTCAATCGTTCCAAAAATCGACGCGCCTTTGGCATCCAGCATTTCGATTTTGACCGTATCGCCGTATTTCATGAACGGCGTTGTTGATTCGCCGGTCTCGAGTTTTTCGATGGTGCGTTTCTCGACGATGCACGAGGAGCCGATGCTTTTATCTTTGTTGGAAACCGTGCCGGAGCCCAAGATCGTTCCCGCCGACAGATGCCGCGTGCGCGCCGCATGCGCGATCAGGAACGGGAAGTTGAACACCATGTCGACACCGGCATTGGGCTTGCCGTAGAGCGCGCCGTTATAATGCGTGATGAGCGGCAGGTGCACCTTGCCGTCTTTCCAGGCATCGCCCAGCTCGTCGGGCGTGACCGCCACCGGCGAGAAAGCAGTCGCCGGCTTGGCTTGCAGGAACCCGAAACCTTTGGTCAGTTCCGGCATGGCGAGATAGCGAAGCGATACGTCGTTTACCAGCATGATGAGCTTGATATGCGCGCTCGCATCTTCGGGCGTGATGCCCATCGGCACGTCGTCGGTGACGATGGCGATTTCCGCCTCGAAATCGATGCCGAATTTTTCATCCGAGACCGGAATGTCGTCGTGCGGCCCCAAGAGCCAGTCCGATTCGCCCTGGTACATCAAGGGATCGGTCCAGAAACTCTCCGGCATCTCGACGCCGCGGGATTTCCTGACCAGCTCGACATGGTTGACATAGCTGGACGCATCGAGCCACTGGTAGGCGCGCGGCAGCGGCGACGCCAGTTTTTTGATGTCGAGCGCAAAGGCATCGCGCGCCTGACCGGCATTGAGCATGCCCGACACCTGGTCGAGCTCGTTATGCACGCCCGCCCAGTTCTCAAGCGCCTGCTGCAACGTCGGCACAATGCCGTCGACCTTGACCGCCGATTTCAAATCCTTGCTGACGACGATCAGCGTGCCGTCCCGGCCGCCTTGTTTTAATGAGGCTAGTTTCATTTTTTCTCCTATACATCCTAAGCGGAGGCCGTAAGGCCGGAGTCGAAGGATCTTTGACTTTGCAACGATAAAGTTCCTTCGACTCGCTTTCGCTCGCTCAGGATTTTTTTAAATTTTCCAACTATCTACGTATTCTTTCCATTCCACGCTCACCGACTCCCTCGAAATCTCGACCGCGTCGCGCGTGTCGATCATCACCGCCACTTCGTCGGTCTCTTTATTTTTGGGCGTAAAGGCATTGCCCATGGCTTTGGGATGCGGGCCATGCGGAAATCCTGACGGATGCACCGTCACCATGCCGGGGTGGATGTTGTCGCGGCTGAAAAAATTGCCCTGATGGTAGAAAATGATTTCCTCGAAGTCGTTGTTGGAATGGTAGAACGGGACTTTGAGCGCATCCGGATCGGTCTCGAACGGCCGCGGCACGAAGGTGCAGACGACGAAACGATTGGCGAGGAACGTCGTATGTGCCGAAGGCGGCAGGTGATAGCGGTGGCTCATCAGGGGCCTGATATCGCGCCAGTTGATTTTAACCGGCACGTTGTCGCCATGCCAGCCCACCGTGTCGAGCGGGTTGAATGGGAAAGTGACGGTTGAGAGTTTGCCTAAGCGCTTAATGATAACTTTGGTTTTTTTGTTGCCCTGCTGCGCTTTGAACTTAGCGTTGATGGCGGGAGTATCGAGCATCGCTTCATCGAAGATGGCGTTGGGCCCGACCAGGCCTTTGTCCGGCAACTTATAGCCGTCGTTGGTGGCTTCTATCAGCAGGAATGTGGCTTGGCCTTTGCATTCGACGCGCCAGCGCAGTCCCCGCGGCAGCACGATGTAATCGCCTTCGGAGAAGCTCATGTGCCCGAAATCGCAGTAAAAATCGCCGGATCCGGCATGGACGAAAATCATGTCGTCGCCATCGCCGTTGCTGGCTAAGTGGTCCATCTTGCCGGATGTGCGCCACAGCCGAAAACGCATCGAAGCGTTGTGCACGATCGGTTGTGCCATCCACGGCGAGTCCGCCGATTTCTTGAGTTTTACCAAATCAAAGGCGCGCGGGCGGGTGTCGCCTTCCCAGGAAATCCAGCCGGTTGGGGGATTCGCGTGGTGTAAGTGGCTGACGGGGCCGAAGAATCCCTCGCGGCCGAATTCGCGCTCGTACGTGCCCTTGGGCAGGTCGCAATGCGCCTGGCGCGACGATTTGCCTTCGACCTTAGGGAATTTTATCCAATGCTTCATAATAACCTTATCGAAAAAATATACGGGGCATGGTATTAGGAAGCAGAGGCAAAATCAAGGAGGCGGGTATGCAGAGGATTTTAATGGGTTGCGCCTTGTGCGCGCTCGGATTTTCACCGGTTTACGCGCAGATGGACGAGAACAGCGTGCAAAGTGCGCCGGTCATAGAGGTGCAGCAAAACACGGAGTTGCAGCAGGACGTGGGACTTTGGGAGTTGCCCAAAACAACGATAGGTGAGGCGATCCAATCGCAAGGCGGCGGCGCGATTCCGGCCTTGCCGCTCGAGATAAAGACCAGCAAAAGCGGCATCAAATATGTAAGCGGCGGCATCGGCGATGAGGAAATGGCGCAGCTGAAATCGATCGGGCAGGAATACAATCTGCACCTGCTGGTTTCCGCCAAGACCGGTGAATACATCACCGGCGCCGATGTGCGCATAGCAGGCGCGGACGGCAAGGAAATCTTAAGCGTGCAGGGCGCCGGGCCGTATGTGTTCGCAAAGTTACCGGCGGGCAGTTATAAGATCGAGGCGAAGTGGAACGGCGTAACGCAGAAAGCGAACGTCAAGCTGCCGGATAAGGGCAGCGTCCGGTCGCACATCGCGTTTTAGTGGCCTTTGCCGTGTCCGCCGACCGGAGGTTTTCCGGCATGTTTTGCGGCGTGTGATTTATTCGACGCGTCGGGTTTTTTTGCTATCGGCGCCGCTTTGGCTGCGGCGGCATCGAATGATTCCTGCGCCACCGCTTCGGGAATGGTCATTTGAAGTTTTATATCGCCGCCCGGTTCGCTGAAGGTGATCTGTTTTATGTGCGCTTCGGAGAAACCGAATATGGGCAGGAAATTTCTCGCTCGTATTTTGATGATGGGGCTGTCCGCCCCGACATAATTGACGACAAAATCCGTACCGGCCTCGGCGCAGGAATATGAAGGCGGCGCGAACGTGCGTTTGAGCAGCGTCACGAATTTTTCACGCGTATAATGGGCGGAAGGTTTGGCTACCGGCGCCGCCGTTTCAACGGCGACCGGTGCTTTGGCCTCCGGCTTTGGCGTTACCGGTGTGGTTTTTTTCTCAGCTTCAGGTTGCGGCGTATGCACAATAACGCCATCGGCAAGGCCTTGGAAAAGCGGTGTCCGATCCGTGTCCTTGGCGACGTTGTGAAAAATGACGTGGGAGGCTTTGCCGTCGTGAGTGATGGTGATATTTTTTAGGCCTTCCCACTTAGGGTCTTTTGCTGCTTTGGCTTTCGCATACTCGCATATCGCCTGCGCCAGATTGTCTAAGGTAACCGGGTCGCTGATTTTTCCGGCTTTCTTCCAAGCGTGAATCAGCTTCTCCATGATGAACGTCGCCACTTCCCAATCCTCCATCGGCGCTGCGGCCGGCGCCGAAGCAGGAGCGGGAACGGATTTGGCTTCAGGCTGCGGCAGCGCGGTGGTTTCCTGCGGTGCATTAAATTTTTTCAGTGCGCTCCGCATTCTGTATGCGGGCACGGCAAGCGTGACCAAAGGTTCGATATTGAGTTCCAGGTCGTCCGGATTGCCGGCGGCATTACCCGGCTCTTCCGGCACCAGATAGTTTCTCAGCTCTTCTTTATTTAGGTCCACTTGCGCCAGCGTGTTATTTTCCAGCGCTTTTTTCGGTAGATCGATGACAAAGATTTCATCTTTTGTATTATTTATGGTGCGATAGTCCACCATGGGCCGCGTGCCGGTTAATTCCTCTATCATGTCTTCTATTTCCGGAATAATCAGCTTCGGATCATTTTCGGTAATGGCCTTGGCATTACGCAGGATTTGCGCCACGGAAGGAGTGGCCGGTGCGGCCGGCGGGGGTTCCCCGCCGAATGTCTGGATGGAGACATTTGGTTTTTCTCCGGGTGGCGGTGTCGGTTGCGTAGCCATAAATTTTAAAGAGCCCGTTGCTGCGGCTTCGTGGCTTTGAGCGTGGCATTCAACAGCGCCGGCGGCACTTCGACAACGATTTTTCCTGAACGGGAAATTGCAATTCCTGCCTGGGCGGGGTTGGGATGCAGCGTCTCCACTTTTGCCTGATGGCTTACCTTATCAACGACATAGGAACCGTCAGGCTGGCGATTGACCGTCGCCGATTCGAAGCCTTTTCGTTGCGGTGGCTCGGTGACGTCCCAGCCTTGCGCTTCCGGGTCGGAGAAAGCATGCTTGGTAATGATATCGGCCAGCAGGGAAGGATCGGCTTTTTCTCCGGTAATGTTCTGCATGCCGCCGTTATAGGCGATGGCACCCTCATCGAGCCGTGCACGCACGATTTGTTCTATGGCGGCAGCGGGAATTTTCCATTGTTGCCACTGGCGGTAGAATGGGCATTTGTTCCACCCCAGTTTCTCCAGTGCTGGTTTTAACTGGTCGGATGATACGCCGTTTTGGAGATGGATCAGCACCTTGTAAGCGCCGTTTTCACCGTTGCCGGCGGTGATTTCGTGGACTCTGGCCCGGTCGCCGGACAAGGGACCGACGGTGGATTGAAGAATGTCTTTCGTTGTTTCGAGTAACAATGCCTGCCTGCTCGGTTGAGGAATTTCGACCGGAAGCGAAGATGGCGCTTGCGGCGCGGCGGCGGGCGATGACGCCGAAGTTTTTTCAGGCGTTGGTGTTTCTGATTCCAGAGGCGTAAGGGTAATATCCAATTCAGAGGGTCCATCCGTCGGTAGGCTCGTGCTGCGCGGTTGAACGACCGGCATGCTGCCGCGTTCTCCCAGTTTGGGTTTGGGAGGCGTTTCCGTTTGCTTGGCGTCACCGGTTCCGGCTGGTTTCTCACCCGGCTTTTTGCCGACGCCGCCGCCGGGAGCGTGTTGAATTTTATCAGACATATTATTCCTACCTATTCCTCTATGTGATGAGCGCCTTTTTTAAGGTAATATCCATTATTACCAGAGAATTGGCGCGGCGTTTGTTAAGATTGTGTTACAATTGCAGGGACAGGCGGATAATATAATATATTGATATATATATATCCGTTCGGTTTTTATTTTACGCGCAGTTGCTTCTTCTTGAGATGATCGTAGATCGCGTCGTACATTATATCTTCCGGGACCATCCATAGTAATAGCGTATGACTGTCATGTGTGCCTACGGCAATGCGGTCTTTGCTGGGGACGTCTTGAAATAACTGGTCCACCGGCGTGCCGGGGAACACATGCTCGATGATGTAGTCGTTGCCGTCCTGCCGCAGCGTGATGCGAGAGAGGCCGTTCTGGCGATCCGTTGTTTTTGTATTTCGTTGCGCTCTGTCTTTAAGAATATCTGTGAGATCGGACAGGCTTTCCACTTTGGTTGCGGTTTCCGAGTGCAGCAGCGCGCTCATCGTTTCTTTCGGCACGCGCCAGGCGTCGAACATCGCCGTGGCGCGGATGCGTTTTTTTTGTTCAACGCCCTGCTTGATGAACTGGCGTTGTGCGTCCAATATGGCATCTGCGCTCATCGGCTCCGTCTGCTCCTGTACCGCTCTTTCGGGGTATACCAGCACCGCCTTTTTTATCTGGCCCTCTGGAACGTGCGTCGGCGCCACCAGCCCGAAGAAAGATTTTTCTTCCGAGGCGGCGTGGAATACACTTGCCTGTCCCGCAAGCCCTCTAAGCCGCTTCACGAACGCCGGAACGTCGAAATCGTTCGGCTTCGGGTATTGCAGGTGATAAAGGCGCTTGATATCGGCGCTTAATTGTATCGGTTTCCCGCGCTCGTAGGCGTATGCGCCGTTTGCCGTCTCGGCGTTTGCGCTACTCGGTTCCAAGGGCTGTGTAGCCATGGTCTCTCTCGTTTCCAGTATGAATATACCACTTTACCAGATACGCGGCCGGACGGGTGTGAAGATTGTGTGACAATTAAGGGCGGATGAATCGGATAAACTATTGTTTATCAATATCTAAGATGCCAATCAACTCCCGCCATTCGCCTTTGCTCATGCCGCTTTGTTCCTGGGTGACGTTCTCGCCGGCGATCATGCGCTTAACGATGGCAAGGCCTTTGGCGGAAATCGCAGCCCCCCCCATGCGGTAATCCATGAATGCGGCATGGGTGATGGGTAGCCACGCTTTCAACATATCGAGCATCACCTCGGCATAGACGCGGATTTCGTATTGTGCGTGGGCGTCGGCGCGCAAGCTGAGGAAGTGCAGCAAATTATGCAGATCGACTTTCCAATACCACTGCGTATAAAAATTCAGCGTCAGGTTCATGCGCGCCAGTTCTCGCGCCAGTCCCGGTTTTCCTTCGACCAGGATATTGCCGTCGATGTCTTCGTTCAGCATTTCTTCGTAATGCGAATAGCATTTCGCCGAATCTTCTTTGAGTAATTCCAGCACGCGCGCCGCTTCTTTCCCTTCCAAGAGATCGCCGCGTCCCTGGCGGTTTGACTTGCTTTGCGACGCCAGCTGGTCGGGCTCGGGGATATAAAATTCCTTGTCCATGATCGAATAGCGGCCCGAATATTCGTTGACGTTGGCGGTGCGGTGGCGGATCCACTGCCGCGCGATGAAAATCGGCAGCTTGATGTGGAATTTGATTTCGCACATCTCGAACGGCGTCGTGTGCCGATGGCGCATCAGGTAATTAATGAGGCCAGCGTCTTCGTTGACTTTTTTGGTGCCCTTGCCGTAGGACACACGCGCCGCCTGCACGATGGCGCTATCGGTTCCCATATAGTCGATGACGCGCACGAAGCCGTGATCCAAAACCGGGATCGCCTGGTATAAAATATCCTCCAGGGCTGGCGCCACCTCGCGGCGGGTAGGGGTCATGGCCGCCCGCTGGGCGGTAATTTCCGCCTGCTGTGCTTCGGTCAAGGGCGAGGACGTGACAGCGGTTTGAACCGGTTTTTTTGAGGGTAAGGACATAAGTGGCAAGGGTTATAAGGTTATGAGGGGATGAGGTTATAGGGGGATAATTAATAAATCAATCCCCTATCATCTTATCACCTTATAACCCTTATTTAATGCTCTTTCCAAACGCTCGAAACCGCTCTATAATGATAGAGCCAGCAATGGCTATGGCAATAAACGCATTGTGTAATAAGCGGATTGGACCCGGGGGCAGTACCCGGCAGGTCCACCATGCCGCCGCCTGGCGGCGGCATGGTGGGCCTGACTCAGATTCGACAAACGCAATTAAAGACTCTGTTTTTGCTCGGTATGATACCGCCGTAACGGGTCAACGTTTAAATGCCAACGACAATCTCGGCATTGTTGCTGCTAACGACAACACCGTCGTTGCAGTGCGCGCAGCTGCCTAACGGCACTCGCGTGCTCTAGCACGTAACGCGGTCATTGGAACGGGTACCGGGCAACAGAAACCCGTTCCGCTGAATTGAGTGGTTAGTGGCCAGTGGTCAGTGGCTAGTTGTAAATCAGCAGATAATATTTTATAGTATTTCTATTACTAACCACTGATCACCAGCCACTGGCCACTATTTATGACCGACGACCTGCTCCATTACCCCTCACTGATCGATCAGGCCATGCGCGACGTCGTGCGCGATGTGCTGCGTCGCGTTTCGGGTTCCGGGCTTCCGGCCGAGCATCATTTTTACATTTCCTTCACGACCACGCATCCGGGCGTAAAAATATCCGATCAGCTCAAAAGCCGCTATCCGAAAGAGATCACCATCGTGCTGCAACATCAGTTCTGGGATTTTCATGTCGAGGATCAGCGCTTTCATGTCACGCTTTCCTTCGGTGGCATTCCGGAAAAGCTCACCGTGCCGTTTGCGGCCTTGACCGCGTTTGCCGATCCTTCGGTCAAATTCGGCCTGCAATTCCAGCAGCCCGACATGTTCGAAGCCACCATCGCCGGTGCGCAGGAAGTCGGCGACACGATCTCCTTCAAGTCCGAGAACGACGAGGAAGATTCGGATAAAGTCATCTCCATCGAAGCGTTTAGGAAAAAGTGACATGTTTTCTTAGCAGCTTCGCTGCTTAGAAAACTGTCATCCCGGCGAAGACCGGGATCCATGCCAGCCACACGCGAAATATTCATGACATCCCATTCCTTCATGCAGTCCGCCCTCTCTCTCGCCCGCGCCGCAACGCTTGCCGGCGAAGTGCCGATTGGCGCGGTGATCGTGAAAGACGGCAACGTCATCGCCAGCGCGCACAACCTCACCGAAACCACGAACGATCCCACCGCGCATGCCGAGTTGCTGGTGATTCGTGATGCCTGTAAAAAATTAGGTACGCCGCGGCTTACCGATTGCGATTTATATGTAACGTTGGAACCCTGCGCCATGTGCGCCACCGCCATTTCTTTCGCCCGCCTCAAGCGCTTGTACTACGGCGCTTCCGACGGGAAGGGCGGCGGCGTCGAGCACGGCGCACGCGTGTTTTCGCAAGTCACTTGCCACCATAAGCCGGAAACCTACGGCGGCATCGCCGAAAAAGAATGTGGTGAATTGCTTAAAAAATTCTTTCAAACTTTAAGAAACTAATTATTCTGCTCCCATGGCTAGTTATCAATACATCTACGTGATGAAAGACTTGAGCAAAACCTTTCCCGGTGGGAAAACGGTGCTCTCGA
This sequence comes from uncultured Rickettsiales bacterium, assembly GCA_964575095.1. Taxonomy (GTDB): domain Bacteria; phylum Pseudomonadota; class Alphaproteobacteria; order Rickettsiales; family SXRF01; genus CAZNPA01. The sequence continues at coordinate 99,617 of CAZNPA010000002.1, forward strand.
ACGTCTATCTGTCGTTTTACCCCGGCGCTAAGATCGGCGTGTTGGGCCCCAACGGCTCCGGCAAATCGACGCTCCTTCGCATCATGGCTGGCATCGAGAAGGAGTTTAACGGCGAAGCCTGGGCGATGGACGGCACCAAGATCGGCTACCTGGAGCAGGAGCCCAAGCTCGACCCCAAGAAGAACGTCATGGAAAACATCATGGAGGCGCTGGGCGAAAAAACGGCGCTGCTTACCAAATTCAACGACGTCTCGGCCAAGCTCGGCGAAGTCACCGACGACATCCAGATGGCAAAACTTTTGGAAGAGCAGGGCGAGCTGCAGGAAAAAATCGAGGCCTGCGGCGGCTGGGAGATCGAGCGCGAGATCGAGGTAGCGATGGACGCGCTGCGCTGCCCGCCCAAGGACGCCGACGTCACCAAAATCTCCGGCGGCGAAAAGCGCCGCGTCGCGCTCTGCAAATTGCTCCTCGAAAAACCGGATATGTTGCTCCTCGACGAGCCGACCAACCATTTGGACGCCGAGTCGGTGGCGTGGCTCGAACATTTCCTCAAGGAATATGCCGGCACGGTGGTGATGGTGACCCACGACCGCTATTTCCTCGACAACGTCACCGGCTGGATCTTGGAACTCGACCGCGGCAAGGGCATTCCCTACGAGGGCAATTACTCAGCCTATCTTGAACAAAAACAAAAACGCATGGCGCAGGAAAAGAGCGAAGAGAACGCGCGGCAGAAGCAGCTGGCGACCGAATTGGAGTGGATCCGCCAGTCGCCGAAAGCGCGCATGGCCAAGAGCAAAGCGCGTATCGCCGCTTACGAAGACTTACTCAAGAAAGAAGGTCCGGCACAAGTCGGCGCCGCACAAATCGTTATCCCCGCTGGCCCGCGCCTGGGCGATACCGTTATCGTCGCTGAGAAAGTGTCCAAAGGCTTCGGCGACCGCCTGCTCATGGATAATTTATCGTTCTCGCTTCCTCCTGGCGGCATCGTCGGCATCATCGGCCCCAACGGCGCCGGCAAGACGACACTGTTTAAAATGGTGACAGGAAAAGAAAAACCCGATTCCGGCAAATTCACGGTGGGCGATACGGTAAAGTTAGGCTACATCGACCAGTCGCGCGATTCGTTGGACGACAAAAAAACCGTGTGGGAAGAAATCTCCGGCGGCAACGAGGAAATCACGCTGGGTAAGAAGCTGGTCAAATCGCGCGCCTATTGCTCGTCGTTTAATTTCAAAGGTCCCGACCAGCAGAAAAAAGTAGGCAGCTTATCCGGCGGCGAGCGCAACCGCGTGCATTTAGCCAAGATGCTGAAAGGCGAGCACAACGTGCTGCTGCTCGACGAACCGACGAATGATCTGGACGTCGAGACACTCCGCGCGCTGGAAGACGCGCTGGAAGAATTCGCCGGCTGCGCCGTCATCATCTCGCACGACCGCTGGTTCCTCGACCGCATCGCCACGCACATCCTGGCGTTCGAGGGCGATTCACACGTCGAATGGTTCGAAGGCAACTACGGCGCCTACGAAACGGATTTGAAGAAACGCCTGGGCGTCGAGACGCTCGTTCCCAAGAAAATCAAATACCGGCCGCTGAAGCGCGCCTAATCGTCGCTGGCACTCCTTGCAATGACGATCTCATTGATCTTCCGCCACAAAAAAATCTTCACAAAACTGTAACAATTTCCGCCGCGCGTTTAGATTACAATAAACGGAATTTAATCATTGATGGGGGAGAACATGAAAAAAAGAAATATTGAAAGAATTCTAGCGGCCGGCCTTGCCGCCGGTGTAGCGGGAACAGGCAACGCGCAGGCTTCGCCGCCGCCGACCTCGGGTTCGGCTGCGGACAGGCTGCTCGATACGGAAATCAACGAGTCAAAAGTCAAAACCATTACTACCGTTCCCGATGCCGCCAGCGGTTTTAGCGTTACGCTGACGGAGAATGGCGAGTACGTTCTCACGTCTTCTGAAGAGCGTCACTTTGGGGGAGATGCCAAGTTTTTGCTGCGCAACCTGCTTGCCAAGCCTGACTCTGTACCCGCCGCCACTACGAATCCAGACAAGTTTGCCGCTGATTTCGCTGCTGAATTCCAGAAAGGGGACTATCTAACCGCCCTTTTGCCTGACGGTTACAGTATTATGCTGACGCAGAAGGGCAATTATAGGCTCGCTTTTCCCAGCGGGGATTATATTGACGGAGATTTAAAAAACTTGCTCGCGCACCTCACTTCCAAAGCTGCTCAGGCCTCGACTGCCTATGAGCGTAAAAACCCCCAATATAATAGCCTTCCCCGTACTGAATACCCTCAGGGCACTGACGCAACATCGCCTGCCAAATCATATAAATCAGGGGATGATGGTTTGATGAGCACCGTAGTTTCCAGATCCCTGTGGGAAGAAATAGATAAGAAAAAGCAGCGGGGTATGGATGAAATGGCTAAAGCCGCTTTAGAAAAGGCCAGAGAAAGAGAAGAAGAAAGAGTGAAAGATAAGGACGCAGGCTTTAGAGACGGGTTAATTGGAGGTGCTGCGGCTGGCGGTGTCGTCGGTATGGGAGTTACTTCTGCTGTGGCGGTTTATTTACGGCGCAAAGAAAAAGAAGCAGAAGACAACGAACCAAAGCGCGGTTAGTTTTACGTACCAGACCCTGCCACCTGACTACGCCGAGGCTTCGCCAAGGCAGGTTCGGCGGGGCTGACCTCTGGTAATCACCTTATCTCCTGCATCCAGCGCCCCATCGGCGATCAGCGGCATCTTTTTCACTTTCTCATAAATCGGCGCGAAGTCGGGCAGGGTTTCGTCGAAGAGTTGCTTAAAACTATCGATGACGAAATAGGTTTTCTGTACGTCGTCGATGCGGTAGTCGCTGCGCATGATGCGCTCCAAATCGAATTTCACGCGATTGGGAACCGGACTTTCCAGGCAGTACTGCGATTCCTTATACGACGATACGATGCCGGAGCCGTAGATGCGCAGTCCTTCCGGTGAATTGATGAGGCCGAACTCGACGGTGAACCAATAAAGCCGCTCGATTTCCTTGTCGGCATCGAGCCTATTCGCCTTCATTGCGCCCTTGCCCCATTGCTCCATGTAATCGGCGTAGACGGGAAGCGCCAGCATCGGCACGTGGCCGAACAGGTCGTGAAAAATGTCCGGCTCCTGCAGGTAGTCCATCTTGGCCGGCTCGCGTATCCACCACGTCACCGGGAACTGCCGCTTGGCGAGGTGCCCCAGGAACATCGCCGGCGGGATATAGCCCGGCACGGTGACCAGGCGGAAATTGGAGAGCTTTTGCAGCAGGTCGGAGATGCGCCGCCAGTCGGGAATTTTCTCGGAGCCGGTGACGATGCCGAGCTTCTCGATGGATTCCAGATATTCCCTGCAGGCGCGGTTCTTCAGGAGCGGTTTCTGCCGTGTACACAGCTTGTTCCACATCGCATGGTCGGCCTCGGTGTATTGCGCCGGATCGAAATCGAACGTGAAATCTTCCCGCATTCCCGGCGGATGTTCATCAGCGCGCATGAGTAGCCTCCTTGACTCATTGATTATAACGCGGCTTGATGTTAAATGCCAAGCCATGAAAATCGTTGAACTGAAAACCCTGCCCGATCTGCGGCGCATCTATCCGCTGATTAAGCAGCTTAATCCGAAGCTATCCAAGGCGCAGTTTAACGCCCGGCTCAAGGAGATGCTGGCGGCGGATTATCGTTGCATAGCGGCGGTGGAAGGCGCTAAAATTCTTGGCGTCGCTGGTTTCTGGATCTTCACGCGTTTCTGGTGCGGCCGTTACATCGAGCCCGATAACGTGGTGGTGGACAAGAAACTCAGAAGCCGCGGCGTCGGCAAAAAACTGATGGTGTGGATCGAGGCCGAGGCCAAGCGGCAAAAATGCGATATACTGTATTTGACGGCGTACACTCACAATCACGCGTCGCACCGGTTTTATTTGCGCGAGCGATATATTGTTAGAGGTTTTGTTTTTACTAAGGAGCTACCATGACCGCAACCGCCACTCACCACTCGTCACTCGTCACTAATCCCATGGGCACCGACGGCTTCGAGTTCGTCGAATATGCGGCGCTCGACCCGAAACCGCTCGAGACATTATTCACGCAGTTGGGCTTTACCAGAATTGCCAAACATAAATCCAAAAACGTGCATCTGTGGCGTCAGGGCGAGGTCAATTTCATCCTGAACGCCGAAAAGGACAGCCATGCCGAAGGATTTTACAACGCGCACGGCCCCAGCGCCAACGCCATGGCGTTTCGCGTCAAGGACACGGCGCAGGCGGTGCGCCACGCGCGGGCGCTCGGCGTTGAGGTCATCGAAAGCAAGATCGGCGCCGAGGAACTGCACATCCCCGCCATCCGCGGCGTCGGCGGCAGCCTGATTTTTCTCGTCGACCGCTACGGCGACAAAGGCTCGATTTACGACACCGATTTCCTGCCGCTGCCCGGCGTCGACCAGCATCCCAAGGGCGTCGGCCTCCGATATATCGACCACCTGACGCACAACGTGTTCCGCGGGCAGATGGATACGCTGGCCGGATTCTACGAGAAGATTTTCAACTTCCGCCAGATCCGTTATTTCGACATCGAGGGCAAGCTCACGGGATTAGTCAGCCGCGCCATGACGTCGCCTTGCGGTAAAATCCGCATCCCGATCAACGAATCGTCCGACGACAAATCGCAGATCGAGGAATTCCTGCGCGAGTACAAGGGCGAGGGCATCCAGCACATCGCGCTCTCGACCGAAGATATTTATAAAACCGTTGAAGGCCTTAAAAAAACCGGCATTCGGTTCATGGACCCGCCGCCGGAGACCTATTACGCGAATCTCCCTAAGCGCGTGCCGCACAGCAAGGAGGAAATCTCGCGCCTGAAACCGCTGGGAATTCTAGTGGACGGCGCGCCGGAATCCAAACCCGGCGCCAACGACGGCGGCATTTTATTGCAAATCTTCACCAGTACCGTCATCGGCCCGATCTTTTATGAGATCATCCAGCGCAAAGGTGACGAAGGCTTCGGCGAAGGAAACTTTAAGGCGCTGTTTGAGTCGATTGAGGAAGACCAGGTCAAGCGCGGGGTGCTCTAACTGTCATCCCGAGCGTAGCGCAGCGGAGTCGAAGGATCTTCGCAAGTCGCAACGATAAAGATCCTTCGGCTTCGGTCTTACGGCCTCCGCTCAGGATGACAGTTGCGCCGCAATCTCCCTATACATTCCGGTACATTTTCCCTGATACATCTTCCCCCCATCCCCCGCCTCGCGTATCGCCGCATCCGCCGGTATCTCGCCTAAAAAGGGCGCGCTGAATTCGGCGGCGAAATTTTTTCCGCCGCCGCTGCCGAATAATTCCCCGCTCATGTTTTCAACGACGCCTAAAATCGGCACATTCACCTTGATGAACATGGCGGCGCATTTGCGCGCGTCGTTTACCGCCACCGCTTGCGGCGTGGTGACGATGATGGCGCCGGTAAGTGGCACCAGCTGCGCCATGCTCAGATGAATGTCGCCGGTGCCGGGCGGCATGTCGACAATGAGATAATCCAGCGGCGCGTCCGCGGTTCCCCACTGCGTCAGCCGCAATAGCTGCTGCAAGGTTTTGCTGATCATCGGCCCCCTGAATACCGCCGCCTGGTCAGTAATGAACCCCAGCGACATGCATTTGACGCCATAATTCTCCAGCGGGATCATCTGACCATTTTGGAAATCCGGCTTTCCTTTCAGGGAAAGCATGTGCGGAATGCTGGGCCCATAAATATCGGCATCGAGCAATCCGGCGCGTTTCCCCGATTGCGCCAGCGCCAGCGCGAGGTTCACCGCCGTCGTCGATTTGCCGACGCCGCCCTTGCCGGAGGCGACGGCGATGATTTTTCTGACATGCGGCAGCGGCTCGCGGTTCCATACCGCCGGTTTTCTTGCTGCTATCCCCGCACTTGTTGCGGGGTCTGGTTTGTTAGGCAACATGGTTAGCAACTCATTGCTTGAAAATTTCTCTTGTGTATTCCTATATCTATAGCAGCATGTCTTAAAGATACCAGACCCCGCCATTCGGTGGGGATAGGAGTAATAAATGGCCTGGGGCGATAAAGGAGATTGGAACGACGGCGGCCCGTGGGGGAAGCCTTCTGGCGGGCGCGCGCCGGAGGAGCCGCCGTTTGGTGGCGGCGGTCCGACGCCGCAAGGCCCGGATTTCGACGCGTGGCTGAAAAAAGGCCAGGACACCTACCAGAAATTATTTGGTGGCGGCGAAGGCGGCAAGGGCATCGCGCTTTTGGTGGTGATCGGCGCGCTGCTGTGGCTTAGCTCCGGCATTTATTTCGTTGGCGCCGATGAGCAGGGCGTGGTGCAGCGCTTCGGCGCCTATCACCGCACGGTCAGCTCCGGCCTTAATTACCACCTGCCTTATCCCATGGAGTCGGCGAAAACGCCGCGCGTTACCGTCGTCAATCGCGCTGAGATCGGCTTCCGCTCAGGCGGCTACGCGCGCAGCAAGGGCGCCGACGGCTCGGTGGCCGAAGAGAGCCTGATGCTGACTGGCGACGAGAACATCGTCGACGTCAATTTCGAGGTGCAGTGGAAAATCATGAACGCGCCGAATTTCCTGTTCAACGTGCGCGATCCGGAGGATACGGTGAAAGCCGTGGCCGAAAGCGCCATGCGTGAGGTCGTCGGGCAAACCGAAATCGCCACCATCCTCGCCGAAGGTAAACTTGCGGTCGAGCAGGATGCGAAAAAACTGATACAGGCGACGCTGGATAGTTACAAAGCCGGCATCGAAGTGGTGACGGTCAATCTGCTCAAGGCCGACCCGCCGGCGCAGGTGATCGACGCTTTCCGCGACGTGCAGACGGCGCGCGCCGACATGGAAACCGCGCGCAATCAGGCGGAAGCCTATAGGAACGATATCCTGCCGCGCGCCCGCGGTGATGCGCAGAAAATGGTCTTGGATGCTGAGGCGTACAAGCAGGAAGTGGTCGCCCGCGCGCAGGGCGAGGCGGCGCGGTTCTCGTCGGTCTATAACCAGTTCCGGCAGGCCAGGGACGTCACCAAGAAACGCATTTATCTGGAAACGATGGAAGAAATTTTACAGGGCATGAACAAGATTATCGTCGAGGGCAAGAACACGCAGGGCGTGGTGCCGTACCTGCCGCTGCCGGAGATTAAAAATAAATCCGTCGAGGAGACCCCTAAATGAAATGGCTTCTTGGCATAGGCGTGCTTGCCCTCTTTGTTGTCGCCAACACGGTGTTTATCGTCGACCAGACCGAACAGGCGCTGATACTGCAATTCGGGAAACCGGTGCGCGTGATCGAGCAGCCGGGGCTGCAGTTCAAAACGCCGTTCGTGCAGAACGTCGAGTTTTACGACAAGCGCCTGCTTGATTTCGACGCCGAGTCGAAGGAAGTCATCGCCGCCGACCAGAAGCGCCTTTTGGTCGACGCGTTCGTGCGTTACCGCATCACCGACCCGCTCAAGTTCAAGCAGACGGTGGCCGATGAACGCACGATGAAAAGCCGCCTCAATTCGATCTTGGAATCGAGTTTACGGCAGGTATTAGGCAGCGTGCCGCTGTCGGCGGTGATATCGGAAAAACGGCCGGAGATCATGCAGAGCATCCGCGCGCTGGTAAACCAGCAGGCGATGGGGGCGGCGGCCGGCGATAAAGAAAATGTGCGCGGTTTCGGCATCGAGGTCGTTGACGTGCGCATCAAGCGCGCCGATTTGCCGCCGGCCAACTCGGAAGGCATCTATAAGCGCATGCAGACCGAGCGCGAGCGTCAGGCCAAGGAATTCCGTGCCCGCGGCGCCGAGGACGCGCAGAAAATCCGCTCGCAGGCCGACAAGGAACGCACGATTCTGCTGGCCGATGCGAAGAAAACCGCCGAGACGACGCGCGGCGAAGGCGATGGACTGGCCGGCAAGATTTTTGCCGATGCCTTCGGTCAGGACCAGGATTTCTACCAGTTCTACCGCACGATGCAGGCCTACAAGAAAACCCTGATGGGCAAGGACACAACCATGATTCTTTCGCCCGACAGCGAATTTTTCAAGCTGTTGGACAAGGGTGGGGAACGTTAATTTTAGCTCCTCCCTACGGGGGAGGGGACTTGATAACCCGCATTGAGTTTTTATATAATACTGTCAGTGGTCATTCTTTTGAAATAGGATCTCGTATGACGTTGCTTCGCCGTATACTGATTGCCGCCGTGATCGCATTGCCACTGACCGTTCTGGCGCAGCCGATGCCGGAGAGTTTCGCCGACCTGGTCGAGAAGTTGTCGCCGGCGGTGGTCAATATCTCGACGGCGCAGAAAGTGAAAAGTGCCCAGGCCCAACTCGGCATGCCGTTTCAGGAATTGCCGAATACGCCGGAAATGGAGCCGTTCCGCCAGTTTTTTGAGCGCTTCGGCCAGATGCAGGGGCAGCCGCAGGAGCGCGAGGTCTATTCGCTGGGCTCGGGCTTCGTCGTCGACCCTAAAGGCTACGTCATTACCAATAACCACGTCATCGACGACGCCGATGACATCACGGTGACGTTTCCCGACAACGCCAAATACAAAGCCAAGGTCGTCGGCCGCGACGCCAAGACCGACCTAGCGCTCTTAAAAATCGACGCCAAGAAAGATTTACCTTCGGTGACGTTCGGCGATTCCGACGCCATGCGCGTCGGCGACTGGGTGATCGCCATCGGCAACCCGTACGGCTTGGGCGGCACGGTGACGCAGGGCATCATCTCGGCGCGCGCCCGCTCGATCAACGCCGGGCCGTTCGACGATTTCCTGCAGACCGACGCGCCGATCAACCGCGGCAATTCCGGTGGCCCGCTGTTTAACATCAGGGGCGAGGTCATCGGCATCAACTCCGCCATCTTCTCGCCGTCGGGCGGTTCGATCGGCATCGGCTTTGCCATACCGGCGGCGCTGGCGCGGCCGGTCATCGACCAGCTCAAGAAGGAAGGCCGCGTGCATCGCGGCTGGCTGGGCGTTAAAATCCAAGAGGTGTCGGAAGAAGTGGCGGATAGCGTCGGCTTGCAAAAATCCGCCGGCGCGCTGGTGCTCGAAGTCACCCCCGGCAGTCCGGCGGCAAAGGCTGGACTCATGGCCGGTGATGTCATTACCGCCTTTAACGGCAAGGAAATAAAAGAGATGCGGAACCTGCCGCGTCTGGTGGCTGACGCCAAAATCGGAAGTATGGTGCAGCTCACCTACTGGCGCAAGAACGCGTTGCACACGGCCGAGATCGGCGTTGCCGAAATGACTGACGATTCCGGCGTGGGCGAGAAACCGCGCGGTCAGAAAAAATTAAAAGAAGGCAAGCCGGAACCTTTCATGCTCGGCATGGCGCTCTCGCCGCTCACGCCTGAATTGCGTCAGGAGTTGCAGCTTGGTAAGAGTGTCACCGGTGTTGTCGTTACCGAAATCGCATCCGGGTCCGAAGCGGCAAAGCGCGGCATCCAGCCCGGCTACGTCATCATCGACGTCAACGGCGAAAAGGTAACGACTGCCGCCGAGTTCAAGAGCGCCTTCGACGCTGCCCGCAAGGCCGGCCGCAAATTCGCGCTGGTACGAGTGCTGCACGGCAAGGACGAGGCGTTGATCACGCTGCCGACGTCGGAAGAAAAGTAATTAGGCGCGACCCGGTTGCGCTGCTGCGGAGGCTCTTTCCTCGGCCAGCTGAGCGGTGTGATGTCCGACCACCGGTTTTTCCGCGCCGGTTTTTGGGCCATAAATTTCATTCATGGTCTGGTCGATTTCCGGCTGCATTGCAGCATCAATCTGGCGGTTCTTATACCGCTGGTACAGATAGCCGCCTATTCCGGCTGCCGCCATGGTCGCCACCATCAGTGCTTTGCCGGACCCCTGCAGTTCCTTGAAGACGCGGATGGGCGCGGCCAGTACGCCCTTGATGCCGCCTTTCCCGAATACTCTGCTGGCGGTGCTCGCCTCGGCAACTGCGTGCTCTGCTTCTTTCACAACTCCGGGGCTTACGATATCCAGCGCCTTTTTAGATGCCGGCGCTACTTGCCCCATCGCTTTTTCGGCCATTTCCACGGCGCGAATTTTTGACGAACGCATTGCGTGGAGAGCTTCCTCCCTTGCCGCGACCGCCGCGTCAATGGTCTCTTGCGGCAGGCGTTGTCCATGCTGGTCGAATAATTTCACCGGAGGCAAATCGATTGTTTCTGCGCTGATGACGTGTTCGGGGTTCGTAAGCGCTGCTTTTAAATGATCTGCGACGTGGTTTTCCGTTTCGTGCATGGCCATCGCGTCCATCTCATTGCCGCTCATTAAAAACTCCGGTTTATCCCCATTGTTCATGCGATCTGCGGCGGATTTTTCGACGGGAATCTTCCGGCGCTTTGCCTGTGCCGCCGCGATGGCCTCGAACCCGTCCATTCCCGTGGTTTTCTGGATGTTGTCGGCGGCGGTTTTTACGGTCTTTACGCTGCCGCCCAGCAGCTTGATGACATAGCCGGTGGCGAAAAGATAAGCGCCGCCAATAGCCGCTGACACGCCTGAGAGCGCTTGCGTAAATATATTGGTGGTGGCGTCGATCTTGCCGACAAGCCGTTCTGCTTCCGCTCTGCTTGCTTTCGGTGAATCTTGACTTTCGGCCATAATGTATCCCCTGGCGTTGTTGTTTCGTATCTATCTGATTCTAACAAAAAAATGCCTACTAAATATTAAGATTTAATGACAATTGGCGCCGCCGAATAAATCGTTATTTATCCGCCAATTGCATACACTAATCCGCCCAGGTCGGAGTAGTTAATCTGCGCTTGCGCCTGCGCGCGCACGGTGGGCTTGGCGTGGTAGGCAACGCCTAATCCTGCCGCCAGCAGCATCGGCAGATCGTTGGCGCCGTCGCCGATGGCCAATACGTCTTCGGGGGAAATCCGTAGTTTCCGGCAGGTCTCTTTGAGCGTCTCCAGCTTGGCTTCCTTGCCAAGAATGGGCGGCAGCACGTTGCCGGTCAGCAGTCCGCCCGCAATCTCCAGCCGGTTGCTTCTCGCCTCGTCGAAGCCGAGCATATCTTTTACCTTGTCGGCGAAGAAATCGAAGCCGCCGGAAACGAGCATGGTGTAGGCGCCGTTCTTTTTCATGGCGGCGACCAGTTCCTTAGCTCCCGGCATCAGCCGCACTTTTTCATCCATGACGGTTTGCAAAGCCGATTCCGGCATGCCTTTCAGCAGCCCGACGCGCTCCTTAAGCGCCGCCTCGAAATCGATTTCGCCGTTCATGGCGCGCGCGGTGATGGCGGCGATTTTGTCGCGCAGCCCCACCATCTCCGCCAGCTCGTCGAGGCACTCGCAGGTGATGATCGTTGATTCCATGTCGGCGACCAGCATCCGTTTTCTGCGCGTCGCGACCGGCTGCACGATGGCGTCGACATCAGTGCCGCGGATGGCGTCCTGCACGATGGCGTCCAGCGTATCGGGCGAAGCGTGCCGGGCGAATAAATCAATGGCCGCGCCCTCCTTCAGCCACGCGCTTTTTTCGACACGCACGTCTTGCATGGCGAGCGCATGCGCAATAGACTCGGCCAGCGCCGGGGTCAGGGGCGCTTTCAGGGGATCGGCAATCACGGTGACAACGAAATCCATACCTACCATCTCTATTGTCTGCGGGCCGACGGCCAGCGGCAAGTCGGCGCTTGCATTATCCTTAGCGCAAAAAGAGAACGGCGTCATCATCAATGCCGATTCGCAGCAGGTCTATCAGGATTTACGAATACTCACCGCACGGCCGTCGCCGGAAGAAGAGGCCTTGGTTCCTCATCGTTTATATGGATTTATGCCCGCGCACGCCGTGTGCTCGGCGGGCAAGTGGCTGGAGTTCGTCAAGATGGAAATCGACTGGGCGCTGTCGCAGGGGAAAACGCCCATCGTCTGCGGCGGCACCGGCCTCTATTTGAAAGCACTGATGGAGGGCATCGCCGACATTCCTGACATCGACGACAGCATCCGCGCCCAAGCGATGAGCGATTACGATCAGATGGGAAAAGACGCCTTCGCCGCCCGCCTGCGTGACGTCGATGCGCTGTTTTTCGAGCGCCTCAAAGTGCACGATCGGCAGCGGCTGGTGCGCGCCTATGCCGTGTGGCTAGGTACGGGAAAAACCTTAAGCTGGTGGCAAGCGCGGGGCGCGACGCCGATATATCCAAAAGAATCTTTCGAGATCACCAAAGTCGAAATCCCGCGCGACGAGCTTTACCGCCGTTGCGACGAACGCTTTGTAAAAATGATAGAGCAGGGCGCTATTGAGGAAGTGAAGAACCTGCTTGTCTTGCACCTTTCGCCGCAATTGCCGGTAATGAAATCAGTGAGCGTGCCGGAGCTATCGGCTTATATCAAAGGCGAAATCTCTTTGGATGAGGCGACTGCCAAGGCCCAACAAGCCACCCGCAACTACGCCAAGCGGCAGCTGACATGGTTCAGGAATCAGTGAGAGATCCAAGGAGTAGGCTTATCCGGTCTTGAGAGTTTTTCTTCAAGCCTGCGGTTGGCGCGGGAGTTCGCTTGATTAATTAAGCGGCGCGTAAAAACCCCTTCCCCGTTGCCTTTGCAATCCCTGGCCAGTTCCGGGGTCCGGCTGAAGATTGCCTTCAGCGCGTTATTATGCCCGTATTCGGCGCAGAACTGCGCCATTTCGGCGTTGGGCTGCGCGCCGATTTTGAACAGCTCCTCGGCGACCTGGCCGTCGTTATTCTTGACGGCGAGATCCAATAGCTCATTTTTTGTTTGCGCGGGAAGATTCGCCAGCGCGTCTTCTGCGGGTATCGCCATATGGCGATTCTCGAAATAATCACGAATGTAGGGCAGCGCCGTTAATTTGAAACTGACCGTTACCGGCAAGAAACGGGAAGGGGAAAAAACGGATTTTTTACCATCCCCCAGCTCGGCGCCTTTGGTGCTGACAAAAAATTTCATTAATCTTCCTTTTGGCGTAGTATGCCGTTGACCCTGTTATCGTGAAAAGATTACACTATATTTCCGTTTTCAAGGCATGCGTAAGCCGCATGCAAGCTATGAAGAAATGTTATAGAAACAAGATCATGCGCACCTATACCGACACCGACGCCGATTTGAGCCTCATCAAAGGCAAAAAGATTGCCGTCATCGGTTATGGCAGCCAGGGGCATGCGCAGGCGCTGAATTTGCGCGACTCCGGTGTCAAAAATATCCGCATCGGCCTTAAGCCAAATTCCAAAAGCGCAGCCATTGCCAAAGCCGCAAAATTTGAAGTTATAAGCATTGCCGAGGCGGCGAAATGGGCGGATGTCGTCGCGCTGCTCACGCCCGACGAAACGCAGGCGGAGATTTATAAAAAACATATCGCACCCAATTTAAAAAAAGGCGCATCGCTGGTCTTCGCGCACGGGTTCAACGTGCATTTCAAATTCATCAAGCCGCGCGCCGATTTGGATGTGTGGATGGTGGCGCCCAAGGAAGTGGGGCCCGTCGTGCGCTCGGAATATCAAAAAGGCGGCGGTGTGCCGTGCCTCATCGCCGTGCATAAAAATAGTTCGGGTAAAGCGAAAGCGCTGGCGCTTTCCTATGCGCTAGCGCTGGGCTGCGGCAGCAAAGGAATATTCGAGACGACCTTCGGCGACGAATGCGAAGTCGATCTGTTCGGCGAGCAGGCGGTGCTGTTCGGCGGCCTGCCGCCCCTGATGCGCGCTGGATTTGAGACATTGGTCGAGAGCGGCTACGCGCCGGAGATGGCCTATTTCAAATGCGTGCAGCAGGTAAAATTGGTGGCCGACGCCATCGCCGCGCGTGGCATCTCCGGCATGAACGAAATCATTTCCAACACGGCGGAATATGGTGGTTACATTGCCGAAAAATCCCTCGTCACCAAAAAGACCAAGAAAAAAATGAAACGTCTTTTGAAAAATATCCAGTCCGGAAAATTCGCCCGCGCATGGATGAAGGAAAACAACACCGGCCTCAAGTTTTTTGCGGCGCAGCATAAGAAAACCGCCAAGCACAAGATGGAGGCGGTGGGAAAGAAACTGCGGGACGGAATGCTGGAGAGCGGCAAAAATAAACGAATGAACAGGGCAAAGGGGGAAAAATAATGGCATTTATCTTAACTCAAGCGCATCTCGATAGAATCGCTGAAATTGCAAAGAAGGCTAGCGACGCCGCTTTTTCCAATGTGGGCATTTTACCCACGGATAGCGCCGGGAAAAAAAGCGATTATTATGAGCATCTCCAAAATGGATTTACCGGCGTTATAAGATTGTGCGAGGCCATGGCCGACATGCCTGATTCCGTGCAGCAGTGGCAGGATAGTTTGTATAAGGGACGCGATAAAAACTTGCCTGATATTCCAAAAGAGAGCGTACAGTTTATGCAAAACATTCAAGATGAATACGAATTGAAAGGTAAGCTTCTGGAAGCTAGGACGTTATGGAAAGACGATCCGCGCAGTCGGGGGCTGGATTATCAAGACACACAGCTAGCCATTGACGATATTGGGCAAAAAGCGGCGGCCACCGAGGTATTAAAATACCTGGAAACGCTGCAGGGCTGGCAACGCGCTGCAACAACACCCACGCCGCCACGGTCTTGATAAATCCCAAATCTCTGTATGCCGCAGGATGACAGATAATAAATAATGTTGTAACAGTGACAATATGACCGACCGCATCATCATCTTCGACACCACCTTGCGCGACGGCGAGCAGTCGCCGGGCATGTCGATGACGACGCCGGAGAAGCTGCAGGTGGCGGAGGTGCTGGACGCCATGGGCGTCGACGTCATCGAGGCGGGGTTCGCCATCGCGAGCCAGGGCGATTTCGAGGCAGTGCGCGAGATAGCCAAACGCACCAAGAATTCGGTGGTGTGCTCGCTGGCGCGCGCCAAGTCGGCGGACATCGAGCGCGCCGCCGAGGCCATCAAACCGGCGAAGCGCGGCCGCATCCACACCTTCATGTCGACGTCCGAAATCCATCTCAAATACCAATACCGCATCGATAACGACGCCTGCCTTGGGATGATACGCGATAGCGTCACGCTGGCGCGCACATTCACCGATAACGTCGAATGGTCGGCGATGGATTCCACGCGCACCGATAAAGATTTTCTCTGCAAGGCGGTAGAAGAAGCGATCAAGTGCGGCGCGACGACGGTCAATATTCCCGACACCGTTGGTTATGCAACGCCCAATGATTACGGCGCACTGATCGCGCATCTTAAAAACAAAGTGCCCAATATCGACAAGGCCGTCATCTCGACGCACTGCCAGAACGACCTCGGCCTCGCCACCGCCAACAGTTTGGCCGCCATCTTAAATGGAGCGCGGCAGATCGAGTGCACCATCAACGGCATCGGCGAGCGCGCCGGGAATACGTCGCTCGAGGAAGTGGTGATGGCGATCAAGGTGCGCTCCGACATTTACAAATTCAAAACCAATATCGACAGCACGCACATCATGCGCGCCTCGCGGCTGATACAGGATATCACCGGCGAGAAGGTGCAGGTCAACAAGGCCATCGTCGGCGCCAACGCGTTCGCGCACGAATCCGGCATCCACCAGGACGGCGTCTTGAAGCACGCCGGAACCTACGAAATCATGACGCCGGAATCGGTGGGGCTGGAAAAGTCCAACCTGGTGATGGGCAAGCACTCCGGGCGCCACGCATTTAAGGATAAGCTGGTGTCGCTGGGCTTCAATTTGGGCGACAATGCCATCGAGGACGCCTTCCACCGCTTCAAGGAACTGGCTGACAAGCAGAAAAAAATCGACGATCAGGACATAATCACCCTCATCAAGAAAATGGCGTCGTAAAATTTCCCCTCTCCCGCTTGCGGGAGAGGGGAATATAAATTCCTCATGATTTTTTCTTGCCTTATCGGGTGGTCGCGCTACAACCAATAGCATATTCACTTCTCAGGGTTTTTTCTATGCTCCGCAAATTTTTTGGAATGACCTCCTCCGACATGGCGATCGACCTTGGCACGGCCAACACGCTGGTCTATGTCAAGGGCCGCGGCATCGTGCTTAACGAGCCGTCGGTGGTGGCGATGAAAGACGTCGGCGGCGTCATGATACCGTTTGCGTTCGGCAACGAAGCGAAGCTCATGCTCGGCCGCACGCCTGCCAAGATCGACGCCAAGCGCCCGCTGAAGGACGGCGTCATCGCCGATTTCGTCTCGGCGGAGGAGATGATCAAGCACTTCATCCACCGCGTGCATAACCGTAATTCCTTCATCAAGCCGCGTCCGCTCATCATCATCTGCGTGCCGTCGGGATCGACGCCGGTCGAACGCCGCGCCATTCAGGAAGCTGCCGAGAACGCCGGCGCGCGCGATGTATTCCTCATTGAAGAGCCGATGGCGGCGGCTATCGGCGCCGGCCTTCCCGTCACCGAGCCCACCGGCTCGATGATCGTCGACATCGGCGGCGGCACGACGGAAGTGGCGGTGCTTAGCTTAGGCGGCATCGTCTATGCGAGAAGCGTGCGCGTCGGCGGCGACAAGATGGACGAGGCGATTATCTCCTACATCCGCCGCAACAGTAATTTACTGGTCGGTGAAACCACGGCCGAGAAAATCAAGAAGGAAATCGGCGCCGCCTGCGCGCCGCAAAGCGGCGAAGGTCAGCGCATCGAGATCAAGGGCCGCGATTTATTGAACGGCGTGCCCAAGGAAATCGCGCTCTCCGAATACCAGATCGCGGAATCGCTGGTGGAGCCGGTGGGGCAGATCATCGAGGCGGTGAAAGTCGCGCTCGAATGCACGCCGCCGGAACTGTCGTCCGACATCGTTGACAAAGGCATCGTACTGACCGGCGGCGGCGCCATGCTCCGTAATCTCGATCTCGTGCTCTCCAACGCCACGGGACTGCCGGTATTCGTGGCGCAGGAGCCGCTGAATTGCGTCGCCGTCGGCTCGGGGAAAGTGCTGGAAAATCCTGATCAGCTGAAACACGTCCTGTTCAAGCAGGAGTAAAAGGCGGGCATTTTTTCTATTAGGCTTAGCGAAAAACCGTCCCGCTTTAGTCCTTTTTTTCGCCTTTAATATTAGTTTAACTCAAACTTTACTCATTTTTAATAGACACGCGCCTTTTTTGTATTTTTCGAGTTGCGCTGTGGCTTTCCTGAAGTCAAAATAGAGAGATGTCCGCGCGAAAACCACAACCGATCCTTGTCACGCTGCCAGCGAAAGCCTGGCTGCGCCGCGCGTTGCAGATATTTCTCGTACTATCGGCGCTGATGTTGCTCTCCATGAGCAAAGCCGGAAACCCGGCGGCGGTGAAACTGCGCGCGACGGTGCTGGATACAGTAACGCCGGTGATGGAAGTGGTGGCGAGTCCCTTCGATGCGATGGCAAACGCCGGGCAATGGTTTACCGACGTAGTCGATACGCATGCGCAAAACATTGCGCTTAAGAATGAAAATGTCCAGTTGCTGCAATGGCAGCAGATGGCGAAGCGCTTGAGCGCCGAGAACGAATCGCTGAAACGCTTAATGAACGCCATTCCCATGCGTAAACAATCCTATATCACCGCGCGGCTGGTGGCCGATATCGGCGGGCCGTTCTCGCAGTCGGCGCTGATCAACGGCGGCAAAGAGCATGGCGTCAAAATCGATCAGGCGGTCATCAATGAAGACGGGCTTATCGGCCGCGTCATGGAAGTGGGCGAGGGCAGTGCGCGCGTGCTGCTCTTATCCGACATCAATTCCCGCATCCCGGTCATTGCCGAACACGCTCGCGAAAAAAGCATGCTGACCGGCAACAACCACGCACTGCCGGTGCTGTCGTATCTTGCCGTCGGCAGCCGGATCGGCGTCGGCGAACGTCTGGTTACGTCCGGCGACGGCGGAATTTTCCCCGCCGGCGTGCCGGTGGGCGAGGTGGTCTCGATCGACGGCGGCGTTGTCACCGTGCAGCCTTTTGCCGACATGGCGCATATCGAATACGTCAGCGTCATCGATTATAAATTCTAAAATCATGGCGCCGCTTTCCCAACGGCTGGAATTGTTTTTTCTGGCGGCGCTTCCGGCGTTGCTGACTCTGGTGTTCATGCTTATTTATCTGGCGCCCAAGCATGTCGAGAGCATCCGCGCCATCATGCCGCTCTTGCCGCTCTTGCCGGTATTTTACTGGGGTATGCTGCACACGCGCGCAATTCCCTATTGGTTCATGTTCTTAATCGGCCTGGTAATGGACGCGGCCAGCGGCGCGCCGATGGGGCTGACCTCGCTTTTGTATATGCTCTTTCTTGCTCTGGTTACCATGCAGCGCAAAATGGTGCACAAGGAAGGCTTCATGATTAAATGGAGCTATTTCAGCATATTATTGCTGGCGTTGCTGGTGCTGAATTGGCTGGGGCTCGCCTGGGCATACGCCAAAACGCCGCCGGTGCTTTCGGCTATGATGCAATGGGCGCTGACGGCGGCGTGTTACCCTCTGGCGCACTATGCCTTCGATTTCATCGAGCAATATATCCACGACCGCCGCTGGAAGATACTGCACGGCAGGTAGGTTTCAGGTTTGAGGTTTCAGGTTTGAGCGGTTATAGCTATAGATTAGCTGAAACCTCAAACCTGAAACCTTAAACCTAATGCCAAAAGACCACGACAAACAACGCATGCTGACGCGCCGCGCCGTACTTTTCGGCGGCCTGCAAATGGGTACGCTGGCGGTGCTGCTTGGGCGGCTGGCCTATCTGCAGTTTTTCAAGGCCGGCGAATATAAGACGCTGTCGCAGAACAACCACATTAAGCTGCAGCCGGTGCCGGCGGATCGTGGCCGGATTTTGGACCGCGTCGGGCTGGCGCTGGCGGATAACGATAAAAACTACCAGCTCTTTGTCGATGCCAGCAGCCTTACGCGCGACACCTACCGTGCGACGATAGACCGGCTCAACATGCTCCTCAATCTGCCGGAAAAGAAATTGCAGCAGTTGCAGGCCGTGCGTCCGTCGTCGGCGATGCCGCCGCAGCCGGTCAAGGACCATCTGACCTGGGAAGAAGTGTCACTGGTGGAGCTGCATATATTGTCGTTACCGGGTGTGTATATAGACGCCGTGCAGCTGCGCCATTACCCGCTCGCGGATAAAGCCGCGCACCTGACCGGCTATCTCGGCGCGGCGACACCCGAAGAAATGGACAGCGATGCCGAGCAAGCGCTGCTTCGCCTGCCGGAATTTAAAATCGGCAAGAGCGGCGTCGAGAAAATGCTGGAGCCGCGCCTGCGCGGCACGGCGGCGGTGCGCAAGCTCGAAGTCAACGTGCACGGCGTCGTCGTGCGCGAGGCGGGAAAATCACAGAGCGTTCCCGGCGAGGACGTAAAACTCACCATCGACCGCCGCGTGCAGGACGTCATCGCCGAGAAACTGAAAGGCCAGAGCGGCTCGGCGGTGATGCTCGAGATCGCCACCGGCAACGTGCTGGCGCTGGTCTCCGTCCCGGCCTTCGATCCCAACCATTTCAGCTTCGGCATTCCGGCCGACGATTGGAAAAAACTCAACGCCGATAAATATATCCCGCTCCTCAACAAAGCCATCGGCGGCCAGTACCCGCCCGGCTCAACGTTCAAGATGATGGTGGGTCTGACGGGACTTGAGCGGGGCGTCATCAAGCCGTCGTTCAAAGTGTATTGCCCCGGTTATTTCATGTATGGCGACCACCGTTTCGGCTGCTGGAAGGCCGGCGGGCACGGCACGGTCGGTTATCACGAAGCCATTGAGCAATCCTGCGACACGTTTTTCTACACCGTTGCCGACCGCGTCGGTATCCAGCCTTTTGCCGACATGTCTCGGAAATTCGGCCTCGGCCAGTTTTACAATTTGGGCATATTGGGCGAGCGCGCCGGCTCGATCCCGGATCCGGCGTGGAAAATGAAAATCTATAAGCAGCCGTGGACCGGCGGCGACACCATCAACTGCTCGATCGGGCAGGGTTATGTGCTGTCAACGCCCCTGCAACTGGCGGTGATGGCGGCGCGTCTTGCCAGCGGCAAGGAAGTCGTGCCGCGGCTGCTTGTGCCAAAAGGCGAGGAGACGCCGCCATTTTTCGCCAATATCGACATTGAGCCGGATTTTCTGGAACAGACACGCGACGGCATGTCGGCGGTGGTGAATTCCGGCAGCGGTACGGCGCACGGCAGCTGCATCAACGATCCGCGCTATGCCTTCGCCGGAAAAACCGGCACGTCGCAGGTGCGAAAACTTATTCGCCTCGGCATGAACCAGAATTTATTGCCATGGGAAGCGCGGCATCATGGGTTGTTCGTCGGTCATGCGCCGGTGGACCAACCGAAATACGCCATCGGCATCGCCGTCGAGCACGGAGGATCCGGCGCCGCCGCCGCCGCACCGGTGGCCAAGGAAGCGTTCCTTGCAGTGCAGAAATTGGCGGACGTATAATTTGCTCCCCCCGCCAGCAGGGGAGGCGGTGTCCCGTATCTATTCCTGCTCCAGCGCCCGCATCATTTCCGGCGGAATGATGAAAGCGCTGCTGGCGAGTTTTTTACGCAGGCTTTCCACCGTTTCCAGCGTCGAAAGGCAACTGCCCTCGACCTTAAGCAGCAGGCGCAGGCACTGCTCGTTGGGTTGGAATTGTTCGTTGCGTTCCATACGCATCAGCTCCTCGTCGAGCACGTTCACCATTGTGGCCAATGATTTCAGGATGTCTTGTAAGCGGGCGTCCATGATGTTTTTCCCTCATTTTTTATTTTCGGCGGCAGTCCAAACTACGCCCTATTATATTGAGATAAACTCAACTTGAAGTCAAGAAAATATTAAGATAAACTCAACTGCTCGAATAACGGTTTCCGTTTACAAAAGGAGGCATGAACTTGTTGCCTTTAAAGCAGCTTTTGGCCAGACACGGCATCAGCCAGACCGATCTCGCGCATATTTTAGGGCGCGATAAGGCGGTGATTACCAACCTTTTTCAGGGAAAAAGGCGGCTTAAGGCCGATGAAGCCATGGTGATTGCGCGACGTATCGGCGTGCCGGTGGCGCAGATTCTGGGCATACAGGAGCAGCGCGGCGGCCTTAATGAACCGCCGCTCTTGATTCCGTTCCAGCATGAGCCGCAGTCGGGTAAGAAACTGGCCAACGTCGTCAAAAAAGAGGGGAAATTCTATCTTGAAATAGAGGAAAGCAAAGGCTATTCGCCCAAGGCCTATGCACTCGAAGCACGCGACGACAGCATGAACCTCTCCGGCATTTTACCCGGCGATATCGTGATTTCTGAGCTTGACCGCGCCTGCAAGCGCGGGCAAATCGTCGTCGCCCAGCATTACCAGGGCCGCGGCGCCAAAACCATCCTGCGCCTGTACGAGCCGCCGTTTCTAATGCCGCATTCGACCACGGCGTCGTTCAAGCCAATCCATCTCGATAAAGAAGAAGCGCGCGTCATCTCGCCGGTCGTGAAATTGATACGGGGATATTAGTAATTGGTCATTGAAAAGAGGGTAATTGGAAAAAAGGTAATTAGTAATTGGAAATAGCATTCCAATTACCACCTTTCCAATTACTAATTACGCCTACTCTTCATCAATATACTGCTTTTCCATTTTCTCGTGGCGTTCCTGCGCCTCGATGGTCATGGTGGCGATGGGGCGTGCTTCGAGGCGTTTCAGGCCGATCGGGTCGCCGGTTTCTTCGCAGAAGCCGTATTCGCCTTTTTCAATGCGCTTTAAGGCGGAGTCGATCTTGCCGATGAGTTTTAAATAGCGGTTGCGCGTCCTGAGTTCGACACCGGCTTCGGTTTCGAGCGAGGCGCGGTCGGATAAATCGGGCTCGCGCCAGTTTTCTTCCTTTAAATTATTGATGGTTTCCTGCGATTCGGCCAACAATTCCTCACGCCATTTGAACAGTTTCTGGCGGAAATATTCCAGCTGCGGCGCGCTCATGTATTTTTCTTTTTCGGTCGGCTTGTAGTCCTTAGATATCCTCGTCATGCGGTACCTCGGTTACAGGTTCATTTTTTTTGGATTTGGCTGTATAGCAAAGCCGGGACAAAAAGCAACTTATTCCGCTGCTTTTGCGTTTGCCATCTCCAGCTTCGCCAGCTCCACCGCGACGCGAAGCTCGATGTCCTCGATGAGCTCGGTCAGCCGCGGGTCGGCAACAGATTGTTTCTGAACGGAAAGTTGACGGCGCAAATCGACCAGCGTTGCGCCGGGGATAACGCCGGCCAGAAGCTGCTGCCGTAGCTTCTCCAGCGAATACAGCATATTATTACCTTGCAGCGCCAGTTTCCGGCGCCGCAATTCCTCTTCGGTGATTTCCTGCAGCAGCAGCATGTTGCTGACGGCAGCCGTCGCGGCGACGTCGCCGGGTTGCGCCACGGCCAGCGGCTCGTCGCTGCCCGACATTTCCAGTAATTCGGAAAAGGATTTTACGCCGGAGCTGGCAGAGGTTCTTTTCGTGCCGCCTGCCGATTTGACCGGACCATAGCCGCTGATTTTGGTGAGCATAATGGCACATTATCGCACCAAAAACGCAACTTCACTAATCTTTTTATACCAAAATCCGTACGGAAAAAAATGCCTAGCATTTTTTGCCACTGACCACCCCGGGCAATGCTTGCCGGGTAATATGCTGAAATAAAGCATGATTTGTTGCTGTCGGAACTGGCACGGGAATCGCAATGATATTGGAGACAATAATTCTGGCAGAGGTTTTTTTATGACATATCCATGCCGTAGCATTTCCTGGGGTGACAAGACGATGGTAAAGCCGTCGCGCCTTGATCTTGAGGCCATGGTCGTGCGCTTCGTCGTTTCGCCGTTGCTGTTCTTGGTCATTCTTTCGACCTATCTTTTGTGGTGCGGCAATGCGCATGCGGCAGCGCGGCTCAAGGACATCGTCAATTTCGAGGGCGTGCGCGAAAATATTCTGATGGGCTACGGTCTGGTGGTGGGCCTGAGCGGCACCGGCGATAAATTGCAGAACAACGCCTTCACCGAACAATCCCTCATCGCGTTCTTGGAACGTCAGGGCGTCAATACGCGCGGCGCGTCGCTTAAAAGCAAGAACGTCGCGGCGGTGACGGTCACCGCCTCGATGCCGGCGTTCTCGCGCAGCGGCGCGCATATCGATGTCACTGTCAGCACCATGGGCGACGCCACCAGCCTTGCCGGCGGCGTATTGCTGGCGACGCCGCTCCTTGGCGCCGACGGCGAGGTCTATGCCGTAGCGCAGGGGCAGGTCTCCATCGGCGGGTTTAAATCCGCCTCAGACGCCAGCAGCGTCACCGCTAACAAAGGCGTGCAGACCTCAGGCTTTGTAACCGGCGGCGCTATCATCGAAAAAGAAGTGGAGTTCGCGCTTAACAGCCTGCCTGAATTAAAGCTCAGCCTGCGCAACCCGGATATTTCCACGGCGCAACGCGTGTCCGAAAGCATCAATTCCGAAATCGGGCCGGGCGTGGCTCAAGTCACTGATCCGGGAACGGTCGTGCTTACCGTTCCTGCGGTGTACCATAACAACGCCGTACAGCTCTTATCCGAAATCGAAAAACTTCCGGTCGAAACCGACCAGTCGGCCAAAATCGTGATCGACGAAGCCTCCGGCACCATCGTCATGGGCGAAAATGTGCGCATTGATACGGTGGCGGTGGCGCAGGGCAATCTGGTGGTAAAAATCGAGGAGAAAGCGGATGGCAGCGCTGAACCCATCGCCGCCTCCGATGCTCCGCCCGGCAAGCGCGTGGCGCTGCTGAATCGCGGCGCGACGCTGAAGGACCTGGTATCGGGGCTGAATGCGCTGGGCGTCAACCCGCGCGACCTGATTACAATATTGCAAACGATCAAAGCCTCCGGCGCGCTGCAGGCGGAAATACAGGCGAGATAGTATGAGCATCAACGCCGGCGCTGCCGCAACCTTGCTCACCAATGGCCAGAATCAAGCGCTGGCAGCCGCTTCGCGCATGACGCATCACAGCCTGCTGCAGCGCGTCCGGCCGATGACCGATCTGGAGGCAAGCCGTGCGGCGCAGGATTTTGAATCGATGTTTGTCGCGCAGATGCTGGAGCCGATGTTCGGTGATTCGGTCGGCGAAGAGCTCTTCGGCGATAAAGATACGCAGGACGTCTACAAAACCCTGCTCATGGACGAATACGGCAAGCTAATCGCCAGGGCCGGTGGCATAGGAATTGCAAGTACAGTGAAGAAGGAACTGCTTTCATTACAGGAGGTACAGTCATGAGCACCCATACGAATCCGGCGGCGGAGACGCAGCCTAAGATCGATATTCAGAGCGTCATTACGCTGACGGCGCGTCTGGCGCAGCTTCTGGCCGAAGAGGTGGATCTGCTGTCAGAGATGAAAGTCTCGAAGATCGAAGCCCTGCAGCAGGAAAAACTGTTTCTGGTCGGCGCGCTCGAATCGCAGCGCAAGCTGGTGGACAAGCACCCCTACCTCGTCGATACCATTCCGTCGCAGGACAAGAAGGATCTGCAGGAGGTGGTCGATATCTTCAACACCATCCTCGAGGAGAATCACCGCAAGCTGCTTTTAGCCAAGGAGATCAACCACAAGATCGTTCAGGCGATCACGCAGGTGGTCAAGGAAAGCACGCAGAGCAAAAGCTACGACGGGCAGGGCATCAACGGCTCCGCGCCTTTCGAAACATTGTCGGTAACGCTCAACAGTACCGCGTAGCCGGAGCAGGGGGATTGATCCGTGAGTCTTAGCCTTGCATTAAACACCGCGCTTTCCGGCCTCAACGTCAACCAGCAGGCGCTGGCGGTCTTGTCGCAGAATATCGCCAACGCCAACACGCCGGGCTATAGCCGCAAGATTATCAACCTGCGGGCGCAGTCAACCGATGGCAACGGCAGCGGCGTCAGCATCGACAGTATCACCCGCCGCGTCAACGAGTTCCTGATCCAGTCGATACGTTCGCAGAATTCGGTGTCCGGACGCGCCAGCATCATCAACGATTTTTCCGGCCGCACGCAGCTGATGCTGGGCAATCCCGGCGCAAACAACAGTCTGAACGCCTATGCCACCGGCTTTTTCAACACCATGCAGTCGTTGGCGCAAACGCCGGAAGATACGTCGCTCAAGGCCAGCACCATCAGTAACGCCGTGACCATGGCGCGGCACATCAGCGATCTGGCGGGAAACCTACAAGATTTGCGCTTTCAGGCCGACCAGAGCATCAGCTCCTCCATCACCACCATCAACGGCAATCTCAAGCAGATTTATAATTTGAACTCCATCATCACCCAGAACATCTCGCTCGGAAAACCGGTTACCGAACAGCAGGACCAGCGTGACATGCTGCTCAAGGATATTGCAAACTACATGAACATCGAGACGTTCAACCGTCCCGACGGCGCGATCAACGTCTCGTGCGCCGCCGCCGTCCTTGTCGATGAAGGCCTGTACCAGCTCGCCTACACGCCGGCTGCTTCCGCGTCAGCTCTGGCCAACGATACACCGCTGGCACCCATCCTGGCGTATCGCCTCGACAGCGACGGCAACCCTTCCGGCGCCGGCACGACGCTGGTTTCCGGCGGTACGAGCTCACAGGTCGTCGGCAGCATCACCAGCGGCCAGATTAAAGGCCTGCTCGATCTGCGCGACAAGCAACTTTCCAGCATGTTGCAGCAGCTCGACACCTTCGCCGTCACCCTGCGCGATAAAGTCAACGCCGTCCATAACGCCGGCACCAGCTACCCCGGCACCAATGCCCTGACCGGCATGCGCGAGGTTTCGCCGCAGGAAACCACCGAATGGACCGGCCGCATGCGTCTGGCCATATTAGGCGCGAGCGGCCAGCCAGTCCTTGCCGGATATTCCGGCCAGATGCTGACGCCGATGACGCTTGACCTCGGTTCGCTCGACACCGGCAACGGTCCCGGCCAGCCTTCGGTGCAGGGCATCATCAACGAGATCAATCAGTATTATGGCATCCCGCAGAACAAGGCGCAGGTCGGCAACCTGAACAATATACAGCTTGCCTCCGACGTGAGAAGCCTGCCCGGCTCGCCGCCGATTTTCAAATTCGATCTCGATCTGGAAAATCTCTCCGCCACCACCTCACACGTCTATGTAACCGGCGTCTCGGTGCTCGACGACACCAGCGCCGCGATGACGGTGACGCAAAGTCCGTCCTCGATCGACATCGACGGCAGCAACAGTTTCGTCACGTCGAACGGCAGCGGCATCGTCACCATCAATACCGACGGTGCGCACGGGCTGGCCAACGGCGATAACATCCTGCTGCCCGACCTCGCCACTCTCACCACCGCCGTCAACCCCGCTGCCGACATCAACGGCATCCCGCTGACCGAGCTCGCCGGCAAAACTTTTACCATCAGCAACGTCACCTCCACCAGTTTTCAGATCACCGCGACATCGTCCGCCAGCGCCAGCGGTAACGTCGACGCCGTCGGCGGCACGTTCATGCCGGAATATTCGGAAGTGGCCGCCGGACAATCGAAACGCACCACCGCCGACGGCATGATCATCACCAGTCTGGCCGCCAACCAGACCTCGGCCTACTACACGGTCACGGTCGACGTCACCGTCGACGACGGCGATGGCAACATCACGACATCGCAGGTGACCTACCGTGTTGATAATTCGCAAAGCAACCTCCTCAACAAACGTTACGCTGCCACCGGGGTTACCGACGATGGCGAGTTGCTGCTGCCGACCAGCAACCAGACGCTCGCCCGCGCCATCCTGGTCGATGAGAACGGTGTTGAGCTGCCCAGAATCAACGGACAGTACCCGTCCACCCGGTCGGGTTTTCTTAAAATTCTCGCCACGAACAGCGCCTATACGGTGGCCATCGACAGTTTGGACAGTGCCGATCAGGGTAATGCCGACAGCAGCATTGCCGCCACCAGCCGCGGCTTTTCGCACTATTTCGGCCTCAACAATTTCTTTGATGATGACGGCGATCCGGCGATCGCAGGTAGCGCCATCAACCTGCGGGTGACGCAACGCCTGATCGACAACCCCAACCTGATTTCCACCAGCACGCTGAGCCAAAGCAGAAGCTCCGCAGACGACCCGGTCTATACCTATGAGCACAACATCGGTGACAACGATATCATCCAGCAGATGTACAGCCTCGGTCTGGCAACGACGACGTTCGCCGCCGCCGGCGGCCTCGGCGCCACCGTGCAGACTTTCAGCGGCTACGCCAGCCAGATCATCAGCACTGCCGCCGTCAACGCCCTGTCCGCCAAGAACGACGATGTGAACGCCCAGACCCTGCTCAACGGCTACGATCAGCAGGAAAATTCCATCAGCGGCGTCAATCTAGATCAGGAACTGGGTAATACCGTCATCTATCAGAACGCTTACGCCGCGTCGGCGCGTGTCGTCACCGTCGCCAACACGCTGTTCGACGCGCTGCTGCAGGCATTCAATAGTTAAAACCGGAAGGGAACGTTATGACCGTGGACCGCATCAGCAGCTACAATCTCGTACAGAGCACGCTGATTAACGTCGGCAAGGCGCAGGCTGAACTCGCGAACCAGCAGATTCAGCTTTCCAGCGGGTTCAAATCCCAGGATTTCGCCGGCATCTCAGGCCAGGCGGTGCAATATTTGCAGTTGCAGGACAAGCTCGCGCGTACGGACAACTATATAAGCAACAACACGCTCATCAAGCCCCGCCTTGATACCACCAGCACCATACTCGATCAGGTCATTAACACCGCCACCAGCCTGCAGAATATTATCTCACAGCACATAGGCGATACGGAAGACACAGGCGGCGGCGCCGTCTTCGACACGCAGCTGCATAATTTGTGGCAAACGCTGATCAGCCAGCTCAATACCACGCTGGAAGGGCGCTACCTGTTCAGTGGCAGCGCCACCTCGACACCCGCTGTCGATGCTAATAACTTCCCGACTTTACTGGATCCGGATACGCCGACGCCCGATGACGGCTACTACCTTGGCAACCAGAACGACCTTACCGTCCGCGCCAGCGACAGCGTGCAGTTCACCTACAACGTACGCGCCGATGCGCCTGGGTTCCAGAAAATCTTCGCCGGACTGGCCATGGCGCAGCTGGGTGACAGCCTTCCCGGCGACGCCGGCGATGCCAAGATGGCGATTGCCGAAGATCTGGTGCAGGCGGGGTTGAAAGAAGTGATCACCATACGGGCGCAGGTGCATGCGAATTCGGTCGCATTGAATAACATCAATAGCGATCTGGGCGCCCAGACTGCTTATTTTAATGGGGTCAGGGACAACCTTGTCAATACCGATCTGGTCTCCGTATCGACGCAGGTGGCGGTCAATCAGGGCATATTGCAGGCATCATTTCAGGCCTTTGCCCGCATTACTTCCTTGCAGCTTTCGAATTTTTTACGCTAAATTAGGACTCGTGGTATAGTATAAGGCAAAGGTATCGCATGTTACATCCTCAGGCACCGGCTAGCGGCAATACGCTCCCTTTAGGGGTGGCGCAGGTCGTGCAATCACGCTTCGGCGATATCAGCGTTGATACCAGCAAAGCGCTGGTGTTTCCGCACGGGTTATTGGGATTGCCGGATAAACTGAATTATGTGCTGGCCGGTTTCCCCAGCGAAAAGATGAAACAGTTCATGCTGCTGCAGTCGCTGGACGACAAGGCGCTGTCGTTCATCACTCTGCCGGTGGCGGCGGAAAACCCAATCCTGATTGCTGACGATATCAAGGCCGCCTGCCGTGAACTGCAAATCACCGAAACGAATCTTGGGTTGCTGCTGGTTGTAACCGTGCACCGTTCGCCGGGCACGGTAAAACTTTCGGTCAACGCCCGCGCGCCGATACTGATTGACGGCGCCCGCAGGCTGGGCGTGCAGCATGTCTTCCAGAACGACCGCTACAGCGTTCAGCACATGCTGAGTTAAACAGCTCCATGCAAACCGCCGCTGATTTATTTGCCCGGTATCGCGAGGCGGAAAAACTGCTCGCCGCCGGTGACCTGCAAAAAGCTGCCGGCCTTACTCAGGAAATACTCAGCGCCGACCCCGGCTTTGCCTACGGCTACCATCTTATGGCGTCGTGCTTCCGCGTCACCGGCGATCTCAATCAGGCGACCGCGTTTGCTGAAATGGCGGTTGCGCGTGCGCCGGAAGTCGCCCTGTTTCATATGGCGTTGGGGCAGATACGCATCATACAGAAAGATTGGAAAGCAGCGACGGCCGACTTTAAAAGAGCGCACCAGATCGAACCGCGCCATCCGATGCATCTGCTGCTGCTGGCGCATGCGCAGGCAGAGCAGGGCAACTACCTGGAGGCATTGAAATTATGCGACCGCGCCCGTGCCTGCGCCGATATCCCCCTGGTTGATGAATACGAAGGCGGTTTCCGGATGAGTCTTGGCGATTACGCCGCCGCTGAGAATTTTTTCGACCGGCTGATCGAGCGCGAGCCGAAGAGCGAGAAAGGCTATGCTCACAAAGCTGAGCTGTTTCTCCGTCTGGGCCGCCATGAAGACGCCGAGGAATACTTCATTAAGGCCCTCGGCATCAATCCGAAATCCTATGAAGTCCTGCAGGGCATGTCGCTGGTCCATTTTCATCGCCAGAAATTGCCCGAAGCCGCCGCTTTTGCCGCGCAAGCGGTGGCGATCAATCCGTTCGAATGGAAAAGCGCGATGCTGCTCGGAGAATTATGGCTGATAGACCGTAAATATGCTGCCGCTGAGCAAATGCTGAAAAAAGTATTGCTCCAGTGTCCCGACGACGTTCGCGCCAGACGCCATTTAATCACCGCCCTACTCGGGCAGCAGAAGAAAGACGAAGTCAGAGAGATGGTGAAGCAGGTATTAGCGAAAAAACCGGACGATCCGATCCTCAAATATTTCGACGCCATGCTCAACGGCGAACACCTCAATACCGCGCCGCCGGAATATGTCGCTGGCCTGTTCGACAGTTACGCGGATGCCTTCGACGGACATTTGCAGCTTCTGCAATATAACGTGCCGGTGGAAATAGCCGCTTTGCTACGACATTTAAATGCCGGAAGAACTGATTTGAGCTTGCTCGATCTGGGTTGCGGCACCGGCAAGATGGCCGAAGCCTGCAAGGAGTTCACCGGTCTTCGCGTCGGCGTCGATCTGGCGCCGAAGATGCTGGAGAAATCCAAGAACAAGCAGATCTATGACAGTCTGCATCATGCCGACATCGTGCAGTTCATGCGGGCAAGCGATCGCCGTTTCGATCTTATCACCGCCGCCGACGTTTTAGTTTATGTCGGCGATCTGGCGGGGACCATGCAAGCAGTGCGGCGGATGATGAATAACGAAAGCCTGTTCGCATTTTCTATTGAGAGTGAAGACGGAGACGGCTTCCATCTCCATCCCACCGGCCGTTACAGCCATTCGCTGAATTATGTGCAGAAAACTGCGAGCGATGCGGGACTGGTGTTGGTAACGCGACAGGACGTCGTATTGCGTATGGAAAATCAGGAACCGGTCGCCGGGTCGTTATTGATATTCAAAAAAACGCAAGTCAACTAAGTGCATCACTATGACCACCGTTCAACGCGCGCAGGCGCTCTCGCAGTTTTCCTGCCTGGGCGATAAATGCCCCGACACCTGCTGCCACGGCTGGTCGATGCAGGTGGATCCGCCCACGCTCGCGCGTTATAAAAAGTCCGCGCCGGAATTGCTGGATGCGGTGGAGCCGGAGCAGGGCGCCGACAATTACATCATGAAGAAAGATCCGGCCAGTCTCTATTGCGTCAAGCTGGAAAACGGCCTGTGCGGCATCCAGAAAAAATATGGCGATGCATTCTTGAGCGACGCCTGCCATTTTTATCCGCGCGTGACGCGCCGCCTGGGCGATACGGTGCTCATGACCGCCACCGTCTCGTGCCCGGAGATCGCGCGGCTGATGCTTACGGAAGAAAACCCCGCAGCGTTTGCAGCGGCGGAATACAGCCGTTTGCCGGTGTCGATGAAAGATTATCTGCCGGCGGAATTGACCGACGAAGAGGCGCTGGCGATACACCGCGCATTTATCGATGCGGTGGACGACGACGCAGTTCCAGCCGAGCGCGTTTTTTTGCGCATCGCTCACGCCACCCGCGTGCTGGAAATGTTCGACAAGAAAGAATGGCCGCAGGTGGCGCCTCTTTATTTGAGGCTGGCGGACGGCTTGATGCCGGCGGCGGAGCATAATCCCGCCGATCCGTTTAACGTGTTGCACGCGCTTGCCGGGCTCATCGTCGCTTCGCATAAACCGATGAGCGCGCGCCTGCAACAAACCATCGGCGACATGGAAAAAGCGTTGTGCGTAAAACTGGATTGGCAAAATGTGCTGATCTCGGCCGATGAAAAAAGTGCTGATGCGTACCAGCGGCTGAAAACAGTATGGCGGAATGAAACAGCACAACATTTAGATAAAATTTTACGAAAAATGTTGAAGATGCAATTGTCGCTGGCATTACATCCGTTTGCCGGCCTTGGGGAAAATTTTTCCGAGCGCGTGACAATTATCGGCGTACGATTTGCCACGTTTAAACTTGCGCTCATGTGCGCCTGTGATATAAATGATAAGGCGTCCCGCGAAGAATCCGCGGTGCGTATCGCGCAGAGTCTGGCGCGTTTCCTCGATCACCTCGGCGATGCAACCTTCTCGTTGCAGATATATAATGAGACCGGGTGGGTCAAGGAAACCAGAATGCGCGGTTTACTGGAAGCCTGAATAAAACAGGACGGATACAAAAAACATCACTAGGTTCTGATGCCGTTAACGGTAAGTTAACCATTAGCCCTTATGATCGGTATTTAATAGTGGCTCCATCACTACCTGCCACATTCGGTGAAAGCATGTAGCTTTCGTGAGTTTTAACCATCCATGTAGGAGATTTTATGGCTATCAATTCCATTAATACAAATATCGCTGCCTATTTTGCTCAGCAAAATATCGGCAACGCCTCGGGTCTGGCGGCCGCTTCGGTTGCCCGTCTTTCGAGCGGTAACCGTATCGTGCAAGCGTCCGACGACGTGACGGCGCTCGCCATTGGTACCGCCCTCCAAACCCAGCTCAGCGCGATCAGAACCGCCCAGACCAACGCCGCGCAGGGCAGCTCGCTCCTGCAGGTGGCCGACGGCGCTGTGGCGCAGATCATCGCCATTCTGCAACAGCAGCAATCCATTGCCAACCAGTCGCAATCCGGTTCGCTGACCGACACCAACCGCGGCTTCCTCCAGACGCAGTTCGCAAAACTGACGGCGCAGATCGACGCTATCGCCAACGGCACGACGTTCAACGGCGTGTCCTTGATCGACGGCTCGCTTGCCACCGGTGGTGGTGGCGCCAGCTCGATCAGGAGCGCCAATATCGGTGCTGCTACCGCTGCTGCCGTAGTGACCGGGACTACTCCTGGAACCGACGTGCTCGGATTCTCCAGCTTCAAAAATACCGCCGCTGCCGACAATGACATCGCTTTCGTCGGTGACCTCTCTAAAGGTATATGGGGCGTAAGTGATTCCGGCGTTGCCAACACCTTTATCATCAGCTTTGCTATCAACAGCCAGACGTATCAGGGCCAGTGGGTAGCCGGTACCGATGCCGATGTTGATCTCGTAAGCACCGATGGCAAAGCTACGCTTGTTCTGGATATGAACGCTTCTTCCACGCTGGATCCTGCCGCCGCATCCTATGCGGACGTCAACGACTTAAAGGATCAGTTGGAAACCTTCTTCAGCGACGCTACCGCTTATGCCATCCATAAGGTAGCGACGACCTTTGCCAAGGACGCCAATAATAACGACATAGCCGGATCGGCTATTCGCTTACTGGATACGGCGGGCGGGGTGCTTGACGGGTTCAGCGGCACCAACGTTAAGATCCAGTCGGCGTTATTCAGCGGCGCGAGTCTGCCGGCGATTTCGACCTTCTCGGCTGTAAACTTCGGTACCAACACCATATTCTCCGTGTTGGTCAACGGCGTGAAGTACAGTCAGGACAGCTCCATCGCGACCTATGGCGCCGGTGCGACCACACTCGCTCTCTTCCAGAACGTCGGTCCCACGGCGACTGGGGGCACCGTTGCTCTTGGCACGGCGGGCCATCTCTACCTGTTTAAGAACGGCGATTCTTTCTCGAAAGAGTATATCGACATTACCTTCACCGGCGTTATTTCCAACGCTCTCAGGGTCGATACGGCAGCTAACGTCCAGAAGGTCGCTGATGCCTTGAATACGGCCTTCTCCGGTAGCGCTACCGGCGGTTCGGGCGGTCTCAACTTCCAGTTGGGCACGACTTCGGATTCGATCATCAACGTCACCCTGGCCAGCGCGCGAGCAAGCGCCCTGTTCAACGGTGCATCGCTTGACGTATCGACGGCCGGTGGCGCCGCCACGGCTGCAACCGCGGTTACTAGCGCGATCAACCTTGCGACGGCGTCACGCGCCACTATCGGTGCGTACGAACAGCAGGTCGGGTTCGCTACCGCTACGTTGCAAAGCAGTGCACAGAACGTCGCTGCCGCAGCAAGCGCTCAGCTCGATACTGACATCGCGCTGGAATCCACCGCCTATGCGACCAATCAGGTCAAGCTACAGGCTGGTATCTCTGTGTTGGCTCAGGCCAACCAGCAGCTGCAAGCTCTGTTGAAACTGATCGGTTAATTAGGATTTTAGGAAAATCCGGGGTGGGAAGGTTCCCACCCCGGGCAACCTAAGGAGGATTTATGCCAATAGGAATAGCAGCAATCGGACCACGGTTACCCTTACCGGTAGCCACCCCTGTCCTGCCCGATCCTGTCATGCCGCAAGTCACCGCGACTTCGGTGGGCACACCGCTCCCTGTACAGCCCGTTCCCATACCGGGTCGTCACCCGGTAGGAAAGGCGGACGTTACCGCCAAGGCCGTAGAGGATAGGCAGTTTGCTACAGTGCAACAGGCAGCCAGGGATGCGTTTCCCGTCAGCGACCAGAAATTCACCATCTACAAGGGTCACGACGGTCAATACATCACGCGCTTAACCAGCTTGCGCGACGGTAGGGTTACCTACTATCCGCAGCCGGAAGTGTTCAGGTTAAGCAGAAACGCTGGCGGCGAGTCGTCGTTTAAGATTACCGCTTAAACCTTGCCGAAGGCATGCTTCTTGCTTTGTCTTCGGCGGTTAAGAGGTGTACACTATAGCCGTCCGGGCTTGTTCAGGCCGGACGGCGTAGGTACCGGTCTTTAAAAGGATGGGCATATGGTATCGTCGATAGTACTCGGCAATTTTTTTAACGTCACCGACATCAACGGCAACACCCGTGGTGTGTTCGGCGGCGCGGGCGGGTCCGGCCTCAATACCGAAGCCCTCGTCAATGGTCTGGTGGCAGCGCGTGCCGGCCCCATCATCCAGATAGAAGACCAGCTTTCGCGTATATCGGAACGTGCCTCGGCGCTGAACCAGTTTCAGCAGTTGCTGAGCAGTTTCCAGAGTGCCGCCGATGCGCTGCGCAACCCGCCCGGCGTCAACAATTTTTCCAACAACGCCTTCGCCTATACCTCGGCAACGGTAGTCTCGAACACCTCGGTTGCCGCCAATACCTACATGACGGTGGACGCAGCGCCGGGCGCTACGCCGCAAAATCTTAACGTCACCTATATCACCTCGCTGGCGGCGGCGACCAAGCAGCTGACCGGCGATTTCGCCATCGCCGATGCCGATACGGCCGGACTGGTAGTGGCCAGCGGCGCCGTCGCTCACCAATTTAATGCCGGAACCTTTACCCTCAAGGGCCAATCGATCACGCTGACCACGACCGACACCTTGAACAGCATCGCTGCGAAATTCAACGCCGTATCGGGTAGCACCAACATCCGCGCCACCGTGATCAAGGTGTCGGATGGTCACTACGAGCTGTCGTTCACCGCCAAGAAAACCGGCACTACCAACGGCTTCGACCTCGCTGATTCCGGCACCGTCACCGACGCCAGCAACGTGATTACCAACATCGTCAGCGGCGCCTCCGGCTTTACCACGCCACAGGCGGCCGCCAATGCCGTTTTCAAACTGGACGGCGTCACCATCACCCGCTCCAGCAACGATATCAGCGATGTTGTTGAAGGGCTGACCTTCCATTTGAAACAGAAAATCGCGGAAGATCCGTTAGACCCGCCGGCGACGCCGACGAGTCTGCTGATATCGGTGACGTCGGACACCAGCATTGCGCAACAGGCCATCACCTCTTTCGCCAACGCTTATAATTCCATTCAGGCGTTTGCCGCCCAGCAACTGCAGACCAATGGCGACGGCACGTTCGCCGATACCGCCGTATTGCACAGTAACCAGACGTTCCTGCAGGCGCTTAACTCCATCACCACGCAGATGGGATCGAAAGTGTCGGGCGTCGGCAGCACCTTCAATAACCTTGCTGATATCGGGCTCACGTTCGATACCCAGCCCAAAAGCCAGAACAGCCCGGAAGTAAAAAACGTGCTTAATATCGATAGCAACAAACTCGCATCCGTATTGCAGACCGACTTCGACAAGATCGCCAATTTGTTCCAGTTCACCCTGACGGCGGACAACACCAACCTGCGCGTGTTCGAAAGCCCGAAGCCGCTCGGTGTCTCCGCCTTCACGGTCGCCATCAACCAGTTTGCCACCCAGACCACCGGCAACATCACCGTCGCTGACGCCGATACCGCCGGCGTCGTCGTCAACGCTTCGCCGACGGACGGTCAGTTCCTGGCCGGCACCGTAACCATCAACGGGCAGGCCATCACCCTTACCGACACCGATACCTTAAATACCATCGCTGCGAAGTTCCAAGCCGTGGCGGCGACCACCGGTCTCAGCGCTGCCGTCTCTTCCACCGGCGCCGGAACATTCAAGCTCACCTTCACCGCTGTGCCGCAAAGCGGCAAGGTCAATAAATTCAGTCTGGAATCAACCACGGTCGATCCCACCGGCGTGTTTGACGAGTTGGGCCTTACCTCCACCGGCACCTATACCGCCACCTACGGTGTGACCACCGTCGACCTTACAGCCACCGTGACCGCCGGCAGCAACGCCGTGTTGCTCGCGGCGCCGTCCAGCTCGTCGCTGTCCGGGCTGGAACTGATTTATGGCAGCGACGCTGCCGCGACCATCACCATCACCACCACCGAAGGGCTTGGGCATACGCTCTACAATACCGCGGATGATACGGCTGCGGTCGACGGTACCATCGATACCGAAATTGCAAGCCTTAGCGACAGAGATACCAAGCTCCGGGCGCAGGTTGCCGATATCAACAAGCAGATTACCGAATACCGCGATCAGCTGCTCCTGAAGTTCGGTGCGCTCGAACAGGCAATCTCCAGGGTTAACCTGTTGCTGCAAAGCCTGAACGCGCAACAGCTGGCGCAACAAGCCGCTGCCAACAATTAAGGGAAGCGTCATGCAGCATAAGTACCAAGCCTATGTCGCAGCGACGCAAACGGTAGCCAAAACGCGGCAGATTGTGATGCTGTATGACGGCGCCATCCGCTGCGTCCAGCAGGCCAGGGAGGCGATACAGGATCGTCGCATCGAGGACCGTTATCGCCTGCTTATGCGTGCTTCGGACATTATTATCGGTTTGCAGAGTTGTCTGGATTTCGAAAACGGTGGCGACGTCGCCAAGGCTTTATACCAGTTTTACGCCTCGATCAGTAACCGCATATTCTCCATCCATCGCAACAACAGCGTCGAAACCTGCGAGGAACTTATTTCCGAGCTCAAGCAGATGCGCGACGCCTGGCAGGACATCGACAATCAGTATGTCAGCGCCGCCGCCGGCGCGCCTCCTGCACCATCGCCGGTTGCATCGGAAGGAAACGGCCACGCTTCCGCGGCTGCAGAGACATCGGCGGCAACATTTTCCGCCTAGATAGCCTCCGGCATTTTTTTCCCCTCGCACATTCGCCCGTCGGTCCAAGCGGAAGGGATGCGCGTTCCGGACCCCGCTGTCCGCTACGGAAAAATATAGAATTATTATTTTAAATCAGTGTATTAAATAAAATCCGCCTTTTTGGCACATTGCTTGCAGGTACTGCCCCAGTGCATTAGCAAACCGGGGAGGCAAGTATGCCTAATATTTCTGCATCGCTGATAAGCGCGCTCACCGGCGCCGCCACCGCGGCCAATACCAACGTCGCGCCGGCGGCAAACGCAGCCGGACAAGAGAAGGACAATTTCCAATCCCTGCTTGATATAGGCATCAATACCCCCGACGATAACGCGGGCAATGACCGCGCCGTTGTCGAAAAAGATCGCCGTAGAGAAGAGAATAACGTGCAGGCGGCACCGGTGAATATTCCCGCCGAACGGCTGATTCCCGATAAAAAACCGCAGGCGGATAACGAAGATAAAGAAGATGGAATTCCTGCCGCCGTGCGGCCTTTTCAAAATTCCGGCCAACATGCCGGTAAGCCAAAGGCGAACGCCAAACCGGATAATGCGCGCGAGGATATTAGCGACGATGTGCGCCCGGCTGCATCTTCCGCCACTGATGTTACTGCCGATGTGGAGGCTGCCGCAGCTGGCGCGGCCAGTACCGTCGCCGATAACGGTAATATTTCCACAACGGCGGCCGGCGCTCAAACATTGGCCATCGATCTGGAGCAAATACTGACGCAGATTACGGTGAACTTGGCGGTGCCGGGCGGCGACGATCTGCCTGGTCAAATTCAAACCGCCGCTTCCGTAGCGACGGCGCCGGAGTTACCCGTGGCGCTTCTGACGCTTAACCAACCGCAATTCCTGCCTGATCCGATAAGCGGCGCTGATGACATCCTTGTCGTCTTGCCGTCGCAACCAACGGCCATAGGCCCGGCGCTTCCCGTGCCGCCGGCGATACCTTCTTTCGATGGCCTGCTGAAGAACGTCTGGCAGACACTGCAAAACATCAACGACAGCTTCTTCGGCGCGGATGATGGGAAGCCTCTGTCAACAATGCCGCCACTGGCCGCTATGCCGCAGGGACCGCTGCTGCGCCTCAAGAGCGATCTGAAGGCGGCCTTCGCGCTGTTCGACCAGTATAACGCCGGTACGATAGACGCCGCCACCTTGCTCAATCAGATCAAGCCGATGCTAAACGACATGCATCGCATCATGGCTCGTCTCGATACCAAGCCCGATGCGATGGCCGGGCTGTCGTTAAATCCGCTGGGCGCGGGAGATCTGCAGAGTGCGGCGCCGGTCATCGCGCCGAAAAAAGAAACGTCGGTTGCGAATATTCCTAACATGGATGCAGCGATCGCGGCGCAGAATCTCAACAGCGCGCTAACGACGAAGGCGGAGCAGGGCGCGCTTTTTGCCTCCACCATCGCGATGGAAAACGCGCTGGGAAATAACGTCGGCAATCGCTCCGGCGCCGATGCTAACGCCAATCAGAACCTGCCGCAGCCGGTGCTTGCCATGCGCGCTGCCGATCCGGCGCGTGAAATGGCGGCGACGGATGCCACCGGCTTTGCCCGCGCGCTCGGCGCCGCCGCCCGCGGCCCCATCGTCGATCAGGTGGTGTTCCATATCCGCGTCGCCAGAAGCGATGGCAGCAGCCGTATCCACATCCAGCTCGAACCGGAAACGCTGGGCAAGCTGGACATCAAACTGCATGTCGATGCCGAAGGGAAAACCGGCGTCACCATCACCGCCGACAACAAAAACACATTGGATTTATTGCAGCGCGACACCAAAGGCCTGGAACGCGCGCTGGCCGATGCCGGACTCACCGCCGACAGCGGCAACCTGAATTTCAACCTGCGCGGCGAGCAGCAGGGACAGGACAACAGCCCTTATCCCGCGTTCAACTACCAGAAGGCGATACCGGAAGAAGAAAAGATACCCGCTGCCGACACGGTGTCCGGAAGTTACGTCATCCAGACGGGTGATGGCGTGGATATCACGATTTAACCGAGGAGAAAACTGTATGGCTGTCAACGCTGTAAATACCCCGGCTGCTACCCCTCCGAGCAAAAGCCAGCAAGGGCAAAATGCGCTCGACAAAACCTATTCGGATTTCCTGAGGTTGTTGACGACGCAGTTGCAAAATCAGGACCCGACCAACCCGATGGACACCATGCAGATGACGCAGCAGATCGCAACGCTGTCGCAAGTTGAGCAGCAGCTCAACACCAACAGGAGCTTGGAGCAGTTAATCGCGCTCTACGGCCAAACGCAATACAACAGCGTTGCCGGCTACCTCGGCAAGGAAGTGGAAGCGCCCGGCAACCAGGGCGCAGTGATAAGCGGCAAAGGCCGTTTCGTCTATTACATGCAAAGCCAGCCGACGAACTTCGGCGTTACCGTCAAGAATGCCGACGGCGCCGTCGTCTACACCGCCAAAGCGACGCAGAACGCGGAAGGAAACTTCGTCTGGACCGATGCCGCCGGCGTGGTGCTCGATCCGCCGCCGAACATCCCGATGGCGAGCGGCCGCAACGCCTTCGTCTGGAACGGCAAGAACAACAACGGCCAGCAGCTGGCCGACGGCACCTATACCATCTCCGTCGATGCCAGAGATGCCAGCAACAACGCCATTCCCACGCAAACCTATGTCAACGGCATCGTTACCTCGATCGATAGTGCCGGCGGTCAGGTCTATGTCTCATTCG
Source organism: uncultured Rickettsiales bacterium (assembly GCA_964575095.1). Lineage (GTDB taxonomy): Bacteria > Pseudomonadota > Alphaproteobacteria > Rickettsiales > SXRF01 > CAZNPA01. The sequence continues at coordinate 139,142 of CAZNPA010000002.1, forward strand.
GCGATATCTCATTACCGCTGACCAGCGTCACCACCCTTCGTCAACCTGAACAACAACCCACCATTTAACGAAACACTCTAAAAAAGGAGAAACCCCATGAGTCTTTACGGAGCCATATTCTCGGCAGTCGCCGGCCTTGCAGCGCAGAGCAGCAAGATCGCCATTCTTTCCGACAACATTTCCAACGCCAACACCATCGGCTACAAGAGCAGCGAAGGCTTGTTCCAAACTCTGGTCACCAGCGTCGGTGGCGGCACGGCGTACTCGCCGGGCGGCGTCATCAGCGGTACGCGCCAGCTGGTCAGCAAACAGGGGTTGCCGCAGGCCACCGCCTCGCCGACCGACCTTGCCATCAGCGGCGGCGGCTTCTTTGTCGTCAACCAGGCGTCCGACGGCACCGGTCAGGTGCTCTATACCCGCGCCGGCTCCTTCACTCAGGACTCCAACGGTGACTTCCGCAATTCAGGCGGATTCTTCCTGCAGGCATGGCCGCTCGACCGCGACGGCCGTCTGCCTGGCGAAGCCGGAAACGCCAACACCATATCGAGCGCCAACCTAAGCAGCTTGCGCACCGTCAACGTCACGAGCCTGACCGGTGTTGCCGCGGCGACCACCGCCGTTTCGCTGTCCGCCAACCTGAAGGCCTCGGAACGGATTTTCGCCGGTACGGGCCTTACCGCCAGCATGGATGCTGCCGACGCCACCAACCGTAAGAACAAGGCAGAGGACATCATTGTTCCGCAAGGGTCAGGCAATATCGACAGCCTGACGCGCGGCGACCAGTTATCGATCAACGTCAACGGCGCCGCCACCACGACCTTTACCTATGGCGGCATCGGCGAAGGCCGCAGCGTCATCGACGGCACCGGCGGTGATTACGGTTCTGCCGTTTTGGGATCGGGCGGCGGTGAATTCACGATAGGCGTCGGCGACATAACCGTCGGCAACTCCAGCAACGTCGTCACCATTGACTTTGGCGGCGCGCACGGGTTGCAAACCGGCGACGTGATATCCATCGACAGTTCTGTGGCTGTCGGGGGCGTTCCCGCCGCTGACCTGCAGGGCACGTTCATTGTGACGAGGACGGGAACGGATACCGTTACCATTGAAGTCGCAACGACGACCGGCGGCGCCGGAGCCGGAGCCAATGCTTCCACTGTCCCTGTCGACATCCGTCCTTTCGACGATAACGGCTATATCATGGATGCCAACAGCGCCAACGTCGCTTTCCTTCAGGTTGCCACGCCTGACATTTTCTCCACCGAGGCGCTGTCGTTTACCATCGCCACCAACGCCATCGCCAACGGCACGGCGACGTTCACCTACACCACCGCCACCTCGCCCAACGCGACGACGGGGCAATTCAACACCCTCACCAATCTTGCCAAAGCCATCAATGCCGTGGACGGCCTGACGGCACGCGTCGCCGATGGTAAGCTCTATGTCAGCGCCATTGACGCCACGCAGGACATCACTTTCACCAACGGCAAGGCGACCGGCACCGAAGGAGCTGATGCCGGTGAAGCGCTCTACGGCATCGACTGGATCCGCGAATTGGGCATCACCGATTCCACCGGCGTCATTGCCGGCGACAGCAACCAGTTCTCGACCATGCAGGGGCTGGCGGATCTTATTAACGGCGGCAGCATCGGCGTCACCGCCACCATCACCAGCCCGACCAACGATTCCAGCATATTCATCAACGTCGATGATCCCTTGAGCACCATCAAGTTTTCCGATGGCGATTATGGCACGGATAACGTCGGTAGCGTGCTTTCGGCACTCGGCTTTGATGACGATAACGCCGCCACGCTGGGTGATGTGGCTCCCGGTGCGGGCACCGGTGCGACCACCGGTGACCTTGGGCCGGCCTACGATCCGGACGATGCCTCTAAGAGCATGTCCGGCGGCACCATCACGCCACAGTTCTCGCGTTCGGTGCACATCTTCGATTCGCTGGGCACCGGTCACGACATCAACATCGCCTTCATCAAGATTTCCGCCGATACCTGGGCGGTGGAGGTGTACGCCATCAATCCGGATGAAGTGACGGAAGCCAACGGTCTGCTCGCTTCCGGCAATATCACCTTCAACGGCGACAGCAGCCTGCAGAGCGTCGACGCCACGCTCTCTGCTGATCTGGCGATCAACTGGGCCGTCACCGATACCAACCCCGAGCCCAGCACCGTCACCATCAACTGGGGCACCGCCGGTCCGATAGGTACCGGCCAGGCCGACGGCTTGAGCCAGTTCGATACCAACTACAAGGTCAATTTCGCCAACCAGAACGGTGCGCAGGTCGGTGAACTGACCGGCGTGTCGATTGATGAACTTGGATTCGTCATCGCCACGTACAGCAACGGTGAAACGCAGCGGCTGTTCAAAGTGCCGCTGGCCAGCTTCGCCAACCCCGACCAGCTGCAGTCCATCTCCGGCAACGTCTTCAACCAGACCTCCGCCTCCGGCGAAGTCAATCTGGCGCAGGCAGGATCTTCCGGTGTCGGCAAAATCGCGCCGTCGCAGCTGGAATCCTCCAACGTCGAACTGGCCGCCCAGCTGACGGACATGATCATCGCCCAACGCGCCTATCAGGCCAATACCAAGATGATCACCACCGCCACCAGCATGCTGGATGACCTGAACCGCGCTATCGGATAATAACTAACCACCCCGTTGCCACGCCTTCATCCCCCATGGAGGCGTGGCATTTTTTTATTTTCACCGGCGGCGGCAATAGTTAATTAAATATTTATATTTCGTAAATATATGGTCGAATAAGATTGACAATTGCTTGCTATTTTTCTAATCAATCTAGGTATTGCTGAGGCCATGGTGCGCGTGGTGAAGCAAAAAATGGCTAATATTTGTGCAAGGGACGTATGATGAAAAAACTGAATTTAGGTAATAAACGGTTCAATGTTCCCGTCACCAAACAAGCCATGGAAGGCGACCCTGAAATCACCAACATGATGCTCGATGCGCGTTACCTGCGCCAGTCATCGTCTCTGATTCAGGATGCGCTGCAAAAAGGTTTCGACGTGCTGCAGCTCGCCAATGGCGATATCGTCACCACCGGCACCAAGACCGTCGTTTACCAGTACACCTGGGATAACGAAAAGGGCAAGCTGACCAAGGCCAAAGGCAAAGGCGAACGTAAAACGCCGGCGCCGGTCGTCGAAGGCGAAGAAGAGCTCGACAGCGAAGAGGTTTAAGCTATCCCCGCATAAGCTCGCGTAGCGGGCACATTGTGGGGTCCGGTTTTAGAAATAAAATTATTCCCCAATATTCCGGTAAAGAGTTGACCAGACCCCGCAACAAGTGCGGGGATAAGTTAGTGGATTTTTAGTTCACCTTTGGAGAACACGAACTGCGCCGGCATGATCAGCTTGGCGCTGGCGACTTTCACCGAATGTAACTTGCCTTCCAGCTCTTTTTCCCAGAACAGCAGGAACTTGCTCAGGCACGGAAATTGCGGGGCGATATCAAGGTCCTGCCAGACGAATGTTTGCAACAACGCCGGGTGATCCGGAAGATGATAGAGAATCTCGGCGGTGGTTAAGCGGTAATCTTTAAGAAGCATGCGATCGAAATCGCGCATCAAAATACCCTCCAACTACGCCCATTATACCCCGAAAATGGCTAAAAATCAGTAAATTTTGGGCCTGAATAGGCGCTAAAGCCGCCCAATTGGCTATTTACACCAAGGCGTTGATGGACTATCACCACTGCTCCGAAGCAGTCGTTTTGTGCGGGCACATAGCTCAGTTGGTAGAGCAGCTGACTCTTAATCAGCGGGTCGTAGGTTCGATTCCTACTGTGCCTACCAGCCTTCGCTCTTCGAGCTTTGGCTCGGCGAGCCGGACGTAGCGAGATTAGAGCGAGGCTGTCGTGCCGTAGCTTCAGCGTAGGCGGACCGGCAAACCAACGCCAATCTTGTGCAAAAGCAAACTAGCCGCTATGGCTATAGCATGAATAAACTCGCCGATATTTTAGAGGCGCTGGGGTGTGACTTTCCGGCGTGGGAAGGCGCGGGCGTGAGCGTGACGGCGCCGGTAAGCGGCGACGTGATCGCCACGTTATGTGAAGATTCACCGCAAAACATCGATAAAAAAATCGCCTCCGCCTCCGCCGCGCAGAAAACCTTCGCAAATTTGAAACGCAGCGAGCGCGTGAAATTGCTGGAAGCTATTGCGAGCGCCATCAAGGAAAACCGCGAGGCCATCGCCCAGTGTCTTTCGCTCGAAAGCGGCAAGACGATGAAAGAAGCGCTGGTCGAAGCCGATGGCTCGGTCAATACGCTCCTCAATACGATCAAAGACACGACGCTTGCCGATTTGGGCAACATGGAGCGCACCAAGGAGCGCCCGCCGGTGGGCACTGTCGGCCTCATCACCTCGTTTAACTTCCCGATGGCGGTGGCCTATTGGACCATCGCGCCGGCGATGCTGGCCGGCAATGCCGTGATCTGGAAACCGTCGGAAAAAACGCCGCTGACCGCGCTCGCCTGCAAAGCCGTGTTCGATAAAGCCGCCGGCGCGCACAAAGATTTATTGCAGGTGGTGATCGGTGGCCGCGACGTTGGACAAACGCTGGTCGCCCATGCCAGCGTCGGCATGATAAGCGCCACCGGCAGTGTCGGCATGGGAAAAGCGATCAAGGCGACGCTCGCCAAAAAATCCGGCAATATCGCACCGCCGATTTTGGAACTGGGCGGCAATAACGGCATCATCATTTCCGAAAAATCCACGCCGGAGCATATACAATTCGCGGTGAACGCGATCATGGGATCGTTCCTCGGCACCACCGGCCAGCGCTGCACCAACACGCGCCGCCTGATCGTGCAGGAATCGGTGTATGAGAAGGTGGCCGCACTATTTAAAACCGCCATCGAAACGTTCTTGGCATCCGCCGTCAAAAACGGCGCGATGGATGCGGATAACGCCTACGGCTATAGCGCGTTGATCGACCAAGATGCCTTCGAGCGTTTTGAGAAAGCCAAGTTGCAGGCAGTAGAAGAGGGCGGAAAAATACTATTGGGAAATCGCCTGAACATCGCCGGCGGCTATACCGTCGAACCGGCATTGGCGCTCTTGCCATCGCAAACCAAAATCATGCACGAGGAAACCTTCGCGCCGATTTTATTTATCGCGCCTTATAAGCATTTCGGCGACGCCGTGGCCGCGCTCAACGCGCCCGCCAACGCCGGGTTGGTCGGCGGCATCTATACGCAAAACCAGAAAGAAGCCGATCAGTTTGCGGCCGCTTGCGAATCCGGCCATTGCCTCATCAACCCGCCCAAAGGCACCGGCACACCGGCGCACGGCATGGGCTTCGGCGGCAACAAAGATTCCGGCTGCGGCGAAATCCTCAACGCCGCCGACCCGCTGGCCGCATTCACGCGCCACGATACGTTTAGGCGCATTGCGTCGAATAAAGACGTAGTGATGTCAGAATGAGATTTTCCACTCCGATACGTTGCACGGATAGCAGAATTTAGTCGTGGCCAATTTGTCCGCAGCTACCGGCCATGGGCCGACGGCGGGGTCTTTGTCGTAGAGCGCCGCAGACTTGCTTAGGAAAATACCGGAGAAATCAAACGGCGCTTTGAGCAGCGCGCCCGATGGCCGAGCTGCTGCCACGATCTGACCTTTTCTGATCGGTTCCATTTCTTCGTATTGGTGGTCGATGATCTTCCCATCGACGGCTTTGGCCATATAGATTTTATCGTGCGGCTGTAATGTTCCTTCAACCATCAGGTCGGCATAGCTGATTTTTGGTTTGACGGCGTAGTTTTGAAAGATGCCGTTTTCTTTATCGTACAGCGGCGGTATTTTAGTGTAGCCGAGCGTATGGAGAAGCGACAAGATGAACGACGCGGCGATGTACGGGGCATCCGGCGCTTCGTGCGTGCCGGCCTCGATGCCGGTCTGGCTCTCGATATTGGGCAGCGCCGAAAGCGTGGTTTTGAGCGTGCGTACGGCAACGGCGGCCGAGGCGTGCGCCGAAATCGCATCGGCAAGACCCGTCAGTACGGCGCGTATCGGCGAATGTTTCAGATGTGTTTCGTGCTTGTAATCAGTGATGCAGACCATGTTGCCGCGCGCCGTGTGCAAATCGGCGATGCCGCAGATATTTTGTCCAAGCAAATAAAGCTCTTGCGCGCGCCTGATGTTGGGGGCGGACGGGTCGCGGTCCATGAAATCGACCGGGATGCGGTTCATGTCCGGCAGCAGATGGCCGTTCTTATCCAGCCCGCAGCGGTAGCAATCGCGCGTTTCCTGCCGCGCCTGCGGCGCGTGCGACCACGCTTCGAAATATTGCGACGCCGCCAAAGGATTTCCGATAACGCCGATGACATCGCGCGAAAGGGCGCCCGCCTGCGATAGCGCCATCGCCATCACAATTCCCGCTAATCCCGCCGGTTCGTTGCCGTGTAATTGTGCGACAATGGCGAATGGGGACTTTCCGGGGGTATTGCCGGGAATCATGATGGCGGCGGGGATGGTTTCGCCGCCCTGCGATATCTGGCTTTTGCCAATCGCGGCGGAGATTTTTCTCAAATCGGCAAGCGTCAGCGTTTTATCGAAGAAGCGGCGGTGGAATTCGCCGGGTTTGGCGAAATCCTGGTTGAAAATATCCAATAAGAGGTGTCGGATAGTATCTTGCATAGGGATGTATGGTAACCGATAGAATAAAAGAAGTCATCTTCGTTGGATTGCCTGGGCCGACGCATAATTACGGCGGGTTATCGGCAGATAACGTTGCCTCGAGCACTAACCGCGGCCGCACGTCGAACCCGCGGGAGGCGGCGCTGCAGGCGCTGGCGCTGGTGCGGCTCCTCAATTCTCTGGGCATCGAGACCGCCCTCTTGCCGCCGCAGCTCCGGCCCAACCTGAAGCTGCTTCGCAGCAAATTTTCCGGTCATTCCGAAGACCTCATCGCCCGCGCTGCTAAAGACGACCCGGAGCTTTTGGAAAAAGCTTGTTCCTCTTCGGCGATGTGGACGGCCAATGCGGCGACGGTGACCGCGGCGGCGGATGCCGGCGACGGCAAGCTCCACCTGACGGTGGCTAATCTATACACCAACCTGCACCGCCGCATCGAGGCCGAGGACACGCACCGCGTGCTGACCGCCATCTTCAGGGACGTGCCGAATGCCGTCGTGCACGCGCCGCTTTCTTCCGATTTGAAAGACGAGGGCGCCGCCAACCACATGCGGCTTTGCTCGAATCATCATGAAAAAGGCCTCAACGTATTTGTCTACGGCACCGACGGCAGTGTTGGTGATCCGCCGACGGCGCGGCAGACGCTTGCCGCCTCGCGGGAAATCTGCAAGCAGCATCGGGTGCCGCCGTCGCAGGCGCTGTTTTTAAAACAACATCCGGATTTAATCCGTCACGGCGTGTTTCATAACGACGTCATCGCCGTCGCCAACGAATCGGTGCTGCTCGTGCATGAAAAAGCCTATGCCGGCAGCATCGGCGATATCGGCCGCATCAAGAATGCCTACGAGGCGCTGCATCACGGCCACGCGCAATGTATCGTTATCAAAACCGCGTCGCTTAGTGTCGAGGAAGCGGTGCGCACGTATTTCTTCAACAGCCAAATCGTGACGACGGCAAACGGCATGGCCATCATCGCGCCGATGGAAGTGAAGGAACTTTACGGCGGCAAGGCGGCAAAACTGATGCAGCAGATGTGCGACGATGCGAGCAACCCGATCAACGTCGTGCATTACGCCGATCTGCGCCAGAGCATGCAAAACGGCGGTGGCCCGGCCTGTTTGCGTTTGCGCGTGCCAATGGGCGAGGTGCAAATCGCCGCCATGAGCGAGCATGTCAATGTGCTTGCCGACGAGCCGCTGCTTGCTGCCATGAAAAGAATTATAGAGTCCCGCTATCCAGCATCGGTCCACCCAGAGGATTTGGCGAACCCGGCGTTGTATCATTCGTGCCGGCAGGCGCTGGCGGAGATGGCAACGTTGATGCGGCTACCGCTTTTGGCGCCGTAGCGCCACCCAACGCCTTATATAACGCCACGGTGTTCTTCGCCGCTTTCGCCTGCGATTCGGCCAGCGCGCTTTCGGCGGTGAATACGTCGCGCTGCGCGATCAGCACGTCGGTGAAGGCGGCGATGCCGCGGCGGTAGCGCTCGCCAGCCAGTTCTGCTGCCTGGCGGTGGTTATCGGCGGCGGCCTGCAGCGATGCCGTGCGTTGCTGTTCGTCGATGTAGCCGCCCAGCGCGTTTTCGGTTTCTTCGAGCGCAAGCAGTATCGATTGCCGGTAGGCTGCCAGCGCCTGCTCCTGCCTGGCATCAGCGGTATTGATGCCGGCTTCGAGGCGGCCGAAATTAAATACCGGCATGGTAAGCCCTGATGCTGCCGACCATAAGGTCGTTTCCGGAAACAGCGAGCTTTTCTGTGCGCCAAACAAACCGGAGAGCGTGACTTTCGGGAACAGCTCGGCGATGGCCGCGCCTTTCAAGGCCGTGGCCGCCGCCAATTTCCGCTCGGCGCTTTTTACGTCGGGGCGAAAGGCGATGCTGGCTGCCGGCGTTGCCAGTATGGCGGCGGTGTCGGTGGCGGGCAGCGGTTTTTCTTCCGCCAGCGCGCCGTCGACCGCGCCGGGCATTTCGCCGATGAGCGTCGACAGCCGGTTGATGGCCGCATCGTACGAAGTTTGCAGCGTCGGCCGGCGTGAGACGGTTGCCTGATAGGCCGCCTCTGCCTGCGCCGCCTCGACACCGCTGACCAGCCCGGCGTCGCGGCGCGATTTTATCAGTTGCACCAGCTGGGATTCGGATTCGCTGTTGCGTTGGACGATGGTAAGCTGGATCTGCGCGTTGCGCGCGTCGATGTAATTGCGCGCCACTTCCGCCGCCAGACTCAGCGACATGTTCTCTCGTTCGGCCTCCGCCGATTCGGTCAGCGTGCCGGCTGCTTCTTCTTTGCGGCGATTGCCGCCGAACATATCGATCTCCCACGACGCGTCGAAATTGGCCTGATATAAATTGATGACTTTGTTCTGGCTCAGCATCCCCTCGTTGCCGCGTTTGGCTTGTCCGCCCAGTGACGCTTCCGGCATGAGCGCCGCCGATACGCCGAGATAACTGGCGCGCGCCTCGCGCACTCGCGTGGTGGCGATTTTAAGGTCATTGTTACCCGCTATAGCGCGGTCGACCAGTTGATTTAAAATTGGATCGTTGAACTGTTCCCACCAACGCGGAAGCGGTTTGGTATCTTCCGACAGGGTGAAGGTATTCTCCGACGCGCCGGATAACGTTTTCCACGAAACGGGCAGGGGTTGCTCCGGCGTCTGGTAATCCTCGCCGGCCGCGCAGGCGGACACCAGACACAACGCCGAAATGCTCCACCATGCGCGCATGCTATTCCTTATGGTTGTCGGTCAGCGGCCCCGCCGCGATGAACACGTCCATTTGCTGGCCGACGAACGCGCCCAATTCCTTATTATCGAACGCATAAAGGATTTCCTGCACGCGCGAGTCGACGCGCTCGTTGCCGTCGCCGGTCAGCGAACGCTTGGGTTTGATGAACGGCTCCTTGCGCGCGAACGTGAGTTGCACCGGTTTTTCCGTATAGCCGCGCAACGTGCCCACCGCCTTGGCGGCGGGGTCGATGCGCAGGGCATCCGTCTCATCTATCTCGACGCGCACATGCATGATCTCGGTATTGCCCAGAATCAAAAGCGGAGTGGCGAGCGCGCCCGCCTGCGCATATTCGCCCGGCCGCACGTTAACGCGCAATATCTCGCCGTCGATGGGCGCGCGCACACTTAGACGTTCCAGCTGCGTCGTCATGACTTCGATGCCCGCTTCGGCCTCGGCAATCCTGCGGTCGGCGAGATCAGCGGCGAATTTTCGCCGCGATATGTCGTCGTCGCTGATGGCGCGTTTGTCGACGACACTCTCATACAGCGATAGCTGGTGGTGCGCATCGGCGGCCTGCACCTTGGCGGCGTCGAGCTGCGCCTCCGCCAGTTGCAGCTGCGCTTTCGCGTCGCGGTCGTCGATGGCAAAGAGTCTGTCGCCTTGTTTGACCTTATCGCCGACCTTAACCGCGACTTCGGTGACGATGCCGGGAAGATGTGTGCCGATCGAGATGCTTTCGCTTTCCGGCTCGACGATGCCAATGCCGGCGACGCGATGCTCGTACGGCGCCGAAGGCGGCGGCAATGTCGGCGGCGCGGCCATAGGTGTCTGCTGCGTCAGCACCGATACCAGCGCATAGACGAGTAGCATGCAGGCTACGGCCGGCAATACTACGTTGATAAACGGATGCTTTTTTTTCATGCGTTTATCCTTTGTACCACTTCTTCGCGTTCGATTAAACCGTCGCCCATGGTGAAGATGCGGTCGGCGAAATGAAAGATGCGATTGTCGTGCGTGACGACGATGACGGCGCGCTCCGGATCCAGCGCCACCTCGCGCAGTATCTCCATCACCGTCTGGCCGGCGGCGGCGTCGAGCGATGCCGTCGGCTCGTCGCAGACGACGACTTTGGGATGGTGCGCCAGGGCGCGGGCGATGGCGATGCGCTGCTGCTGCCCGCCGGAAAGCTGCGACGGGAATTTATCGAGATGCCCCCTCATGCCGATCTTGACCAGTATCTCGGCGGCGCGTTCCTTGGCCTCGTCGAAGTCGACGCCGGCGGCGATGAGCACCACCGCCGCATTCTCGACGGCGGTCAACGCCGGCAGCAGGTTGAACTGCTGGAAAATAAACCCAAGCTCGTCGCGGCGGAACCGGACTTTTTCGCCGTTGCTGAGCGATGTCACCACGGTGCCGTCAATCGTTACTTCGCCTTCGGTTGCCGAAAGAATGCCGGTGATGACGGAAATCAGCGTTGTCTTGCCGCAGCCGCTGGGCCCCACCAGCATCGAAAGCTCGCCGGCGGGGATGGTAAGGTCGATGCCGCGCAGCACGCGCACGGTTTCATCTCCCGACGGGAAGTCTTTGACGATGTTTTTTGTAATCACCGCTGCGTGCATATTATCCTCTGAACACCAGCGCCGGATCAACTACCAGCGCCTTCCTTATGCTGAATATACTGGCCACCGCGATGATGACCGATACGGCGATACCGGTGATGACGACCACCTGCCACGGCAATATAAAGCCGCGCATGGCGATGGTGTCCGAAAGTAAGGAGAAGAAAATAGCGCAGAGGCCGATACCCAACCCAAAGCCGATGAACCCGGCCACCAGCGCTTGCGTGAACACCATGCCTAGAATTTGTCCATTGCTCACACCCAGCGCCTTCAGCGTTCCGAACTGGCGAAGGTTCTCGATGATGAAAATATAAAATGTCTGTCCGGCGATGACTGAGCCGATGATGAAGCCCAAGAGCACCGTCGTGCCGAAATTGATGGCGATGCCGGTGTGTTTTAAGATGTACATGATGTTGTGCCACTTGAATTCATTGCCGGTCAGGACTTGCAGGCCGGTGTGCGCGTGGATGCGGCGCTGCACGTCGACGATATTTTGGTCGGGCTTGACCTTGACCAGTACGAACGACATGCGGTTCCTTTCGCCGGGCGAGAACCGAAGTGCCTCGCTGTAGCGTGTGTACACCACCGGAAACGTCATGAACGGCGGCGAGGCATCGCAGATGCCGACGACGACGGCGCGCTGGTCGTTGATCTCGAGCGTATGGCCAGGCCGCTGCGATTCGCCCGGCCAGAAAAATTCATACCCGGCGCGGTCGATGATTATGGATTGCGTCTGCTTTAAGTCTTCCCATTTTCCGGTCATCATCTTGGGCGGCCGGCCGGTCAGCGTCGCGTTGTCGACGCCCATGACGATGATCTGCTGCATGACGCCGCCGTCGCCGCGCGCCACCGCCATGCCTTTATAGAGCGGCAGCGCCCAGTCGACGCCGTCGACGCTGCGCACGCGAATGAGTTCCTTATCCGGCAGCGGTTTGATTTCCTCGAGATACTGCACTTCCGGGTGCATGACCCACAGGTCGACCTGTGAAAAATCGCGGATCTGGTTGCCGGTGCGCGCCATGATGCCGGTGAAGATCGACACCTGTTGCGACATCAGGAGCGTCGCAAACAAAATTCCGGCGATGAGCCCCAGATATTTGGCCCGATCACCCGTCAACATTTTCAGCGCGATCCAATACATCGTCAAACACGGTTAGCAGTTTGCGAGGCAAAAATTGTAGCTGACGGACATTAATAAAGTATTTCCGTCATCCCCGCTTTATGCGGGGATCCAGAGCCAAATGAACCATTTTTCGTGTTGCCCTAGATCCCCGCACGAGGAGAGGATGACGTGATAGACGGCTTGGCGGGAAGCCGTGCGAACAGTGGGTCGGCAAACCATAGTGGCAGCCAGGACATGAGTTGCAGCGGAACATATAATTGCCAGGGAAAAGCGATGCGCGATTTATTTTTGGCCAGGCCTGCCGCGATGATGCGCGCTGCTTTGCCCGCCTCCATCATGAACGGCATGGGATATGGGTTGACGTCGGTCAGCGGCGTCTTGATGAAGCCGGGGCAGGCGACCGAGACTTCGATGCCGTAGGTTTTAAGCCAGCCGCGCAGACCTTCTCCCCACACACGCACGCAGGCTTTACTGGCGCTGTAGGCGGGCGAGGAGGGCAGGCCGCGAATCCCGGCCAGCGAGCTGATGATGGCGATTTGCCCGCGTTTACGTTCTATCATCTGCGGCAACAACGGTTGTACGGTATTGATGACGCCGCCGATGTTGGTCGAGAAAATATTTTGCACCTGCTCCGCCGATTCTCCGCCGCCGCCGATACCGGCAGAAATTCCCGCGTTGGCGATCACGAGGTCGATGGGCGTTTGTGCGTCGGCGGCCAGCAGCCACGCCGCCACTGCATCGGCGTCGGTGACGTTTCCGGTTTGGATGAACACCTCGGCGCCAAGGCTGCGGCAATCCCGCGCTACCGCCGCCAGGCGCTCATGGTGGCGGCCATGCAGGTGCAAAATTGCACCAGGCGCTGCATAATGACGCGCCAGCGCCGCACCAAGACCGCTGCTAGCGCCTGTAATTGCTATATTTTTAGGGCTTTTCATCAAAAAGTAACCATTGACAGGATATAATAGAACTGTAACCAGAAGCATAAAGAAATAGCACTTAGGAATCGAATGACCACCCAAAAATCCGTCTGCGTCTTTTGTGGCGCATCCAACAACGTCCCCAAAAAATTCCTCACTATCGGCGCCGAGTTCGGGAAAATCCTGGCCCAGCGGGGCATTACGCTGGTCTATGGCGGCGGCGATTGCGGCGTCATGGGTGCCATCGCCAATTCCTCGCTTAAAGCCAAAGGCCACGTCACCGGCGTGTTTCCGGTCTCCTTACGCAACATCGAGAACGAGCATCAGTCGCTCTCCGAGATCATCATCGTCAACACCATGCACGAGCGCAAGCAGTGCATGTTCGACCGCACCGACGCCTTCGTCGTCTTTCCCGGCGGATTCGGCACCATGGACGAGATGTTCGAGATCCTGACCTGGAAGCAACTGATGCTGCACAACAAGCCGATCATCATCTTCAATTATCAGGGCTACTGGGATCCGCTGATCGCCCTCATGAAAAACATCATCGAAACCGGCTTCGCCAAGCCCGAAACCGCGACCTATTACCACGTCGTGACCGAACTGGAGCAGATCCTGGACGTGCTGGAGTTTTAGCCAGCCCCGCACTTGTTGCGGGGTCCGGTTCCTTTGGCTATAGTCGGCGGATGTTAGCCGTATCCAAAATCGAGGCGCCGCCCTTATCGCTGACCGGAAAATTCTGGGCGGTGCGCGCGGCGGATGAAAAAAATATTCTGACGCTGGTGCAGCGCTTCGGCCTGCCGGAAATCGTGGCGCGCGTGCTGGCGGTGCGCGGCGTTGCGTTCGACGATGTTGAGAATTTCCTCAATCCCAACCTCAAAAATTCCCTGCCCGATCCGTCGCATCTTTTGGATATGGATAAGGCGGCCGAGCGCGTGGCCAAAGCCATCACCGGCGGCGAGCGCATCGCCATCTTCGGCGATTACGATGTCGACGGCGCAACATCGTCGGCCTTGTTGATGCGGTTCCTGCGCGCGGTGGGGAGCGACCCCGTCGCCTATATCCCCGACCGCATGAAGGAAGGCTACGGCCCCAACGCACCGGCGCTGCTCCAATTAAAAAAAGAAGGTGCGGCGCTGGCGATTACCGTCGATTGCGGCACGCTGGCGTTCGAGCCGCTCGAAGCGGCGCATGCGGCGGGACTCGATGTCATCGTCGTCGATCATCATATCGGCGAAGCACGCATGCCGAAAGCGCATGCGATCATCAATCCCAACCGCCTCGACGAAACTTCGCCGCACAAACAACTGGCGGCAGTCGGCGTGGCGTTTTTATTGGTGGTGGCGGTGAATAGAAAATTGCGCGAGATGGGATATTTTGCCACGCGCGCCGAGCCCGATCTCAAGCAATGGCTCGATTTGGTGGCATTGGGCACGGTGTGCGATGTTGTGCCGCTTACCGGCGTCAACCGTGCCTTCGTGGCGCAGGGCTTAAAAATCATGGCGGCGCGCGGCAATCTTGGAATGAAGACCGTGCTCGACATGGCCAAGGTCGACGCCAAGCCGGGAACCTATCACGCCGGGTTCATCATCGGCCCCAGGATCAACGCCGGCGGCCGCGTCGGGAAATCGGATCTGGGCGTGCGCCTCCTTACCACCGAAGACGAGGCCGAGGCGCTAGGGCTGGCCAGGGAACTCGAACAGCATAACGCCGAGCGCAAGGCCATCGAGGCGAACGTGCTCGAAGAGGCGATGCAGCAGGCCGAACACATGAGCGCTGAGGCGAAGATATTGGTCGTCTCTGCCAAGGGCTGGCACCAGGGCGTGCTGGGCATCGTCGCCGGAAGGATAAAAGAGCGGTTCCAAAAACCGGCGGCGGTCATTGGCGTGCAAGATGGCATCGGCAAAGCCTCGGCGCGGTCGGTGGATGGATTCGATATGGGAGCGGCAATCATCGCCGCGCACGGGAGCGGGTTGCTGCTGGCAGGCGGCGGCCACGCCATGGCGGCGGGATTCACCGTCGAAGAAAATAAAATCGCGGCGCTGATCGAATTCTTGAACCAGCACGCCAAAAACATTCCGGCGGCGCAAAAGCAGCTTACGCTCGACGGCGCGCTTTCCATCGGCGGCGTAACACCGCAGCTGATGGATACGCTGGAGCGGCTGGGCCCGTTCGGGCAGGGAAATCCGTCGCTGAAATTTGCGGTTTATAACGTCATCAACCTGCGGCCGGAATGGACCAAAGACGGGCAGCACCTCCGCACGCCCCTCATCGACCCGTTAAGCAACGCCCGCCTTTCCGCCATCGCCTTCCGCGTCGCGGATACCAAACTGGGCGAGGCGCTGATGGCGACGCGCGGCAAAAAAATCGCCGTTTGCGGCCAGCTCAAGGCCGACGAATGGAACGGCAAACGCAACGTCAGCATGACGATTGAGGATATAGGGACGTGTTAATGCAGATGCTTCGCCGTGCGTTACACAAATTAAAAAAGCCGAGCATCATCCCCGGCTTCGGCGTGACACTCGGCTTCACGCTTTTTTATTTAGGCCTGATCGTCATCATTCCTTTGAGCGGCCTGTTCATCAAAACGGCGACGCTCTCCTGGCCGCAGTTTGTTGATACGGTGACAAGCGCGCGTGTGCTGCATGCCTATAAAATCAGTTTCGGGCTGGCGCTGCTGGCGGCGATCATCAACGGCGTCTTCGGGCTGCTGCTGGCGTGGATACTGGTGCGCTACCGTTTTCCGTTCCGAAAAATCATCGACGCCGCCATCGATATCCCGTTCGCGCTGCCGACGGCGGTGGCGGGCATCGCGCTGACCGCGCTTTACGCGCCGCAGGGCTGGATCGGGAAATATTTTGAGCCGCTGGGTATTAAAATCGCCTTCACGCCGCTGGGGATTTTAATCGCGCTGCTGTTCGTCGGCATGCCGTTTGTCGTGCGCACGGTCGAGCCGGTGCTGAAAGATGTCGAGCGCGAGCTGGAAGAGGCGGCGGTAAGCCTGGGCGCGACAAGGTTCCAGACCTTCCGCCTGGTGATACTGCCCGCCGTGCTGCCGGCGCTCTTAACCGGCTTTGCCATGGCGTTCGCGCGCGGGCTTGGCGAATACGGATCGGTGATTTTCATCGCCGGGAATATTCCCAAGATTTCGGAAATCGTGCCGCTGGTGATCGTGATTAAATTGGAACAATACGATTACGCCGGCGCCACGGCCATCGCCAGCGTCATGCTGGTGGCCTCGTTCGTCCTGCTCTTCATCATCAACTGGCTGCAACGCTGGAGCGGCAACAGGAGAACGGCATGAGATCGCCCATTACCGACCCCTATTGGGTGCAGGCGTCGCTGTTGCTCCTGGGCATTTTTTATATCGGCGTGCTGGTGCTGCTGCCGCTTGCCGCCGTATTTTCCGAGGCGCTGTCGGCGGGATGGAAGACCTATGTTGCGGCGCTCGAGAACCCGCTGGCGATAGCGGCGATCAAGCTCACCGTGCTCGTGGCGGCCATCGCTGTGCCGTGCAACCTGGTGTTCGGCGTCGCCAGCGCCTGGGCGATCGCCAAGTTCGAGTTCGCCGGCAAGCGCCTGCTGCTAACCTTCATCGACCTGCCGTTTTCGGTATCGCCGGTGATTTCCGGCACGATCTATGTGTTGTTGTTCGGCGCCGGCGGCCTCATGGGGCCGTGGCTGGCCGAGAACGACATCCAGATTATTTTTGCCGTGCCGGGGCTGGTCATCGCCACCATCTTCGTCACTTTCCCGTTCATCGCCCGCGAGCTGATACCGCTGATGGAAGAGCAGGGCACCGAGGAGGAAGAGGCGGCGCTGATGATGGGAGCCAGCGGCTGGCGCACGTTTATGTCGATCACGCTGCCCAACATCAAATGGGCGCTGCTTTCGGGCGTGCTGCTCTGCAACGCGCGCGCCATGGGCGAGTTCGGCGCCGTGTCGGTGGTGTCCGGCCACATACGCGGCGCCACCAACACCATTCCGCTGCACGTCGAAATCCTCTATAACGAGTATAATTTCGCCGCCGCCTTCGCCGTCGCCTCGATATTGACGCTGCTGGCGCTGGTGACGCTCTTGCTTAAGGCGGCGATTGAATTTAAGTTTGCCGATGAGATAAAAGCGCAGAAGAGGCAGAAATAAATGGCCATCGAAGTCCGCAACATCAAAAAAGCCTTCGGCGAATTCTCGGCGCTGAACGACGTTTCTTTGCGCGTCGAGGAAGGCGAGCTGATCGCGCTCCTCGGCCCCTCCGGCTCCGGCAAGACGACGCTCCTTCGCATCATCGCCGGCCTTGACGTTGCCGATTCCGGGCAGGTCTTGATCGACGGCGTCGAAACCAGCCGCATGCAGGTAAGCGAGCGCAAGGTCGGCTTCGTGTTCCAGCATTACGCGCTGTTCAAGCATATGACGGTGTTCGACAACGTCGCCTTCGGCCTTCGCGTGCGCCCCAAGGAAGTGCGCCTGTCGCCGCAGGACATCAGCCGCCGCGTTCTATCGCTTTTGAAGCTGGTGCATATCGACCAGTTCCGCGACCGTTATCCGTCGCAGCTTTCCGGCGGTCAGCGGCAGCGCGTGGCGCTGGCACGGTCGCTGGCGGTCGAGCCCAAGCTGCTGCTTCTCGACGAGCCGTTCGGTGCGCTCGACGCCAAGGTCAGGAAAGAATTACGCCGCTGGCTGCGCCGCCTGCACGACAACATGAAGATCACCAGCATCTTCGTCACCCACGACCAGGAAGAAGCGATGGAAGTCTCGAACCGCGTCGTGGTGATGAACAGCGGCCGTATCGAACAGGTGGGGACGCCGGAACAGGTTTACCACCAGCCGGCCAGCGGCTTCGTATACGATTTCCTCGGCAACTATAACGAATTCATCGGCTGGAAGGACGAGCAGGGCACGGTTCACCTGGCCGAGGATGATCTGTGGCAGGCGAAAAAATCTGCCGCCGCACCGGAAAAAACGGCCTCCGCCGGCTGGCTGTCGCGCTATCCCGAATTGACGGGCGTGCTGCGCCGCTTCGTGCCGAGGCTGCTTACGCCGGAAAGCGCCCATGCCCACGCGCCGCCCGGCGCCAGCAAGCAGGAAGTGCGGAAGGCCCTTACCGAGCGCGGCACGCCGGTGCGCGTGTTTGCCCGTCCGCACGAAATGTTCGTCACCAAGACGCCCGACACCGAGCACGAATACATCCCGGTCGAGGTCATCCATATCAATCCGGCCGGGCCGCTCGCCAAGCTGGAGCTGCAGCGCAAAAACAATTTGATCCTGCAAGCCGAAATCCCCAAAAGCATTTTGGATTCGCTTTCCATCCGAAAAAACGATCACGTCTTCGTGCGGCCGAAACAGATTAGAGTCTTTGAATGAACCCAAAAAACATCCCCAACTATCTCACCTACCTGAGGATCGCCGCCATTCCGGCGCTGATTATGGTATTTTATTTGAAAGGCCAGTGGGGCTATGTGCTGTCGGCGGGGATATTTTTGGTTGCCAGCGTCACCGACTGGCTGGACGGCTATGTCGCCCGCGCGCTGGCGGCGCAATCAAATATCGGGCGTTTCCTTGATCCCATCGCCGATAAGCTGCTGGTGGCAACCGCTTTGATGTTACTGGTCGGCGAAGGCCGCGTCGATTATGCCGACGGACGCGCCATGATGATCCCGGCGGTGGCTATCGTCTGCCGAGAAATTCTGGTATCGGGCTTGCGCGAGTTCCTGGCCGAAATCAGGATCAGCGTGCCGGTGTCGCAGCTCGCCAAATGGAAAACCGGCGTGCAGATGACGGCGATATTCCTGCTGCTGCTCGCCCACGGCGGTCCCGGCTGGCTCTATGCCGGCATTTTAGGAAATCTTTTACTCTGGGCGGCGGCGCTGCTCACGCTATTCACCGGCTATGCCTATGTGAAAACGGGTTGGAAGTATCTTGAATAAGAGGGATTGGGGTAAAAAGAAAATTAAATAAATTTTTCCCTAATCCCCAAAGCCTAATCCCTTATTTCCTCACCAAATCCCCGTACGCCTGCATCAGCGTTTCGGTGACGCGGCCGACCTGGAACTGTTGGTCGCCGATCTGGCCGACGGGCGTGACCTCGGCGGCGCTGCCGGTTAAGAAGACTTCCGATACATTTTTAAGTTCCTCCGGCTTGATGTGCCGCTCGACGACTTTCATGCCTTTATCTTTCGCCAGCTGCATTACCGTCTGGCGGGTGATGCCGTTTAAGAAACAGTCGGCAGTCGGCGTATGCACGGCGCCATCCATCACCAAAAATAAATTGGCGCCGGTGGCCTCGGCGAGATAGCCGCGGTAATCGAGCATCAAAGCGTCGTTATAACCTTCGGCTTCGGCGGTGTTTTTGGCCATGGTGCAGATCATATAGAGGCCCGCGGCTTTGCTGGCCACCGGCGCCATGTTGGGCGCGGGACGCGTCCATTTTGACCATTGCAATTTGAGACCGCGCTCCTTGGCTTCCTTGCCGAAATAGCTCGGCCATTCCCAGGTAGCGATGGCAACGTGGATCTTGGTGCCTTTGGACGCCACCGACATCATCTCGCTGCCGCGCCAGGCGAGCGGTCTGAGGTAACCGTTGACGATACTCTGTTTTTTGATCAGTTCTTTTTTGGCCGCATCCAGCTCCTCGACCGAAAAAGGAATTTTGAAATCCAGAAGCTCTGCCGATTTGTGCAGGCGCTGGCTATGCTCGCGCGATTTGAAAATCTTGCCGTTGTAGGCGCGCTCGCCCTCGAACACCGCCGATGCGTAATGCAGGCCGTGCGTCAGCACGTGTACTTTGGCATCACGCCAGGGTACGAATTTTCCATCGAACCAGATTACGCCATCGCGGTCGTCGAAGGGAATTATGGTCATTTTATGTCCTATGGTTTCAATACAATCGCAGAAATCTGGCGGCCGTACGCGGTTTCATTGCGCAGCGTCGCCCGCCGATAACTGAAGAAAAGATTTTCTTCCAAACACGTATCGTTCGCAAGCACATTTATGTGGCCGATGCCGCTTTGCAGCAACTGCGCCCTGGCATAGGCCTTAAGGTCGAACAGGTAATGCCCTTCGCGCGTCGAGGGGATGAAATAACCGTCGTTCTTTGCGTCGTCTTGCAGGAACCGGTCGCGGAATTCGCCGCTGACCTCATAGGAATATTGCTCAATGGCCGGACCGATGGAAGCAATGATATTCCCCGGCGTCGCGCCCAATTTTTTCATGGCCGCGACACTGTTTTCGATAACGCCGCCGATGGTGCCTTTCCATCCGGCATGGACTGCGGCGATGACTTTCGCCTTGTCGTCGACAAGCAAAATCGGCACGCAATCGGCGGTCAGCACGCCGATGGCGATACCGGGGACATTCGTCACCAGCGCATCGCCTTTGGGTGCTTGCACGATCGTCCACGGTTTTTCGATGATTACGGCATCCGCGCTGTGGGTTTGGTAGGCGTTGCATAGATTCTCGGCCTTCACGCCCAATGTCCGCGCCACGAAAAAGCGGTTCTTCTCGACGCGGGTGGCGATATCGCCTGATCCGTAACCGCAATTCAAAAATGCGAACGCGCCTTCGCTGACGCCGCCCTCACGCGTGAAGAATCCGTGGTTGATGCCGGGAAGTTCCGAGAGCAGGGGACAAAGGACGCGCATCAGAAGCCCTCCGGCCTGGGATGGCCTTGACGCACGATGCATATGGCTTTGAATAAATCACCCATCTGCTCCATCGATACCAGCCGTTCGACGCCGAGCGCAATCGAGATTTTTTGCGCGTCGCCTATGCCTTCGCATAATTTCGCCATGCGCGCCCTGACGCCCAGCACTGTCAAAAATATTCCCTGCGGTACGGCGCCATAAGCCGCCGCGCCTGCGGTTGCCGCTGCCGCCTTGAGCATATCGAAATCGACGTGGCAGGTAAGGTCGGCCGTGCCCGGTTCGGCTAGCGGATCGTGATATTGGTGCGCACGCACGGCCTGTAGCGTATCCGTGCGCGAGCCGCCTTCGTAACCGTAATCGATGACCAGCGCCGCGCCGCCATGTGTTTTGATGTGTGCGCCGATGGAGGTGGCGATGGATTCGGCGGCTTCGCTATATTCTATTGTCATTCCCGCGAAAGCGGGAATCTTATCTAACCGTTTGCGCAATTCTTGATTTAAGATTCCCGCTTTCGCAGGAATGACAAATATAAATTTATTATCTTCCATATTCACCATCCGCTCTTTCCACTCCCCATCCCACACAAATTGCCGAACCGGCAGCGCGTCGAAAAATTCGTTGGTGACGAGCAGCAACGGTTTTTTCGGAATCTCGGAGAAATCGCGGTGCCATTCGATGCGCGGGTGCTTGCCCGAAAGCGCCTGCCATTGTTTTTGTTGCAGTACCGGGCTAGTTTCGATGAGGTGAACGGAAACGGCGTCGTGGAACCCGGCGATATTCTTTGTTGCGCGCAGCATGTCGGCCATCAGTGTGCCTCGCCCCGGCCCCAGCTCCGCCAGCGCACATTCCGGTTTGCCCATCTTGTGCCATTCTTCGGAGAGCCAAGCGCCGATCAATTCACCGAACACCTGGCTGATCTCCGGCGCCGTGGTAAAATCGCCTTTGACGCCTAAAGGATCTTTACGCATGTAATAGCCGAATTCGGGATGCGACAGCGCCAGCTCCATATATTCGGCGACAGTGACCGCGCCTTTTTGAGAGATAAAGTCTACGAGGCCGTTCGTTTTGGGCGGCATAGCAAATATAATCCCAACATCAGCATGGGCAGGCAGAGCAATTGCCCCATGGTGATGAATTCAAACAGGAGCCCCAGATGCGCGTCCGGCTCGCGGAAACATTCGGCGGCCAGGCGTGCCAAACTATAGCCGATGAGGAATACGCCGCTCAACAGGCCGGGCTTATCGCGCGCGGCGGTATATTTAAGCAGCGCAAAAAGCACGGCGAATAATAATAGTCCTTCCAACCCGGCCTCGTAAAGCTGGCTGGGATGGCGCGCAAGCTCGCCGCCGTAAGGGAACACCATGCCCCACGGCGCGGCGGTCTCGCGGCCGAACAATTCGCCGTTGATGAAATTGGCGACGCGGCCGAAAAACAATCCAATCGGCACGGCGCAGGCGACGACATCCATCAGCGATAAAAATGGTATCTTATGTCTGTGGCAAAAAAGGAGGAAGGCGAGGATGACGCCGATCAGCCCGCCGTGAAACGACATGCCACCTTCCCAGACGTGGAAGATTTGTACCGGATTGGCAAAATAAAACGCCGGTTTATAAAAGAGCACATAACCCAGCCGTCCGCCGAGGACGATACCCAGCACCGCCCACATCACCATGTCGTCGAGGGCTTTTGGCGTAAGGTTGGCAACAGGCTTTCGCGCCTGTTCCTTTTTGACGAACCACCAGCCGAGCAGAATACCGGCCAGATAAGCCAACGAATACCAGCGCACGCCGAATGCGCCGATATGAATGGCAATAGGGTCGATGTTGGGGAAGGGAAGCATAGGGATTAGGGATTAGGCGTTAGGGATTAGGGAAGCAAGAATTTTTATTTTCCAATCTCCAAACCCCAAAGCCCAATCCCTTAATCTTAATACTCATCCCAGGCTTTTTTCTCGGCGGACAGGAATTCGTCGAGCGACTTGGTGGGTTTTTGCGGGTCGAGCACCTGATACATTGAGGCGATCTCGTTGCGGACGGCCTCCACCGGCTCGCCTTTGCCGGCGGCGACAACCTCGCCGAAATCGCTGGGGTTGAATCCTTGCCCGGTCAGGATTGCCGACTTAAGCCGCGGTAAATTGGCCAGCGTGATTTTGAGGTAGGAATAGATCTTGTCGCCGAACGAATTTTTTCCGAACAGCAACAGCACGACAAACTGGTCGCCAAACGTCCCCGGCGGCGGCGAACCGCTGTCACTGCCGGTAACGGATTTACTGGTCCATTTGGTTGTCATGCGCGCATACCCGCTGAATTATCCATTCAACGCAATATATTATACCAGCCCCCATTAAATTGAAAGCAGAAACAAGGGATTAGTAAGCAGGAATATTGAAAAATAAGGGGAAAAGAGGGGTAGCAATAAGCGTTAGACGAGGGCAGGGCCGCTCAGCTGAGCTGAGATATCCGGAACGTTATTGGCGGCATCAAGCGAGGCGCTGGCAGTGGTGTGGAGGTTGGAGGCAAATTCGCGGCCGGCAAGATGAGACATGATGTCGGATGCGCCGGCTACTTCCATGCCATCGAACGAAGCCATATAATGTGTATCTTTGCTCATATAGTCTTTCGCTTGTTTACCGGTCTCATGTGTTATCGAACTTACAATCTCATCTTATCGAAAACGCTCGATGCCTACAAATGCTAAACATCGCCGGATGTTAGAATTCACCGAGTTGTCATGATGTTGTCATGGAACTGTCACAAAGCGGAATTTGCCCGTTTTCTGACCCGTTATAAAAAATCCCGTTGCACTGTGTCCTTATAAACATTACAAACAAAGCGCGTATTTTTAAAAAGGCGCATGAGGAGCCACATGATTTATCTGTTGCCTGTATTTCTATTTTTATCATTTATAACAATAGGTTACGAGTCAATCGCCGCCGGGTATGAGAGCGTCCCTAAGCCCTGGCAGCTGGGTTTTCAGGAAGCCGCCACGCCGGTGATGGAGCAGCTTAACAGCATGCATAATTTCCTGCTGGTGTTGATTACCGCCATCAGTATTTTCGTGCTGGTGGCGCTCATCTACATATGCCTGCGCTTCAACCGTCGCGCCAATCCCGTCCCCAGCAAGACGGCGCACAACACCAAGCTCGAAATCATCTGGACGGTGATCCCCATCTTTATATTGGTGGCGATCGCCATCCCTTCCTTGCGCCTGCATTATTTCATGGAGCGCGGCGCCGACCATGAGATGACAATCAAAGTCACCGGCTACCAATGGTATTGGGGATACGAATATCCCGACCACGGCGGCATCAATTTCGAAAGCCGCATCAAAAAGGATGATGAGCTGAAACCCGGCGATCACCGGTTGCTCTCGGTCGATAACCACGTCGTTGTGCCGGTTGATACCAGTGTTCGCGTGCTCTTGACCGGGTCTGACGTTATCCACGCTTTCGCCGTTCCCGCCTTCGGCATCAAGAAAGACGCCATGCCGGGGCGGCTCAACGAAACCTGGTTTAAGGCCACCAAGATCGGTACGTTCTACGGCCAGTGCTCGGAACTCTGCGGCGTCGGCCATGGTTTTATGCCGATCGTCATCGACGTCGTCTCTAAAGACGATTTCAAAGCATGGGTGAAAGACAAACAAAAGGAAACGGGCGCGTCGACTGATGCGAACAAAGCCGCTTCCGTAAAAGAGTAGAGGATATCCTATGAGCTACGGTGCTACCGACCACGCCCACGACCACACGCCGCACGGCTGGCGCCGTTGGTTATTCTCCACCAACCACAAAGACATCGGCGTCATGTATCTGGCGTTCGCCATCGTGGCGGGGTTGATAGGCACCGTGTTTTCAGTGATGCTCAGGATCGAGCTCACAGAACCAGGCATGCAATTTTTCAATCACCTGCCATGGGGAGGTGATCCATATCAGGTCTATAACGTCATCTTGACCGCGCATGCCTTCGTTATGGTATTCTTCCTCGTTATGCCGGCCTTGATCGGCGGCTTCGGCAATTTCTTCGTGCCGCTAATGATCGGCGCGCCCGATATGGCATTCCCGCGTATGAACAATTTGAGCTTCTGGCTGCTGATCCCGTCGTTCACGCTGCTCTTGGCTTCGGCTTTCGTAGGCGAAGGCGCCGGCACCGGCTGGACCGTCTATCCGCCGCTTTCCAATATTATCTCGCACCCGGGCATGTCGGTTGATATGGCCATTTTCTCGCTGCACCTCGCCGGTATTTCCTCGATTCTGGGCGCCATCAATTTCATCGTCACTATTTTCAATATGCGCGCACCCGGCATGACGCTCTTTAAGATGCCGCTTTTCCCGTGGGCGATTTTAGTGACCGTATTCCTGCTACTTCTGGCGCTTCCTGTGCTCGGCGGTGCGATCACCATGTTGCTCACCGACCGCAATTTCGGCACGCATTTCTTCGAGCCGGGCGGCGGCGGCGACCCGCTGCTCTACCAGCATCTGTTCTGGTTCTTCGGCCATCCGGAAGTGTACATCCTGATCATCCCCGGTTTCGGCATCATCTCCGAGGTCGTCTCGACCTTCTCGCGCAAGCCTATCTTTGGCTATCTTGGCATGGTCTCGGCCATGTGCGCCATCGGGTTCCTCGGGTTTATCGTCTGGGCGCACCACATGTTCACCACCGGCATTTCCGCCGACACCATGGCCTATTACATGGTCGCCACCATGATCATCGCCGTGCCGACGGGCGTCAAAATCTTCTCGTGGCTTGGCACGATGTGGGGCGGTTCGATCTCGTTCCCGACACCCATGATGTTTGCCATCGGCTTCATCTTCCTGTTCGTCGTCGGCGGCGTCACCGGCGTCGTGCTCGCCAATGCCGCGGTCGATATACCGATGCAGGACACCTATTATGTGGTGGCTCACTTCCATTACGTCATGAGCTTGGGGGCTGTGTTCGCTATTTTTGCCGGTTTCTATTACTGGTTCGGCAAGATGTCGGGCAAGCAATATCCGGAATGGATGGGACAGCTCCATTTCTGGACGTTCTTCATCGGCGCCAACCTGACGTTCTTCCCGCAGCATTTTCTGGGCCTTGCCGGTATGCCGCGCCGCATCCCCGATTATCCGGACGTCTTCGCCGGCTGGAATTATATTTCCTCGATCGGCTCTTACATCGGCGCCGCATCAGCCCTGATTTTTGTCTGGCTGGTGATCTACACGCTGAAATACGGCAAGCCGTGTCCGGCCGATCAATGGGGCAGTGGCACGACACTGGAGTGGACGTTGCCCTCACCGCCGCCGTTCCATACGTTTGAATCACCGCCGGTGATTAAATAGCGGGATTGGGGATTAGGCTTTAGGGATTAGGGAAGGCAGTATTTATGGATACCGGTATTTTATCTTATCCCCAATCCCCAATCCCCAATCACCAATCCCTCTCTACGTCCACCGTCTCCGACTTCGTCGCGCTCCTCAAACCAGGCGTGATGTCGCTGGTGGTGTTCACGGGCTTAGCCGGGATGTTACTGGCGCCGGGGCATATCAATCTGCTGCAACAATTCATCACGCTGCTCTGCATCGCGCTCGGCTCCGGGGCGGGCGCGGCGGTCAATATGTGGTACGACCGCGATATCGACGCCATCATGAAACGCACATCGAAGCGTCCCATCCCCGCTGGGCGCGTAGCGCCTGACGACGCGCTGGCGCTGGGATTATTTCTGGCCGCACTTTCGGTGATGCTGATGGGGCTGGGGCTTAATTGGGTTGCTGCCGGAATCCTCGCCTTCGCCATTTTCTTTTATGCCGTCGTCTATACGATGTGGCTCAAACGCCACACTCCCCAGAATATCGTCATCGGCGGCGCTGCGGGCGCATTTCCACCCATGATTGGCTGGGCTGCCACAACCGGTGATGTGACGCTCATGCCGCTGCTCCTGTTCCTGATCATCTTTCTGTGGACGCCACCGCATTTTTGGGCGCTGGCGCTCTATAAGAACGAAGATTACAAGCGCGCCAATGTCCCGATGCTGCCCGTGGTCGCCGGCGGCGTTGCTACGAAATGGCACATGGTGGCCTATTGCTGGCTGCTGGTTGTCGTTACGCTGGCTCTGCCGGTGCTCGGCATGAGCGGTGCGCTGTACGCGTCGGGAGCCTTTATTTTAGGCGCTTTTTTCCTGGTGCATGTGCATAAGGTGCTCAGCGATAAGACCGATTTCTGGCCACGAAAAACATTTGCCTTTTCCATTTTATATCTTTTTATGTTATTTACGGTTATGATGGCGGACCATTGGATAGCGCCTACGCGTTTTGTTTTTAACTTTTAGGGAGACACTCATGGATAAACATACGGCAGCCGCAGCGGCATCAGAACACACTCAAATCTTAGCGGATGTTACGCAGCATACCATCTGGCTGATGGGCGCCAGCTTTATCTTAGGCAGCCTGGTGACAGTACTGATGCTTCTGGCGCTGGACTTCATCCGCCGCAATAAAACCAACTGATCCGTTGCCAGCGAACGAACCTCACTCTGCCCAGAAGCGTAAGAATCTGGCGCTGCTATGCGTATTGCTGGCGCTGATGGTGCTGCTTTACGCGATTACGATGATGAAGATGAGTTGATATTGGTCATGGGGTTATAAGGTGGTAAGGGTATATAAGGGAAGAAGTCACAATTTTTTACCCTACCACCTCACCACCCTATAACCGTGTCTGCAAAAAAAAATATCTCTCTTGCCCTCAACATGGCCGCCATCGCCGTTGGCATGGTGCTTTTGGCCTATGCCTCAGCGCCGCTTTACCGGCTATTCTGCGAGATGACCGGCTATGGTGGTACGCCCAGACAATCGGCAATCGTTCCGGCACATGCCATCGACCGCATGATGACGATCGAGTTTAATGCCGATACCGATCCCAATCTCCCGTGGGAATTCAAGCCGAGACAAAGATCGATGAACGTGCGGATAGGAAAACAGACGCTGGCGTTTTACACCGCGCGCAATGTCAGCGGCCGTTCCGTGACCGGGCGCGCGGCCTATAACGTCCTGCCGCTTAAAGCCGGGAAATATTTCGTCAAGGTCGATTGTTTCTGCTTTACGGAACAAACCCTGAAAGCCAAAGAAAAAGTTGATATGCCGGTGTCGTTTTACATCGATCCTGCCATTGCCGATGATCCCAACATGCGGGATGTAAAAACAATTACATTGTCATATACGTTTTTTGCGGTAAGGAATTGAAACCCCGCACTTGTTGCGGGGTCTGGTTTGTGATATAAATCATCGCGCAATAATACCGGACCCCGCCATTCGGCGGGAATAACAAGGAGCTCCCATGTCTCACCAAACGCACCCTTACCATCTGGTCAACCCCAGCCCGTGGCCGGCATTGGCCGCAGCGGCATTATTCTGTGTGACCATCGGCGCCGCCATGTTCATGCACCAGAAAACCGGTGGTGTTTTCCTGCTCGTATTCGGGTTTGCCATGGTACTTTACACGATGTTCGTCTGGTGGCGCGACGTGATCCATGAAGGCATTGCCGACAAGGCGCACACGCGCGAAGTCAGCCGCGGGCTGCGCGTCGGCATGGTATTGTTCATTTTATCGGAAGTGATGTTCTTCGCCGCCTTCTTCTGGGCATTTTTCGGTGCGAGTACGCTGCCAAAACTGCCGCTGACCGAGACCTGGGCGATCGCTGAAGGCATCTGGCCGCCTAAGGGTATTCATCCTTTCGATCCCTGGCACCTGCCGTTCTTCAACACCATCGTGCTCCTGCTCTCTGGCACGACGGTGACCTGGGCGCATTACGCCATCCTTAAGGGTGACCGCAAGAACGCCATCGCCGCGTTGTGGTACACCGTCGGTCTTGGTGTGCTCTTTACCGCCTGCCAGGCCTACGAATACTCGCACGCCGCCTTCGGCTTCAAGGACACCATCTACGCCACGACCTTCTTCATGGCTACCGGATTCCACGGTTTCCACGTCCTCGTCGGCACTATATTCCTCGCTGTATGTCTGGGCCGCGCCACCAAAAACCACTTCACGCCGGACAAGCACTTGGGCTTCGAGTTTGCCGCCTGGTACTGGCATTTCGTCGACGTCGTGTGGTTGTTCCTGTTCACCTTCGTCTATCTCGACATGGCGAACACGCTGATGCCGGCCTTTATCGCCATCTTCACGCCGATGAATTTGTTGGTGGCTTTCCTTCTGTCTCTGTTCGGTAGCTGCTATGTCGGCTGGAAACTGTTCCACAGCCGAACATTCGACAAAGTGGCGCATTATCACTAAAAACTCATTTCTGCGGGCGCCTGCGTTGTCACGCCCGTGCTCGAGTCCTCATGTACGTTCTTTGTACACTCCGGTTCTGCGCGCGGGCGCTCCTAGCATTCACCTCGCATAAATGAGTTTTGGAAGTTATTAGGTAGGATGAGATTATTTCGTTGTCCACGTTGCGGCAAAGGTAAGCTCTATCGCGGGTTGCTCACCGTTGCCGACCAATGCGACGATTGCCGCTTGTCTTTCCAGGGCCATGAGGAAGGCGACGGCCCGGCGGTGTTCTCGATACTCATCATCGGCGCGCTGGTCGCCATCTTTGCCGCCGTCATCGAAATCAAATACGAACCGCCTTTCTGGCTGCACGCGGCGCTGTGGATCCCCTTTATCCTGGGCGGCTCGATCTTGTCGCTGCGGTTACTCAAAGCGGCTCTGATCGCGACGCAATACCGGTTACGCAAAGAGGATTTCTTGCCCTAAGGCAGCAATGTCGACGGTGTGGTGGATTGTCTCTTCAATCGTGCTTCCCACGTCGGAATCTTATCACTATCCGCTTGTGCGGTTTGTATAACTTCCGATACCTGCGCGGCGTCGGCAAGATCGGGATTCTCTGCAAGGAATTCCCGGAACAGGCGTTTGGTCTCTTGCTGCAAAGGTTTATGGGCGCGGGGGGTGCCAGAGTGAATATTCTGCATTTTTTCCGTAAATAAAAGCAGCAGGGGCGCATATTCCGGCTTTGACTTTAAACGTGCTTCTATGATGTCCAGCATCTCCAACGCATTGTCGATGCGCGCCACGTCTCTTGGCGGTTTCCTAACGATTTTGTTTCCATCCACGCGATGTTTCGACCCAAATGTATGGGAATGCATATAGCGCTCCATGGTGGTGAGCGCGCCTCTCATCTTCCATGTGGCGTATGTTGAGAAAGTTTTTCCTTTGGCGGGATCAAAACTAAAAATGGCATACAGCATGCCGGAACTGACATTCACCAGCGGCACCTTGGCACCCTTATTTTTTGCGTCGAGAATGTATTCTTTGTCTCCTTTTGTTCCACGGGCATTGATGCCGTCCATAGCGTAACTAATCAATGCATCCGTTTCCAAGGATTCATTCGCGCTGGAATGAACGCGCCTTCCCGTTTTGTTGACATGTGCTACAGCCAAGGGTCGGTTCAGGATAAGGATAGCTCCGGCAATGGCGTTTGCTTCCTTGTTGGCCATATAACGGGCTATTTTTTTATCCGGCGGCAATGTATCGAAACCGTTGACTGCTTCTATTCTATGCTTAACCGGTTGCAGGCGTTCTAAAAGAACATTCGTCATGTATTTGATATAATCATAATTTTCACGGCTCTCCCCATCAATAGGTACGAGAGACGCGGCAAACGCGTGCAGGTCGTCACGGATGCGAGCGGCGCTGGTTTTTGGCGGTTCCTGAAAGTATCTTTGTGCGGCTTGGATAAAGCCGTCATTCGCACCCCGAGTTCTTTTGGCCATAAGATACCTGATCCGGATTGGTTAATAATGATTATTAACCATAAAGCAAAATCGGCGGCCTTAGGATGAAACTTTTATGACAATTGACAATACGTGTTAGCGCCTAAACACTAATCAGCTGTTTTTGCTGTGTAATTGCCTAGGCTTTTGCTTTTTTGCCCTTTGGTAATTTAGCTATTTTGCCCTGCTGCTCGTTGATGGCATGCATGGCGGCGACGGCCGTCAGGTTGATGATCTCCGACACGGTGGCGCTCATCTGCACGATTTGCGCCGGGCGCTTCAAGCCCATCAGCACCGGGCCGATGGTAACGCCGTCGCCCAGTTCCTGCAGCAGGTTGGACGAGACGTGCGCCGTGTGCAGCGCCGGCATGACCAGCACGTTGGCGGGGCCGGAAAGGCGGCAGAACGGGTAGAGGCTCATGATTTCCTTGTTGAGCGCGACGCTGGCCGACATCTCGCCGTCATATTCGAAATCGACTTTCATGCCGTCCAGCACCTTGACCGCATCACGGATGCGCGCCGATTTCTCGCGCATGGGGTTGCCGAAGGTGGAGTAGGAAAGCAGCGCCACGCGCGGCTCATGCCCCATCTTGCGCGCTGCATGCGCCGTCTTGACGGCGATGTGCGCCAGCTGCTCCGGCGACGGCAGCTCCTGCACCGTCGTGTCGGCGAAAAACAAAGTTTTTCCCTTGGCGACGACCAGCGTCACGCCGAAGAGAAATTCATCGTCCTTGACGTCGATGACGCGCGTGATGTTCTCAAGCGACACCGTGTAGTTGCGCGTGAGGCCTGTGATCAGCGTATCGCCATGACCCGAAGCCAGCATGGAGGCGGCGAAAATATTGCGGTCGTTCTTCACCATGCGCGCGACGTCGCGGTAGAGGTAGCCCTGCCGCTGCAGGCGCGGGTAGAGCGCCTCGATATACTCATCAATGTGCGGGCTCACGGCGGCGTTGGCGATCTCGATGTTCTGCCAGTTGTGAATGGACATTTTTTTCATCAAGGCCTGTACGCGGTCCGTGCGGCCGACCAGGATGGGCTTGCCGTAGCCGTTGTCGCGCCATTGCACGGCGGCGCGGATGATTTTTTCCTCCTCGCCCTCGGCGAAGATGACGCGCTGCGGGTTTTCGCGCACCTTGTCGAAAATCTGCTGCATTGAATTGGCGGTAGGGTCGCGTCGTGCCGCGAGTTCCTTGGTGTAGCCGATGATGTCCATGATCGGTTTTCTGGCAACGCCGGTGCGCATGGCGGCTTTGGCAACGGCGACAGGGACGGTCGTCATCAGGCGCGGGTCGAACGGCGCCGGGATGATGTATTCGGGGCCGTATTGCATCTGACGGCCGGCATAAGCGGCGGAGACTTCCTCCGGCACATCTTCGCGTGCGAGCGCGGCGATGGCCTCGGCGGCGGCGATTTTCATTTCCTCGTTGATCTGCGAGGCGCGCACGTCGAGCGCACCGCGGAAGATGTAAGGGAAGCCCATGACGTTGTTGACCTGATTGGGGTAGTCGCTGCGGCCGGTGGCGATGATGGCGTCTTTTCTCACCTTGCGTACATCTTCCGGCGTGATTTCCGGATCGGGGTTGGCCATGGCGAAGATGATCGGGTTCTTGGCCATCGATTTCACCATTTCTTTGGTGACGGCACCTTTGGCCGAAAGTCCCATGAACATATCGGCGCCGTCCAGCGCTTCCGCCAGCGTACGCTTCGATGTTTTTACCGCATGCGCCGATTTCCACTGGTTCATGCTGTCGGCGCGGCCTTGGTAAATGACGCCCGAACGGTCGACCAGCAGTGCGTTCTCGTGCTTGACGCCCATGCGTTTGATAAGTTCTAAGCAAGCGATACCCGCCGATCCGGCGCCCAGCACCACGACCTTGATGTCTTTAAATTTACGGCCGGTTAAATCGGCGGCGTTGATGAGTGCGGCGGCGGTGATGATGGCGGTGCCGTGCTGGTCATCGTGGAAGACGGGGATATCCATTTTCTCGCGCAGCTGCTGCTCGATGATGAAGCATTCCGGTGCGGCGATATCTTCTAAATTGATGCCGCCCCAACTGGGCCCTAGCAATTTTACGCAGTTGACGAACTCGTCGACATCTTTGGTGTCGACTTCGATGTCGATGGCGTCGATGTCGGCGAAGCGCTTAAATAAAATGGCTTTGCCTTCCATCACCGGTTTCGACGCCAGCGCGCCGAGATTGCCTAAGCCCAAGACAGCGGTGCCGTTTGAAATCACCGCGACGAAATTCCCGCGTGCGGTGTAGTCGTAGGCTTTATTGGGATCCTTGTGAATCTCGAGGCACGGCACGGCGACACCCGGCGAATAGCCGAGCGACAAGTCGCGCTGCGTCATCAGCGGCTTGGTAGGAAGAATGGAAAGTTTGCCCGGCGAACCCTCGGCATGATACGCCAGCGCTTCTTCGTCGGTTATCGGTTCTTTTTCGTTGGCCATAAAAATAGTGACGAGTGATTAGTGGCGAGTGACGGGTGAAGGCATGTTCTCGCCACTCATCACTCGCCACTCCCTTATGCTGCACCGCAACATAAGTTGATGATTTATACGAACTTTTTAGGTTGCATATCGGCCGGGGGATTGCAAGTCATTTTGTCATTCCCGCGAAGGCGGGAATCTTAAGATCCCTGCTTTCACAGGGATGACAATAAACCAGACCCCGTAAATAAATGCGGGGTTTTTACCGCCCCGCCACCGGGCCGCTTTTGCCTTGCTCGCGGTCGATGGCTTGTGCCAACTCTTGGCACAGGGGGATGAGGTGTTCACGGAAATCCTTGCCATGGTCGATGGCATCTTCCGGCTTAAGCATCATATTGCCCCCATTGCGCTGCTTGGCTTCCCTTACCATATCGAGATCTGTCGCCAGCAGTTCGATTAATTGCGGTGCGGCTTTAATCACGGCCTTTTGCGGGGCGGATAAACTTTTTACTGGCGCATTTTTCTTCAGCGTGGACAGTGCTCCCAGAAGAGTTTCATAGCGGACGACGGAGTTTGCTATATTATCCATAGGGGTTTCATTTTCTGCATCGATACCCTCCTTGAAAGTATGGATGATATCCCTCAGGCATTTCCCAAAATTATAATCCTTCTGAGGAAGATTTGGGTTCTTCTTACCTGGTGGTAGCGCGGCTTCGTCTATGGCTTGTTCGAACAGCGCTGATACGTTGGTACTGGCGCCCGAATCGTCACCCTCATCTGCAAAGGAGCCAAAAGGAGCTTCATGGATAAGGGGGTCTACTTCTTGGGCCATCAAGGCATCCCAATGGTTCTTGCACCGGCGACATGCCGATAGATGTCCATCAATTTTACCCACCCATTTTTCCGGAATCATGCCATCCATATAACGTGCATGCCATGACGATGAATTCTCAATATGGCCATCATCATCGAACAGGCGCAGACTGGCGGCTTTGTAGGTCGGGAAATCCAATATCTCTGCCACAATCGCGGCAGGGGTTTTTTCTGATGAAGAATTGGCGTTCTCACGTGTGGCCATTTTTATCCCTTTTCAAAACCGTCCAGCATTATATACTACCCCTCCCATTAATGGAAATTAATTATTATGGTGAAGCGGGCAGAAAAAATCCCTCACCCGGCCGCCGTTGGCGTCCGCCATAGCCCGAGGGGCGACGGTGGATGGCGACGCAAAGAAACTATACCGCGCCCACGGCGCTTTGCTGGATTGCTTCGTCGCTGGCGCTCCTCGCAATGACGAAGATTATCGCTCCGCCGTCGGGCCATCTTTGGTTGGCGAATAGAATTGCGTGATATGCTCAAACTGCTGGTTGCTTAAGGATACGATTACCGTTGCGTCCGCCAGTTTTTTCCTGTTTGTGAATACGTCCACCGCCTCGATAAGGCTTGCCAGATTTTTGCATTCGGGGAATAAAGCGCAGCTGCATTGAATATTTTCCGGCTTGAGGCCGGTATCGGTAAACAGAGTTGAAGCGCCCTTTAAGGTGTTGGCAGTATACTCACGGGAATAAATCCCATTCTCTTCACGAAATCTGGGTAATTGGTCTCTTTTGATGCGCTCATAATAAATACGATCGCTATTGGCGCAGTAGGCCTCGACATTGCGAGCTTGTTGTTCGGGAGTTTTTTCAAGACCGCGGGATTTTCTCCGCGCGCCTTTCTTCCAATCTGCGGAATCATGCGTTCCATGCCATTGCCTGTCGCTTCTGTCGCCCATGATTTTTTCCATCGGATTTGATTGTAAATACCGCCGGCCATTATATACTGCTTCCCTCATTAATGGAAATTAATTTTTATGGCGAACCCAGCAGCGGCAACGGAATTATCTCCGCTTCCTCAAAATGAGGGCGCCACGCCCGCCATGCAGCAATACCTGGCGCTTAAGAACACGCATCAGGATTACTTGCTCTTTTACCGCATGGGCGATTTTTATGAGTTGTTTTTTGACGATGCGGTGAAGGCGTCGCAGATTTTGGATATCGCGCTGACCAAGCGTGGCAAGCACAACGGCGAAGATGTCCCGATGTGCGGTGTGCCGGTGCATGCGTATGACACCTACCTGGAGAAGCTAATAAAATCCGGCGCCAAGGTCGCCATCTGCGAGCAGCTGGAGACGCCCGAAGAGGCGAAGAAGCGCGGCTATAAGGCGGTGGTCAACCGCGACGTCGTGCGCATCGTCACGCCGGGGACGATTACCGAGGAGACATTGCTCGAAGCCAGCACCGCCAGTTACCTGGCCGCACTGGTGCGCATCGATAACGAGATGGCGCTATCGTGGATCGACATCACCACCGGCGAATTTTGGGTAAGCAAGATTGCGCCCGCGCAACTGGCGGCGGAACTTTCGCGCCTGGCGCCCAAAGAAATCTTGGTGGCTGACACGCTGGCGCAAATGCCGACACTTTCCGATTGGAAATCGCAGCTTACCATCCAGCCTGCCAACATCTTCGATCCGCGCCGCGGCGAGCGCGGCTTAAAAGAAACCTATGCCGTCACATCGCTGGCGGCGTTTGGCGATTTCTCGCCGCTGATGCTGTCTGCCTGCGGTGCGCTGCTGGATTATGTGAAGCTGACGCAAAAAGACGCGCTGCCGCGCCTCGATGCGCCGCGCGTGGTGCAGGCATCCGACCACATGCTGATCGATGCCGCCACACAGCGCAATTTGGAAATCATGCACACGCTCTCCGGTGACAAGCGCGGCAGTTTATTTTCCGTCATCGACGAAACCGAAACGGCGGCCGGCGCACGGCTGCTTGCCAACTGGCTTTCGGCGCCGCTGACGGATGTCGCAAAAATCGACGCGCGCCTGGAATGCATAGCATGTTTGACGCAAGCCTCCGATTTGCGTTCCCACCTGCGCCAGCATCTGTCCACCGCGCCGGATTGCGAGCGCGCGCTGTCGCGCTTGGCATTGGGAAGAGGCGGGCCGCGCGATTTGCTGTCGATTGCCGCCGGCCTGGAGGCGGCGCACCGCGCCCGCATACTGCTTGAAAAACAGGAGCAACCGGAACTGCCGGAGGCACTGTTTGAAATAAAAAACAATCTCGGCGGTCATGAGTCGCTGATCGAAACATTGAAATGCGCGGTGCAATCCGATTGCGGTTTGTTCGCGCGCGATGGCGATTTTGTGGCCGAGCGCTATAACGCCGCGCTCGACGAACTTAGATTGCTGCGCGACGAAGGCAAGCGGCTGATTGTCGCCTTGCAGCAAAAATATTGCGAGGCGACCGGCATCACCGGCCTTAAAATCAAATTCAATAATGTACTGGGCTACTTTATCGAGATCACGCAGACGCACCAAAGCAAAGTCATTGCGGAATTCATCCACCGCCAGACGCTCGCCAACAATCTACGCTATACGACGGTCGAGCTGGGCGAGCTGGAGCGCAAGATCGGCGAAGCGGCGGACAAAGCGCTGAAATTAGAATTGGAAATTTTCGAGGAACTGCTCACCAAAGTGCGCGCCTCCGAATTGCACATCATAAAAACCGCCCGCGCATTGGCTGAACTTGATGTTTACGGCGGGCTTGCCGAGCTGGCGGTAAAACGCCGGTATGTGCGCCCGACCGTAGATAAAAGTTTAGCCTTTGAAATCGAGGCCGGGCGGCATCCGGTGGTGGAAGCCGCGCTCAAAGAACCCTTCATCGGCAATGGCTGCGACCTGAAACCGGCGCAGCATTTATGGCTCTTAACCGGCCCCAACATGGCCGGTAAATCGACCTTCCTGCGCCAGAACGCGTTGATTGCGATCCTCGCGCAAATGGGCTCGTTCGTTCCTGCCGCCAGCGCCCATATCGGCGTCGTCGATAAATTATTCTCGCGCGTGGGTGCTGCGGACGACCTGGCGCGCGGCCGCTCGACGTTCATGGTCGAGATGGTGGAAACCGCGACGATATTGCACCAGGCCTCCGATCGTTCTCTCGTTATTTTAGATGAAATCGGCCGTGGCACGGCGACGTTCGACGGCTTGTCGATTGCGTGGTCGGTCATCGAGCATCTGCACAATGTAACAAAATGCCGCGCGCTGTTTGCGACGCATTACCATGAGTTGACGGCATTGACGGAAACGCTGGACGCGCTGTCTTGCCACACGATGAAAGTGAAAGAATGGAAAGGCGATTTGATATTCCTGCACGAAGTGGCCGAAGGCACGGCGGACCGCTCCTACGGCATCCACGTCGCCAAGCTGGCGGGGCTACCGGCAGACGTCATCAAACGTGCCGCCGAAATTTTGCACCAGCTGGAGCAGCAGCAACTGGCGAGTGGAAAAGTCCCGGCCTCGCTGCCGCTGTTTTCTTATGCACCAAAGGCGGAGGTCGACCCCAAAGCCGAAGCACTGTTTAAGGAAATGGAAGTGCTGAATCCCGACGCGCTCTCGCCCAAGGAAGCGCTGGAAGTGCTGTATAAGTTAAAGAACTTGGCATGAGAGTTGCTTTCATAATCCCCGTCAATCTATGAGGAGGGTTTATGAAAATAACGAAAGCCATTTTGATTGCGTTGGCAGGGGTTTTTGTCGCGGTATTTCCGCCGCCGGCAAACGCCAGAGAATTAGTTTGCGAAGCCAGCTGTAATATGTCTGTCATTCACAGTTCCTACGACGGAATGGATTGGTGGCTTGCAACCGTCACCTATCCACATCCTGTTTGGAAAGTATTCACCGTACGGGCTCAATGGTCCTTGGATTATCCCGGCGATCCGGTTACCCCATTCCCCTCGCACGAATCGCAGGCTGCTTGCCGTCAGGCTGCACAAAATACTTGCATAGGATATACCCCCAATTGGACTTGCGATGTTATCCGTATTACCAAGGGTGATGCGGTAGCAGCGCCATTTAGCGTAAGTTGCCATTAATTCGCGCTGTATTCCTGCTTGCGTGAGGTGTGATGGGCTCCTAAAATCCCTGGCCTATGGCCAAATCCGTCACCCTCATCATCTCCGGCTCGATTGCGGCGATTAAAGCGCCGGAGTTGATCCGCCAGCTTCGCGCTAAGAATATCGGCGTGCGCTGCATCGTGACCAAAAGCGGCGAGAAATTTGTTTCCATCGCGGAAATTGAGAAGTTATCCGGCCATCCTGTTTCGACCGATTTGTTCTCGCCCAAGGAGATGGAGGAGATGTGGCACATCCGCTTTTCGCGCGAGACGGATTTAGTGGTCGTCGCACCCGCCTCGGCGGATATCATCGCCAAGATGGCCAACGGTTTCGCCTCCGACATGGCAACGGCGACGCTGCTTGCCAATAATAAAAAGCTGCTCGTCGCTCCGGCGATGAACACCTACATGTGGGTGCATCCGGCAACGCAGCGCAACGTAAAACAGATCATCGAGGACGGTGCCGAGATTATCGAGCCGGGCATCGGCATGTTGGCCTGCGGTGAAGTCGGCGCCGGGCGCATGGCCGAGCCGGAAGAAATCGTGAAAGTGATTATGAAACGCCTGGAAGCGGCAACGCGTTTGGCCGGCGTTAAGGTGCTGGTGACTTCCGGGCCGACCTACGAAGCCATCGACCCGGTGCGGTTCATCGGCAACCGTTCGTCGGGGAAGCAGGGCCACGCGATTGCCAAGGCGCTGGCGGAGCAGGGGGCGGAAGTAACGCTGGTCGCCGGACCGACAGCGCTTGCCGATCCCGCCGGCGTGAAAACAATCCGTGTGACTTCCGCAGCGGAAATGCTCAAGGCCTGCGAGCGGGCGCTGCCGGTCGATATCGCCGTATGCGCTGCCGCTGTTTCCGATTGGAAGGCGGCAAAACCCGCCAAACAAAAAATAAAAAAGAGCGGCAAAGCGCCGACGCTTTCGCTGGTCGAAAATCCCGATATTTTGTTTCAGCTTTCGAAGAAATCGCCGAAGCGCCCGAAACTGGTCATCGGTTTTGCTGCCGAGACGGAGAAGCTGGCCACCCGTGCGAGTGAGAAGCTCAAAGCAAAAGGCTGCGACTGGATCGTCGCCAACGATGTCTCCGGCGGTAAAGCCTTTGACAGTGACGACAACGAAGTATTATTGATAACGGGAAAAGGAAAAGAAGCCTGGCCGCGCATGTCGAAACACGATATCGCCGCGCGTCTGGCGGAACGCATTTCACTCTTTTTTAAAAGGAAAGCCGCATGAGTAAAGTCACCGTAGCACTGCAACAACTCCCCCACGGCAAGGATCTGCCGCTGCCGGAATATGCCACCACGCAAAGCGCCGGGGTGGATTTAATGGCGGCCATCGAGGGCGATATTGTTTTGCAGCCGTTGCAGCGCACATTAGTTCCCACCGGCATCGCCATCGCGTTGCCATCGGGCTATGAGGCGCAGGTGCGGCCGCGTTCGGGGCTCGCGCTTAAAAGCGGCATTTCGATTGTCAACACGCCGGGCACCATTGACGCCGATTACCGCGGCGAGATAAAAGTCATCCTCATCAATCTGGGGCAGGAGCCGTTCACGGTGACGCGCGGCGCGCGCATCGCGCAGATGGTGGTGGCACCGGTGACGCATGTCGCGTGGCAGCAGGCGGAATCGCTCGAAGAAACCGCGCGCTCCAGCGGCGGATTTGGTTCCACCGGCTTTAAACTTCGAGAAGCGAAAAGTTAATGCCGGTTCCTTTTCAAGTACATCCCATCGGCAGCCCCAATGGCAAGGAGGTGCTGGCGTATGACAATGCCTTGTATGAGGCATTCAAATCGGCGCTGCTTGGAAAAACGGAGTGTTTGATCAGCAACGGCCAAACCGATGAAAAATTTTTACGCAGTCAGGCACGGCGCCTAGTAAGAAACCCTAAGCCAAAAATCGGTCCCTGGATCGAGTATGCTCATGGAACGATTGATCTTATTCATTTTCATGAAGCTCGAAAAGAGGACGAAAGAATGCCGGACTGTACCGGCTATACAACCACCATCAAATTCATTCCGCCGATGTTGGAGAAAGATTTTGTCTTCTGCATCGAAAGATTCAAGAAGGAATTTGGCATCGAAGATAGCAGCGAGACGAGGTGTCCCTATACTGAAGACCAATTAAAAGGCAGGCCTAAATTAGCTAATATAGGCGCTGCAAGCGTTACCTATAGCCGGGTGGGATTACAATATAGGCCAACGGATAATTGGGAAGCGGGGACTATATCCAGCGTCATCATCGAAATGCCGGAAAGCGAATTCGATAAAATTAGAAACCAGATTGTTTTGAACCGCTCTCACGCCGTCTAAGCATCACCGAAACGAAATAGGCGCCGGCGAGTTTGCTTACGATCATCGTGCCGAGCGTCCACCAGCTGAATAAGCCGGGGAAGGCCATGTTGGCGCCGGTTAAATAGATGATACTGTCGACCGGCGCGCCGGCCAGGCTCGAAATCATCACGCGCTGCGATAACGGCTTTTTGGTGAAGCTATAGACCGCCCAGTCCACCGCCTCGCTGAATAAAAAGGCGATACCGCTTGCCATCGCGATCTCCGGCGGGGCCATCGCAAAGGAAATGGCAACACCGA
This sequence comes from uncultured Rickettsiales bacterium, assembly GCA_964575095.1. Taxonomy (GTDB): domain Bacteria; phylum Pseudomonadota; class Alphaproteobacteria; order Rickettsiales; family SXRF01; genus CAZNPA01. The sequence continues at coordinate 179,513 of CAZNPA010000002.1, forward strand.
CCAAGAGCGGCACGAAAATATAATGGCCGATCTCGCGCTGGGCGAAATCGCGAAAGACCAGCACCAGCCCAACCACCAGCGAAAACGGCGACCACATGCCGCCATCCGGCAGCGCGTAGAGCGGTGTCCACGAAAACGCCCAGTTGACCAGGGGGATAAGCAGGACGTACACTAGCGTCCACTTGATTTTGAAAATTCGCATGAGCGGAAAGATACAAAACCCATGGCGTTAACTCCAGAACAAATGCGCCGCTACGCGCGCCACATCGTGCTGTCGCAAATCGGCGAGGCGGGGCAGCAACAATTGCTCACGTCGTCGGCGTTGGTGATTGGTAGCGGTGGTTTGGGCAGTGCGGCGCTGGCGTATCTCGCGGCTTCGGGCATCGGCCGGTTGGGCGTGATCGACCATGACCGCGTCGAGCTCTCCAACCTGCAGCGGCAGGTTTTATTTGAGACCGCCGACATCGGCCGCCCGAAAGTAGAAGCGGCACGCGACCGGCTGGAAGAAATCAATCCTGATTGCAAAATAGAAGCCTTTGCCGAACGTTTGACGGCGGGAAATGCCCGCGCGCTGGTAAAGCCATTCGATATCGTTTTGGACGGCAGCGACAATTTCGAAACGCGGTTTGCGGTTGCAGATGCGTGTATGCAGGAAAATAAACCGCTCATTTCCGCTGCCCTCAGCGGATTTTCGGCGCAGCTTTCCACGTTCAAGCCGTACCTGGGAAAGCCGCATCCATGCTATCGTTGTTTGGTCCCTATACTTCCCGAACGCGAAAGAAATTGTGCGCAAGAGGGCATCATCGGACCATTGGCTGGAATGCTCGGGAGCATGCAGGCGCTGGAAGCGGTAAAAGAATTATCGGGCATCGGAGAATCGCTGTCGGGAAAATTATTTATCATCGATGCGCTGACGCTGGCGATTAGAAACACTATACTTGCGCGTGACGCGAACTGCCCCGCCTGCAATTCCCATCTTGAAAAAAAACACGCCAATGGCTAATCACATAAAGCTATGTTAGCGAGATTATTCGTTCTTGGATGCATACTTGCCGCGCCGGCGTTGGCGGCGAATACATCCGGTTTGCCGATTCCGCGCTGGGTGTCTTTAAAAACCGCCGAAGCGAACGTACGCACGGGCCCCGGCACGCGCTACCCCATCCAGTGGGTGTATCGCCGCGAAGGCATGCCGGTGGAAGTGATCGAAGAATTCGACATCTGGCGCAAAATTCGCGATGCCGAGGGCACGACCGGCTGGGTGCACAAGACCATGCTCGACGGTAAGCGCAACGCCGTCATCCATTCCAAGGACGATGCCATCCTGCGCGCCGAGCCGGTGGCAAAAGCCAGACCGTTGCTTAAGATAGAGCCACAGGTCATCGCCAAGCTAATCGAGTGCGAGAAGGACTGGTGCCGCATTCAGGTCTCGGGCCGCAAGGGCTGGGTCGAGAAAAAATATTTATTCGGCGTGTATAAGGAAGAAATTTTCGATTAATCAAAGGAGGCGCATATGGCTGCACTCGAAACACCACCAGTAGCAATCGGCTGGCAGGCTCCCGATTTTAAACTCCAAGGCACCGACGGCAGGATGTGGTCGCCGGAGGGCGCCAAAGGCCCAAAAGGTCTGGTGGTGATGTTCATCTGCAACCATTGCCCGTTCGTGCAGGCGATTGCGGACAAGCTGGCGCGCGACATAAAAGAATTACAAACACTCGGCATCGGCGCCATTGCCGTCATGTCCAACGATGTTGAAAATTATCCGGAAGATTCCTTCGACAATATGAAAAAATTCAAAGCGGCGTACGGTTTCGATTTCCCCTACGTCATCGACGAGACGCAGGCGGTAGCCAAGGCCTACGACGCCGTCTGTACGCCCGATTTCTTCGGCTTCGATGCGAATCTTACGCTGCAATACCGCGGCCGTCTCGACGATTCCGGCATGCAGAAAAAAGAGGGCGGCACCCGCGATCTGCTCGAGGCCATGAAAAAGATCGCCGAAACCGGACGCGCACCGGCGGTGCAGAAACCCAGCATCGGTTGCTCGATCAAGTGGCGCGAGTAAAGCTCGTCCCGTTCTGACACAGGCGCTATAACCGAATCTTAACCGCGCCATGGCATGCTCTTTCCCGCAGGATATGAAGATATATGGCACATAAGAAAATAGGGTGGGCAGGGCTGGCGATAGTTTGCCTGACGCTGGGGCAGGGTGCGCATGCCGAGCCCAATCCGAAAACCATTACCATCGCCGCCGACGTCTGGTGCCCGATTAATTGCGCCGCCGATGGCAATAATCTTGGCGTCGGCATCGATATCGCCAAGCGCGTGTTCGAACCGTTGGGTTATACGGTGAATTATGTGATCATGCCGTGGGCGCGCGCGCTGGAAGACGTCCGTGTCGGCAAGGTCGATGCGGTGGTGGGCGCCAATGCCGCCGACGATCCGACATTGGTTTTCCCCAAAAACGCCCTCTACGATATTACCGATGATTTTTATGTACTGAAGGACAGCACGCTTTCATTTAACGGCATGTCATCGCTGAAAGGCCTCCGGCTGGGCGTTATCAAGGATTATGGCTACAACGAAGTCATCATGCGCTTCATCGGCGAGAACAAAACTATTTCCGGTATGGTTCAGGAAGTGGGTGGTAACGATGCGCTGGAGCAGAATATCAAGAAACTGCTGGCCGGCCGCATCGAGGTCATCGTCGAAAGTCGTCCGGTGATGGATTATACGTTGCGGCATCTGAAACTGACTGATGCCATCAAGCATATCGGCAGCATTCGGCAGGGCAAAATCTATCTGGCGTTTTCTCCGGCGTTGACGGCATCGAAAGCGCGCGTGCGGCAATACGATGAGGGTGTAGCGAAGCTGAGAACCACCGGTGCGTTGCCGGAAATTTATAAGCGTTACGGATTATTCTCCAAAGGGTTCTAGCATGAGGATTTTACGCTTCTCGCTGCACGCTCGCGCCATGTTCCTGGTCGGTGGCGTGACCATCCTGTTATTCAGCACGCTCATTTACCGCCATTACCAGCGGGAGGAAACGGAATATGAAACATTGCTGACCGGCCGCGTACAGCTGCAGGCGGATTTCCTGGCCGCCAGCATCGCGCAGGCGATGTGGGATTTCAACACCAGTTATATTCACTCTGCGGCGGAAAGCGTGCTGCAGGACAACGACATTGCCGCCGTGGAAGTGTTGGACACAGACGGAAAAACCATGGACGCCTTGCTGGAAAAACCGGCCGGCGATCTTAAGGATAAAAAATATTTCATCATCCACAGCGCCGTCCGTTACAACCTGGCTGGAAAAACCCAAACGCTGGGTACCGTCAATCTCACCGTTTCCAGGGAAAACATCCGGGCGCAACTGCATGACTATCTGAAAGATACGGTCTTGCAGGCGATAACGTTCCTATTGTTGCAGATGCTGCTGTTGCATACGATCTTGCGCTATCTGTTGCGACCGGTGCAGTCGATTACCCGCGCCATGTTGGGTCTGGCGCACGGTAAAACGCACACGGAGATCCCCTCGCAGCAACGCCAGGACGAAATCGGCCAGATGGCGCGCGCGATTCAGGTATTCAAAAATACCGCCGTGCGCGTTGACGAGCTGATGAGCGAGGTGGAAGCGCGTCGGGAGTTGCAGCGCGAATTGGAGCTGGCCAAGGAGCAGGCGGAAGCCTCGACCATGGCGCAAAGCCAGTTTCTGGCCAATATGAGCCACGAGATCAGGACGCCAATGAACGGCATACTCGGCATGGCGCACCTGATGCTCGATACCGATCCTTCGCCGGTGCAGAAAGAATACATTGCTACCATCACCCATTCGGCCAACAACCTACTCCTGCTCCTCAACGACATTCTCGATTTATCGAAGATCGAGGCGCAGGAGCTGATTCTGGAAAGCACGTCGTTTGATATCGGCCATAATTTCACGCAGGCGATCAAGCTGTTCAAGCCCATGGCACAAAGCAAAAAAATAGAATTGTTGTGGCATATCGATGCAGAGACGCCGGCGATGGTGACCGGTGATCCCGGGCGGTTCGGGCAGATCGTCACCAACCTCATCGGCAATGCAGTGAAATTTACCGAGCGCGGCAAGGTCGAGGCGTTCCTGCGTTATGAAAAGGCGCTCGGCCACATCTACTGCAGAATCAATGACACCGGCATCGGTATTCCCGAAGACAAGCAATCGCTTATATTCAAAAAATTCACGCAAGGCGATGCATCCATTACGCGCAAATACGGCGGTACCGGCCTGGGGCTTGCCATCACGCGGCAGCTGGTGGAAATGATGGGCGGCCATATCGGCTTTAACAGCACGGTGGGGCAGGGGACGCATTTCTGGTTCAGCCTGCCGGTGGCGCTGGCATCCGAGGCCGATGAGGATCAGGAATCCCTATGCCCGGTCAACGCCCTGCGCGTCCAGGCTAGCGCGGCGCGCGTGCTGATCGCCGAAGATCATCCGGTCAACCAGACCGTGCTTAAAAAATTACTGGAAAAAATAGGATTCACTTCCATTGATATCGCCGAAAACGGCGTGAAGGCGCTGGAGAAATGGCGGGACGGCAGTTACCACGTTATCTTTATGGATTGCCAGATGCCGGAAAAAGACGGTTACGAAACCACCATCGCCATCCGCCAGCAGGAACGGGAATCGGGCAAGGGCGAACATGTTCTTACCATCGCCATGACCGCCAGCGCCATGTCCGGCGATCGCGACGCCTGCTTCAAAGCGGGGATGGACGATTATATCAGCAAGCCGCTCGACCCGGAGTATCTGAAAACCATTCTTGGCCGAAGATTCATTCTCAAGGTTACGAACGATCCGGTGGTCGCCGGCGCAAGGCACGACGCCACCAATCCGCCGGTGGATATGCAACACCTGCGGATGATTGCAGGCGACGAAGAAACGCGTCAGGATCTTTTACGGATGTTTTTCCGCTCAGCGGAAGAAAAACTGGCGATCATGGAGCGCGCCCGCCGCCACAGCGAAGCCGCCGAATGGAAAAACGCCGCGCATTATTTGAAAGGAGCCGCCGCCAATCTTGGCCTGAAGCCGTTTTCACAGCTCTGCGGCCACGCCGAGCGCGGCGGGCCGTTTGCCTACACCGAGGCCACTACACTACTGCACAATCTACGCGCAGAAGTGACGCGCATCCGAGTCTACCTCGACAGCGCTTGATGTTAGGGCGCGCGCGTCCACGGTGATATTGGGACAATAATAGAAACCGCTTGCAATATTTCTAACGGATCATTATGTCCAAGTTCAAATATCATGATAATGATTCTCATTTGCATAGATGATCGCTCTCTCATTTAGGAAAACCCGTATGAAAAATGTCAACACCACCACTTGCCTTGTCAGCGCACTGCTCTTTTTGGCTGCTGCGCCTGTCGCGTTTGCCGCCGAAGAAGCGAAAGACCCGTACGAAGATAACGTGTTCGGAAACTGGAACGGCGCACGCGATACATTCGCTAAGCATGGCGTCGACGTCACCTTCCAATACAAGGCCGATCTGTGGGCGATCACCGACGGCGGCATCAAGCGCGGCAACAACTATAACGACAATCTGGACATCAAGTTCGCCATCGACGGCGAGAAGGCGTTCGGTGTCAAAGGCAACAAGGCGTTCATCTCTTTCGTCAACAATCTGGGCGGAAAACCAAACGCCAATCAGGTAGGCAGTCTGCAGGGCATCGACAATTTCGAAACGCTGACCAACACCTTCAAGCTCTACGAAGCCTGGGTGGACCAGAGTTTTATGGATGACAAGCTATCGGTGCTGGTGGGCTTGCATGATTTGAACACCGAATTCGTCGTGACCGACAGCTCCGCCAATTTCATCAAGCCGGTGATGCAAATCGGACAGGATTTTGCTCAGGCCGGCCTCAATGGCCCGTCCGTATTTCCCAACACGTCGCTTTCGACGCGGGTGAAATATTCGCCGAGCGAAAGCCAATATGTGCAGGCGGCGGTGTTCGACGGCGTTCCCGGCAATCCGGCGCATCCGCATGGCACGCACATTGATTTAAACAGCGGTGATGGATTACTTTTAATCGCCGAAGCCGGATGGACGCCCGCAGTGGCCGACGCCGATAACAGCCCCAACAAACTGGCCGTGGGCGCCTGGACATACACCAAATCGTTTCCCGATCAGGTTACTGCAAGCAATGAGCGCAACGATGGCGCGTACGGTCTTTCCAGTTGGCAATTTTACCGTGACGGCAAAGGCGACAGCAGCCGCACCGCCACCGGATTTTTCCGTGTCGGTTTTGCCAACGGCGACATCAACACCGTCGACTGGGCGTATGAAGCCGGCATCGTTGGCAATGGCTGGGTGAAGGCACGCCCGGACGGCGAATTCGGTTTTGGCATCGGACAGGCGCATGTCTCCAATAAGTTCATCCAGAACAATGCCGGCTTTGACCGAAATGAATACAGCTTCGAGCTTTATTACCGAGATACGTTGGGCAAGGGCATCGCCGTGCAGCCCGACCTGCAATATATCGTCAACCCCGGCGTCAACCCGGCGGTGGACAATGCCACGGTCGTCGGCTTGCGCGTAGACATCAATTTCTAGTGTAGCGTCGGCTGCCAAGCCTTGCTAAGGTGGGTGCGTGATGTTTGCGCAGATCCGCCAGCTGAGAATTTATTGTTTGCAGCAATACCAGCGCGACCGGTTTGATTTCCGGCTCTGGGGTGTCGCGGTGCTGGCGGCGCTGGTGTTTCCCTGGATATTCGTTACCCGCCGTGACGTAACGGACATGCTGTGCGTGCTCATCGGCATCTGTTTCCTGATACATTCTTACCGTGAGCGGCAATGGCAGTGGACGCGTGATCCGGCGCTGCGGATCGGCGTGTGCGCCTGGGTATGGCTGTGCCTGGTGGTAAGCCCGCTGGCGGCGAACCCCGTTGCTTCGATTCTGGGCGCCCTGCCGTGGGTGCGTTTCCTGCTGCTCTACGCCGCCCTGCGTCACTGGCTTTGCTCCAATGAAACGGTACTGCGGTTATTGGCGGGTTCGCTGCTGGTTTTAATCGCCCTGATATCGGCGGACACTCTGTGGCAATACATGTATGGCGTTTCATTTTTCGGCCATGCCATCCCTGAAGGCGGCCGCCTTACCGGACCGATGCATCATGTCAGGGTCGGCATTTACCTGACGAAGATGATGGTGCCGCTGCTGGCGCCGCTGCTGTATTTCACCCTGCGTGATAGCCAGTGGACATTATTGGGCATGGGCTGCTTTGTCTGCCTGTTGGCGGCGGCGGCTATTTTACTCTCCGGCGAACGCACGGCGTTTTTCAGCATGGTATTTGCCATACTGGCCTTCGGCTTCCTGATGGTGTCCCGGTTGCCAAAAATAGGGATGATCTATTTTTCCACGTTGTCGCTGTTGGTTGCAGGCGGGCTTTGGCTATGGCAAAGCCAAGATTGGGTACGGTACCGCATTGACGAGATGCTGTTTACGCTCAACGATTTCGGCGCGTCGCCCTACGGCAATTTGTTTATCGCCGGGTATGAGATGGGCAAGGAACACTGGCTGCTTGGCGTCGGCCTCAAAGGGTTCCGCGAGACGTGCCATACGCTGATCGATCAGGGCGTCATTACTTACTGCAACCTGCATCCGCATAATCTCTATCTCGAATGGTGGGCTGAGGCGGGAGCGGTTGGCCTGGCGTTATTTGTCGCGCTGGTGATCGCACTGCTGCGCGAGGGGTTCCAGCAATTTTATCGCGGGCGCGGATTGGCGCTGATTCTTCCCTGCGGCGCGTTGGCGACTTGTGTGGTACATTTTTTCCCGTTCATGGTGACGCAAAGCGCGTTCATCAACTGGGGAGCGCTGCTGTTATGGTATTCGCTGGCGCTAGGGATGTCGGGGCTCTCTCACGTTTCGGCGGCTAAGCCATGACGCCGTCCATGGAATAAGCGAAGCAGGCGTAAAAACCTTCCGGCGCCGCCAGCACGGTGCGCGCCTTGGCGCGGCAGAGATCGTATAGTATTTTCCAGCCGTTGCTTAGGTCATACACTTTAAACCGGTGATCGTCAGTGATATCGGGCGTGATATCGATGAAATCCTTGCTCAGTTTTCCGACGATTGATTTTACCTGACCCTGGAACAGGATAAAAATATCGCCGTCCTCGCACAGGAAAAGGTAGCCGTCGAAATCCGCCAGCCGATCGATCAGCGTCTTTGCCACGAAATGCGCGCGCAGCCCATGGTTATAGCGCTCCGGCTTGTCGGCAAGGTTGACATGGATGCAGCGCCAGCTGCTCATGGGACTCGGCTCCAGCGATTTCACTTTCTCCAGCAGCCGTGCCGCGGCGTTTTGATGCACTATGTTCATAATCATCACCCCTCCTTAAAACCTTCTCTAAAAAAGGAGCAATAATCGTGCCAGATTTCGGGAGTAGAAATAGAATGAATACTATTAAATAACAATAGATTATAACTGGCGGAGAGGGGGGGATTCGAACCCCCGAGACACTTGCATGTCTAACGGTTTTCGAGACCGCCGCGATCGACCACTCTGCCACCTCTCCGCTAGATGTTCTTGGGCGAGCAGGCAAGCCTTAGAACATCTTATGTCCCCCGAAGCCTCCTGTCCTCCGAAGATTTAGCGTAGGAGGATGGCGTAGGAAGACTGTCGCAACGTAAGGAAAGCCAGAAATCAGAAGCAGGATATAAAGTCAAGAAATCGAATGGTTATGGTCGGATTTCCGCCATCCGTTATCCGTCATCCGCCATCCGAATTACGGTTGACAACGGCCATGATCTCATCTATTTTGCACGTCCTTTTGCGATAAAAGAAATAAATTATTATATAAAACAGGAATTTAGTCATGTTTGCGGTGATTCGTACCGGTGGTAAGCAATATAGCGTCAAAAGCGGCGACGTCATTGATGTTGAAAAGATGGACGGCAATGCCGGCGACAAGCTGGAAATAACCGAAGTGTTGGTAGCCGGTGCCAAAATCGGCGCGCCGCTTTTAGCTGGCGCCAAGGTGCTGGCTGAGATCGTCAAGCAGTTCCGCGACGACAAGGTCATCATCTTCAAGAAGCGCCGCCGCCACAACTACCGCCGCACCAAGGGCCACCGCCAGTACCTGACGCAGATCAAAATAACAGATATCAAGGCTTAAGAGGGCACCATGGCACATAAAAAAGCAGGCGGCAGCTCACGCAACGGACGCGATTCGGCAGGCCGCAGACTCGGCCTCAAGAAATTCGGCGGGCAGATCGTCATCCCCGGCAACATCATCGTTCGCCAGCGCGGCACCAAATATCACCCCGGTCAGGGCGTCGATATGGGTCTCGACCACACCATTTTCGCCGTCATCGAAGGCCGCGTTGAATTCAAGCAAAAAGCCGCCGGCAAAATGTTCGTGTCGGTCGTTGCGTAATACGCTGGCTGCGCTAACAACGTAAGAAGGGCGGGCAACCGCCCTTTTTATTTCGTAATAATCTGAAAATCATAAAGAATACCCGTTTACCCGTTAGAAAGCATTCACTGGTATAATGGAAGGCTCATCATCGTTTATCGTGTGGGGAAATTATGTCGCATCTTTCTAACGAAATGAAAAAACATGGGCTTTCTTTTTCGTTGATTGACGACGGTCGTCGCGCCGCATGTTATGCGAAGACAAAAGCGCTGACCGCGATCAAAAACGAGCTGATCATGGCCAATATTTCCTACAACCCCATCCATGGCGGGCTTACGGTCGAGAAGGAAGACTTCACAAAAATCCGCGCGCTGGGTGTCGGGATAGATCAGGCGGTGGCCGCGCAGCCGGTTTTGGCAGGTCCTGCTCAATCCGGTTCGTGGGCACAGTCGCTGGAGCGTGATGGTGGGCCGCTCACCGATGGCCGCGGTAATCCGCTCCACAGATAACAAAATCATTTGCCCGGCAAGGCCGGGCGGGCTAAAGAGGGGGAGGCAGACGCCCCTTTTTTATTAGACAGTTATGAAATTCCTCGATGAAGCGAAGGTCTATATCCGTTCCGGCGACGGCGGCAACGGCTGCGTCAGTTTTCGGCGCGAGAAATTCATCCCCGACGGCGGGCCGGACGGCGGCAACGGCGGCCGCGGCGGCGACGTCATCGCTGAATGCGTTTCTGGCCTCAACACGTTGATCGATTACCGCTACCAGCAGCATTTCAAAGCCAAGAAAGGCCGTCACGGCATGGGCTCAAGCTGCACCGGTGAGTCGGCGGAAGATATGGTGATGAAACTTCCCATCGGCACGCAGATTTTCGAGGAAGACCACGAAACGATGATCGCCGATTTAACCGAGGTTGGGCAGCGTGTCGTGCTGGCTGAAGGCGGCAAAGGCGGCCTCGGCAACGAGTGTTTCAAATCCTCGACCAATCGCGCGCCCAGGCAATCGACGCCCGGCGTCGAAGGGCAGGAGCGCTGGCTGTGGCTGCGGCTGAAACTGATGTCGGACGCCGGACTGCTCGGGATGCCTAACGCCGGAAAATCGACGTTCCTGGCGGCGGTATCGCGCGCCAAACCCAAGATCGCCGACTATCCGTTCACGACGCTGGCGCCGCAACTGGGCGTCGTCTACCTCGACGGTAAGGAATTCGTGCTGGCCGATATACCGGGCTTGATCGAAGGTGCGCACGAGGGCGTGGGTTTAGGCATAAAGTTTCTCGGTCATGTCGAACGCGCCGGTATTTTATTGCACCTGGTCGACGGCACGCAGGAAGATGTCGCCGACGCCTATAAAACCATCCGCAAGGAACTTAAGGCCTATAGTGCAACATTGGCGGAAAAAGAGGAAATCGTCGCCCTCAATAAATGCGACGCGCTGACGCCGGAGGAAATTAAAGAAAAATCGGCGGCACTTAAAAAAGCCAGCAAGAAAAAAATCTACGCCATCTCCGGCGTCTCCGGCGAAGGCGTCAAGGACGTGCTGCGGGCGATGATGAAAGTGATCGAGGAAAAACGGCAGAAAGTCGCGAATGCTTGAGAACGCCAAACGCATCGTCATCAAGGTCGGCTCGGCGCTGGTCGCCGATGAGACGACGGGGGAGGTGCGCCGCGCCTGGCTCTCGGCTTTTGCCGGGGATATTGGCGCGCTGGTGGGGCAGGCTAAGCAGGTGATACTCGTCACGTCCGGCGCCATCGCGCTGGGACGGGCGCAGTTGGGGCTGAAAGCGAAATCGCTGCTGCCGCTCGAAGAAAAACAAGCAGCGGCGGCCTGCGGACAGATCGCGCTCTATGCCGCCTGGCGCGACGCGCTTTCGGCGCAGAAAATAAAAATCGGGCAGGTGCTGCTGACGGCCGACGACAGCATCGTTCGGCGGCGTTATTTGAATGCCCGCAATACGATGGACACACTCTTGGAGCTTGGAGCAATCCCCGTCATCAACGAAAACGACACCGTGGCGACGTCGGAAATCCGCTTCGGCGATAACGACCGCCTGGCGGCGCGCGTGGCGCAGATGATCGGCGCCGACCTGCTGATATTACTCTCCGACATCGACGGGCTCTATTCCGCCGACCCCGGCCAGGACGCTACGGCGAAATTCATTCCCGAAGTCACAGCCATCACCGCCGACATCGAAAAAATGGCGGGCGGCAGCGGCTCGGCGCTGGGCTCCGGCGGCATGCGCACGAAAATCGAGGCGGCGAAGATCGCGACAAACGCCGGTTGCCACATGGTAATTGCGCGCGGTACCGAAGCCCATTCGCTAAAGGCATTGTTAGAGGGTGGTAAATGCACGCATTTTGCCGCGCACGGAAATCCCAAAAGCGCGCGCAAGCACTGGATTGCGGGCTCGGTGCATCCGGCCGGCTCCATCGTCGTCGATGACGGCGCCGCCAAAGCATTGGCATCGGGAAAGAGTTTGCTTCCCGCCGGCGTGGTTTCGGTCGAAGGAAATTTCGACCGCGGCGATACGGTGCTGATAAAAAACAAAAGCGGCGACATCCTCGGCAAAGGCCTGATCGCCTACGCCGCCGCCGACGCAACGCGCATCCGCGGCAAGCAAAGCCAGGACATCGAAGCCATACTGGGCTTCAAAGGCCGCAGCGCGCTGATTCACAGGGACGATTTGGTGCTTGAATAAGAATGCGTTTGATTGGAATATAAGCCACTTATGACCGCCAAGGTGAAAATGGAAGAGCCCGACCTTCACGGCCTGATGCAGGGCATCGGCAAGCGCGCGCGGGTGGCGTATGAGGTGCTCTCCGGCGTGCCCGACGGGCAGAAGGACATGGCGCTGGTGCAGTCGGCGATCACGCTGCGCGACCGCACGCCGGAGATTTTGGCCGCTAACCAAAAAGATTTGGCCTATGCTCAGGAAAAAAATCTCGACGCGGCGATGATCGATCGCTTGAAGCTGGACGAAGCGCGCGTCGAAGCCATGGCGGCAAGTTTGGAAACGGTCGCCACCATGCCCGATCCGGTCAATAAAATCATCGACGAGTGGGAGCGCCCGAACGGCCTCGTCATCCAGCGCGTGTCGATACCGCTCGGCGTCATCGGCGTGATTTACGAATCGCGTCCCGGCGTCACCGCCGACGCGGCAGGGCTTTGCATCAAATCCGGCAACGCGGCGATTTTGCGCGGCGGATCGGAGAGTCTGCATTCGTCGCAGGTGATTATCGAATGCATCCACGAAGGATTGAAATTGGCGGAACTGCCGGAAGACGCGGTGCAGCTGGTGCCGACGCGCGACCGCGAGGCGGTGGGCGAGATGCTGGCCATGTCCGGCCTAATCGACGTCATCGTGCCGCGCGGCGGAAAATCATTGTGCGAGCGCGTGATGAAAGAGAGCAGAATTCCGACGCTGCTGCATCTCGAAGGCAATTGCCACACCTATATCCATAAAGACGCCGACCCCGATATGGCGTGCGAGGTGCTCTTGAATGCCAAGATGCGCCGCGTCGGCATCTGCGGCGCCACCGAGTCGCTGGTCATCGACGAGGCGGCGGCGAAACCCATGCTGCCGATGCTGGCTGACGCGCTGGCCAAGGCGGGCTGTGAGATGCGCGGCGACAAGAAGGCGCAGGCGCTGGACAAGCGCATCATAGCGGCAACGGAAGAAGACTGGAGCACGGAATATCTGGCGCCGGTCATTTCGATCAAGGTAGTAAAGAACCTCGACGAGGCGATAGCGCACATCAACCGCTACGGCTCGCACCACACCGACGCCATCATCACTGGCGATAAGAACACGGCGCGCAAATTCCTGCGCGAGGTGGACAGCGCCATCGTGCTCGTCAACGCCTCGACGCAATACGCCGACGGCGGCGAGTTCGGCTTCGGCGCCGAGATCGGCATCTCGACCGGAAGGCTGCACGCCCGCGGCCCCGTCGGCGCCGAGCAGCTGACGACGTATAAATATGTGGTGCATGGAACGGGACAGGTGCGGCCTTGATTGTCATCCTGAGCGAGCGGAGCGAGTCGAAGGATCTAAGATCCCTCGGCTGCGCTCGGGATTGATATGTTACCAATCTACACCAAAAATCGCACCATCGGTCTGCTGGGAGGCTCGTTCAATCCCGCGCATGATGGGCATCTGCATCTTTCGCTCGAAGCTTTGAAAAGACTTAAGCTCGACGCGGTATGGTGGCTGGTTTCGCCGGGAAATCCGCTCAAGGATTCATCGGACATGATGCCGTATGCAAAAAGATTTGAGGCGGCAAAAGCGATGGTGGCGCATCCTTCCATCGTCGTCTCCGATATCGAAACACAGATGGGCACGCGCTATAGCGTCGATACGATAACCGAGCTGCAGAGCCGGTTTCCCGGCACGCAATTTATCTGGTTGATGGGTGCCGATAATTTGTCCTCGCTGCATCGCTGGCATCGCTGGCGGCATTTCTGTAACTTGATTCCGATAGCGGTATTCGACCGTGCGCCGTTTTCGCACACGGCGCAGCAGAGCAAAGCCTATCACACGCTCTCAAAATTTTTATTAAAAAACAGCGAGATAAAAAGGATGAAATCTGCACCAGCATTGGCGTTTATACCCATGCGCCGCCACCCGCTTTCATCCACTGCCGTGCGAAAACGCTTGGAAAAAGGGCGGAAATAGGGCATAATGAAGCTGTAGGGTTTAGGTAGAACCTTACGTCAGAAAGGAGAACCGCCATAGTTACAAAAACATTGAAACTATCTCCCTCCAAGATCCAACGCCTCATCCATCGTTCCCTCGACGCACACAAAGCCGAAAATATCGTCTCCGTAGACCTCTCCGGCAAAGCCGATTTTGCCGACAGCATGATTATCGCCAGCGGTACCTCACAGCGCCATGTCAACGCGCTGGCGGATCACGTTGTCGAAGTCTTGAAAGGCATCGGCCTGAACCCGATTCCGGTCGAAGGAAAAGAGCCCGGCGACTGGGTGCTGGTTGATGCCGGGGATACCATCGTCCATCTCTTCCGCCCGGAAATACGCACGCATTATAATCTGGAGAAGATGTGGTCGGTTGCGCTGCCGCAATCGTCGCTGGAAGCGGTGCATTAAAGGGATATGCGGATCCTCATCGCCGCCATCGGCAAGGCCAGGGCCTCGCCCGAACAGCAATTATATCTGGATTATACCAAACGGCTTAAATGGAAAATCGAATGCAGGGAATTCGACGTCAAGCTGCCGGACGCAACGCAGCGCAAAGCGCGCGAAGGCGAGCAATTGCTTGCCGCCTGCAAGGGCTACGATAAAATCATCGTCCTCGACGAAACCGGAAAAAACGTAAGCAGCCCCGAATTCGCCGAGCAATTGCAACGCTGGCAGGGGCAAGGGAGTTCGTCATTCGCTTTTGTCATCGGCGGCGCCGATGGGTTGGATAAAAACGTCCTCGAAAAATCGCATTTAATATGGTCGCTGGGGAAAGTCACCTGGCCGCACATGCTGGTGCGCGCGCTTTTGGCTGAGCAATTGTACCGCGCCTGGTCGATTATCAGCGGTCACCCCTACCACCGCGCCTGAAGCGCGATTACCACGCTGTCATCTTGAAATACAGACGCAGCAAATTCGCATCCTGGCCGTTGTATGCCGAGGGAGTTGAGTTAGACGTCCGTGAACACCGAGCCGGGAACGGAATTTGGAATCCATCGGCATCACAATTGGCAGGAGGCGTAGGGTTAGCGGCGGGAGGGTACACGCAAGGGCATGGGCTTATTACCGATCCCCAGGCGGTGATATTTCCTTTGTCTGGAGAGCCGTCATCCCATTTCGTATCGATCATTGAAGCATTAACGTGACTAAAAGTGAGCTGGAGACCGCTTGCGCTTAAGGGAACACCGCCAAATAATTTCTTGGCAAGACCGATGAAAAACCGGTGTTGTCGAGAGGAGGGCTCGTAATAGGCCAGAACACCCCCGTGGTTTTTCGTTATCGGGAAGCCGGTGCCGGCGTTAAAGCCGCCATCGAATTTCCCCTCGATTAAGTTGGCGGCACCCAGCTGAAGCCAGAAATCGGAATATTCCAGTTCGAATGGGCAGGCGAAGCCCGTATCGGCATTGGCATTACCCGTATCGTTACATTCCAGCGTCGAATCGCCATTGCCGTTTATGGCGCCGGCAAAGAACGTAGTGGCGGACGGAAGATCGCCGGGGTAGCCGTTATATTTGTTGCGGAAGGCCGATATGGCAATGTTATAGGATTCCAGCTGCTTCATCATGCGGCGGTATTCCGCAGCGGCGATCAGATCCTTGCCGAACACGACGCCGCCCACGATCAGGCCGATAATCACCAGCACGATCGAAAGCTCAATTAGGGTAAAGCCGGATTGCTTAGTGGTACGAACCATAAGACCATAATATCAAAAATTATTCTAATTGAAATAGTTAACTTGGCTCCGCGCACGAAATAAGAATTTAAAAGGCCGCCTTGATGGCCAGATTGCACAGGGCGCCGCGCTCCGCTCCCGTATATTGCGCGTTGTATGCGGTGGTGTCCTGGCTCACGCACCCCGGCGGGTTTCCCGGGTCGTCTCCCAGAACGTCTTGCGGATGAACGTCGCCGTTTTTGGTTTGGTAGACGGGAGCTCCGCCGACGCCGCTAAGCACACGGCTCCAGGCTCGTACCATGCCGCTTAAAGGAAAACCGTCATCCATTTTTGCATCCAGTGCCCGCATATCGGCGGGGGCATAGCAGCCGCCCTCTTCGACCGGGTTGGAGAAGGGGAGAACATGGTCGCTCAACAGGAAGTTATGCTCCACCATGCCGGTACCGCTGGTGGTATTCTGAAATTGCATATCCGATTTTACCGTCCAGCCGGCATGCGTGCACGCCGATGCGTGCAGTATTGGGGCGGGGGTGTTGATGCCCGTTATCGGGTTAGGCGCGGCCGATTGCAGGGAATAAGGGATACTGCCGCTGGCGCTTAAGTGATACCAGAAATTGACGTATTCGCTGCTGTTGCCGTTGGTGCTTTGGTAGCAGATTTGGTTTGAGGTGCACCAGCCGACCACGCCGTCGCCGTTGCCGTTGCTGCTGGGATTAAAGGCGAAATTGGAAGCATTGATGCAGTCGCCGGGCAGGCAGTTGTATTTCGATTTGAACGCATTGACCGCCGTATTGAATTGCTCGACCTGCGCGACGGTTTTTCTGACGTTCGCGACGTAGATAAGATTCCGGCCGACCATGACGCCGCCGACAATGAGCCCGATCACCACCAGCACGATCGAAAGCTCGATCAGCGTAAACGCCTGCCGGCGCCCGCCGATTGAAGTATGGAAATTATTCTTAGCCACAAATTGCCTACGCGGGTCAGCCGATGGACGAACCGCACATTCTAGCACGGGCATCGTTAATAAATAATGGATACGCAAAAAAACCTGTATTGACAGGATAATATATTGTATTATGGCCTGGTTATGACGTTAAGCCAACATACGCTGCGTTCTTACGATCAGCAGCTGCAGCGCTTGCTCCAGCTCATTCTTAGCATGGGCAAAGAGGTGCGTAAAATGATATTAGCCGCGCGCGAATCGTTCCGTTCGCACGACGAGGACCGGGTTACCGACGCCAAGTACGCCGACCGCATCATCAACGAGCTCGACCAGCAGATCGAAGACGAGGCCACCGTCGTGTTGGCGCTGCAGAATCCGATGGCGATCGATTTGCGTTTCGTCACTTCGGTCTTAAAAATCACCGGCATGCTCGAGCGCGCGGGCGATCTCGCCAAGAACACCGTCAAGCGCAGCGTCAAGATGGGCGCGCACACGCCGGAAGGCGTCATCAAGAAATTGGAGCGCATGGCCGACATCAATGTCGAGATGTTGGATGCGGCGCTGGATGCTTTTGAGCAAAAAGATACGTTCAAGGCGACCGAAGTCTGGCGTCGCGATGAGGAGATCGACGATCTCTACCATGAAATCTTCACCGAAATGCAGCAGACCATGGTAAGCGATCCCGCCAATGCCATGGCGGCAACGCACGTCATTTTCGCTGCCAAGAACCTCGAGCGCGTTGCAGATTACACTACCAATCTTGCCAAAACCGTGTATTACGTGACGTCAGGCAAGCGCGTCGACAAGGCCTACCTGAAAAGCCTGGATGAGAACGCGCCCCTTAATTAATTAACTGCGGCGCGAGATGGTATCGGGCAAACGTCCTAAACCTGTAATTTTGGTTATCCTCGACGGCTGGGGACATCGCGCCGAGCGCGAAAACAACGCCATCGCCGCCGCCCGTACGCCGTGCCTCGACAGTCTTTATAAGCATTACCCGCATGGCCTCATCAACGCTTCGGAGCGGCATGTCGGCCTGCCTTCCGGCCAGATGGGAAACTCCGAAGTCGGCCACATGAATATCGGCTCCGGCCGCGTGCTGATGCAGGATTTACCGCGCATTGACGCCGCCATTGCCGAAGGCTCGCTGGAAAAAAATCCGGCGCTTCTGGAATTTATCACAAAAATAAAATCAGGCAGCGGTGTCTGTCATCTGATGGGATTGCTATCGCCCGGCGGGGTGCATTCGCACCAAAGCCATATGGCGGCGCTGGCCAATATGCTCTTAGGCGCGGGAATCGATGTGAAGATACACGCCTTCCTCGACGGCCGCGACACGCCGCCCAAAAGCGCGCTGGAATATATTGCCGAATGCGAGCGATCGACAAAAGCGGAAATCGCTACCGTTTCCGGCCGCTACTGGGCCATGGACCGCGACAAGCGCTGGGAACGTATACAGAAAGCCTACGACACGATTGTATCGGCTACCGGCGTGCATTTTGCCAGTGCAGTGGACGCCATCAAAAACAACTACGCCGGAAACGCTACCGATGAATTCGTGCCGCCTTCGGTCATTGGCGATTATAAAGGAATGCAGGACGGCGACGGGCTGCTATGCGCCAATTTCCGTTCCGACCGCGTGCGGGAAATTTTAACCGCGCTGCTTGATCCCTCATTCAAAGAATTTTCCACTGTTCCGTTTAAATGTTCCGCAGCGCTTGGGTTGACTGAATATTCCACGGAACTTGCCCGACTGATGCCGGCGATGTTTCCGCCACAGCCGCTTACGCATATTCTGGGCGAGGTGGTATCCGAAGCCGGCCTCAAGCAGCTGCGCATCGCCGAAACGGAAAAATACGCGCACGTTACCTTTTTTTTCAACGGCGGCCGCGAAAAGGAATTCGCCGGTGAAGAGCGCATTCTGGTGCCGTCGCCCAAGGTAGCGACCTATGATTTAAAACCGGAAATGTCGGCCTTTGAAGTGACGCAGAAACTGGTGGATGCCATTGCCGCCGACATCTTTGATTTTATCGTCGTCAACTACGCCAATGGCGATATGGTCGGCCACACCGGTGACATCAAGGCGGCGGCGAAGGCGGCGGAGGCGGTGGATGCTTGTTTGGACAAATTGACCAAAGCGGCGCTGGCAAAAGGCGGTGCGCTTATGATTACTGCCGATCACGGTAATGCCGAAATGATGTTCGACCATGATACGCATCAGGCGCATACGGCGCATACGCTGAATCTGGTGCCGGCGATCATCGTCGCTGAAAATCTCAAGGATAAAAACATGAAGCTGCCGGAAGGCCGTCTGTGCGATGTTGCGCCGACGGTGCTGCAATTCCTGCAATTGCCGCAGCCCGTCGAGATGACTGGGCGTTCGTTATTGGCAAGTTATGCGGCATAAATTCCTCATCTTTGCCACGCTTTTTGTGTGCCTGGTGCCGCCGGCTTTGGCGGCGCCGATTAAGGAAAAAGCCAAGCTCGAAGGCGATCTTGCCGCCGTCCAGAAAAAACTGGTGACGTCGGCAGCCTCCACGCAAAGGGCAGAGGGAGATCAGGCCGAGGTAGAGGAAAAGATGCGCATTTTGAGCGATCAGCTCAAACTCAAAAACACGGCGCTTGAGTCCAGTCGCAAAAATCTGGCGGCGCTGGTGCAGGCGGCGCTGCATCTTTCCCAGATGCCGCCCGAGGCGATGGTAATGATGTCGCCCAACGAGGATGCAATCAGGGTGGCGCGGGCGATCAAGATGACGTCCGACGGCATCCGCGACGATATGCAAAGCATCCGGTTGCAGACGGCGGAACTGAAGCGCCTGCAGCAGAAGCTGGCTGCCAAGAAAACCGATCTGGTGCAAAAACAGGCAAAGTTGGGCAAGGAACGGCAACGCTTGAAAACGTCGCTGGCTGAGCGCCAGGCGTTGCATGAAAAGTTGGGTCACCGCCAGCCGCAGGAGATCGAGAAAACCGCGCAACTGGCCAAGAAAGCCGGCGACCTGCAGGCGCTGGTGACTTCCATCTATGCCGCACCCGATCTTGGTCAGCCGAAAAAGGGTTCCCTGCGGTCGTTTTCCGCCGCCAAAGGGCGCATCCGCTGGCCGCTTGAGGGCAGGCTTTTGCATAAGTTCGGCGTTTCGGCAGGTAACGACGGTACTAACCGCGGCCTCTTGATCGCTGCGCGTACAGCCGATGCGCGGGTAGTGGCACCGTTCGACGGCGAGGTCGTGTTCACCGGGTCTTTCCTCGCCTACGGCCGAATGGTGATCCTGCGCCACAGCGACGATTTCCATACCTTGCTGGCCGGGCTGTCCGGCATCGACGTTTCGGTCGGTGACTTTCTGTTGGAAGGTGAGCCGATTGGTGCTATGGGAGATAGCGACACGGACGAAAAGCTGTACGTGGAGCTCCGCAAAGATAACCAGCCGATCGACCCAGAAACCTGGATAAAAAAGAAATAGGAATCCTATGAACCGCTTACTGAAATACGTCGCCATTCCCTGCATGATTGTTTCCGTGCCGCTGGTGGCGCTTGCCGAAAAGAACGACACGTTTGATTTACTGAGTTTATTCGGTGATGTGTTTGAGCGCGTGCGTTCGGATTATGTCGAGGAAGTCAAAGACACCGATCTCATCGAATCAGCGATCAACGGTATGTTGACCTCGCTTGATCCGCATTCAGGCTACATGAACGAAAAATCGTTCAAGGAAATGCAGGTGCAGACTAAGGGCGAATTCGGCGGTTTGGGCATTGAAGTCACCATGGAAAACGGCCTGGTCAAGGTCGTATCGCCGATCGACGACACGCCGGCGGCCAAAGCCGGGGTTAAGCCGGGCGATTACGTCAGCCATATCGACGACGATCCGGTCTTGGGGCTGACATTGTCGGAAGCGGTGGAAAAAATGCGCGGCAAAGTGGATTCGAAAGTGAAACTCACCATCCTGCGCGAAGATATGATCGAACCGCTGGAGCTGACGTTGGTGCGGGCGGTGATTCGCATTAAATCAGCCAAGGCGCGTCCCGAAGGCGGCGATGTCGCCTATGTCCGCGTCACGCAGTTCAACGAACAGACGACCGACCTCATGCGTGATGATTTCAAGCGTATCAGGAAAGATCTGCCGAGCTTGCGCGGCATCGTGCTCGATCTGCGCAACAATCCGGGAGGCTTGCTGGAGCAGGCGATTTCGGTGTCGGATGCGTTCTTAAAGCAAGGCGAGATCGTGTCGACGCGCGAACGCGACCCGAATAAGACCAAGCGTTACAACGCCCACGCCGGCGACGAGCTGGTCGAGGACAACGTGCCGATGGTGGTGCTGGTCAATAACGGATCGGCGTCGGCATCCGAAATTGTTGCCGGTGCGCTGCAAGACCATAAGCGTGCCATCGTCATGGGTACCAAGAGTTTCGGCAAAGGCTCGGTGCAGACGGTGATTCCGCTCGAAGGGCATGGCGCCATGCGCCTTACCACCGCGCGTTATTATACGCCATCGGGGCATTCGATCCAGGCCAAGGGCATCGTGCCCGATATTATTGTCGATCAGGCCAAGATCGAACCGATCAAGGGCGAGAAGATGCGTCTGGAAGCGGATTTGCGCAAGCGCCTAGAGAATCTCGACGAGAAGAAGAAACTGAAAAAGAAACCGGAAGACGACAAGCCCGATGTCTCGCCCGACGACGCCAAGGATAAGAAAGACGGCAAGTCCGACAAGGACAAGGATAAAGATAAGGATAAGGACGGCAAAAAAGGCGGCCGTGAGGATGTGGATTCGGCGCAGGATTTCCAGCTGCAGCGGGCGATCGACCTGCTGCGCGCCGTCTCAGTCTATAACGCGGGGAACACCCAGTAGCAAAGATGCCTGCCATGCCCGACTGGAAGGGAGCATTGAAAAAATCCGGCCAGGTTCTCCGGCAGGGCGCGCTGGGACTAAAACAGTACAGTTTAGCGCTCCTGCAACGTGCGCCGGGATTGAAGAAGCGCGGCGCGGCTCTCTTTCAGGGTGCGCTGGAATTGCGGAAGCATAGCCGGTTTCTTTGGCTGGGCGCGCTAGGCTTGTTGGCATTGCTCTGCGTTGGCATGGTCATCAGCATCTGGTTTTCAGGAAAACACGAAGCGATCGATGCGTTTGATTCCGGCCGCCGCCTGATCGTCGCTGTCGATACCGGCGAAATCAAGGGCAAGATCATCACGCTCGATGCGCCGGTCGCCAAAAAGCCGTTGCCGTTGCCGGCGGAAGAAGAATTGCCGACCTCTCAGGAAACGCCGCCGTCCGGCGCAGAAGCGACACCGGCACAAAGCCCGGCTGAGATTGCTGAAGATACGCCGCCGGTAACACCGATGCCGGACGTTAATCCGGCGCTGGTCGAGCGTACGGAAGCGGGCAACCTGCCGGTCATCGGCAGCGACGGCAGCAAAGCGTGGCGCGCCTACTCCAAACCGTTCGAGCGCAAGCGTAACCTGCCGATGGTGGCGGTAATCGTGAGCAATCTGGGATTGGCGCGCGTGGCCACGCAAGACGCACTGCACCTGCCGGAATATTTCACCATCAGTTTTTCTCCCTACGTGCGTGATGTGGCCAGCTGGAATGCTGCCGCGCGCGCCACCGGACACGAGATGCTGATCGATCTGGCCATGGAGCCCGGCAATTTCCCGCTGGCTGATCCCGGCCCGGAGGCGTTGTTCGCCAGTCGCGGGCCGGAGGAAAACGAAAAACACGTGCAGTGGATGCTGGCGCGCTTTCCCACCGCCATGGGATTCCTGATGCCGCAGAACGAATCCTTTACCGCCAGCGACGATAATTTCAAGTTGCTGCTGCAATCCTTCGCCAACCGGGGCTTGATGGTGATCATGGGGCACGAGCCCAACCGCAAAGAGAGCAAGGAACTGCTCGATGCCAGCCACACCGCTGCCGCCATTGGCGATATATTGATCGATGAGGAGCCTTCGGCCACCGCCATCCAGACGCGGCTCAGCCAGCTTGAGGAACAGGCCAAGAAACACGGCTACGCCATCGGCATCGCCCAGCCTTACCCGGTTACGGTTTCTCAGTTGCGCGCCTGGAGCAAGACGCTGGAAGAAAAAGGCGTCGTGCTGGTGCCGGTGTCGGCGATTATCAAGCTGCGTTTCTCTTAAGCATGAGCGATCTCCCCTACCGCGACGGCGTCGGCATCATGCTTATCAATTGCGACGGGCGCGTGTTTGTAGCCAAGCGCATCGACACGATTTCGGAAGCGTGGCAGATGCCGCAAGGAGGTATCGATCCCGGCGAATCGCCTCTGATCTCCGCCGTGCGCGAGCTCAAGGAAGAAACCGGCACCGACAAGGCAGCGCTGCTTGCCGAATGCCGCGACTGGCTGACTTACGATTTGCCGGATGAGTTGATTCCCAAAATCTGGGGCGGCAAATACCGTGGACAAAAGCAAAAATGGTTCGCCATGCGCTTCACCGGCACCGACGCCGACATCAATATCGCCACCGAACATCCGGAATTTTCCGAATGGCAATGGCTGGATATGGACAAACTCCCCGACATCATCGTTCCCTTCAAGCGCGTGCTCTACCAACGGTTGGTGGAGGAGTTTAGAAATCTGATATGATGCCTGCCCGGTCGGATGGGCGCGGCGCTTGTAGCGCTTGTACCGCGTCGGCAATCGTGTTAATTTTATTACGTTAACAAGGCGGTTATATGGCTGGCTCCGGTACACATTCTTTTCTTCAAAACAAACGTAGCGGATTCACGCTCGTTGAGGTAGCGATAGTGGTCGTGGTCATCGCGTTGCTCATCGGCGGTATCGTCGTCGGGCAATCCCTGATCCGGGATGCCAGGGTCATGTCCGTCATATCGGATGTCAATCGCTTCAAGCAGGCGGCCAAGCTTTTCCGTGACAAGTACAACTATCTTCCCGGAGACCTCCCCAGCGCGGCCACCTTCTGGGGCGCACTGGCGGACTGCTCCGACGGCGCGCCGAGCGCGGTGCGGACAAGGAGCACCTGTAACGGCAACGGCGATGGATTCATCGGCGGCTTGGCCAGTGTGCCGGACACCATCAATGGGGCGACGGCGCTTGAATCGTTGCGCGTGTGGCAGCATTTGTCCAACGCCGGAATGATTGCGGGCACGTATACGGGCAGCGGCTCCCCCGCTGCGGATGACGGGCTGGATCCGGGACTGAATATTCCTGAGGGTCAGATTGCGGGGAGCGGATTCACGCTGCATTATGCACCGGCTTCCTATGGCAACACCGGATTTTTTGACGGCAATTACGGCCACATCATCGTTTTCGGCCGTACTTCCGGCTATTATGAGCTGGCACAGACATCGGTAGCCGGCATTGGCCTGAACAGACCCGCCTATTTGCCCGCGCTGACGTCGCAGGAGGCGTCCAGCATCGACCGGAAAATCGACGACGGCAAGCCAGGAACGGGCGGCGTGCGGTCCTATACGTATCTTTTCTTAGAGGCGGTAAATTGCGCAACGGAAAGCGAAACGCCTACAACGGCTGAATACAAAACCGATCCCGCCGCCGTGCCGATCGAGAACTCGTTTGGATGGCATAGCGAAATCTCTTGCGCTCTCATTTTTATCACCGGTTTGTAAGCATTTACGGTTTCTCCTATCTCGCTCCTGCCCGGCTGCGCCCACCCGAAGCCCGTTAGGGCGAAGCGTGGTGCACCAGCGCGGAAAAACTTCGAACCGGATTTGGGAGTTTATAGATCATCTAAAGATTTTATCCACGCTGCTGAATAGAGGATTTACCGCTAATGGTATGCAATGCTTTAATGAGTGATTCCGGTGTGCCATCGAATATTTCAACCATTTGAGCCATCGCTATATCTGAAGCAGCGCCGCGCTTTTGTAATCCAGCTATAATGCCAGGTTTATCTTCTGCATTTTGTTCCTGGCTAAGCTTTGCCGTCATGTCAAATGATTCTATGGGCATGCGAAATCCTGATATCAAGCCACGCCATTTGCCAAATGTAGCTGGGTCGATTTCTTGCATTTTCCAGCCATTATCAGGCTCGTTTGCGGCGACAAGATCGCTGATTTGACTAGTAAGATGTTCCGTATCCATCGTTTGGATAGTGCCGCTCAAATTGGCATTGATATAGTTATAGGTTGGTGCCGTTTTACTGCGGTCAGGTTTGTCGCCCGGAAAACGCGCCGTATACCAGCTGGGAGATATAGGAGCGCTCGGGCCATTGACCGTAATGGTTAGCTTTGCACCATTTTGCAGATACGGAATAATCGAATTTTCTTTGGCTAGATGGAATTCCACCATTCCATTTGCAGTAATGTTTTGTTTAAAAGTAAGTGGGGCATGTGCAACTACTGGACCATCAGAACCATTAGCCGTAATCGTGGCAAAGGGAAATGACTCGATAAGTGCTTTAAGCACTTTTGGATCGCGCTGTTTAAAATGCTCGTAGTGCATATTGGTTAGAACCGCTCATCTGTTTGAATTCCCTAATTTCTATCCCAATCCATGCAAACTGGGTATCGGAAATTTAGAACCAGAGCCAACTCAGGCTCCCACGCGGAATTGAACCGCTCTTGCATATACCACTTCCGAAGTGGTGCCCCGGGTCGGAATCGAACCGACACGCCTTGCGGCACCGGATTTTGAGTCCGGCGCGTCTACCAGTTCCACCACCGGGGCATGAGCGTGCACTATAAACATCCGCGCTTTAGGGTCAAGGTTGCCTTTATCGACGTATCGCTTAAGATGGTGCCATGAAGCTATCGCTTACCCCACGTTCGTTATTGCTTGCCGCCGGAGCGTTCAGCGCAGTAATGCTTTTCGGCGCGCTCATAGCGCAATACGGGTTCGGGCTTTTCCCCTGCCATTTGTGCCTGCTGCAGCGCTACCCCTATCTTGCCGTAATCGGTCTGGCGCTGCTGGCCTATGGAATTTTTCCGCCGCGTTTCTTACCGTATGCCGCACTCTTTTGCGGTGGATTGTTTTTGCTCGATGCTGGTATCGCGTTTTACCATACCGGCGTTGAGCTTCAGTGGTTTCCCGGGCCGTCCGGCTGCGCCAGTCCCACGACCGGCGGCGAAACGCTGGAAGACATGCGCCGCGCGCTGATGGAAGCGCCTCTGGTCTCCTGCAGTCAGGCGATGGCGCATATTCTCGGCCTGTCGCTGGCAGCGTGGAATGCATTATTTGCGTCGGCGGCGGCCATTGCCATGTTTATCGGCTTTCGCAGGGTCAAGTCATGACCGCGCCTAAGATATTGCCCGGAGATTATACGAAAGGCGAAGAAATAGCCCGTATGTTGCGCGTCAACCACGCCGGCGAATACGGCGCCAAGCGCATCTATGCCGGGCAATTGGCAATCCTTGGTAAATCCGCTGCGGCGCCGGTCTTGCGGGAAATGGCGGCGCAGGAGCAGCAGCATCTCGATGTGTTTTCCGAAATGCTAGTTGCGCGCCGCGCGCGGCCGACGGCCCTGATGCCGCTGTGGCATGTGATGGGTTACGCGCTGGGTGCCGCTACCGCCATGCTGGGCGAAAAAGCGGCGATGGCGTGCACGGTGGCGGTGGAGTCGGTGATCGACGAGCATTACGCTGCGCAGGAGGCGCGTCTCGGCGAAGAAGAGCGCGAGCTCAAGGCAACGATTCAGAAATTCCGCGCCGACGAAAAAGAACATCACGATACGGCGTTGAATTACGGCGCCGAAGCAACTCCCCTTTACCATATTTTAAGAAATGCCGTTGTATACCAAACGAAGTTGGCCATTTGGTTATCGACACGTTTGTGATTCGGCGGGGAATAAAAAAGTCTCGTCTTCATTAATTGTGCCATTGCAATATTTTACTACTAGATGTAGTAGTAAAAAATAGGGTATAGTAGCGCCAGTGAAGACGCATTTGTACAGTAACGGCTTTCGATTTTTAAAACGCGCCTGCTTGTTTGCCGGCGCGTATGCCTCTGTCTCCCTCGTTTTTGGCTGCGTGCAAGGCAAACTGTACGATTACAACGATCCGAGCGTGGAGCTTACCCGCGAGGATTTCCGCAACATAAACGATATCAACAGCTACAAGAAAGACGGCGAAGCCAATGTCAGCGGCACGGAGCCGCCGATTCCGGATCTGGCGGAAATTTTGGCCGCGCCGCGTCCGCCCAAAGTCGGCGAAACGCAGCTGGTATCGGTTGCGGTAACGGATGATGTACCGCTTAAGGACGTGCTGATCGAGCTGGCGCGCCTGGCCAATATCGATCTTGATCTCGATGCGAATATCGCCGGCGGCATCGCCTTCCGCGCCAAAGACCGGCCGTTTAACGAAGTAATCGAGCGCATAGCCAGTTTGGCCGGCCTGCGCTATTCGATGAAGAATAACGTGCTGCACATTGAGCGTGACTCGCCCTACATCGAAGTATATTCCATCGATTTCCTGAATATAGAACGCAGTGGCACCAGCAGCATTACGGTCAATACCAGCGTGTTGTCATCAAGTGGCGCCAGTGGCGGCGGTGGTGGAGGCGGCGGCAGTAGTGGCGGCGGCTCCGGCGCAAGTGCCGGCGGAGGAGGAGGTGGTGGTGGCGGAGGCGGCGGCGGCATTAATTCCGGTTCCAACACCAGCATTACGTCGACGGCTACCAGCGATTTCTGGCAACAGTTTGAGGAAAGCATAAAACAAATTCTTACCTACGAGCCGCAGTCGCGCGTTTCGTCGACGACGGTAGCGGTGCAGCCGTCGGTGCCGCAATTGCCTCCGGCGGCGGCAGGGGGTACGGAAGAAGATGTCGGCGATGCAGGCACCTTGCGGGCTGACGCCAGGCCGACAGCTGCTCCCGCTGCGGCGCCGGTAGTAACGGAAGCCGCCGTCGCGGCTCCCAACAAATCGTTTTATACCTTGAACAAACAGGCATCGACGATCACCGTGTCGGCGACTGAACATCAACACGATCTGCTCAAGGAATTTATCCGCCGCATCCGCGCCAACGCTTTTTCGCAGGTGCTGATCGAAGCCAAGATCGTTGAGGTCACGCTGGACGACCAATTCCAGAGTGGCATCGACTGGACGAGGTTTGCCAATGGCGGCGCCGCCTCTACGGCGAATTTCAGTCCGCCGTCGGCAACCGGTGCAACGCCGGTGCTCAGCACTTTCAACCTCACCGATATCGGCGGTAACGTCACCAGCTTAAGCGCTGTCGTCAAGCTGGCGGAGCAGTTCGGCACCACGCGCACCTTGTCCAGCCCGCGCCTCAATGCCGTCAACAACCAGGAAGCCGTCCTGACCTTTGCCAAGAACCAGGTCTATTTCAGCCTCCAGGTAACACAAACCGACAACACGACCACCACCGGCAACGCCACCACGGTCACTGTGCAAAGCTCACCGCATACGATCCCGATCGGCATCATCATGGTCATGCAGCCCTCGATCAATATGGAGACCAATGAAATTACCCTTAATATTCGTCCGACGCTGTCGCGCGTGGTCGATCAGGTCGATGACCCGGGCGTCGTATTTGCGCTGGCGCAGGCGGCCAGCGATGGCGTTGACGTGACCGGCATCAGCAGCTCCGTTCCGATCGTCGAGGTGCGCGAGCTTGATTCCATTTTAAAGATCAAAAGCGGCCATGTCATGGTCATCGGCGGCCTGATGCAGGATCAGGACATCAATATCGATCAAGGATTGCCTGGCGTCAGCGGCATACCGTTCTTCGGTAATCTGGCCAAGGGCGTAACCAAAAAACACAACGTCAGCGAGCTGGTCATCTTCATCCGCGCCACCATCGTCGGCAGCAACAGCGAAACGAACCAGCAAGACCGCAACGTCTATGAAAAGTTCAACAAAGACCCGCGTCCGCTGAAGTTTTAAACGCACTTATGTTGACGAACATACGTTACATCCTGATTACCGCCCTGCGTGACTGGCTCTTCGTCGGCTTGCTTATCGGCGTTTTGTTTGCTACCGGCATTTCGGCAACTCTGGGCGGCACGGCGTTCCTCGAAGAGCGCGAGATGACGGTCACCTTCGCCGCCGGTTCAGCGCGACTGATTTTGATGATCGGCCTCATCGTTTTCGTCTGTTTCCATATCAGGAACGCCTTCGATACCAAGGAGATCGACGTGATTCTCTCGCGGCCGATTTCGCGCGGGAATCTCGTCATCGCCTATTGGCTGGGGTTCGCGCTGGTGGCGCTGCTGTTGGTGATTCCGGTGGTGGGAATTCTTGCTTTGATCGGCCATTTCGGCCAATGGGGTGGGTTTATCGGTTGGGCGGCAAGCCTGCTTTTGGAAAGCGGTCTCGTGGTAGCGCTGGCGCTTTTTTCCGCCTTTACTTTGCGCAGCGCCACGGCATCGGTTCTGGCCTGCATGGGATTCTACGTGCTCTCGCGCATGATGACGTTTTTCGTCATGACGGCTGAATCGGGCATGGTGCACGGCAAGGAATACGTCCTGCTCAAATACGCGCTGGAGGCAATTTCCACCATCGTGCCGCGGCTCGATTTGTTTACCAAGAGCGAGTGGCTGATTTACGGTTTCAACGCCAGTCAGGACTGGATAGTGTTCATAGCGCAGGCGGCGATCTTTATCCCGCTCCTGCTGCTGGCGTCGATCGCCGACTTTAAGCGAAAGCAATTCTAGCGATGCGCGCCGCTGCCATCCTGCCTTGGTTACGCACCTATCGGGTGCTACTGGCATTTGCCGTGCTGCAGCTGGCCTACTGGGTGGAAACCAAAGATATCCGGCCCGATCTTGGCGTCGTACCCGACGTGCCGGGGCGCATCGCCGTGCACGCGCTGACGTTCGGCGACGACCAGTTTTATTTCCGCATCCTGGCCTTCAATATCCAGAACGCCGGCGATACGTTCGGGCGCTTCACGGCGCTCCGGTACTACGATTTCAACAAGCTCTATCACTGGTTCAATCTCTTAGACGAGCTCGACGCGCGCTCCAACATGATACCGTCGATGGCGACTTATTATTTTTCCCAGACGCAGAACACCGAGGACGTGCGCTACATCGTCGATTACCTGTATACCCACGCCACGCGCGACATCGCGCATAAGTGGTGGTGGCTGATGCAGTCGATTTACCTGGCGCAGCACAAGCTGAACGACATGGATCTGGCGCTGAAAGTGTCTCAACCCCTGGTCAATCCCGTGGTGCCGGTGTTTGCGCAGCAAATGGCGGCGGTCGTGCGCGAGAAACGCGGCGAGATGGAAGACGCGCTGACGATCATGGATACCATCGCCAAGAATGCCAAGGAAATCCCTGACGCCGATTTGAAATACATGACGTACTTTGTCGAGGACCGCCTGAAAAAACTCGATGAGGCGAAAAAGAAAGAAGAGATGCTGGACAATCTCTCGAAAGTGCCGGTGATGAAAAACGACCAGCCACATTAATATATGGTCAATTTTAATGCGGAATCCGTGCTGACGTTAGCCCAGGCGTTGCAATTGGTGGGGCTGGCGCCGTGCCTGTTTGTCGTTGCGTTTCTGCTGGGCATGGTGCGTAAAAATCCGCAGGCATTGATTCCCATCGGTTATTTTTTATCGCTGGCGTGCGGGTTTGCACTGCCGCTTGCCGATATTTTTATCTCCGGCGCGCATGATCGGATGATCGCTGGCCTACTCTTCGGTGAGAGCGTTCTCGTGGCGTTCAGTTTTCTTCTGATTTTGCAATTCCTCATCGGCCGTGTGCCGCCGCTTCCGTACTGGCTGGTGCTCGCCATTCCCCTGGTCGGCGGCGGTTCGATGATCTATGCCAGCCTGATGCAGGGTTCGGAAGCCTGCCTGCGTGATCAGGTGTGCATGGATGTGCAGTCGGTGCGCACGCTTTACAATATATTCTCGTCGGCGATGGTGTTCCTGCTGCTGGTCTATTATTCCTCGCGGTTTAAGGGCATGGAAAGCGAGGATATCGTCAGACGGCATAAATACTGGCTGATCGTAGCGCTGATAGCGGTGCATCTCTTGGTACTGGCGGTGGATCTGGCGCGCCTCGGTCACCACCTGACCGTGGTGCAGGCGCAGTTTACCGAAACCGTATTCCGCCTGACTTTCATTTATCTCGTCATCACTTCGCTGTTTCGGGTGTTTTTCCCGGCGCTGGCAACAAAGATCATCGAGGTTCCGGTCGGCCGCGCCTACGATCATGCCGCCGATCTGACGTATGCGGAAACCATCAAGACCTTGCTGACAACGCAGCGCGCCTACCGCGAAATGCGCCTAAACCGCGCGCGGCTGGCAAAAAAAGTCGGCATCGGCGAACATCATCTGTCGCGCGTCATCAACCATCATTTCGGCATGAGCTTTAACGAGCTCATCAACGGCTACCGCATCGAGGAAGCCAAAGAGCGGCTTAAGGGGGAGGCGACGCCGATCACCACCATCGCCTTCGAGGTGGGATTCAATTCGATCGCCTCATTCAACCGGGTGTTCAAAGCGAAGGTCGGCGTCTCGCCGACGGAGTTTAGAAGCGGTCTTGCGGCTTAGTAGCCCGTCATAATCCGCTCGACCAGCTGCCCCACGGTCGGGATGAAGCCGTTATTGTAAAACGGGTCTTGCGCGAAGCGGTAGGCGTTGTGGCCGGAGAACATCAAGTTGGTATCGGGATCGGCGCCGTGGGCGATGTCCTGCAGCGTTTTCTGGATGCAGAAGCTGCGCGGGTCGGCTTTCTTGCCGGTGGTGTAATCGTCGTGGTCTTTCCAGTTGGAGAAGCGGCAGTGCGAGAGGCAGCCCATGCACTCCACCTGGTCGGTTAAAATCTGGCTCGATTTTTCGGGTGTGACGAAAATGATCGTGCTGTCGGGCGTTTTCATCGCCTCGATAAAGCCCTGATGGATATATTCCTCGGCGCGGGTTTTATCTTCCAGCGTGACGAACACCGGCCGGCCGCGCGCGCCCACCGGCAGCGGCTCGGTCATGTAATTCTCAGGCTCGGTGCGGTATTCGATCTGGCGCTCGCCGCGGCCGCGCAGTTCCTTGATGAAATCGTTATTGACTGCCGAGGAATAAAACCCGGTCGGGCTGAATTGATTCAGGAACACGTCGCCTTCTTTGAGCGTCGGGATGCGTTTTTTCCACACTTCGGGGATTGGGCTTTCGACGGTGAGTAGCGGCCTAGTTCCGAACTGGAAAGCGATTTTCCCGATTTCGGGATTGTCGAGCCAGTGTTCCCATTCTTTCAAATGCCAGGCGCCGCCGGCCATGATGATCGGTACATTTTCCAGGCCGAAACCGTTCAAGACTTTGCGCAATTCCGCGACGCGCGGATAGGGGTCCTGCGGTTTGGTCGGGTCTTCGGCGTTGGAAAGTCCGTTGTGGCCGCCCGCCAGCCATGGATCTTCGTAAACGACTGAGCCCAGCCATTCCGGTGTCTTGCTGTAGGCGCGTTTCCACAACGCATTGAACGCGCGCGCTGAGGAAATAATCGGATGGTAATGGACTTGATAATACGCGCACAGTTCACCGAGGCGGTAGGGCATTCCCGCGCCGCAGGTGACGCCGTGCACCATGCCTTTGGCGCCTTCCAAGATGCTTTTTAAAATGCGTTCGCAGCCGCCCATTTCCCACAGCACGTTGACGTGCACGCGGCCCTTGCCGCCGGAGATCTCATGCGCCAGTTTGGCTTGCGTGATGCCGCCGCTGATACTCTGGTTGATTAATTCCTCGTGGCGCTCGCGCCGCGTTTTTCCCTGATAGACATAGGGGATGGGCTTGCCGTCCTTGTCGAACGTATCGGCGTTGACGCCGGAAAACGTGCCGACGCAACCCGCCGCCGCGAACGCACCGGCGGTTCTGCCGTTGGTCGCGGATACGCCTTTGCCGCCCTCGACGATGGGGAGCACTTCCTTTCCCGACAACATGACGGGATGGAGTTTATCGCTGAACGACGATGACGCTTTGGCCGCTGCTAATGCCACATTTCCTCACTTTTCCAAGCGGATGATTATAGAGGGAATATGGCGGAATACAACGCTTTATTCCCTCCCCCTTGAGGGGGGAGGGTTAGGGAGGGGGTGGTTGCCGAAGGCAAATGCCCTGCACCCCCTCGCTTCGAGCGGCGCGCAAGTGCGCTTGCTCTCAGCTGCTCCCCCCTCAAGGGGGAGCTAATAATTAATGCGCTTCGCCCCAATGTTTGCCATACCCGGTCTCAACCGTCAGCGGCACCGAAAGTTCGGCCGCGTGTTCCATATGCTCTTTCACCAGGGCCTCGACTTCGGCGACGTTTTCTTCTTTGACTTCGAGCACCAGTTCATCGTGCACCTGCAGCAGTAAGCGCGCGGAGGAAGAAATCAGCGCCTTATCAATGACGATCATCGCTTTCTTGATGATATCCGCCGCCGTGCCCTGCAGCGGCGCGTTGATGGCGGCGCGTTCGGAGAAGGCGCGCATGGGGCCCTTGCCGTTGATGCCCGGCACGTGGCAGCGGCGTTTGAACAGCGTCTCGACATAGCCGTGCTGGCGCGCGAATTCTTTGGCGGTTTCCATGTAATCGCGGATGCCGGGATATTGCTGGAAATACTGCGCGATATATTCCGCCGCTTCGTTCCTGCCGATGCCAAGCCGTGTGGCTAGCCCATGCGCCGAGATGCCGTAGATGATGCCGAAATTGATCGTCTTGGCGCTGCGGCGCAAATCGGCATTTACTTTGTCTACCGGCACGCCGAACATTTGGCTGGCGGTGATGGCGTGGATGTCGTCGCCGTTTTTGAATGCGGCCTTAAGCGGCGCGATATCGGCCATGTGCGCCAATAATCGTAATTCAATTTGTGAATAATCGGCAGAGAGCAGCACGAACCCGGGTTCGGCGATGAACGCCTCGCGGATTTTTTTGCCCTCGTCGCTGCGGATGGGAATATTTTGTAAGTTAGGATCGTTGGAAGAAAGCCGCCCGGTCGAGGCAATCGCCTGCGCGAAGCTGGTATGCACGCGGCCGGTCTTTGGGTTAATCTGCTCCGGCAGCGAATCGCTATAGGTGCTTTTGAGTTTCGCCAGTTGCCGCCATTCGATAACGCGCTGGGCAATCTCATGCCCTTGCTCGGCCAGATCTTCCAGCACGTCGTTGCCGGTGGAGTAGGCGCCGGTCTTGGCCGATTTCTTGCCGCCTTCGAGCTGCAATTTGTCGAACAGCACTTCGCCCAGTTGCTTGGGCGAGCCGACATTGAACTCGTATCCGGCCATTTTGTGGATGGTTTTTTCAAGCGCGTGCATGCGCACGCCGAAGTCGTTGGAAAGCCCGACGAGCTTTTGCTTGTCGACCTTAATGCCCGCTCGCTCCATGCGCAGGAGCACCGCAACCAGCGGCCGCTCGATGCTGTCATAGAGCGTCAGCAATCGCGCCGCCATCAACTGCGGCTTAAAAAACTGGTAAAGCCGGAGCGTAATATCAGCGTCCTCGGCGGCGTAGTCGCAGGCTTTTTTCAGGTCGACTTCATCGAAGCGCAACCGGCCTTTGCCGGTGCCGGTGACTTCGTCGAAGGTGATGGTTTTATAACCGAGATAGCGCTCGGCCAGCTCGTCCATGCCTTGCCCGTGCTCGCCGGCATGCAGCACATACGAAAGCAGCATGGTGTCTTCGATCGGCGTAATTTCGATGCCGTAATTTCCCATCACCAGCATGTCGTATTTGATGTTGTGGCCGATCTTGACAACGCTCGAATCTTCCAGCAGCGGCTTGATGAGCGCCATCGCGCGCGCCATGGGGATTTGATTTGGGATTAGGGATTGGGCTTTAGGGATTGGAGAAAATAAATCCCCGTTACTTCCTAATGCCTGTTCCCCAATGCCTAATGCCTTATGCCCAAGCGGCACATAACACGCCACACCTGCTTCCGAACTTAACGAAAATCCGACTAACTCGGCTTGTAACGCATTAAGCGACGTCGTCTCGGTATCGAAGGCAACAAACCCGGCGGCGGTGGCTTTTGTAATCCACTCCGCCAACGTTTTTTCGTCTTGGATGAGAGTGTAGGATTTGTCATCCTGATCGGAGCGCAGCGGAGTCGAAGGATCTTTTTTTGGCAAAGATCCCTCGGCTGCGCTCGGGATGAGATTAGACTTCTGCTGCAGCCTCCCTACCAGCGACTTGAACCCATGCGACTGCAAGAATGCGATCAGTTTTTCCGGTGCCGGTTCGCGGATGATAAGCTCCGAAATCGGCGGCAACGGCACGTCTGCTTTGAGCGTAATCAGCTCACGCGATAGTTTCGCCTGTTCGATATTGGCCAGCAGCGTTTCACGACGTTTAGGTTGTTTTATCTCGCTAGAGCGGGCCAGTAAGCTATCCAGGTCGCCGTATTCATTGATAAGCTCCGCCGCCGTCTTGGGGCCGATGCCCGGCACGCCCGGCACGTTGTCCGACGAATCGCCGATCAGCGACAATACATCGAGCACCTTATCGGGTCCGACGCCGAATTTCTCGCGCACTTCCGCCTCGCCGATGGTTTTTTGCTTCATGGCGTCGTACATGGCGACACCATTGCCAATCAGTTGCATCAAATCTTTGTCCGAAGAAACGATCCGGACTTCGATGCCTTGCTTCTGCGCCTCTTTGGCATAGGTGGCGATGATGTCGTCGGCCTCGAAATCGGCAAGCTCGATTGAGGGGAGGTTCAGCGCCTGGGTTGCCTCGCGTACCAGCGGAAACTGCGGGATCAGGTCGTCCGGCGCCGGCGGGCGGTTAGCCTTGTATTCGGGATAGATATCGTTGCGGAATGTTTTACGCCCCGCATCAAAAATAACGGCGGCATAATCGGCGTCATGGCCTTCCATCAGCTTTAAGACCATGTTGGTGAAGCCGTAAACGGCGTTGACCGGTGTGCCGCTTGGATTGTTCATCGGCGGCAGGGCATGGTAGGCGCGGAAAATAAACCCCGAGCCATCGATTAAATAGAGCTTTTTTGTCATAGCCATTTCATACTCGTGCTTGACCGCAAGAGCCATAAAAATGTACAAGGCTGTAGCGAAAGGAAACGCATGACCAAACTTCCCGAACTTACCGGCCCCTCGCGCCACGCCCGTTCCGGCAAGACCAAGCAGCTGGTGGTGTTGCTGCACGGCTGGGGCGCCGACGGTCCCAACCTGATCGACCTGGCCGATCTGTTCTCGCAGGTATTG
Organism: uncultured Rickettsiales bacterium; assembly: GCA_964575095.1. Lineage (GTDB taxonomy): Bacteria > Pseudomonadota > Alphaproteobacteria > Rickettsiales > SXRF01 > CAZNPA01. The sequence continues at coordinate 215,287 of CAZNPA010000002.1, forward strand.
CCGGATGCGCATTTCATCGCCCCCAACGCGCCGCAGGTGTGCGAGTCCAACCCCTATGGCTATCAGTGGTTTTCGCTGATGGACCGCCAGCCGCAGCATATGCTCTCCGGCGCGCGCGACGCGGCCGATATTTTGAATCATTTCCTCGACGCGCAATTAAAAGAATTCGCACTCGATAACAGCAAACTGGCGTTGGTGGGATTTTCGCAAGGCACGATGATCGGGCTGCACGTCGCGCTTCGCCGCACACCGCAAATTGCCGCGCTGGTCGGATTTTCCGGCGCGCTAATCGCACCCGACATGCTATCGAAAGAAATCGCCGCGCGCCCGCCGATCGCCTTGATTCACGGCGAGGCTGACGACGTCGTTCCCTACGCCTCGCTGGCGCGCGCCGTCGAAGGATTGAAAGCGCACGGCGTCGCCGTCGAGCAACACTCGCGCCCGTTCCTGGGCCATTCCATCGACATGGACGGCATCAAAATTGCCGGAGAATTTTTGAAGAAGAATTTAATCTAGATGTAACGTTCGGAATCGCCACCGCCAATGGCTGGCGCGCGGACGTCGTTCATGCCACCGGGTAAGTCCCGACCACCTTTGATGGTGCTGGCTGTTATACCCTTACCTATTTTTTCAGCAGCAGAAGCAACTTTGCTTTGCATCGACGCTTGCACCGTTTTTATCATGGCGTAGACGCCGTTTTTATCGTTAGGATCGCGGATGGTATCGCCGATGTCTTTCGCGATATCGCCCAGCAAGTCTTTATTCGACCGGAAATAATATTGGTTGATGTCGTCGACCGGCTGGCCAAGCGCGTCAATCAAAGGCTGTTCCTTCTTGAGGCGCGCGGCGATAGCGGTTTGCATCCTATCGCCCAGGTCTGTCTGCGACAGGTCTTTGTTGGCCGGGTCTTTAAGCACCTCTTCCGATGCGGCTGCCACAATGTTACCGATTTTCTTGCGCTGCTCATTATTGGGCGCGTGGCCTTTTTCTACGGCGCGCTGGTACAATACATGCCGTGCATCATCCTTTTCTTTCTGCTCTTGCGGCGTCAAATCGGTGCGGCCTTTATATTTTTGGGTATAGACGTCTATCGCCTGGTTGACCTCTTTGCTTTTTAATGACCAGCCTGCTATCCCGCCTTCTCTCCAGGTTTCCACAACGGAATTGGCGGTTTCTTCCTCGATTTTCTCGGCTATTTTTCTGGACACCAACGCCTTGGAGTCGATGCCGGCCAGCGGGTCGACCACTTTCGGTTTTTCGGGCGTGCTGCCTTTGCCCTCTGCCGCTTTCGCCAACTCGTCTTTATAGGCATCCAGGTTTTGCTTCATCATGTTCTTTACCAGCGCCGCGTTTTCGGGATTGCTGATATCCAAACCCAGCTTCTGGAACTTGCTTTTAGCGTCGTCGTTCTTTTGCAGTGCGTCGACATAGCGGTCGGCCAGCGCATCGGGGTTGTTGATCAGGTCTTTATTTTCCATGATCACTTTCGTGCCGACGCTGACCATCACCGGTTTTAATGCCTCGGCGTCGGCGCGGCTTGCTTCGGGTATGGCGCCGGTCTTGAGTAATCCGTCCGTGATACCGTCGGCCATGTTGCTAAGATGCTGGCTGACCTGTTGCTCCGGCGTGCCAGTGAGCGGCACATTGCTTATCACCGGCTTGGCGGGGTTGAACAGGGCGTAGATGACGCCGCTATTTTCCTTGGCGCCACTACCAGCCTGTGCGGCGATTTTAGCGATTTGTTCCGGCGTCAGGTGGAGTTTGCCGTTGGTTTCTAAGTCATGCGTTACGCGTTCCCTGACCGCTTCTTCCAATTGCTCGGGCGTCATGCGCGCCGCCAGGGGTTTGCCTTCGGCGTCCTTGGCCGTCAGCACGTCGCTAACGGAAGAGGTGACTTGCTCGGAGATGGCTTTCTTATCGGAGGCATCGGGGATGTGGTAGCCGAAGAATCCCGCCACCTGTTTTTCAATGCCCAGCGCTTCGCATATCTGAAACAGGAATCCCTTGATCGCCGCCCATATGCTTTCAAAGAATCCGGCGCCTTTTTTCGTCTTGCCGTTGCGGATATTGTTTTTCTCGTCCTCGATGCCTTCGCCTACCTTGGCTTCCACGTCCGGGTATAGCTTGTTATAGATAAGTTTTCGCATCGGATCGGACGCGGTATCCGTTTCCTCGTGAGTTTCCGTTGATGTGCGTGCGTCTGTCATATCACTCAATTTACGCTATTTTATCCCGTTTGTTCATGAAACTATTGTGACAATTGCCTCTATTCAGGCAGGTTTTGGTTGCTTTTTCAGTCGCTATTGTCATAAATAGTTCACAAAGAAGCGTTAACAAAACGCCAAAAAACGGGAGAATCCGCCATGACGACAGTCACCATCCGCGTCGGTGGCCGCGACTACCGCGTCGCCTGCGACGACGGCCAGGAAGAGCATTTGCGCGTATTGGCCGACGACGTCGACGACCGCGTGCGCTCGCTGGTTTACAGCATGGGCGACCACATCAGCGAGGGGTTGTCGCTGGTGATGGCGGCGCTAACCATGGCCGATGAACTTACTGAATTAAAACGGGAAAATGAGCGTCTGCGCGCCGGCGGCCATTATAGCCCCAGCCCGCAATTCGACGAAACCCGCATGCGTGACATGGAAGCGGCCATGGCCGCGACGCTGGACGACATCGCCAGCCGCATTGAAAAAATGGCCGACCAGATCGAGACACGCTAAACCCGCCCCAAATGACCGTAAATGGCCTTGTATAATGGCCAAAATGCGCCTATTCTAAGCACTGGAACGGGACTGCCCGGTTTGTCAGGTACAATTGTCCTCTGGACCGATAATATCTGCTTAGGGAGCTGTCCCTGGCTTGGGCCTAGCCCAGGCACATATGGCACCCACCTGTACTTACGGGTCGCATGTGGCTTAGTTACCAACGGCCAGCGGCGGTTCCGTTCCTTTCATTGTCTTGCTATTTTTTCTGATGCAAAAAATTCTCCTCGAAAAACAAAAACTCCGCGAACAGGCGCTGAAAAAGCGCGAAGGCATCAGCCCGTCGGTGGCAAAGAAGGCGGCGGAAGCGATCATCGATCCGTTGTTGCATTTTATTCCGCCGCCGATTCGGGTCATCGCCGGTTACCGCCCCATGCGCGGCGAACTTGACGTGACGCCGGTATTAAAACGCCTGCTGGCGCGCGATCACATCATCTGCCTGCCGGTGATGGAAGGTGCCGACAAGCCGCTCCTGTTCCGTCAATGGCGCATCGGGCATCCGCTGGAAAAGGGAAAATACGGCATCGAAGTGCCGCCGGTGACGGAACCTTACGTTCTGCCCGACATCATCATCGCGCCGCTGGTGGCGTTTGACGATGCAGGTCACCGCCTGGGCTACGGCGCCGGTTTTTACGACCGTACGATTCGCCAGCTGCGCGATAAGAAGGACACACTGCGCATTATCGGCGCCGCCTACGAAAAACAACGCCTCAAAAAAATCCCCGTTGACGCGCATGACGAAATCCTCGATGCGGTCATCACCGAAGAAGGCGTGACGGTATTTCCATGAAGATATTATTTTTAGGCGATATCGTCGGCCGCAGCGGTCGCGACGCGGTAGTAAAGCATTTGCCGAAGCTCAAGAAGGATCTCGCACTCGATTTCATCGTGGTGAGCGGCGACAACGCCGCCGGCGGCTTCGGCATCACGCCGCAAATCTGCAAAGACTTGTTCGATGCCGGCGCCGACGTCGTCACCGGCGGCGACCACATCTGGGACCAGAAGGAAATCGTGCCCTATCTCTCCACTGAAAAACGCCTGCTGCGCCCGCATAATTTTCCCGACAAAACGCCGGGCACGGGTGTCGGCACCTACACGGCGAAAAACGGCGCAAAGATTATGGTGATACATCTTTTGGGACAGGTATTCATTCGCGATCATACCAATTGCCCGTTCGCCGCGGCGGATAAGTTACTCGATGGTATAAAATTGGGAAACAGTGTCGCCGCTGTGTTAGTTGATTTTCACGCCGAGGCGACGTCGGAAGCGATGGCGATGGGGATTCACTTAGATGGCAGAGTCAGCGCCGTCACCGGCAGCCACACGCACGTGCCGACCGCCGACGCGCGCGTGCTTCCCAAAGGCACCGGCTATCATACCGATGCCGGCATGTGCGGCGATTATAACTCGGTGATCGGCTTCGACCCGGCCGGTCCGATGGAACGGTTTCTCACCAAAATCCCCAAAGCCAAAATGGAACCAGCATCCGGTGACGCAACACTGTGCGGCACGCTCATCGAGACGGACGATAAGACGGGATTGGCGGTGAAATGCGCAGTGCTGCAGTATCCTAAGCCGCTTTCAGCAGCTGCTTCTTAAACGCGGCGATGGTTCTCTCCAGCCCCTGGAGCAATTTCACTTTAGGTTCCCAGCCCAGCAGTGTTTTGGCAAGCGTGATGTCTGGGCGGCGCTGCTTGGGATCGTCCTGCGGCAGCGGCTTATAGGCAAGCGAAGACTCGGCGCCGGTGAGTTCGATGATCTGCTCCGCCAGTTCTTCCATCGTGAACTCGTCCGGATTGCCTAAATTGACCGGACCGGTGATGCCATTCGCGCTTTCCATGAGTTTGATTAATCCGTCCACCAGATCGTCGATGTAGCAGAAGCTACGCGTCTGTGCGCCGTCGCCGTAGAGGGTGATAGGCTTATTCTCCAGCGCCTGCACGATGAAATTGGAGACGACGCGGCCATCGTCTTTGGCCATGGCCGGGCCGTAGGTGTTGAAGATGCGCGCGACCTTGATGTCGATTTTAAATTGCCGGTGATAATCGAAGAATAATGTTTCGGCGCAGCGTTTGCCTTCGTCATAGCAGGCGCGCGGACCGATGGGATTGACGTTACCGACGTAGCTTTCCGGCTGCGGGTGCACCTTGGGGTCGCCGTAGACTTCGCTGGTCGAGGTGAGCAGCACGCGTGCGCCGGTGGCTTTCGCCAGCTCCAGCACATGCATCGATCCCAGGATGTTGGTGAGTAGCGTTTTCACCGGATCGCGCTGGTAATGCACCGGCGAAGCCGGGCAGGCGAGGTGGTAGATGTGAGTGGCGGGTGGCGAGTGGCGAGTGGCGAGTGGTTGGGTAATATCGTGCTCGATCAGCGCGCAGTTTCTATTCTTGAGCAAGTCCTCGATGTTCTCGCGGCTGCCGGTGAAGAAATTATCGAGGATAGTGACGTGGTGCCCCGCCGCCAGCAGCTTACGGCTTAGATGCGAGCCGATGAACCCTGCGCCGCCGGTGATGAGGATGTGCTTCATAGCGCAGCCGTTCTACCTGGCGGGGGAAAAGTATTATTGATGGCAGATACGATGGTATTTAATTTTGAGAAATTTATCAAGGCATCTATCGGCAACGCATCCATTTGTTCATTAGCGAAAGCACTTGTATCATCCAGCGGTTTATCAACCATGGAATTCATGATACGCCGCGAAAACTTGGCAAGTTTTTGAAACCAGGCTGTCTCAACGTGTCCTACCATTTGCGGTGTCATATTTGGTAATGCACCAAATAATCCTGCGCTTGAAAGCGTATCACTTTTTAATTCCTGATATTCCGCGATAAGGGCCGGCTTATGGGCAGTACGCGCATAACTATCCATCGCTGTTAATAAAATGAGAGGTAATTCCAACGCAAAATTTTTAATCTCAGCGAATTTATCAGCATCCACTAAGGGGTCTTTTGGCATGGCGCTTCACTCCCCGTTATAAATCATCGTGCCGGCGCCGAACTTGGTGAAGATTTCGAGGAGTAGTACGTGCGGCAAGCGGCCGTCCAGTATATGCGCCGCCTCGGCGTCGTTTTCGAGGGCATGGATGCAGGTCTCGAGCTTGGGGATCATGCCGCCGGATGCCGTTTCGTCGTTGATGAGCTTGCGCGCTTCAGCCAGCGTCATTTCGCTGATCAAGAGGCCGTCCTTGTTGATGACGCCGGCGACGTCGGTCAAAATCATCAGCTTGGCGGCGGCCAAGGCGGCGGCGATGGCGCCGGCCGCCGTGTCGGCGTTGATGTTGAAGGTCTCGTTATTGGGGCCGATGCCGATCGGGGCGATGACCGGGATGATGTTCGAGTCGACGAATTCCTGGATGACGGTCGGGTTGATGCGCACCGGCTCGCCGACGAAACCGAGGTCGAGAATCTTTTCGATGTTTGAATCCGGATCGCGCACGGTGCGGCGGAGTTTGCGGGCTTCGATCAGATGGCCGTCCTTGCCGGAGATGCCGATGGCCATGCCGCCGACAGCATTGATTTCAGAAACGATCTGCTTGTTGATCGAGCCGGATAGCACCATTTCGACAATCTCGACTGCCGCCGCGTCGGTGACGCGCAGACCGTCGATAAACGAGCTCTTGATTTTAAGGCGTTCAAGCATCTTGCCGATCTGCGGCCCGCCGCCGTGGACGACGATCGGGTTGATGCCGACTTGCTTGAGTAACACGACGTCCTCGGCAAACTGGCGCGAGAGCTGTGCGTCGCCCATCGCCGCGCCGCCGTATTTGATGACGAACGTCTCGCCGGAAAATTGCCGCATATAGGGCAGCGCTTCCGATAAGGTCGAAACCGTTTTCAGCCAGGCGTCGGGGGTTTTAAGCTCGCGTGTTTTCATAAAAGGGACTTAAATCCGATGGGGCGGTGCTGTCAAGCGGCAGGCTTGCGCTTGGCCATGAGTTTTTTATGCTGAACCGTGATGACATGCTGCTGCAGGATGGAAAGCACGTTGCTCCACGTCCAGTACACGACCAGACCGGCCGGGAAGCTGGCAAAGAGGAACAGGAAGAAATAGGGCATCCACGCCATCATTTTGGCCTGCACCGGGTCGGCGGGCTTGGGCTGCTGCTTCATCTGGAAAACCATGGTGGCGCAGAACAGCATGGGGAGTATGCCCAGATGCAGCCAGTGCGGCGCGTTCCAGTCGAGGAGGCCGAACAGCGTGAAAATATTGGAAGTGTCCGGCGCCGAGAGATCGTGCATCCAGCCGAAAAACGGCGCGTGCCGCATCTCGATGGTGACGAACAGCACTTTATATAATGCGAAGAATACCGGCATCTGCACCAGAAGCGGCAGGCAGCCCGACGCCGGGTTGACCTTCTCGCGCTTATAGAGCGCCATCATCTCCTGATTGATTTTTATCTGGTCGCCGGTGAAGCGCTCGCGGATTTTAAGCATTTCCGGCTGCAGGTCGCGCATGGCGGCCATGGCGTGGTACGATTTATTGGCCAGCGGATACATCAGCAGTTTGACGACGATGGTCAGCAGCATAATGGCGATGCCGAAATTGCCGATATGGGCGTAGAAGAAGTTGAGCAGCAGGAACATCGGCTTGGTCATAAAATAGAGTATGCCGAAATCCACCGCGCGGTCGAAGAGGGGGATCGGCGGCAGGCCTGCGGCGGCGTCGCCCGCAGCGTAACGGTCGATGACGTTAAGCTCCTTGGCGCCGGCGAAGAGCCAGAGCTGCTGCTCGGCGGAGGAACCGGCGGCGACATTTTTCGGCTGCCCCAGATAATCGATCTGGTAGCGGTGCGTGTTGTTTTTTTCGTAATGGCTGAAGGTGGCTTTGAACTCGCCTTGCGGAATGAGCGCCGTCAGCCAGTATTTATCGGTGATGCCCAGCCAGCCCGCGGCATGCTCGAACACCTTATTGCCTTTTTCGCGCAAGGTACTGTAGTTGATTTCCTCGAGCGCACCTTCCATGACGCCGAGCGGCCCCTCGTGCATGATGGCGTAGGATTGCGTCGAGTCCTCATGGGTGCGGTTGATGAAAGCGTAGGGGAAGAGATCAATGGCATCGCCGCTGTGGTTCTCGACGCGCTGGCGGACGGAGAACATGTAATCGTTATCGAGCGTGACGGTGATCACATAGGTCTGCCCGCTGCCGTTATCCCATCTTAGCGTCACCGGATGTCCCGGCGTCAGTTCCCGTTTATCGGCCTGCCATGGCGTGTCGGCGCCGGGCACTTTTGTTTTTCCGTCCGGCGAAATCCAGCCCGCCTGCGCGACATAGGCGAACGCATCGCCGCCGGGCGAAAGCAGCGTTACGTCCGGGCTTTTGGGATCGACGGTCTCGCGGTAATTGGCCAGCGTCAGATCGTCGAAGCGCGCGCCTTTCAGGGCGATCGATCCGTGCAGTTTTTCCGAGCGCACGGTGATCCTCGGCGACTGCGCCAGGCGCTGCTGCCGCGTGAGTGTTGCCGTATCCTCGGCGATGTCCTTGGCCGGCGTTTTAGCCACATACTGCGCCTGTTCGACCTTATGTTTCTTGGCTTGCTCGGCGGTGAATTGCGCCAGTTGCTGGCGCCGCGGCCATTCGACCAGCGCCTGCCAGCCGATCAGCACGGTCGCCGCCAGGAAGATGGCGATGAAAAGCCGTTTATAATCGGTGTCGTCTTGCATCATGCGCGTTTCTCCGGCACCGGATCATATCCCGACGTTCCCCACGGGTGGCAGCGCAGCAGGCGTCGCGCCGAAAGCCACACGCCTTTCACCGCGCCATGCCTTTCCACCGCTTCCAGCGCATAATGCGAACAGCTGGGCGCAAACCGGCAGCGTACGCCGAGAAGCGGCGACAGCAGGTATCGGTAGGCGTGGATGAAAAAACGGATGAGGCGTGTCATATGGCCAAGGTGTATTACTTGCCTATTTTGGAAAATGCAAACTGCAACTCGCTGAGCAAATCGGCAAATGGGCAGTCGAGCGCCTTTTGCCGTGAAATGATGACGTAATCGCATTGGGGAAGGAGCGGCAGGTCGGCCTTGCGCACGGCTTCGCGCAGGCGGCGCTTGATGCGGTTCCTGGCGATGGCATTCCCCATTTTTTTGGTGACGGTAAAACCGATGCGGGTGACGCCTTCTACCGGATGGTCGGCCGGACGCTTTTTCATTTGCAGAACGAGTGCCGGCGTGACGGTTTTCTTACCGGCATTGGCGGCAAGAAAATCGCGGCGGTTTTTGATGATGGCGGGTATCATGGGACGTGTCTATCCCACATCCTGACGCCGTGGATTAAGCAGAGAGGCGCTTGCGGCCTTTGGCGCGGCGGGCGGCGAGCACGCGGCGTCCGCCGACGGTGGCCATGCGCGCGCGAAAACCATGGCGGCGCTTGCGAACTAATTTGCTGGGCTGATACGTGCGTTTCATCGGGAAATCCTCAAAAAATCCATAGTTTACGAAGGTTAGCCGTTATAGCGATTCACTGTGCTGCTGTCAACAACCGGCGCAAATCAATTTATATATAATTTTCATATGGTTAGTATTGTACGTCCCTAACCTTTTGTTAATGTCGGCCGACTATACTGCTAGTTGTATGTTCGGACATTTACGGCTTTTCTCCATTATAAGCCTGCTGGCGGTGGTGATCGTTGCGGTAGCGGCGGGCATGTCTTTCCGTTCGCTCGAGACACGAGAGCTGACGCAAATACTGGAACAGAACGAAGTCAGTCTGGCGCGGGGCTATATCGACAACGTCTGGAAAAAATACAGCGATACCGTGATCTCGTTGTCGCTGACCGATACGTCGCGGTTGAAGGACAATCCCGCCATCGCGCAGTTCGCGCAGGAAACCGTGCAGTATTTTCAGCGCATGCCGCTCTTGCGCGTCAATATTTATAACAGCGCTGGCCTGTTGCTGATGACCGTCAACGCCAGTGGCGCGAATAAGACGAACAGCCTCAGCGCCAATGCGTCACTCGATCCCGGATTCATTTTACGGCAGCTGGGTCATCCCGACGTGTCAAGCATGGTGCGGGATGGCGTCAAGACGCAAAGCGGCACCGAACTTACGGTATTGCAGACGGCGGTGCCGATCCGTTCTACCACCGGACACAGCAACGAGGGCGTGCTGGAACTGCTCTACGACGTGAGCGAGCCCATAGACAGGATTATCGATATTCAATTTTATGGCACGTTCGGTTTCATCGTGCTGTTCCTGGTGTTTCTGGTGGTGCTGTTCGTCACCTCGAAACGTGCCGAGAATATCATCGCCAAACAGCATGAGAGCAATCTGGAACTGGTTACCGCCGCTGCCGCCGCGCAGGCGGAAAGCCGCGACAAATCACAATTCCTGGCCAATGTCAGCCATGAGCTCAGGACGCCGCTCAATGCCATCATCGGCTTTTCCGACATCATCAAGAACGAGGTCATGCCGCAGGTGGCCGACCGCAAATACCATGACTATATCGGCGACATCAATTCCTCCGGCGTGCATCTTTTAAGCCTCATCAACGACATTCTCGATTACTCGAAGGCGGAAGCCGGCAAGCTGGAGCTGGAAGTGGCGGAAGTCAACGTCAGCAAACTGATACAGACCAGTATGCGCTTGGTTGGCACGCGCGCCGATGCGGCGCAGGTAAAATTGGTGGAAACCCTTCCGAAAGAGCCGGTGGTCATGGTGATCGACAGCAAGAAATTCCGGCAGATATTGCTCAACCTGCTGTCTAATGCGGTGAAATTCACCCCGCCCGGCGGCGAGGTGCGTATCAACGCCTGGCGTAACATTTCCGACGACACCTATTCGTTCGAGGTAAAGGACACCGGCATCGGCATAGCACCCAAGGATATTTCGCGTGCCATGGCGCCGTTTGGCCAGGTAGACAGCGCTCTTTCGCGCAAATACGAAGGCACGGGTCTGGGCTTGCCTCTTACCAAAAAGTTCGTAGAATTGATGGGCGGCAAGTTTGCCATCACCAGCGAGCTTAACGTCGGCACGACGATCACCTTTACCTTGCCGCGCGAAGCCAAGCCGCCGGAAGGTGTCGTGGTGAAAAAGCAGGAAATATAGCTATGGAAAAACGCATTGCAGTACCCGAGATTCGCGAGCGTAAGAATAAAGCGCCGCTCGTGGTGCTGACGGCATATACGGCGCCGATGGCGCGCCAGCTTGATGCGCACGTCGATATTATACTCGTCGGCGATTCGCTGGGCATGGTTGTTTACGGCATGGAGAGCACGCTCGGCGTATCGCTTGAGATGATGATCGCGCATGGCCGTGCGGTGGTGAAATCTTCAAAGCGGGCGCTGGTGGTGGTCGATATGCCGTTCGGCAGCTATCAGGCGTCGGTGGAACAGGCGTTTAATGCCTGCGCGCGCGTGATCGCCGAGACCGGTGCTCAAGCGGTCAAACTCGAAGGCGGCGCCGAGATGGCGGACACCATCCGCTTTTTATCCGGTCGCGGCATTCCGGTGATGGCGCATGTCGGCTTGATGCCGCAACGTATCAACGCGCTGGGCAGTTACCGCTACCGCGGCCGCGACGCCGACGAGGCCAAAGATATTTTGAACGATGCGAAAGCGGTGGAAGAAGCCGGCGCATTCGCCATGGTGATAGAAGGCGTCAAGGAAGAGGTGGCGCGCAAGGTTACCCAATCGGTCAAAATTCCCACCATCGGCATCGGCGCCTCGCCGGCTTGCGACGGGCAGGTGCTGGTCACCGAAGACATGCTGGGTCTCTCCGGCTACGTGCCGAGCTTCGTCAAGCAATATGCCGATATGTCGGCCGTGGTCGAGAAAGCGGTGACTACGTATGCCAAGGAAGTTAGGAACCGTTCCTTCCCCGGCGCCGAGCATTATTACCTCGGCAAGAAAAAAGCAACCTAGCCTATCGCGTGTATTATTCGCGCCAACGCATGCTGCGTCAGACGTAATTCTCGACCACCCATGCGGCAAACGCCGGGCTGGAGGTGAAGGCCGGCGATACGGCGTTCAGCACATGCACACTCCTATCGTCGCCCTCGACGATGAAATCCTGCACCAGTTGTAATGTTTTCTTATGCAGCAGTTGCGCGCGGATGCCCGGGCGCGCCCACTCGGTAAACGAATCACCATCGAGCGCTTGCACCATCGGCCGCGCCAGCGAGAGGAGATGACGGCGGTTGTATTTGCGCAGTTCGCTCAGCGCCAGCGAACGGAAATTAAAAGCGTTGGTGGCAAGCAACGTCAATTCCCAGCCGGTGATGGCCGCCATTTCATCGATATCAAAATGCGAGAATCCCCGGTAATTCTCGCGCCAGAAGGCGGGGATGGCGGTCGGACCCAGCTTCAACCTTCCGTGCACGGTAACGTTGAAATGCACGCCCAGGAACGGATTATTGAGATTGGGCACCGGGTAGATCAGCGTTTTTATCGTTGAGGGTTTGGTGGAGAGCAGGTGAATGCCCTTGAACGGAATAATAGTGTAATCCCGGCAGAAACCGAAGTCGACGGCAATGCGGTCGGCGTAAAGCCCGGCGCAGTTGATGATTTTTTCTGCCTCGATGTCAATTGTGCCCGCGCGTATTTTCTTTTCGGAAATCCGTTTACGGTAACGATGGCTGAACAAAATCTCGACGCCGGCGTCTCGCAGTTCCTGCGCCATGCAATTGCAAATCTCCACCGGGTCAATCGTAGCGGTGGTCGGCGAGAACAGTGCTTCCTTATGGGTGCGTGCGTTGGGCTCGATATTCGCCAGTGCTTTCTCATCAACGATATCCACCGGCACGCCATTGGCGTCGCCGCGTTTCCTCAGTTCGTGGACGGTCTGCCGTTCCTGTTCGTTTTTGGCCACTACTACCTTGCGGCAGGGATTTATTTTTAAGTTGTGAGCGGCGACATATTCTTTCCATGCGATATTGCCTTCGTAGCAAAAGCGTGCTTTGAGCGAATCGGCGCTGTAATAGAAACCGGCATGCAGCACGCCCGAATTGCGGCCGCTGCCATGCTCGGCGACGTGGTCTTCTTTTTCGATAATGGTGATGCGTGCGGCGGGAAAGCGTTGTTTCAACTCGCGGGCGACGGTGAGGCCGATCACGCCGGCGCCGATGATCAGGAAATCGGTTTGTTTAACATTCGCCATCAAGCGTATTTGATCGTCACGATTTCGTAGCTCTTGCTGCCCTTGGGCGTCGTCACTTCGACGCTGTCGCTTTTCTTTTTACCGATGAGCGCCCGCGCCAGCGGCGAGGTGATGGAGATTTGCTTTATCTTGATGTCGGCCTCGAACTCGCCGACGATCTGGTAGGTGACTTTCTCTTCGCTCTCTTCGTCGATTAGCGTGACGCTGGCGCCGAACTTGACTGTTTCCGTCGATAGCGTCGCGACCTCGATGATGTCGGCGCGTGAGATGACCGCTTCCAATTCCTTGATGCGGCCTTCGATGAAGCTCTGTTTTTCTTTGGCGGCGTGATATTCGGCGTTTTCCGACAAATCGCCGTGCGCGCGCGCTTCCGAGATGGCGGTGATAATCGCCGGGCGCTCGACGCTCTTCAAATTTTTAAGCTCCGCCTCCAGGCGTTGATAGCCCAGCGCGGTGATCGGAATGCGTTCCATAGTTGTATCCGGAAATTTTTTGCCTAAGCAGCAAAATACGATTGTATCGACTTCACGTCAAGCCCATGTCCGCCCTTGATGGCGGCAATGGCCTCAGCGGCGGCAAAGGCGCCGGCCATGGTGGTGTAATAGGGGACTTTGCCGAGGAGCGTCGTGCGGCGGATCGAGAAGGAATCGTTGAGCGACTGCGAGCCTTCGGTGGTATTGATCACCAGCGCGATTTTATTGTCTTTGAGCTGATCGACGATATGCGGGCGTCCCTCGCGCACTTTGTTGACGATGGCGACATCGAGCCCCGCTGCCTGCAAATGCGCCGCCGTGCCGCGCGTGGCGATGATGTCGAAACCCAGTTTCAGTAACTGCTTGGCCAGCCGCGTCGATGCCGCTTTGTCGGAATCCTTGATCGAGATGAACACCGTGCCCGAAAGCGGTATCGTCGTTCCGGCCGAAAGCTGCGACTTGGCGAAGGCGCGGGCGAAATCGCTGTCGATGCCCATGGCTTCGCCGGTCGATTTCATCTCCGGCCCCAAGACGACATCGACACCCGGGAAGCGCGCGAAGGGGAACACCGATTCCTTGACGCAAACGTGTTTTGCTTTAGCAGGAGCCAGTTTGAAGCTCTTCAGCGTTTCCCCGGCCATGATGCGCGCGGCGATTTTGGCGATCGGCACCCCCGTCGACTTCGCGACGAACGGCACCGTGCGGCTGGCGCGCGGGTTGACTTCGATCAAATAAATCTGGCCGTCCTTGATGGCGAACTGGATGTTCATCAGTCCCACGACATTCAGCGCTTTGGCTAGCGCTTTCGTTTGCTTTTCTATCTTCTCCAGCAATTTTTTATCGAGTGAGTAAGCGGGAAGGGAGCACGCCGAATCGCCGGAATGAATACCCGCTTCCTCGATATGCTGCATGATGCCGGCAACGTGCACATCCTTGCCGTCCGACAGCGCATCGACGTCGAGTTCGGTGGCGTCCTGCAAATACGAATCGATCAATATTGGCCCGTCGCCGAACATTTTGGTGAGCTCGTTGACATAGGATTCCAGCGTCGGCTTGTCATAGATGATTTTCATGGCGCGTCCGCCCAATACATAGGAAGGCCGCACCAGGAGCGGGAAGCCGACGCGATCGGCTGCGCGCATGATTTCTTTGGTGCTGGCGCCGATGGCGCTTTTGGGCTGTTTTAATTTCAGTTTGGTGACCAGCTTGCGGAAACGTTCGCGGTCTTCGGCAAGGTCGATTGAATCGGGTGAGGTGCCGATAATGGGCACGCCGGCTGCCTCCAGCGCCTTGGCGAGTTTCAGCGGCGTCTGGCCGCCGAACTGCACGATGACGCCTTTTAATTTTCCGTTGCTCTGTTCTTTGCGGATAATTTCCAGCACATCTTCCGCCGTCAGCGGCTCGAAATAGAGGCGATCCGACGTATCGTAATCGGTCGACACTGTTTCCGGATTACAGTTGACCATGATCGTCTCATACCCGGCGTCGCGCAGCGCGTAAGCCGCGTGCACGCAGCAATAATCGAACTCGATGCCCTGGCCGATGCGATTCGGCCCGCCGCCTAAGATGATGACTTTTTCCTTGTCACTCGGTTCGGCTTCGCATTCCTGGTCGTAGGTAGAGTACATATAGGCCGTCTCGGCGGCGAACTCGGCGGCGCAGGTATCGACGCGCTTATAAACCGGGTGGAGATTATATTTTTTGCGCCAGCGGGCGACTTCCGCCGTTTTTACGCCGGCTAGCTCACCAATACGCGCATCGGAAAAACCCTGACGCTTAAGATGCACCAGATGTTCCTCGCATAACGCAAACGCGCTACCTTTCTTTTTAGGAATAGTCGCTTCGAGTTTTACAATCTCTTCAATCTGCCGCACGAACCACGGATCGTATTTGGTAATGGCGCATATATCTTCGACCGTCATACCCAAGCGTAAGCCCTGCGCCATAATCAGCAGGCGATCGGGCGTGGCCTTGGTCATGGCGGCGCGCGCTTCCTCTTTGCTTTTAAGAGGCATCTCATTAAGGCCGGTGAGCCCCGTTTCCATCGAGCGCAGCGCCTTTTGCAGCGATTCCTGGAAATTGCGGCCGATGGCCATCGCTTCGCCGACGGATTTCATGGCGGTGGTCAAAATCGGTTCGGCGCCGGGGAATTTTTCAAAGGTGAAGCGCGGGATTTTAGTGACGACGTAATCAATCGTCGGTTCAAACGAAGCCGGTGTCGCCTTGGTGACGTCGTTCTGGATTTCATCGAGCGTGTAGCCGACCGCCAATTTCGCCGCGACCTTGGCAATCGGAAATCCGGTGGCTTTGCTGGCCAGCGCCGAGCTGCGCGACACGCGCGGGTTCATTTCGATAATCACCATGCGCCCGTCTTTGGGATTGACGGCGAACTGCACGTTGGAGCCGCCGGTATCGACGCCGATCTCGCGCAGCACGGCAAACGATGCATTGCGCATGATCTGGTATTCTTTATCGGTCAGTGTCAGCGCCGGTGCCACCGTGATCGAATCGCCGGTATGGACGCCCATCGGGTCGACGTTTTCGATCGAGCAGACGATTATGCAGTTGTCGGCGCGGTCGCGCACGACCTCCATTTCGAATTCCTTCCAGCCGACCAGCGATTCGTCGATCAGCACCTCGCCGATGGGCGAGGCGTCGAGGCCCGAGGCCACAATCGCCTCGAATTCTTCCTTGTTGTAAGCGATGCCGCCGCCGCTGCCGCCCATGGTGAAAGAGGGACGGATGACGGCGGGAAGCCCGACATGCACCAGCGTTTTCCGCGCTTCGTCGAGCGATTTGACAACGGCGTTCCTCGGTACTTCGAGGCCGATTTTTTTCATGGCGTCGTTGAAGAGCTGGCGGTCTTCGGCTTTGTTGATTGATTCCAGCTTGGCGCCGATCAGCTCGACATTGTATTTTTTCAAAACGCCCGATTCGGCCAGCGCCTTGGCGCAGTTCAGCGCCGTCTGCCCGCCCATGGTGGGAAGCAGCGCGTCGGGGCGCTCTTTGGCGATGATTTTTTCGACGAACTCCGGCGTGATCGGCTCTATGTAGGTGGCGTCGGCAAGGTTGGGATCGGTCATGATGGTGGCCGGGTTGGAATTGACCAGCACGATGCGATACCCCTCGGCTTTTAAAATCTTGCACGCCTGCGAACCCGAATAATCGAACTCGCACGCCTGCCCGATCACAATCGGCCCCGCGCCGATGATGAGGATGGATTTTATGTCGGTGCGTTTAGGCATGCGCCCTCGCTTTGCCGTTCTGGCCGGAGTGGGCGTGCATCATCTCGATGAATTTATCGAACACATAGGCGCTGTCATGCGGGCCGGGGGAGGCTTCGGGGTGGCCTTGCAGGCAGAAGATGGGTTTGGTTTTGTGGCGGAGTCCTTGAATCGTGCCGTCGAAGAGCGAAATGTGCGTGACCTCCACATCGGCGGGCAAACCTTTCTTGCTGACCACGAAACCGTGGTTCTGCGAGGTGATGATGACTTTGCCGGTTTTCAAATCTTTGATCGGATGGTTGGCGCCGCGATGCCCCTGCGTCATTTTTTCCGTCTTGCCGCCGAGCGCGATGCCCAATAGCTGATGCCCTAAGCAGATGCCGAAAATCGGCAGGCCGGAGTCGATCAGTTTTTTGATGGTGGGGATGGCGTATTGGCCGGTGGCCGCCGGATCGCCGGGGCCGTTGGAGAGGAAAATACCATCGGGTTTTAGTTTCAAGATTTCCTCGGCGCGCGTTTCGGCCGGAACGACCGTCACCTTGCAGCCGCGCTCGGCCAGTGACCGCAGAATATTCTGCTTGATGCCGTAATCCACCGCTACCACATGATGCGTGAACACCGGCGCGGAGCGGGGAGCATTCAGTCGCCACAACCCGCCCGCCCATTGGTATGTTTCTTTGGTCGTTACTTCCTTGGCTAAATCCAGGCCGGTCATGTCGGGTGCACCGGCCAATTTCTTTTTCGCTTTTGTCTCTTCTTGGGTGGCAAAAATCACCGCATTTTGCGCGCCGTTCTTGCGGATATGCCGTGTCAGCGCGCGCGTGTCGACGCCGCAGATGCCGCTCAATTTATTTTTCTTGAGCCAGTCGTCGAGCGAGATTTTACTTCTAAAATTTGAGGGCAGGGTAGGGCGCTCGCGCAGGATCAGCCCGGCGCAGTGCGGTTTTTTGTTTTCGATGTCTTCGTTATTGCAGCCGACATTGCCGATATGCGGGAAGGTGAAGGTGATGATTTGCCCGGCGTAAGAAGGGTCAGTCAGGATTTCCTGATAACCGGTCATGGAGGTGTTGAAGCAGATTTCGCCGGCCGTTATACCTTCTGCGCCGATCGATTCACCGAAAAACATCGTTCCGTCCGCCAAAAGTAAACAGGCGTTGGTATGGGCGGGAATCGGTGTGTTTTTGGCCATTTCCTAAGTACTATCACTCCGGCAAGTTGCAGGCAAATTGGCGGGAGAGTAAGGGCGAGAGGCAGGGGTGTCAAGGCCTAAAGAGGCTTATCTCCCCTGCGCGTGGGAAGAAGACAGCGTTTTCACAAAAACGTCGGTTTTTTGCAGATCCATTGCATTCATGGCACGTAATAGGGCGCTCATATATCTTTCAATAAAACTGGAAGAAGCGCCAAATGTCGCCGAGGCATGAAATTTAGGCATGCAATTTGTAAGTTGCCGCTTTATTTTCTCACCTTCCGGATGTCCACCGGCATCGATTTCAAGTTCCACCGATGGCGGCACGGTAAATGCCGTGCGCGAGCTTCCATCGATATGCTCGACTATGCCCGTCAGTTTGTTATCGGCCTCATGGAGTTTTTCATATCCTTGCTGCAGTTTCTGAAAGACCTGATTTGCGGGGCTGTTAGGTTGCAGAGCGTCCAATACATTTTTCTGTGCTTCTCCTAATTGGGTTCTGACAAGCGTCAGCTCCTCCATCAGATGGGAGACGCCCGACTCGTTGACCAAGGAGGAGTGTCTGGTGAGGTAGTCAATGACGGTCGGCAATTGTTCGGGAGATGCGACCCATTGGACGGCAACGCGGCGCTCGTCGTCAAGCTCGTTCACTTATCGTGTTTCTTGATGAAATCGACGATGATCGGCACGACGTGCTCGCGGAATTTGCGGCCATTGAAGATGCCGTAATGGCCGACGCCTTTTTGCAGGTGATGTTTTTTCATCGACGGCGGCAGGTTGGGGCAGAGCTTCTGCGCTGCTTCGGTCTGGCCAACGCCGGAGATGTCGTCGAGCTCGCCCTCTAGGGTGAGCAGCGCCGTTTTGGTTATCGCCTGCGGCTTGACCTTATGGCCGTCATATTCGAACTTGCCTTCCGGCAGCAGGTAGCGTTGGAACACCATGTCGATGCAATCGAGATAAAATTCGGCCGGCAGGTCGCAGACCGAGAGATATTCGTCATAGAATTTCTTGTGGGCGCGGGCGCTGTCGCCGTCGCCTTCGATCAGGTGCTTGAAGAGGTCGAGGTGGGCGTTAACGTGGCGGTCCATGTTAAGGCTCATGAAACCGGAGAGCTGCAGGAAGCCCGGATAGACGCGGCGCATGAAGCCGGGATAATTGAACGGCACGCGCGTGATGACGTGCGACTCGAACCAGGAGAGCGGCTTATGCATCGCCGATTCGTTGACCTTGGTCGGGTTGATGCGGGCGTCGATCGGGCCGCCGATTAAGGTCATTGAGAGCGGTACGCATTTGTCTTTGGCCTCGTTCATCACGGCGGCGGCGGCCATCACCGGCACCGACGGCTGGCAGACGGCCATCAAATGCACGTCGGGCCCGAGCTTGCGCACGAATTCCATGACGTAATAGACATAATCCTCGAGGCTGAATTCGCCCTGGGCCAGCGGCACGTCGCGCCCGTCGAGCCAGTCGGTGATATAGACGTCGACGAACGGCAGCATCGCCTCGACCGTGCCGCGCAAGAGCGTGGCGTGGTGGCCGGACATGGGCGCGACCAGCAGCAACTTGGGCTGCGGCTTGTCCATATTTTTTTCAAAATGCAGCAGGCGGCAAAACGGTTTGATGTCGATGGTCTTTTGCGTGACCTCGATCGTATGCTTACCGATCTTGGTGTGGGTGATGCCGAATTGCGGCTTGCGGTAGCGGTGCGTGACGCGCTCCAACACTTCCGCCGCCGCCGCCATGCTCTTGCCGAAACCGGTATAGGAGAAGGGCATCAGCGGATGGCGGTGCAGCGCCTTACTCGCGCCGGCCAGCATGTTGAGCGGCGCGATGGCGGCGTAGTGCATTTCGTGCAGCTGGTAAAGGTGGCTATTTTCCCGCATGTGGATCATGGTGTTCATTGCACCTTTCTATTTCATTTCTTTGGTAAGTATAGTCTTATTTTACCTGTCTCGTAATGAAAAAAGCATTAAGAGATAGCCCTAAATAAATGAACAAAACATTAACATTGCCAAGCATTGTAGGTAATATAAAAGACCGTTATGAACGAAACCGCCAATCTTATAAACGAAAACGAGTTCCATTCATTGGCCGACCGCTGGTTGGCGCACGTTACCGATCAGCTTGAAGAGATGGAAACACTGGATGTTGAATATCATAGCGGCATCGTCACCATCACGCTGCCGTCGGGCAAGGCGCTGATCATCAACAAACACGCGCCCAGCCGCCAATTATGGCTGGCGTCGCCGCTTTCCGGCGGCCTGCATTTTTCCTGCAACGCTGAGAAAAAATGGGCGCTGACGGATGGCAGGACGCTGGAGGCAACATTGTCGCATGATTTGGAATCACTGGCTGGGATAAAAATAATGTTATGACCGCCGCCAAAAGCGAAATAAAAAATCTGCTGCCGCTGTTGCGCTATGTAAAACCGTACCGCTGGCAGATTCTTGGCGCGATGCTGGCGCTGATCTTCACCTCGTCGGCGGTGCTTGCTATGGGCGCCGGGTTGCGCTACCTCGTCGACGAGGGCCTTTCCAAAGGCGACGGCCATCTGCTCGATCGCGCATTTATATTATTAATCGGTGTGACGCTGCTGCTGGCTATTGCTTCCTACACGCGGTTTTACCTGGTGTCGTGGATCGGCGAACACATGGTGGCCGACATCAGGAACGACATCTACCGCCACATCGTCGCCATGCATATCGGTTTTTTTGAAACCGCCCGCACGGGAGATCTGCTGGCGCGCATTACCTCGGACACGACGGTGCTGCAATCCGTCATCGGCAGTTCGATCTCGATGGCGGTGCGTAATCTACTGCTTTGCATCGGCGGGTTTATCTTATTGCTGGTCACCAGCGCCCAGCTCACCAGCTACGTACTGGCGATGATGCCGCTGGTGGTGGCGCCGATTATCCTGCTGGGAAAGCGCGTGCGGTCGCTGGCGCGCGAAGCGCAGAACAAGGTCGGCGACGTCAACGCCCACGCCGAGGAAACGCTGTACGCCATCCGCACCGTGCAGGCGCTGGCGCTGGAGCGCCATGAAGAGCGGCGGTTTGCCGGTCAGGTGGAGATCGCGCTGGTGGCGGCGCTGGCGCGCGTGCGCCTGCGGTCGTTGCTGACGGCGCTGGTGATACTGCTGATCTTCGGCGCCATCGTCACCGTGCTCTGGTTCGGTGGGCACGATGTTCTGGCCGGGCATATCAGCGCCGGCGAACTGTCGGCCTTCCTGTTTTATTCGGTCGTCGTTGCCGGTTCGGTCGGTGCCTTGACCGAAGTCATCACCGACCTGCAGCGCGCTGCCGGTTCAGCCGAACGCATCAGCGAAATATTGGAGCTGGTTCCTCTTATCATCTCCCCCTCGAGGGGGGAGGTCGACGCGCAAGCGTCGGGAGGGGGTTACTCTGTTGCAGCAAAGAACACCACCTCCCTAACCCTCCCCCCGAACGGGGGAGGTGAAATTAAGTTCGACCACGCCACCTTCACCTATCCTTCGCGTCTCGACCGTCCTGCTATTGTGAATTTCAATCTTGACGTCAAATCCGGGGAGACCATCGCGCTGGTGGGGCCAAGCGGCGCCGGAAAGACCACTATTTTTCAACTGCTGCTTAGGTTTTACGACCCTGACAGCGGCCGCATCACTATGGACGGCGCCGATATCCGCACCCTCGATCTCGAAACGCTGCGTTCCATGATCGGCATCGTGCCGCAGGACCCGGTGATATTTTCCGGCAGCGCGCGCGAGAATATCCGCATCGGCAATCTGAATGCCTCCGATGATGAGATTAAAGCGGCGGCGGAGATCGCCTCGGCGCTGGAATTTTTAGAAAAACTGCCGCACGGGATCGACACGTTCCTTGGCGAAAAAGGCATCCAGCTTTCCGGCGGGCAGAAGCAACGCATCGCCATCGCCCGCGCCGTTGTGCGCAACCCGCGCATTCTGCTTTTAGATGAGGCGACCTCGGCGCTTGATTCCGAAAACGAGCGGCACATCCAGCAGGCGCTGGCGCGCATCATGGTCGGGCGCACGACGTTCGTCATCGCGCATCGCCTGTCCACCATCGTCAAGGCTGACCGTATCGTGCTCTTAAACGATGGCGGGGTCGAAATGATAGGAACGCACAGTGAATTGCTGGCCAAAAGCCCCCTTTACGCCCGCCTGGCCGAAATACAGTTTAAAGCAGCTTAAATGCATTTTATTTTTAAGGATATAGTAATAAACCACTGTTAAACTAGACAAAATTTCGGTATGGTAGCCTCATGGCCGGTGCGAATAATAACAGCAAACATTTCAATCTCCCCTGGCACCAGTACGACCAGTATTGGATAAGCGTCGGCATGAAGAACAGCGCCCTGCCGATCGCCGTCGGGGAGGCATTGCAAAAAGCCGGGATGCAGGCCGCCGGCAACCTGATGACTCTCAAAACCGGCCGTGACTGGAAAAAATCCTGGGACGCCATCTATACGCAGATCGGCTATGCCGGCGCGCTGCAGTCGGTCGAAGTCTCCGTCATTCCCGGCGAAGCGCCGGTGGTGGGGAAATCGGTGATGGATTGGAAAACGGCAGCGTCGATGCAGCAGATTGCCGAAAGCCTGTGGCTGGGCGATGCGTTGATGGAAGATCGCCTGATGTGCTACCTGCAGCCGGTGGTGAGTGCCCGCGACAAAGTGTTCGGCTACGAATCGTTCGCGCGCGCGCAGGGCGTCGGCGGCGAAGTCATCGGCGGCGACAAAATCATGGAGGCGAGCCGTGCGCTCGGCATCGAATACATGATCGATCGCCACCTGCACGTGCAGGCGATCACCACCTTCGTCTGCAGCGATTTCGACGGATTTTTATTCGTCAATCTTTCGCCCGGCTTCATCCACCGCCCGGCGGTCTATCTCGAAGGATTATCCGAAACGGCGGCGAATTTCGGCATTGTGTCCAAACACGTAGTGCTTGATTTTACCCGCTCGGAAACGCCGCGCGATCTCGTGCACTTGAAAAGCATCTGCGAATACGGCCGTACGCGCGGTTATTCCATCGCGCTCGACGACATCGAGTCCATGGAAGGCGCGCGGAAGCTGGTGCCGGATATCCGCCCCGATTTCGTCAAGATCGACCGCAACCTGGCCTGCAAATACGACGAGCCGACCAAGCGCGATACCATCAGCCGCATCGTCGAGCTGGTGCATAAATCTGGCGGCACGGTGATCGCCGAGGGTGTCGAGACCGAAGCGGCGCATCTGGCGCTGAAGGCGCTTGGCGTTGACCTGTTCCAGGGCTATTATTTCTCGCCGCCGGTGCCGGTCGAGGTGGTGATCAAGAAAATCACCGGAACCAAGTAGCTGATAATCATCATTATTTTTGCGATGACCCGTATTGTCATCAAACCTTAACTTTATCCACCCCTCTGGTTTCGGTAAGATAGCCGTTACCTAACGATGCAACTCGTTCATCAGGAGAATACATATATGTCGTTTGCCCCGGCCGGTGATTTGCAAGGTAAAAAGATTATGATCGCCACTGCTCCGGGCCAGTTCTTTGCCGATCCCATTAAAAAGGAATTGGAGAAACGTGGCGCCACGGTTGTGTTCTCACAACATTCTCCGCATAATTTGAGCAATGTGGAGGCAATTATTAAAGAGGTTTCCCATAATCGGCCGCATGCATTGTTAATCCACCGGCCTAATCTCTTGGAGCATGGAAGCATAGAAGCCGTTACGGAAATCGCCACGTGCACGAAAATCCCGGTCCTCGTTGAAGATGCGCACGCTCCGCATTTCCCAGGCGTACGGGAAATCACGCAATTCGGCGTGGGGTATTTGCCACCCGGCGAGCCGGAGAAGGTTGCCTATGCCATTGCTGACCGAATCGCTCAGCAAGGCAGAGAAACGCTCGGCAGGGGATAAAGCATGAAAAAGTCCGAACCTCTGTCACCCGTACGAAAAAGCCGGTTGCTCTGCGAAGCGATTATGGGCAATGATTTGGATAAAGTGGACCAGTGGCTGCGAGACCCGGGCCTTGGACAGTTCATCGATATCGCTTTCAACAACAACCCGCCGCTGCATTGGGCGCTGTACAGCGGTCAGCCGGGTATCGCGAGAAAACTGCTGGCTGCCGGCGCGGCGGTCAATACGCAGGGCATGAACGACAACACGCCGCTTCATCTGGCGGCTTTGCGCACGGATAAGGACATAATGCAGCAATTGCTTAAAAAGGGTGCGGACGTCACTGCCAGGAATGGGTATGGCGAAATTCCGCTGCATAATGCCGTCGGTGCCGGTATAGCAGACAATATACGTTGTTTGGTCGACCGCAATCCCGAGACGGTCAATGCGCCGGACGACCATGGCAACACGCCGCTGCACCATGCGGTGCACCACCATGCAGAAAAGGCGGTGGAGGTGTTGTTAGAAAAAGGCGCCGACCCCACGCTGCGTAATGATCAAGAAATAAAGCCTGTTGATATAGCTGGAAACAACTGGGCGATCAAAAGATTGTTGCGTGATGCGGAACAGCGCTCTCCCTCTTCGGGGATTGCGTAATATTTTTTTAAGAAGTCGCCAGCACTTTGGGCGAGTGCGCCTGGTAATAAGCGATGGTTTTTTTGAGCCCGTCGCGTAAGCTCGTTTTCGGCTGCCATCCCAGATAATTCTTAGCGTTGTCGATCTTGGGCACGCGTGCGACTAAATCCTGGTAGCCTTTGCCGTAATATTCTTCGCCCTTGACGATTTTGAGCACGATCTCGGAGCGGATATTCTCAAAACCTTTGAACTCGCTCATCACATCGAGCATTTCTTCGGCGAGTTCCTTGATCGAAACATCGTTTTTGGGGTGGCCGAGATTGAAGATGCGGCCTTTGGCAGCGCCGTCTTTATTTTCGATGATGCGCATCAGGCCGTCGATGGCGTCGTCGACATAGAGGAAACAGCGCCGCTGCGCGCCGCCGCCCACCAGAATGATATCGCGTTTATAGAAAATGTTGCTTAGGAACTGCGTCACGACGCGGCTCGAACCTTCCTTGGATTCCCAGACATTGTCGAGCTTGGGGCCGAACCAGTTGAACGGGCGGAAGAGCGTGAAGTCGAGGCCTTTATGCTCGCCGTAGGCATAGATGACGCGGTCCATCAGCTGCTTGCTGCAGGAATAAATCCAGCGCTCTTTCTTGATTGGTCCGGTGACCAGCGTCGATTCCTCCTCATCGTAAGGGTTGTCGGTCGACATGCCGTAGACTTCCGACGTCGAGGGGAAGATGATGCGCTTTTTATGCTCCACGCAGTGGCGCACGATTTCAAGATTGGCCTCGAAGTCGAGTTCAAACACCGAGAGCGGATCTTTGACGTAAGTCGCCGGTGTGGCAATGGCCACGAGCGGCAGCACGACGTCGCATTTTTTGATATGGTACTCGATCCATTCTTTATTGACGGTGATGTCGCCTTCGACGAAATTAAACTTGGGGTGCGCCAGGCACTCGCCCAGCTTGTCGCTTTGGATGTCCATGGCGAAAATATCCCAGTCGCGGTGCGTCAGGATATGCGCGCTTAAGTTGCTGCCGATGAAACCGTTAGCGCCGAGGATGAGAAGTTTCATTGCTTTTTTCCCTGAATCCTGAATTCCGAATCCTGAATCCTATCTTCCAGCACCTCTTTCACAATATATTTCGGGCGGCTACGCACTTCTTTGTAAATGCGTCCGACATATTCTCCGATGATGCCCAGTCCGGTCATGGTCACCGAAATCAGCAGGAACATGATGGCAAACAGCGTGAACATGCCCTCGGCTTCCGGTCCCAGGATAATGCGGCGGCCGATCATGTAGACCACCAGCGCGAGGCTCAACGCCGACATCGCCATGCCGGCCAGCGTGAACAGTTGTAGCGGCACCAGCGAAAAGCCGGTGATGAGGTCGAAATTATAACGGATCAGCTTATAGAAATTGTAATTGGAGACGCCGGCGGCGCGCTCTTCGTGGCCGACCTGGATTTCAGTAGGGTTGGCGGCGAGTTCTTGCGACAAGGCGGTAATGAACGGCGAGGCGTCGCCGATCTCGACGATCTGGTCGACGATGATGCGGCGGTAGGCGCGCAGCATGCAGCCGTGGTCGCGCATGCTGATGTGGGTGATGCGTGCGCGCACGATGTTGGAGAATTTCGATACGGCGCGGCGCCAGGCCGGGTCGTTGCGGTTGGAGCGGTAACCGCCGACGACGTCGTGGCCTTGTTCGATCAACCCCAAGAGCTTCGGGATATCCTCCGGCGGGTTTTGCAGATCGCAGTCGAGCGTCACGACGACGTCGCCGCGCACATGCCCGAACCCGGCTATGATGGCGGGATGCTGGCCGTAATTGCGCATGAACTGTACGACGCGGATGACGTCCGGCCGTTTGCCAAACAGTTCCGCCAGCACTTTCTGGGAATGATCCTTGCTGCCGTCATTGACGAAAATCACTTCATACGGCTTGCCGTGCGCGTCCATGGTTTTAAGCAGCCGCACGAACATGATCGGCAGCGTTTCTGCTTCGTTATAGACGGGGATGACGATGGAAATGTAGGGGTTGGTCATAAAATCCTTTATTGTCACCCCTGCGAAAGCAGGGGTCTTAATTAAGGTAACAAGATTCCCGCTTTCGCGGGAATGACAAGTAGTGGATTAATGCCTTTTCAGCACCTTTTCCAGTGAATTAATGACGCGGTCCTGCTCAAAATCGCTCATGGTCGGGAAAAGCGGCAGGCTGACGATGCGCTTTCCGATGTCGAGCGCTTTGGGGAAGTCGTTGGGCTTCCAGCCGAAACGCGCCTTGTACCACGAAAACGCGTGCGCCGACTGATAATGCACGCCAAGGCCGATATTTTCTTCTTTCATGGCGGCAATAAGTCCGTCGCGGTCGAGCGCGGCTTTGTTCTGATTGAGCCGTGGCGTGAATAAATGCCAGGCGTGGCGATAATGTGCGCTCGGCGAATGCGGCAAATCGAATTCCGGCCATTCGGCGAACGCTTCGAGGTAACGGCCGGCGTGGCGCGTGCGCGCGTCGATGAAGCGGTCGAGCATCGGCAGCTGGTGGATGCCGAGCGCGGCTTGGATATCCATCATGTTGTATTTGAAACCGGGCAGCACGACGTCGTATTCCTGACTGCCGGATTTGGCGAAGCGGTTGAAGGCGTTGCGGTCGATGCCATGGAAACGCAAACGCTCCATTGCCGAAATGATTTCCTTGTCGTCGGTGATGACGGCGCCGCCCTCGCCGGTGGTCATATTTTTGTTGGGATGGAAACTCATCACCTGGATATCGCCGAACGACCCGATTTTTTTGCCCTTATATCCGGCACCGATGGCATGCGCGCAGTCTTCGACGACGCGCAGCGTGTGTTTTTTGGCCAGCGCGTAAATCGCATCGAGATCGCAGGCAAGTCCGGCGAAATGTACCGGCAGGATGGCGCGCGTGCGCTTGGTGATCGCGGCTTCGATGCGGGTTACATCCATATTGAGCGTCGCCGGATCGATATCGACCAGCACCGGCTTTGCACCCGCCAGCACGATGGTGTTGAGGGTTGCGACAAAGGTCAGCGGCGTCGTGATGACTTCGTCGCCCTCTTTCAAATTCAAAGCCAGAAGCGCGATGTGCAAACCCGCCGTTGCCGATGACAAGCAAAGCGCTCGCCTGCCGCCGTGATAGGCCGAGAGCATCTCCTCGAATTTCTGTACGCGCGGGCCGGTGGTGATCCAGCCGGAGCGCAGGCAATCCACGACTTCGGCGATGGCTTCTTCGCTCAAGGCCGGCTTGGCAAAAGGCAGGAAGGGCTGGTTGGTCATGCGGTTTTGGCCACCATCCATACGCCGATGACGATGACGACGATGCCAAGCAGGCGCATTGCGCCCATCTGCTCGCCCAGCCAGAAATACGCGGCGAGCGCCGTGACGATGTAGCCGATGCTCACCATCGGGTAGGCGACGCTGACCTCGACGCGCGACAGCACCACCAGCCATATCAGGATACTGATGATGTAACAGGCGATGCCGCCGATGATGGGAATGCTGGTTACGATTTGAATCCCCACCGGCCAGGCGTTGGCCCACGCCAGCTCGAAATGGCCGATCTTCTGCATGCCGACCTTAAGCAGCAATTGCGCCGCCGCGTTCAGCATCACGCCGGTGAGTATGAGCGCCATGGAATCCATAGTTCAATCCCTCTTGAGCAAAAGTGTTCTGCCATAGTTTGCTATCGGCCGCAATCGGCAGTCGGCGGGCATCGAAAAACCATTTAGCGTCGATTCGTCGATAAAGACGTAGACGGCGTGCTTCGTTTTGCCGCAGCGCTGCCAGAACTCGGCGCTGGAAATCATCCACGCGCGCGTGGCCGGGGTGTGCTCGACACCAAACGTCAACTCGCCGGTCCAGCCCGCCACCACGATATTGCGGTTCAGATACACCGGCAGATCCTGCCAGTAGGTATTCAGCGCGACGACGGTATCGTTTTCCTTCAGTAGCGGCGCCAGCTTTTCCGCCAGCGGCTTGACCGAGTTGCGGTCGAATCGCGTCGCAGCGTAATTCACCGTAATGCCGGTAAGGGCGCCAAACAGCATCAGCGCCTTAATCAGCGTGCGCGCCGAGCGCTTGCGGATAACAACATAAAGCAAGCCCAGCAACCCCGCCGCCATTGGCAGCAGGGTGACAAACGGAAAAGTATTCAGCATCGCCAGCTTGCGCCCCAGTTTCCCCGGTAGCGACGGCAAGAGCGGTAGGGCGATCACCGCCACCACGAAGACAATCACGATGAAAATAATATTCCGGCGCAAAAGCCGCGTATCGGTTTTCGCTTCCCACCACTCTGCTAATAATTTTCCCAGCAGAATGGCAATCGCTGGAAATATCGGGAAAATATACGACGCTAGTTTGGAATGCGAGGCTGAGAAAAAGAGCAGCGGCAGGAGAATCCACAGCGCAAAAAACAGCGCGACCGGATCGGAAAATCGCATGCGCTTGAATATCGCCGGCAACAGGCCGCTCCACGGCAACATGCCGACGGCGGTAATGGCGATGAAGAACCACCACGGCGCCGTGCGCTTATGTTCGCTGGTAAGGTAGCGCGTGAAATGCTCGTGGATGAAATAGAAATCAAAAAATTCTGGATGCAGCCGCTGCATCATCACATGCCACGGCGCGGCGATAAGGAGAAATATCGCGATACCCGGCAAGAGCTGCGCTTCTTTTAGTATACGCCATTGTTTCGTGATCAGAATCCACGCGCCGATGACAAGGCCGGGGATGACGACGCCGATCAGGCCCTTGGTCATCATCGCCAGCGCGGCGAAGACATACATCAGCAGGTAAAGCAATCGCCGCCGCTCGGACGTTTTTTGCGCGGCGAGGAAGCAGGCGATGGCGGCGGTGATAAAAAGGGCGACCGGTGCATCGAGCACGGCAATACGGCTTGAGGCATAGCCGAGAAACGATGTCGCCAGCACGCCGGCGGCAAGCAGTCCCGCCAGCCGCCCGAAATAAAGCCGGCCAAGGGCGTAGGTGATAAGGCAGGTGAACGTGACAATGAGGAGCGGCATGAGACGGCCGGAAATTTCGGAGATGCCGAGCAATGAAAGCGATGCCGCCTGCATCCAGTAAAAAAGCGGCGGCTTCTCGAAATAGGGGACGCCGTTGATGCGCGGCGTCAGCCAGTCGCCGGTCGTCACCATCTGACGCGGGATTTCGATGTAGCGCGCTTCGGAGGGGGCGATAAAAGGCAGCGCGCCGAGGCCGATGGCAAACAGCGAGCCGATGGCCAAAAACAGCAACGCCAGATCGCGCCGCCAGGAAATATCCCGCCCAAACATGCCTGTTTCAATAACACGCCGCTGCGCGTTTGTAATCTGGTTTTAGAGGAGGACAGGCGCGAGTGAACCAGTCGCCCTACGCTACTTCGTAGTTTCGGGTGACACTCCCACGCCCAAGATGCGGTTTCCGGGTGGCCTAAGCCACCCGAAGCCCTTGAGGGCAAAGGGTGGTGCCGCTTGTCTGACTCGAACAGACGACCTACGGTTTACAAAACCGTTGCTCTACCAGCTGAGCTAAAGCGGCGCAGGAGAAATATATAGGATTCAGGAATTAGGCGAAAGTCCCCAAAGAAGCAATCTGCTTTTATAAGGGTGTGGCGCTAGCGTGTGCGTTCCTGCTGGTCTTGCTTGGCTTCGATCTCTTCCAGGCGCCGTGAGAGATCGCGGTTTTGGAATATGCTGAACATCGCGCCCAGCCCGATACCCGTCACCGCCAGGCCTTGAATCACCGCTTCCCATTTCTGGTTGGAATGCAGGCATTTCCAATAATGCATGACATTGGTCATCTTCTTGTTTTCAAAAATCTGCTTTACGCCCAGCCGAAATTCTTCGTGCACTTTGGCGATTTCGTTCGCACAATTTTCCGGTTTACTTATAGATTCCAGCAGCCCTTTTATTTTAGGGTCGTTTTTATTTATTTCCGCATCGGCAAGACCGAAGATCGCTTGTATCCCCGCATTTTCTGCCGGCCGCAAATGATCGAATACATGATGTTTCGCCAGGTTTTTATAAGCATTGCGGCGAATATAGACCCGCGAATATAAATATCCCGGAATGGCGGCGATAGGGTAGACGAGCACGTTCATCGCTTTGGAAAAAGCGCTGACATGCGGCTTGGCGGCGGGTTTGTTGCTATCGTTCATACATCGTGTCCTAGCTTCGAGGGTAGCATAGGATATGAAGGAATTTTAGTGAATTATTTGTGACGAGCCGCAGGAGATAACTTTAAATAATTATATATTACAGTCGCTTATTAATTTAACCGCTTTTGCGCTTGGAGAAAAAATCCATATCTTTATGGATGCCGGGATATTGTCACAAAATCTTCACGCAACTTTCGGAGCCGTTATCGCTATACTGGACAGTGGGTAATAGCATGAAAAAAGAAGATGCATCTGCATATGGGATACTAGGGAGTAGTATGAAAAACGAAACCGTATCTGTTGAAACTGAAGAATCGGGGCTGATAAGCAAAGCGCTTAGGATTCTCGCTTATCCGGCGTCGGCGTTTGCCGGCTATTGGTTTGGCAAGACTAAAGTACGCAATAGCGCCTATGACAATGCCAAGTTCAACGGAGCCTTTAATAAGATTCGCGGCGTCGTGGAGGCGGAATGCCCTGTATTCGATGAGAAGGGAGAAGTCATAAAAGGGCTGTATCGCGTGGAAGAAAGAATCGTCAGGGGTGGACACCTTGATGGATTAAAACAAGTTGGAAAAATGGCGGAAGATGTGGTTGCCCAAGAGTTTCCGGTGCGCAAAGGCAAAGACGTGGTTGAGCTATTTGATATACATGCCCTGACTAACTTTATGCATGAGAGTCATAGCGGCAATGTGAATGACCACATGAAAAAAATCGGGTTGGGCACGTTACGCAAGCAATGGAAGCACAACAGCAAGTACCAGCAACAGGAAGCGCTGATGTACGGCGCGGCGGCGATGGCAGTTACCATCGGCGCGATATTGTCCATCGCCAACAGCAAAACATTTTCAAAAATGCTGGCGCACCGCAGGGACGACGCGGAGCCCGAAAGCCCCTCGCGGTAATTTTCCCTATTACTCGTTCTTATATTCGCCTTCGTTGAGCCAGGCGCGGTGGTTTTCCGGCTTGCCGAGGTAATAGCCCTGCAGGTAATGGACGCCCATATCCATCAGCACTTTGGCGATCTCGCCGGTCTCGACGAACTCGGCGACGGTCTGCAGGCCGAAGCCGTTGGCGAAATCGAGCAGTGTTTTGACGAAGAAACGGTTGTCGGCGCTGTGCGCCAGATCTTTGACGAAGACGCCGTCGATTTTCACCATATCGACCGAGAGCGACTTCAATTGGCGGAACGATGTGTAGCCGGAGCCAAAATCGTCGAGCGCGACCGAGCAGCCCATCGACTGAATGCTTGCCACGAAAAAGGCGGTGCGGCGCAGGTCGCGGTGCACGGCGGTTTCGGTGAGCTCGACGATGAGCCGCGACGCGACTTCCGGCGTTTCCTTGAGCATGTGCCCCATGCGGTCGAGCCAGACCGGATTCTCGGTGGTGAGGTTGGAGACGTTGAACGCCAGCGTGACGTTGGGGGCGTGGCGCAGCTCCTCGATCACCATTTCCATGACCAGCGTGTCGATGAGATCTATCAAACCCATTTTCTCGGCGACGGGAATCAGCGCGCCGCCGGAGCTGATCTTGCCGGTCTGGCTGACGAGGCGGAACAGGGCTTCGTAATGCGCGGTCTTGCCGGTGCGGCTGTCGATGACTGGCTGGTAGGCGAGGCGGAAGCGCTGCTCCTTGAAGGCCTTGAGCAGGTAATTGGCGAGCCCCATGTGCTGGCGGCTCTGGTCGGCTTCGCGGCGCGTCATCTCGAAGGTGCGGCAGGGCGTGCTCTGCTGGCTGTTGATGGCGACGTAGGCTTTGTCGAGCGCGTCGTGGGCGCTGGCGGTTTCGAGCGGGAAATTGACGCTGCCGATGACGCCGATGATGTGGAGGCTGGCGGTTGCGAAATTATCGCGGCCGAAATTCTGGACGACGTTCTGGATGCGCATGGTGGTGGCGGCAGTATCTTCGGGGTAGGAGTTGGTGAGGATGACGCCGATCTGGTCGCGCTGCAGGCGCTCGGTGGTGGAGTCCTTGGGCAGGATGGCCTGGATCATTTTTATCAAATCGTGCATGACGATTTCCGAGGTGTCGTGGCCGTAGGCGTTGATGATCATCGAGAGGTTGGTGACCGAAACGATGAGCAGTGCGCCCGACGCGTGGTCGTTGATGACGGACTGGATCGATTTTTCCAGCGTGTCGATGAAGTCGGCGGGATAGAAATCGCAGCCGGGGTAGGTGGGTTTGGCGTCCGGCAACTGGGCGTAGCTTTCGAGGGATTGCTCCTGCGAGGAATCCTCGTGTGCCGGCTTCGACGTCGGAAACGGATGCGTGCGTTCCTGCAAAACGTAACCCCCAGATGAGTCGTTTAGTCTTGGTGGTCAGTATGGCAGCCAAAGATAAATTTTTACTAAAATTAGCGTTAAATTTCTCTTGTCCCGTTGCGCACAGCGACCCTCTTTTACTATAGCCGGCAAAGGTAAAATTTGAGTTTATAATACGGGAAAGAACAGCCTAATTCAGGGTGTTTTAGAGGCGCCCGACAAGATAAGCAGCGAACACTATCCATCCCAGCGCGGCATTGGACATAAAGATTGTGCGGCAGGACGCCGGGTTATCAAGATCGACTCGAAAAATCTGCCACATGAAGTGCAGCCACGCCATCAGCATCAGGCCGTAAAAAACATGGCCGATTTGTGCCAGATGCCCTGCCATCGACCAGCACATGGCTGCCGCCGAATAGAAGACAAACAACGCTTGCTTGGTTTTGCCGCCCAGTCGCAATGCCGTTGATTTTATTCCGGCGCGTGCGTCGTCGTCTTTATCCTGATGCGCGTAAATCGTGTCGTAGCCCAGTGTCCAGAACACGCCGCCGATGTAAATCAAGAGCGCCGGAAATTCGACCGCGCCGGTGACTGCCGCCCAGCCCATCAGCGCGCCCCAGTTGAAGGTGAATCCCAGAAATAATTGCGGCCACCAGCTGATGCGTTTCATCCACGGATAGAGAATGACCAGCGGAAGAGAAAGCGCCGCCCACAACAGCACCGCTTCTCCCAACGCCCATGCTACCAGCACCGCCAGAAACAATAACCACACCAGCACCAGCACCGCCTGCGGCACCGTGATTTCGCCGCTGGCCAGCGGCCGGCCTTTGGTGCGCGCGACTTCTTTATCTAATTTGCGGTCGACAATATCATTCAAGATGCATCCTGCCGGCCGCATCAAAAACGCGCCGATAAAAAACATCAGCAGCAGGTAGAAAGACGGAAAGTCTGGCGATGCCAGCGCCAGCGACCACCAGCACGGCCACAAGAGAAGCCAGATGCCCGTCGGCTGGTGTAGCCGCATCAGGCGGAAATAGGTGGAATAGGCGGGTGCGGGTGGGTTTTGCATAAGGTTATTTACATAACATTAATTTTATTTTACCATAGAGGGAGTTTGTAAGATAAAGGATAAGGCATGTTTAGTAAACCGGATGATAGGACCAAGCGGGCTCTGCAAAATGTCGCCGATATTTTGGGAGTTCCCGCCAATCAGATTCGCTTTGAGAATATGGAGCATGGTGGTGTCAGAATAGCCATGGCTAAAGGTGTCAATGCAGATGCAGCAGAGACGTTTATGGCAATGCTCAGGCCTAACAGCGAATTCAAGTTAAGCTCCCGTTCAAGTTGGGGTAACAAGGTATATCGTATAGATATTGGAACTTTAAATAACGACAAAATAATGGAAGTCCTGACGGGATTACAGGCTGTTGCCGCAACACCGGTTTCTAAATCCATTTCGTAATCTGCGTTCTTGTTTCTTTTTTTGAATCCACTAGCTTGGCGGCATCATGTCGCCCCATTCTAAAATACGCTTATTCGCGCCCGTACCGTACGAAATCGGGAAGCAGATTGATCTTACCGAAGGGCAATCGCATTATCTTTCCAACGTCATGCGCCAGCAGGCCGGCGATACGATAGCCCTATTCAACGGCCATGACGGCGAATGGGTGGCCGAGATCGCCGCCGCCAAGAAACAAATCTCGCTACGCTTGATCGCGCAACAGCGCCCACAAAAAGCGTCGCCGGACCTGTGGCTGGCGTTTGCGCCGATTAAAAACAAAACCGATTTGGTGGTGGAGAAAGCGACCGAACTCGGCGTTTCAAAAATAATGCCGGTCTTCACGCAGCATGCCGTGGTCAGGAGTGTCAACATGGAAAAGCTGACGGCACATGCGGTCGAAGCCGCCGAGCAATGCGAGCGCATGGACGTGCCGGTGATTGAAACCACCAAAGACATACCTACATTACTTAGCCAGTGGCCGCGCGATCGCACGCTCTTTTACGGCGACGAAAGCGGCAAAGGAGAGTCGTTGAAAGACCTATTGGCTCCCCCCTTGAGGGGGAGCGGGCGAGAACGAGCCGAAGGCGAAGTTGGAGCCGTGGGGGGTGGTGGAGTGGATACACAAACGACCCCTCCCGCTTCGAGCGGCGCCATCGCTTGCTCTCAGCCGCCCTCCCTCAAGGAGAGGGCAGGAATTTTAATCGGCCCCGAGGGCGGGTTTTCCGTTGATGAGCAGAAACTATTGCATAGCCTGCCGTTCGTAAAACCGTTTTCCATGGGCCCGCGCATCCTGCGTGCCGACACGGCGGCGGTGGCGGCGCTGGCATGCGTGCAGGCATGGCTGGGCGATTGGGAAGAAAAACCGGCATGATCATCTTAAACACCCTAAAAATCCTCGACGATAACCGGCACGACGACATCGAGCGCTGGTTCGCCGGGCAGCGCAAAACGGCGATGCCGTATGTCACGACGTCGGTGGATCTCAGGCATTCCGGTTTCAAGCTGGCGCCGGTCGATACCAATTTATACCCGGCTGGATTTCACAATCTTTCGCCGGAAGCGCGTCTGCGCGCGGCGCGGTTTTTCGCGCGGCTGCTCAAAGAACATTATCCCAGCGCCAAACGCATACTGCTAGTTCCAGAAAGCCATACGCGCAACCTGGCCTACCGCGAAAACCTGGTGGTGCTGATGGCGATTTTAAGAGATGCGGGCATCGAGGCGCGGCTGAGCAGCCTTGCCGCTGCCGCCGGGCAGCCGATCGAGCTCGAATCGCCATCGGGCTCAACAATCACGCAGTATCCGCTGAAGCGGGAAGGCGCGCGATTGGGTCTGGAAGACGGTTTCATGCCGGATATTATCTTGCTTAATAACGACATGACGTCCGGCGTGCCGGAATTATTGCAAGGCATCGAACAACCGATTCTGCCGCCGCCTTCCATGGGCTGGTGGCGGCGCAAGAAGAGCGCGCATTTTGCCGCGTATAAAACAGTGGCCGAAGATTTCTGTCGGCAGTTTTTGCTCGACCCGTGGCTGATTTCCGCTGAGTTCCATGCCTGCGGCAAAGTGGATTTCAAGCACCACCAGGGCTTGGATTGCGTCGCCAAAGGCGTGGAAGCGGTGCTTTCGCGCATCAAGGAAAAATACAAGGCGCATGGGATTACAAGCGACCCCTACGTCTTCATCAAGGCCGACAGCGGTACCTACGGCATGGGCATCATGACCGCGCATACGCCGGAAGAGGTCTTAAGCGTCAACAAGAAAACCCGCAACAAGATGCAGGTGGTGAAAGAAGGCGCGCAGGTGAGCGAAGTCATCATTCAGGAGGGCGTGCCGACGACGGATACCGTAAGCGGCAAACCGGCCGAGCCGATGATCTATCTCGTCGACGGCGTACCGATAGGCGGCATGTGGCGCGCCAACGCCGAGCGCGACGCCTTCAACAATTTAAACGCTGCCGGCATGGAATTCACCGGCATGTGCGACGAAAGCGAAGACGAATGCGGAAAATGGAAATCGGTCGCCGGCTGTAATTTCCGCTCATTCGGCCTGGTGGCGGCGATTGCGGCACTGGCCGCGGCGCGGGAGAAGTACTGATTTTTGTCCTGAGCGAGCGAAGCGAGTCGAAGGATCTTCGCAAGTTGCACGGATAAAGATCCTTCGGCTTCGCTGCGCTCCGCTCAGGATGACAAGCGTTTCATCAAATCCGCGTACGGCAGCACGCCTTTGGTGTCGCCCAGCGCGGCGACGGTCAGCGCGCCGGAGATCAGTTTTTTGCCGAAGCGGATGACGTCGTCTTTAGTAATGACGTTGATCTTTTCGATGATGTCTTTGGCCTGACGGTATTCGCCGAAGGTGAGGAGGTGGCGGCCGATCCAGGTCGCTACCGCATGCGGGCTTTCGCGCGACATCAGCAAATCCGACTTGAGCTGGTTCTTGGCGCGCGAGAGTTCTTCGTCGCTGATGGCGGCTGCCATGCCGGTGAGCTGGTCGCAGAGCACGCCGGAAAGTTCTGCGCCCTTCTCCGGCGACGTGGCGGCGTAAATGCCGAGCACGCCGCAATCCTGGTAGGCCGAGCCCGAGGCATAGACGGTATAGGCCAGACCGCGCTTCTCGCGCACCTCCTGGAATAACCGCGACGACATGCCGCCGCCCAAGATAATCGAATAGAGCTGCATCGTGTAATAATCCGGGTCGCGCTGCGAGATGGCGGGCAGGCCATAGAGCAGATGCAGCTGCTCCAATTTCTTGGCGACGCGGCTGTCGCCGCCTTTGTAGGCGCCGGGCACGTACGCTGCTTCCGCCGGTCGTTCCGGCAGGTTGAAATAACGGTTGGCAAGTGTTAGCACCGACGCGTGGTCGATGCTGCCGGCGGCGGAAACCACCATGCGCGGCGCACGGTAATGCGCCTGCATGTAATTGATGAGGTCATTGCGGCGGTACGACGCCACGCGTTCCTCGGTGCTCAAGATCGAGCGCCCCAGCGGCTGGTCGGGGAACGCCGTTTCGCTGAAATAATCATAAATCAAGTCATCGGGCGTGTCGCGATGCATGGCGATTTCCTGTATGACCACGCCCTGCTCGCGCGAGAGCTCTTCCGGATCGAACACCGAGCGCTGCAGGATATCGGCCAGGATATCCGCCGCCAGATCGATGTTTTCCTTAAGCACCTTGGCGTAATAGACGGTGGTTTCCATCGAGGTGTAGGCGTTGAATTGCCCGCCGATATTGTCGAACGCTTCGGCGATGTCGCGTGCGCTCCGGGTCTTAGTGCCCTTGAACGCCATGTGTTCCAGCAGATGCGAGATACCGTTTTCCTCCAGGCTTTCATGGCGCGCGCCGACGCCGCAGCTTACGGCGATGGCGACGCTCTCGACGCCGGGCAATGTCTCGCTGGCGATGCGTAATCCATTGGGCAGGGTGGTGAGTTGGTAGGTCATGCGGCAAATCCTGTAATATATTTTTTCACGGCATTCACATCGTTCTCCATCGTCTCAAATTTTTCCTTGCGCAGCAAAATATCCTTCATCATGTCCGGTAGCGCCGGGCGGATGCCGAGGGCTTCCTTGACCGCTTCCGGGAATTTGGCCGGGTGTGCGGTGGCGAGCGCGATCAGCGGCGTCGCCGTGCGGCTGCGGCAGCGTACGCCGGCAGTAAGGCCGACGGCGGTATGCGGGTCAAGCAGGTAGCCGCTGGCCTTATAGGTATCGGAAATCGCCTGCAGCGTTTCGTCGTCGCTGACCGAGGTGCTGACGAAATCCGATTGCAGCCGCATCAGCACCTGCGGCGTCACCGTAAAGCGCTTATTGGTTTTGAGCTGCGTCATGAGCTCACTCACCGCCGCGCCGTTGCTGTCGTAAAGATCGAAGAGCAGCCGCTCGAAGTTGCTGGAAACCTGAATATCCATGCTGGGGCTAAGCGTCGGCATCACCGGCTCGAGATCGTAGAGCCCACCCATCAGGCAGCGCGTCAGGATATTATTGCGGTTGGTGCCGATGATGAGCTGCTCAATGGGCAGTCCCAGACGCTTGGCGATGTAGCCGGCATAGACGTCGCCGAAATTGCCGGTGGGGACGGCGAAGCTGACGCTTTTAGCCGGAGCGCCGAGCGCCATCGCCGCGTAGAAATAATAAACGACCTGTGCCAGTATCCGCGCCCAGTTGATCGAATTGACGGCGGTCAGGCGCCGCGCGCCGCAAAAACCCGGTTCAGAAAAAAGCGATTTCACGATTGCCTGGCAGTCGTCGAACGTGCCGTTGATGGCGATGTTGTGCACGTTGTCGTCGAGGATGGTGGTCATCTGTCGCCGCTGCACGTCCGACACGCGGCCCTTGGGGTGCAGGATGACGATATCCATGTTCTTGCGCTCGCGGCAGCCCATGATCGCCGCCGAGCCGGTATCGCCCGATGTCGCGCCTAAAATAATCGCCTTCTCGCCGCGCTTTTCTAAAATATGCTCCATCAGGCGTCCTAAGAATTGCAGCGCGAAATCTTTGAACGCCAGCGTCGGGCCGTGGAAAAGTTCGAGCACGAACGTATGCGATCCCACCTGCACCAGAGGTGCGATGGCGGCGTGGCGGAAGCGGCGGTACGATTCGGCGATCAGCCTCTCCAGCACTTCCGGCTCGACGGTATCGTCGACGAAGCGCGACATGACGATATAGGCAAGTTCGGGGTAGGAGAGCGCCTGCAGGCTTGCGATCTCGGCAGTGGAAAAGGCCGGGATGTGGTTCGGCACATAGAGCCCGCCGTCGCCGGCCACGTTGGCCAGCACGACTTCCGCAAACGATAGTTCGCGTGCCTCGCCGCGGGTGGAGATATAGCGTACGGGGTTGCTCATGCTTTTTTGTTGTCCGGCAGGCGGTGATAAAAAATCAACATGACTATGCCTACCAGCGCCAGCGAAAACCAGGTCAAGGCATAGCCCAGATGGTCGTTCCTGAGCAGGATTTTGCCGTCGGGCGTGATCGGGCGGGTGTCGGTATTGTAAGGCGTGAAGGCTTCGAGCACCAGCGGCAGCAGCTCGACTTTAGCCAAACGCGACATGGCGGGGATATTTTCATAGAGCCAGATATTCTGGTCCGGCCGGTTTTCCGGCACGAACAGGCGGTGCGGGAATGCCGGGCGCAGGAAGCCTTTGACGGTTTGCACGCGGGCATCCGGTTTTTTATCCGCCGGCGCCAAACCGACATTGACCAGAATGACGCGCTTGTCGTTCTCCGGCTTAAACGGCAGCAACATAAAAAATTCGCGTCCGGGTTCCTTGCGGCCGCTGATGCGGCGGAAAGAAATATCCTTTAGAAATCGCCCGCGCAGTTCTACCTTATGGTAATCGAGACCGGTCAAATCCGGCGGCAGGTTTTTCAGCGCCGGTTCGATTTGCGATTGCTCGATATTGGTGATGAGTTGCGTTTTCCACTCCAGCCGCTGCATCTGCCACATGCCGAGCGACGCCAGCAGGAGGACGGCCGCCGCCACCACCAGCGAGGGAATAAGTTCGAACTGCCGCAAGCGCATGAGTGGCCGCCTTATAATTTACGAGGCGCATAAAATAGGGGGGATGCGGCTGAAAAACAACCCTTATCGCAAAAGTGAGGGCAGCCATGCCAGAAAGCCGCTTGAACCTTATGTTTTTCGCACTATATTCATCTTCCCATTCACCCTCATTGAAGGAGATTTTATGAGCGTTCTCGTTGGAAAAATAGCCCCCGATTTCACCGCCAAGGCCGTGATGCCCGACAACAGTATCGAGGAAAACTTCAACCTGTTTTCGTTCCTCGGCATCAAGCGCGACAACATGGGCAAGGTGATCAAGCCGGGAAAGATTGGCGTGCTGTTTTTCTACCCGCTCGATTTCACCTTCGTCTGCCCGTCGGAAATCATCGCTTTCAACAACCGCCTCAAGGAATTCAAGCTGCGTAAGACGGAAGTGATTGCCGTCTCGGTCGATTCGCACTTCACGCATCTGGCCTGGAAAAATACCCCGGTCGAAAAAGGCGGCATCGGCAACGTTCAATTCCCGATGGTGGCCGACCTCACCAAGCACATCGCCCGCGACTATGACGTCTTAACCGGCGGCGCCGTCGCCTTCCGCGGCACGTTCATGATCGACGGCAACGGTGTCGTCCGCCACCAGATCGTCAACGACCTGCCGCTCGGCCGCAATGTCGACGAAGCGCTCCGCATGGTCGACGCGCTGCAATTCCACGAAGAGCACGGCGAAGTCTGCCCCGCCGGCTGGAACCGCGGCGATGAAGGTATGGAAGCCAATGCCTCCGGCGTTGCCAAGTATCTCAAGGGACACGCGAAGAAACTTTAGGAAAACATCCTGAGCGAAGGCCGGAGGCCTGAGTCGAAGGATCTTTGGCGTTGCAGCGGCAAAGATCCTTCGACTCGCTTCGCTCACTCAGGACTTTTTATGACCACCGAACACAAAACCAAAATCCTCATCATCGGCTCCGGCGCAGCGGGTTGCACCGCGGCCATCTATGCTGCGCGCGCAATGCTAAAACCCATTTTAGTGCGCGGAATGCAGCCGGGCGGGCAGATGACCATCACCACCGACGTCGAGAATTATCCCGGCTTTGCCGATACGATCCAAGGGCCGTGGCTGATGGAGCAGATGGAAAAGCAGGCGGCGCATGTTGGTACGGAAATCAAGGACGACACCATCGCCAGCGTCGATTTATCGAAGCGGCCGTTTACCGCCGTTGGCGAATCGGGCGATACCTATACTGCTGATGCGGTGATTATCGCCACCGGTGCTTGCGCCCGCTGGATGGGCATCGACAGCGAAAAGAAATTCCAGGGCTTCGGCATTTCCGCCTGCGCGACGTGCGACGGATTTTTCTTCAAAGGCAAAGAAGTCGTCGTCATCGGCGGCGGCAACAGCGCCGTCGAGGAGGCGATATATCTCGCCAATATTTGCAGCAAGGTGACGCTGATTCACCGCCGCGACAGCTTGCGCGCCGAGAAAATCGCGCAGGAGCGTTTGTTCGCCAACCCGAAAATATCCGTGGTTTGGGACAGCGTCGTCGATGAATTTTTAGGCACGGAGAATCCAAACAGCTTAACTGGCGTCAAAATCAAAAATGTCAAAACCGGCGCCGTATCCGAAATCAAGTGCGACGGCGCGTTCGTTTCCATCGGCCACGTTCCCAATACCGAAATCTTCAAAGGTAGTGCGCTGAAATTGGATAACGAGGGTTATATCCTCACCGCGCCCGGTAGCACCAAGACCAACATCGCGGGCATCTTCGCCGCCGGCGATGTGCAGGACCGCATCTTCCGCCAGGCGGTAACGGCAGCCGGCACCGGCTGCATGGCCGCTTTAGAGGCCGAGAAATTTCTGGCCGGGCATTAAAATTTTTCCTTCCCCTGAAAGGGGGGGGGCAGGGTGGTGTCCGCTCTCCGCGCATTCGGAATTATCGAGTATGCCGCAAGCAGACCCCCATCCTAATCTTCCCCCTTCCAGAGGGAAGAAATATCCATCTGATAAACATCAATTTCCCCTTTTTTACGCCTGCAATTGTCATAGAATCTTCACATGATTTCTGGCCCAAAATGCCGTAATCTAGAGGTATAAATAAAAGAGGCCGGTATGAAAGCAAGTCCGC
Organism: uncultured Rickettsiales bacterium; assembly: GCA_964575095.1. Classification (GTDB taxonomy): domain Bacteria; phylum Pseudomonadota; class Alphaproteobacteria; order Rickettsiales; family SXRF01; genus CAZNPA01. The sequence goes on from CAZNPA010000002.1 coordinate 257,068, forward strand.
TGAAAACGTTTGTCAAAGCTACGGCAATCATGTTTGTCGTCGGTGCAGCATTAGCGGCTGCAGCGCCGTATCTTAGCACTGCCATTTTCGGCATGAGCGTAGCCGCCGTTGAGGCCGCCCATCCCGTGGCGTGGCTGGGTGTATTTTTTGGTGCGTTTGGAGCGCTTGCCGCTGTAGTCAATCCGGCATTCGATTGGCTGCTGGGCGACAGGAAACCCTCCGATGTATCGCTGAATCCGCCGATGAACGGCAACGGCAATGGTGCCGAACATGTCCATGTGCATGTCGATCTTAACGGCCTTTCGCAGCCGGAAATTATCGAAGCCAAGTACCGCAACCTGATCGAAGCCCAGCGCGCGGTGGCGTTAAGCCAGCAACCCCAGCGTTAAAACCGGCCCGGACTGACAAAACGCATGGCAGCCATGCGTTTTTGCTATTGCCACGCCCGCAATAATTGTCTACATCAGCGCGCATGATGGATTGGGATAAACTTCGTGTTTTCCATGCCGTAGCTACCGCCAAGAGCTTCACGCACGCGGCGGAGAAACTCAATTTAAGCCAGTCTGCCATCAGCCGCCAGATCAGCACGCTTGAAGAAAATCTGCAGACCGAACTGTTCCATCGCCACGCGCGCGGACTGCTGCTCACCGAGCAGGGAGATATCCTGCTGCGCGCGGTCGGCGATGTTTTCTCCCGCCTTGCCGCCGCCGAGAACGCGCTCTTGGACAGCAAGGAGCGCCCGAAGGGGCCGTTCAAGATTGCAGCGCCCACGGCGATCGGCACCATGTGGCTGGTGCCGCACATGCGCGAGTTTGGCGACCTGTATCCCGAAATCGACGTCACGCTCCTGGTCAGCGACCGCGAGCTCGACCTTACCAAGCGCGAGGCCGACGCGGCGATCCGCCTGTCGCCGGCGACGCATCCCGATCTGGTGCAGAAAAAACTGACGACACTCAACAATTCGCTTTACGCCTCGGCCGAATATCTGAGAACGCACGGCATCCCCAAACGCACCGAGCACTTGGCCAACCACCGGCTGATCGTGCATGCCGACGACGGCCACCTGCCGTTTGCCGAAGTGAACTGGATGATCACCGCCGGCCTGCCCAAAGGTCAGGAGCACCGCCCGTTCTTCCGCATCAACAGCTTGCGCGGGATGCTGAAGGCGGTGGAAAGCGGCGTCGGCATCGCCGGACTCCCGGACTATATGGTGCATGATTTGCCGGGCGTCACCAAAGTGATGCCGGAGCTGCGCGGCCCGGCGACCGACGTCTATTTCACCTATTCGGTCGAGCTAAGGAATTCCAAGCGCGTGCGCGTGTTCAAGGAATTCCTGATGACCAAGCTGGACGAAGACGGGCTCCTGAACAAAGCGGCTTAAACCAACTCCCTGCACGCCTTCTCGATACGGCGCATGGCTTCCGTAAGGGTTTTTTCCGACGTGGCGTAGGAGATGCGGAAATGGCCGCCCATGCCAAAGGCGCTGCCGGCGACGGCGGCGACCAGCGCTTCTTCTAGCAAATAATCGCAGAAATCGTTGCAGGTTTTAATCGCCTTTCCTTGCGGCGTTTTTTTGCCGAGCAGTTTTTTGATGTTGGGGAAGACGTAAAACGCGCCTTCGGGTTTGAGGCAGGTGATGCCCGGGATGTTATTCAACGCATCGACGACCAGATTTCTGCGCGCGGCGAAACTTTTTCGCCAATCGGCAAGAAATTCCTGCGGGCCGGTCAGCGCCGCCACCGACGCCGCCTGACTGATCGAGCAGGCGTTCGACGTGCTATGCGACTGGATGTCGGTGATGGCTGCAATCAGTTCCTTGGGGCCACCGGCATAGCCGATGCGCCAGCCGGTCATGGCGTAGGCTTTCGAGACGCCGTTGACCACGAGCGTGCGCGCCAGGAGCTTCGGCTCGACAGCGGCGATGGTGGCGAACCTAAATCCGTCATAAAGCAGATGCTCGTAAATATCATCGGAGAGAATCCAGACGTGCGGGTGTTTCAAGAGCACATCGGCAATGGCACGGAGCTCTTTCTCACTGTAGGCGGCGCCGGTGGGGTTGGAGGGAGAATTCAGAATCAGCCAGCGCGTATTTTTGGTGATGGCTTTTTCGAGTGCCGCCGGCGTCAGTTTGAAATTATCCTCTTCGCGGCAGGGAACTTCGACCGGCGTGCCCTCGGCAAACAGCACCATGTCGGGATACGACACCCAGTACGGCGCCGGGATGATAACTTCGTCGCCTTCGTTGAGTGTGGCGAGCAGCGCGTTGAAGATCACCTGCTTGGCGCCGGAGCCGACGACGATTTGGCCGGGCGCGTAATCGAGATTATTTTCGCGCTTGAATTTTTCACTGATGGCTTTTTTAAGTGCAGGAGTTCCGGCCACTGCCGTATATTTGGTTTGACCGTTCTTGACAGCCTCTATCGCCGCCTGCTTGATGTGATCCGGCGTGTCGAAATCCGGCTCGCCGGCGCCGAGGCCGATGACGTCTTTCCCCGCTGCTTTGAGCTCGGCGGCTTTGGCGGTCACGGCCATCGTCGGCGACGGCTTGACGCGGGACAGTCTGGAAGCAGTGAGCATAGAGAAAGAATTCGTTAGTAATGGGTGATTGGTAATTAGAATAAATGAGTCTATTCCAATTACCAATAACTAATTACCAGTTGCTACCTCGACATCGACCAGCACCGTTTGTGTTTTAGGAAGGGCAATATCGACTACCGGGCGGTTGCCGCGCATGGTTTTCTGGAACGCGGGCGGGACGATCAGCGTGCGCGTGCCGCCGCGCAACATGCCGATCACGCCCTGTTCCACGCCCAGGAATATTTGCGACGCGCCGGTCGTAAACGTCACCGGCTCCTTGGTCGAGAATATTTTTTTTCCTTCGAGGCTCCACACCGTGACCATCGCTTTCACTTCCTGGCCGCACCGGATGGCGGCGCCGCTGCCCGCTTTCATTTCGGTGATGCGAAACGGCAGCGACTCCAAATCGGGCAGCGCCGGTATTACCTCCAGCAATTCGATATTGAAGTGGATGGAGCCGTCAGCAGCGGCCTTGCCCGCCATGTCCGGTGAGGCGACGACGCTGAGTTTTCCGCCTGGCTTGAGGCCGATCACGCTTTGTTCTAGCGCCGGCAACGCCTTGCCCTCGCCGATGCGAAACGCGAGCGTTTTTTCTTCGTCCGTTTTCGTGCCGTCAGCTAAAAACGTCGTATAGGCGATTTTGACTTCCTGCCCGCAGACGGCGGGATTGCCGCTGCCCTCGGCGACGTCGGTGATGTCGAGCGAATGGGCGGCGACGGGCAGCAGTTTATCTTTGTAGCCGCTGATATTGACGGACGATTTCACATCGGCGCTCATTTTTTCCAGAGACTGCCGTACGGCATTGGGGCGTTCCGGCGTGTCCTTATGCTGGCTGGCGATCATGGCATAAAGAACCACTCCCACCACCAGCCACTTCAGCCACGATGGGGCAGGGCGGTGGGTTCTTTTCGGTTTACGGCGAAGCAGGCTAAAGATATTCATTATGTATTAAACCGGAAATGCAACACATCCCCGTCTTGTACCACATATTCCTTGCCCTCTAAACGGAATTTTCCGGCTTCCTTAGCGCCTTGCTCGCCGTTTGTGGCGACGTAATCGGCGTAAGCGATGGTTTCGGCGCGGATAAAACCTTTCTCGAAATCGGTGTGGATGACGCCGGCCGCGCCCGGCGCCGCCGTGCCTTTAATGATCGTCCACGCGCGCGCTTCCTTGGGCCCGATGGTGAAATACGTCACCAGGTTCAGCAGCCGGTATCCGGCATGGATGATGCGCGAAAGACCGGTTTCTTTCAGTCCCAGCGTCGAGAGAAATTCCTGCTTTTCTTCGTCGCTGGAAAGCATCGAAATCTCGGCTTCGATCTTGGCCGAGACGATGACGCACGGCGCGTTTTTCTTTTTGACCATCTCTTCGACCTTGGCCGAGAGGGAGTTTCCGCCCGCCGCCGAGCCTTCGTCGACGTTACAGACATACATCACCGGCTTGGAGGTGAGCAGTTGCATATGCGACAGCAATGTTTTTTCACCGGCGTCTTTGAGCTCGACCTGCCGCGCCGGGTTGCCTTCAGCGACGATTTTAAGGACGCGCTCCATCAGCGCCGTCTGCGCTATCGATTCCTTGTCGCCGCCCTTGGCTTTTTTTTGCAGGGCGGGTAGGCGCTTCTCCAAACTTTCTAAATCGGAAAGCACCAATTCGGTTTCTATAATTTCCGCATCGCGCAGCGGATCAACGCTGCCTTCGACGTGCGTGACGTTGCCGTCCTCGAAGCAGCGCAATACATAAATAATCGCATCGACTTCGCGGATGTGGGAGAGAAATTGGTTGCCGAGTCCTTCGCCTTTGCTCGCGCCTTTGACCAGTCCGGCGATATCGACGAATTCAAGCTGCGTCGGGATGATCTGCGCCGAACTGGCGATTTTAGCGAGCTTATCCAGCCGCTCGTCCGGCACACCGACGCGCCCGACGTTGGGCTCGATGGTGCAAAACGGATAATTGGCCGCCTCCGCCTGCATGGTGGAGAGCAGCGCGTTAAACAGCGTCGATTTACCGACGTTGGGAAGCCCGACGATACCGCATTTGAATCCCATTTATGCCGCCTTTGTTGCTAAAGTTATTTTATTCATAAACCCCGGCTCATCGCCTTTAAGCAGCAAGCCAACATGTTTTGATATTTCATCCACCATCATCTGCGCCGCCGGTTTTTCCTGTTTGGCGAAATCGGAGAGCACGTAATCCGACACCATATCCTTATCACCCGGATGGCCGATGCCGATGCGGACGCGCATATAATCCACGCCTAAATATCGGTCGAGGCTTTCTAATCCATTATGCCCGCCGTTGCCGCCGCCGCGCTTGACGCGGAGTTTGCCGAGCGGCAGGTCGAGCTCGTCGTGGATGGCGATGATATTCTCCACCGCAATCTTATAAAACCGCGCCATTTCGCCCGCCGATTCGCCGGATAGGTTCATGTAGGTTTGCGGTTTGAGGAGATAGACTTTTTCTTCGCCGATTTTCCCTTCGCAGATAAGCCCACGGAATTTTTTTGACCAGGCGGAGAATTTATAGCGCGCGGCAATTTCATCAACCGCCATGAAGCCGACATTGTGGCGGTTGCCGGAATAATCTTTGCCGGGATTGCCGAGGCCGATGAGGAGATATATGGCTCCCCCCTTGGGGGGGAGCGGGCGAGAGCGAGCGTCAGCGCTGCTCGAGCCGTGGGGGGTTACATTTGCCATTACAATACCCCCCACGCTTCGCGCCGCGTCCCTTCAGGACTTGCGCTTAGCTGCTCCCCCCCAAGGGGGGAGCGGGACATTACTTCTTCCCTTCCTTCTTGCCTTCGTCCTTCTTGCCTTCTGCAGTCGGAGCGGCGGCGGCGGCGGGAGCGGCGCCCGGAGCGGCTGCTGCACCCTCGGCGGCGACTTCAGTCGCGGGCACGGCGCCCGGCGCGACGGCGGTCTCGGGCTTCGCTTCTTCCATGCTGCTCGAGCGTCCGGCGACGGTGGCGACGGTAAAGTTACGCTTGATGGTCGGGATGACGCCGGCCGGCAGCTTGATGTCGTTAATGTGCGCGGCATCGCCGATGTCCATCTCCTGCACATTGACTTCGATGTGGGTCGGGATGGCTTCCGGCGCGCAGGTGAACTCGACCTCGTGGCGCACGACGTTCAAGACGCCGCCGCGCTTGATGCCGACCGATTTTTCGACACCGAGGAACTTGACCGGCACCGATACGCGCACGGCAACGCCGGGTTCGACGCGGATGAAATCGACGTGCTCGATGACGTCGGTCACCGGGTGAAACTGCACGTCCTTGGGCAACGCCTTGATCGTTTCCTTGTCGAGCTTGATGTCAACCAGGCGCGAGCGGAAACGGCCGCGCGTATATTCAAGCGTTACTTCTTTGAGCGGAAGCGCCAGACTTAAGGGTTGCTTGCCTTTGCTGTAGATGATGGCAGGCACTTTGCCTTCGCGGCGCAATGCGCGGGCGACGCCTTTTCCTGCGCGGTCACGGGCGGAGGCGTTTAAGGTGCCGGTAGCTTTGGTGGCGGTGGCTTTGGTCATAACATTCTCCTTAGGTTAATCAAATAAACTCGATACGGATGCTTCGTGGCTGATGCGCTTAACGGCTTCGCCGAGCAAGGGCGCGACGGACACGACGCGGATGTTCTTGGCTTTCTTGATGTCGGCGGTGGTCATGATGGTGTCGGTGATGACCAGCGATTTTAGCTGAGATTTGCCGACGCGTTCGATGGCGCCGCCCGAGAGCACGCCATGCGTGACGTACGCGGCGACCGATTTTGCGCCTTCTTTCTTAAGCGCGACGGCGGCGTTGCACAGCGTTCCGGCCGAATCGACGATGTCGTCGAACAGGATGCAGTCGCGGCCGCTGACTTCGCCGATGATGTGCATGACTTCCGATTGGCCGGCGCGCTCGCGGCGCTTGTCGACGATGGCAAGCTCGGCGCCGATGCGCTTGGCGAGCCCGCGCGCACGCACGACGCCGCCGACGTCCGGCGAGACAATAACGACGTCAGACGGTTTCTTATAATGCTTCTTGATGTCGGCGACGATGACCGGCGCGGCGTATAAATGGTCGAGCGGAATATCGAAGAAGCCCTGTATCTGCCCGGCATGCAGGTCGATGGTCAGCACGCGGTTGGCGCCGGCTGAGGTGATAAGATTAGCCACCAGCTTGGCCGAGATCGGCGTGCGCGAGCCGGTTTTGCGATCCTGGCGCGCATAGCCGTAATAGGGAATGACGGCGGTGATGCGGCGCGGGCTGGCGCGGCGGAGCGCATCGAGGCACACCAAGAGTTCCATGATGTGGTCGTTGGCGGGCGCGCTTGTTGACTGCAACACAAACACATCTTCACCGCGCACGTTCTCGTGGATCTCGACGAACACTTCGTCATCGGCAAAGCGCTTGACGTCGGCGTTGGTGAGCTTGACGCCCAGATATTTCGCCATCGCTTGGGCCAAGGGGCGGTTGCTATTGCAGGTCAGTAGTTTCATATCGGTTCCGTTTTATGGACAAACACCGCCCTTCATTTGCCAAATGCCTTGTGGCATCCACCAAATGAATCGGCCTTTTTCGACATGGCTGGCTCCAGCCGTTGTTTCGGTTAGGGCGGGCAATATAGCAGGGATTGGAGGGTTGTAAATGGGAATCATTTATCCTGCGCGCAGAACAGGATTTTATAAAAATAATAGATTTTTCCGTTGGTTATCGGCCAGTTACAGCAACGCTACCGCGGTCTTTGGCAGAACCCCAGAGCTGGGTTTCGACTTCTTCCCTGATAGATGATTCAAGCGCTGCGCGGGAGTTCTTTCCCGGCGCTGCTTTGTCTTGGAGCCGTTTTGCGACGACGGCATTTACCAATTTATTGAAAAAATCCGGTTGTGTAGGAGGGATAGTAACCTTCTGTGGCCAATTAAGAGGATAGCGATAATCCGGTGCCCAGTATTCAATACCTGCTTGGTGTAGAGAACCTTCGTTCCCTTCGACAGCAGGCCGATAGAAATAACCGGTATTTTCATCTCTTGAATAAAGAGACCCGGTAATTTCGTATAAAAAATCTTTTATCGTTGTGCCAATGTTTGTTTTATTGGGCGCCACAGATGTTTCAAACAGGTCATTCATTCTCTGACGCGCCTGCGCAACGGAATTTTTTGCTCTGGCAAGCCCATCACTGGCTTGAATTAATGCAGTAAAGAATTCATTATGGGACAAGGTGGCCATACTATCTCCGAAAGGGGCTTGATCTGCTGCTTAGATTATAACATTCGAAGAAAAAGTCAACAATTGTTAATTATTGGAAACGCTCTCTTTTTCGGCGCTTCGCGTCAGCATGTAATCCTCGGCGCGGAACATGTCGATGATGCGGCCGACTTCGTATTCGTTGACGCCCAAACTTTTCAGCAGCGCGCCCGCCAATTGCAGGCTGGTTTCGAACATCTCGGCCACCGCCAGATTCGCTCCGGCTTTTTCGAGCTTCAGAACTTGATCGATGTTTTTGGCGCGGGTGATGATGGGGATTTCCGGGTTCAGGTCGCGCACGGTGGTGATGGTCTGCTGCGCCACGCGCGTGTCGTTGTGCGTGATGATGACGGCGCGGGCGCGATGGATGCCGAGCGCGTTCAGGACATGCACGCGCGTCGTGTCGCCGTAATAGACCGGCACGCCGTTCTTGCGCTCCTTGGCGACCTGGAACGAGTCGATGTCCACTGCGACGAAGCGGATGTTTTCGATTTCGAGCAGGCGCGCCACCGTATGACCGACGCGACCGAAGCCGCTGATGATGACATGGTGGGAAAGATCGAGCGTTTCTTCGAGAATCGATTCCGGCCGCGAGATGGCGTGCTTTTCCAGCGCCAGCGCGATCTTTTTCCCGAGCTCCGCCACCAGCGGCGTCAGCGCCATGGAGAGCGTGATGACGACGAGCAGCATATGCACCAGATCCGCATCCAGCAGGCCTTGCGCGCCGGCCAGGGAAAATAAAACGAAGGCGAATTCGCCACCTTGCGACAGCAGCAAACCGGCATGCACCGCCGAGCTTAAGCTAAAGCCGAAAATGCGCGACAGCGCCATGATGATGAGCGCCTTGCCCGCCATCAGCGCCACGGTGAGGCCGATGATGCTGAGAAAACGGTCGAGCAGCATGTCGACGTTGAGCGACATGCCGACCGTCATGAAGAAGAGGCCGAGGAACAATCCTTTGTACGGCATGATGTCGGCCTCGACCTGCGGCTTGAATTCGGTTTCGGCGACGAGCAGGCCGGCCATGAAGGCGCCGAGCGCCGGAGATAAGCCGGCAGCGCTGGTAAGCCAGGCGACGCCGAGCACGACGAGCATGGTCGTCGCCGAGAATAAATCGGTGTTGTCGAGCGAGGCGACGAAGCGGAACACGGGGCGCAGCAGCAAATATCCGGCGCCGAAAATCAGCGCCAGGCAGAGCGTGGCTTTGAGCGCCGCATCCATGACTGCGTCCATCAGCGACACGTGCGGCTGGGCGAGCAGCGATACTAAAACGAGAAGAGGGATAACCGCGAGATCCTGCAAGATTAGTGCCGCCAGCGCCAGGCGCCCGACCTGCGACGACTTCTCCTGCTGCTCACTGATGACCTGCAGTACGATGGCGGTGGAGGAGAGCGCGAGGCCGCCGCCGACGATGACCGCTGCCTGTTCGCCGCCGCCGCCGATGGCAAGAAAGCACAAGCCGAAGAATGTGCCGGTGAGCAGCACCTGCGCGCTGCCGAAGCCGAACACGTGCGTGCGCATGCTGCGCAGGCGGTCGATGGATAATTCAAGCCCGATCAGAAACAAAAGGAAAATGACGCCGAATTCGGCAATGCCGGCGGTGGTGGCGACGTCTTTAATAAAGCCGAGCCCGAACGGGCCTATCAGCGTACCCGCCGCGAGGTAGCCCAGGACGGGGCTCAAGCGGATGATGCGGAACATGGTGACGATGCACACCGCCGCGCAGAGCAAAATAACGACTTCAAGCAGATGTACGGAAGAGTGCATGCGCCCCGACAGGTAAAATTGATGATATCAACTCTAAGGCCAGTTGATGTCAGGAAGCAAGCGGGAATCTATGTTAGCGCTGGATGTCCGGACTGTTTCTTTTTGTCGGGCGTAACAACGGCCTGATCCGCTCGGCGGCGGCATTATCCAGGCATTTCAGGAAATCGGGGTGGTCGCCGGCCAGATCGCGCAAGGTGATGCCGTCGCGCGTCGCGGTAGTGTCTGCGCCGCGCGCAAGCAGGTCACGGATTTTGTTCGGAAGGTCATATTGAGAGATGCCGGTCTTTCCTTCGGCCAGATCGAGCAGAGCCTCGGTGGCCGCGTGTTGTGCGTTATGTGCTGCGGCGATTGGCCTTAGCTGCTCGATATATCCCGGCACGAATATCCTTAAGGGAGCTACGCGCTCATGAAATAGCAGGGTAAGGGATTTCTTCGATTGCTTGAACACGGAGGAACCTTCCAGTTCGATCAGGTCATCCGCCAGTCTTTTCGTTGGCGCCGCCAGCGCTTCGTAAATGGTTGAAATAATTCTGTTCGGATTTTCCCCGCGATGCAGAGGGAATGTGACGGCAAATAATTTGCTGCTATGCCTACTGCGGGTTTTTTTGTCGAAAAAATCCTGAAGGCCTTCGCAAAATTCTTCCAGCAATTCTATTTGCCGTGCCGCATCTTGAGGCGATATGGAGAGGAGATCGAGGTCTGGATTCATGTTTGTAGGATACAATATCTAAATAATTAATTATAGTAGACACATGAAAAACAGGAAATTCATTGGTTTTTCATATGTTTTTGTTCACAATGACCAATGCGGCGACCTAGAAAGCAAATAAGATTCTAAACCAATGATTGCACTCGTCGGAATATAAATAATATGAATATAATTCAGTCCATTATTAGACTGCTCATTTTCTAGGCAAGACGGCAAAACGCAAGGCCAATACTCGATTTGAGAAATAATGGATATAATTATAAACAGTGTTATCCACACTAACCGTGGATTGTTATCGTTTGGGAAAATAAATAATGCCGACATCGGGCAATTCTTTAGCAGAGGGACAAGCGGTGATCCGCCGTTATGCGGCGACGTTGCCGGGCACGCCCGGCGTCTACCGCATGTTGGGAAGCGACGGCCACGCGCTTTACATCGGCAAGGCGAAAAATCTGAAACACCGCGTTGCGTCGTACCTCAATGTTGAGAAACTTGGCGTGCGTCTGCAACGTATGATTGCACAAACGGCGTCGATGGAAATCACGACGACGCGCTCCGAGGCCGAAGCGTTGCTGATGGAAGCCAATCTGGTCCGAAAGTTTTCGCCGCGTTATAATATTTTACTCAAGGACGATAAATCTTTCCCTTCAATCTTGCTCTCCGGCGACCATGAGTTCCCGCGCATCTCCAAGCATCGCGGTCCCAAACTCAAAAAGGGAAAATATTTCGGGCCGTTCACTTCGGCGCATGCGGTGGATGAAACCATCACGCTGCTGCAAAAAGTATTTTTGCTCAGGCCTTGCGCCGACACCGTGTTTAAAAACCGCACGCGTCCGTGCCTGCAATACCAGATCAAGCGCTGCTCGGCGCCGTGTGTGCATAAAATCTCCAAGGAAGATTATGCCAGGCAGACAAAACAGGCGCAGGATTTCCTTTCCGGAAAAAGCAGTGAGATCCACGACCAGCTGGTGACGGAAATGCAGGAGCTTTCATTCAAGATGCATTACGAAAAAGCGCGCGTTGTGCGCGACCGCATCCGGGCGCTGGCGACGGTGCAGCAGGGGAAGAGCCTAGGCGTCGGTGATGCCGATGTGGCGGCGCTGGTGCGAAACGGCAAAGAAAGCTGCGTACAGCTTTACAGCATTCGTGGCGGCAGGAATTACGGCAACCGCGCCTTTTTTCCCGAGCACACGGAAGGCTTTTCCGACGGTGACGTGTTGAGTGCGTTTCTTGCCAGCGTCTACCAGACGCAACCGCCGCCGGCGCTGATATTGGTGAGCCACGTGCTCGAAGACGGCGCCGTGCTCGAAGAAGCGCTGTCGCTTCACACCGATTACAAAGTCGAGATCCTGCAGCCGCTGCGCGGCGAAAAACGCACGCTGGTTGAGCAGGCGGAGAAAAACGCGCGCGAGGCGCTGGCGCGCCAGCGGCTGTTGCAAGCGGATCAGAAACTGGCGCTTGCCGGCGTGCAGACATTATTCGGCCTGGCGGAGTTGCCGTCGCGCATCGAGGTCTACGACAACAGTCACATCAGCGGCACGCACGCGGTCGGTGCCATGATTGTCGCCGGACCGGAAGGGTTTTTGAAATCCTCCTATCGAAAATTTAATATCAAGCGCGAAGATACCAAACCCGGCGACGACTACGCCATGCTGCGCGAAGTGCTTACGCGCCGGTTCATCAAATTCGAATACGGGGAAGAGGGCGAGCGCACCATGCCCGACCTGGTGCTGATCGACGGCGGGGCAGGGCAGGTATCGGCGGCGACGAAAATATTCGAGGAGCTGGGCATTCAGAATATCTGCTACGCCGGCATCGCCAAAGGTCCGGACAGGAACGCCGGCCGCGAGCAGTTTCTCATTCCCGGTCGCGCGCCGTTCCAATTGCCGCCGGGCGACGCCGTGCTGCATTACCTGCAGCGTCTGCGCGACGAGGCGCACCGCTTTGCCATCGGTTTTCACCGTGCCAAGCGCAGCAATACCCTACGCGTCTCTGCGCTCGACGCCATCCCCGGCGTCGGCGCCAAGCGTAAGAAAGCGCTGCTCTTGCACTTCGGTTCCGCGCGCGCCGTCTCCGCCGCCGGCATCGAGGAATTATGCAAGGTGGAAGGCGTCGATAAAAATACGGCGCAGGCGATCTACGCGCATTTTCACGGGCAATAAAAAACCCCGGCGGTGTGCCGGGGTTTTTGTTTAGGCAAGCGTGATTACGACGCTTTGCGCTTCGTGGCTGCGTTGGAGACTTTGCTGATCTCCTGCATGCTTTCGGTGCAGCGCTTATTGATGACTTCGAACGCTTCGAAGCTGGACTTGGTCAGCATCTCGCTCATCTCGCGCAGGTTGGCGAGCGTGCTTTCGAACATCGACTTGGCGAATTCCGCCTGTTTGGTCATGCTGACGTCGGGCGTGCCGCCGTTGAACATATCCTTCGAGGTCTTGAGCAGGCTCTCCGTGTTCGAGCGCAGGGCTTCGGCCGAGCAGCGTGCCGCCGCCTGACAACCTTCGGCAAGGGCCTGGGTTGCGGTCGAGAATGCTTCGATGTTACGGCGCTGGGTCGAGAATCCCTGATTGAAATCAAACGAATTTTTAAACAGGTCGGCAAGCGGGTTATTCTGATTCATACAATATCTCCTATATTTTTTTAACGTCATTTCGGGCGGTACAAAACGCACGACCCTTTTCTAATCCGGTAGCTATATTGGCAGAAAGAAAACACCGCGTCAACAATTTTGTTGCAATGCACAATCACCGATAAATTCATTTATTTATCAGCCTATTGTAGCGTAATCGAACGCCTTGCCGCCGCTTCGACCGCATCCAGTATCAGCCGTTTTAAGGCGTCATTTTTCATCAGCACTTTGAGCGCCGCCTCGGTGGTGCCGCCGGGACTGGTGACTTGTTTCCTGAGATCGGCGAAGTTATTTTTTTCCGCGAGCAGCGCGCCGCCGATCATCGCCTGCCGCACTAATTGGGTGGCGAGCTTTTCCGGAATGCCGCATTGCAACGCGGCGTCGGTCAGTGCCTCCATGAACAAAAACAAATAGGCAGGGCCGTTGCCGGAAATGGCGGTGATGCCGTCCATCATTTTCTCGTCATCGATCCACACCACGTGGCCGGCCGAACGCATCAGTTGCAGCGCAACATTTTTATGTGCGCCGGAAACGGACGGCGTGGCGCAGAGCACGGTCATGCCTTTGCCGATCACCGCCGGTAGATTCGGCATGGCGCGCACGATGCGTGCTTTGTCTCCCAAACCCGCCGCCAAACCCGCCAGCGGTTTTCCGGCGGCGATGGAAAGATAGAGCGGCGCCGCGCCGAAGCGTTTGGCGTAGGCAGGAAGCAGCGCCGTGAGTTGCTGCGGCTTCACGGCGAAGACAACGACGGAAGGCGAAATGTTTTTCGGCAGCGCCTCAAGGCCCTTGAATGATTTTACCAGCGCCGACGATTTCGGCGCATGGGTTGGGTCGATGACGATGAAACGCGTAATGCTTTTCGGCCGCGATGTCTGCCAGCGCGAAAGCAGCGCATTTCCCATTTTGCCGTTGCCGACGAGAAGGAGGGTGGGCATTACGCTTCCGCGATGGTTTCGAATAAGGCCATTGCCAGCGCCTGCTCCGGTGATTTTCCGCCCCACACCACCGACTGGAACGCCGGATAAAACCGCTCGCACTCCTCGATGGCGATGTCGATCAAATCGGAAAGCTGCTCGGCATTGGCGTGCGCGGCGTGCTTGAACAGGAGCGAATAGCGGAAGACGATGCACATGGTTTCCGAGCAGGCGTCGAAATGCCCCAGCCATAATTTTTCGTTGACGATGGCAAGCAGCGCGTGCACCGGCGCCAGCTGCGCCTTGGGGAATTTGGTGTCGAGCGCGCAGGTGAGCGCCAGTCCCTGATGCGATTCCTCCCAGACGAAACCGACATGGTATTTGCACCACTGGCCTTCGGCCTCGGCGATGAGCTCGCCGTCGTTCGTGCGGTCGAACACCCAGTCACGGTCCATGATCACCATCTCGACGATGTCGAGCGGGTTATAAAAACTGTCGCGTTTCAGCGCCGTGGTGGTCACAATAAATCTCCAAAATAAGGGGAACATAATCTACATGGAATTCCGAAGAAATCCACGGGTTTGGTGGGGTAAATGACGGCTTGATTAAGCTGTTCTATTTCTTCCCTAATTTTGCTTCCACCGCCTCCAGGCGCTTCTTGAGCTCTTCCTGTTCGGCTCTGCATTTGGCGATCATGCCGTGGAGCGTCTCGTATTCTTCCTTGGTGGCGAGGTTCATTTTCTGCATCAGCTTTTCCAGCTGCTGGCCCATCATCGTTTCCATCTCGCGTTTCATTTCGAGAAAGCCGCCCGCCGCACCGCTGGCCATTTTAGCGACGTCTTCGAAGAATCTGTTGTCTTTCTGCATGTTATTTTCCGTCCCGTTGGTAATTTACCCTTTCTTAAAGCCTAGCATAGTATCCTATAAAATCTATGAAAACCATCCTGGTCACCGGCGGCGCCGGCTTTGTCGGTTCCAATCTGGTAGCGGCGCTCCTGGAGCGCGGGACGCACCACGCCGTCGTTTCCGATACGTTCGGCAGCGGTGAAAAATGGCGCAACCTGAATAAGCACCCGGTATTTGAAATCATCGCCCCCGATCAGATGTTCGACTGGCTTGAATACAACAAGCAGCACATCGACATTATTTATCATCTGGGCGGCAGCGCATCGACCACGGAAAAAAACATGGACCTCGCGCTCAAGAATAATTTCACCTTGTCGCTGAAACTCTGGCGCTGGTGCAACGCGCGCGGCGTGCGGCTGGTGTACACCTCGTCCTATTCCACCTACGGCGACGGCGCGCACGGCTTCGACGACAATATCGACATGGCCTACATGAAAACGCTGAAGCCGCTGAACGGCCACGGCTGGAGCCAGCACATGTTCGACATGCACATCGCCGGCGCCGTCGCGCGCGGCGAGGTGGCGCTGCCGCAATGGGCCGGCCTGAAACTATTCAACGCCTACGGCCCCAACGAATATCATAAAGAAGACCAGAGAAGCGTGATCTGCAACATGTCGCAATATGCGATGCAGGGCGGCGCCATGCGCCTGTTCCGCTCCTATAACCCGCAATATCCCGACGGCGGTCAGAAGCGCGACGTGATTTACATCAAGGACGTGATGCGCGTGCTGCTGTGGTTCCTCGACAATCCCAAGGCGTCTGGCTTATTCAATTTGGGCAGCGGCAAGGCCAGCACGTTCAACGAAATGGCCAACGCCATTTTCGGTGCGCTGGGCAAGATCCCTAACATCAATTACATCGACATGCCGGAAGAGCTGGTCAAAAAATACCAGTATTTCACCGAGGCGAAAATGGATCGCCTGCGCGCCGCCGGTTTCAAGCACGAGTTCACGCCGCTCGATGCCGGCGTCCGGGATTATGTGCAGAATTATCTGCTGAAGGATGATCCTTATTTATAAAATCTACTAGGCTGGTCGGCTTGCTTTTGCCGCTGCCGCCGCAAGGACTTCATCATGCATGATGTGAGAGCAGAATAGGTGGCAAGGGAATGCCCCGGAAGGGAGAAAATAAGAATTATACCACCGTTCCCGCATCGAGCGCCATCGGCTCGACGTAGGGCGTGTCGAAGGAATAACGGAACTGTGCCGGAATCTGCGCAAACGCCATGACGTCGCGGTACAATTTAGGATTTGCCAGCTTGTATTCTTCCCACTGCTTGAAGTATTCGCGGTTGATGCCCTGGATCAGGTTTTCCCGCGTCGGCTCCACCGGCATTTTTAGAAACTCGTAGATGGTTTTCATGCACAGGTCGGGACGCGCGATCATATCCTCGTAGCGCACCAGTATGTGGCGCTTCAAATGCTTGCGGTCTTCGATCATCGCCTTATGCGCCAGCGACCAGTGTTCCACCCATTGCAGCATATCCGGCAACGCCGTTTTCTGCGTCGCCACCGCCACCGCGACGGGATGCCGCACTAAGAAAATAAACACGCTGTTCGGGAACATCGCCTGCAGAAACCTGCTGCTGATGAGGTTAGGCGCCGATTTCTCCAGCAGGAACGGCTTTTCCAAATCCCAATGCGGCATCCAGTTTGCCATAATGCGCGCCCGGTTTTGTTCCGTGATCAGCCGCGAGGTTTCGTTCAAATAGGCGTCCGGCGAAAAACAGAATTTCCCGGCGCCGCCGTAATTGCGCGACTTGGGATAGACGTTCTGCAGATATTCGCCCTCATCCTCGGGCGCGCCGGTGTTAAGGAAGCCGCTAACCTGCGGGTGTGCCCGCAACATGCGGTGCAGCACCGAGCGCCCGCTCCGATGCAGGCCGCAGAGGAACAGGAAGGTAGGGTTGGGTTGCGTATTGGATTCCAGCGTGGGCTGACGGGCAATCATAGCGAACGGAATTTCATGGTTGGTTGATAATTCTTATAGGATTCCTCGACGCCGTCCATGCGTTTTTTGACCGCCTCGCCGAACGCGTCTTCCATCGTTTCTGAAAAATCCAGCGACACGCGGTTGTCCTTTATCGCAAACGCCGTCTTGTGCAGGTTGCCGGCAATGCTGCCGGAAAGATGATAGGCGAGGTTGGCCGCCGAGCCGACAAGGAGCGCCCAGGCGCGGTCGTGCCCGTCGATCAGCTTCAGCGCTTTCCATTCTTCCTTGAGCTTGAACTGGTAGCGGTGGTAGAGCGCGAGCGCCAGCGCCACACGTTCGCGGTGAGAAAGGCAGGTCAGCGCCGAAAAGAGGATGCGGTGGAACGCCCACTCGGCGCGGTATTCGGGGTGGATGTGCAGCGCGATGTCGGATAGCAGGCAGAACGCGAACCGCAGCCGCCGCTCGGATTCGGTTTCGTGCAGCGTCAGCGGATACATCCAGGTAAAAAGCTCGTTGGCGTAGGCGGTGGTGCGGCCGGCCTTGGTAGCGAATTCGGTGCAGGAGGCGATGAGGCCGTCCTGATTGCGCACATGCGGCGATAGTTTTTCGTAGAGGTAGCCTTCGCGGATGCCGCTGGTGGAAAAGACGATGTTCTTCGGCTTGGTGGTGTCGATGATTTTTTCCAGCACCATGGCCGCGCCCGGCAATGCCGGGATGCGCGCTTTCGCCACGCCGGATATTTTTTCCATTTTTTCGCTCGACATGTCGGCGATACCGCGCGCGAATTCCATGAATTCCTTGGCCTCGACCGTGTATTCGTGCAGGATGCGCAGCGGATACTCGTTTTTGTTAAGGTGCATTTTGGCCAGTGCGCGGAAGCTGCCGCCAACCGCGTAAAAATTCTCCGGCTTGCTTTTTTCCAGCCAGGAAAAATCATCGTCGAAGCGCTTGTCGATCAGTTTGCGTAATTTGCCGCGGTCGCCTTTGGTTTCGTCGATCATGCGGAGTGATCCCAGCGGCACGCTGACATTGTGCGCGATCTGCCCGGCGTCGACGCGCACGAGCTCAAGGCTGCCGCCGCCCAAATCGCCGGTGATGCCGTGCGGCTTGTGGATGGAGGCGCAGATGCCGTAGGCGCCGAGTTTTGCTTCTTTGTCGCCGGGGATGATATCGACCTCGATGTCGTAGGTTTTCTCCAGATACCTCGCAAATTCTGTGCCGTCTCTGGCGTCGCGCACGGCGGCGGTGGCCATGATGTGCAGCGTCGTGATTTCCATGTTGCGCCCCATGGCAAGCAACCGCCGCAGCGTATCCTTGGCCATCTCGACGCCCTTGGGATTCAAAACGCCCGACGATGCCAGCCCCTTGCCCAGCTCGCACATGGCTTTTTCGTTATAGATGGGCACCGGCGAGCGCTTGAGCTGGTCGTAGACGACGAGCCGGATCGAGTTCGACCCGATGTCGATGATGCCAATGCGCCCGTCGCGCGGGGAAGGCTGATTGAAGTCAAAAGTCTCGGATGTCATGCCGTATGTATTGCGGCATCCGGCGGAAAAAGCAATGGTTTTCCCCGTAAAAGGCTGAAATCCTGCACTAAAGCGATTACGGCTGCCGGCCCGGTCCGCCGCGGGCGTGGATATCGCTGCAGGCATCAGGCAGCGCGTCCGGATAGCGGACGATATGGGCGTTCCATTTATCTTCCAGATCTCTTCCGAACTCTTCTCCCGCCCTATCCAGCATCTTGGCGTAATCGCGTCCCGGCGGGAGCGCGTTCAGGCTTCTGGCGGCAAGAGCCGCTTCTATGAATATATTCTTGGTATTGAGAATAGATTCCCTCACCGTTTTCTGGTCGTCGATGGGAATTTCCGTGCCGATGCCGACCGCCCATTTTATCTTTTCAACATTTGAAGAAAGTTCTTCCAGCGCTTTCACGGCGGAACGTGCCTGAGGTACGGAACGGTACTGGTTCAACGCGTTGGTGACGGCAGTTATGGTCGCCGCATGTTTTCTAAAGAAAGCCAAAACCATCTCCACCGTTCTTTCCGCATCGGTGGCCGGGGGGTCGATGCGTGTGCTCGGCAACAGGTACTGTCTTTTCTCGATCCCGGTGACGATGGTTTCAAGCGCCTCGCCCGCCGCCTCGATTTTTCTTGCGGTGACAGTATCAATGGGGTTTCCGATATGATGATCGATATCGTATCTGATACCCGGAAAGACGGACAGATTCGCCCGGCTCGGCAGGACTGCCCTGAAATTGCCGTTCGATATTTTGTACAGGTTTTCTACAAAAGCGATGAGGTTTTTAGAATCATCTTTTCGTTTTTCACACCCTTTCCATAAGTCTTTATAGATCGCTTCCAGCGATTTGCCGTGGTCGGAAAGATATTGTCCGATGACGGTTCTAAGGGGGAGCTTTTGTGCAGACGGTGCAACGGACATGGTATTTTTGACTCATTCAATTCCTCCTCTCTCGCAAGGGGGAGGAATTAGGGTTATGGAGCGCTGGGGGTGTAGGACTTTGCCTGTGAGGGTGCGGCAACGCCCGCGGTGGGCAGGTCATATTTCTTGAATTTGATGGCGGTGACGATGGATTTCAGCGCCTGCAGGGCTTCATCGATCGGTTTTTCCAGTCCCGGATTGCGGTTGGAGAATTTTTTCGCGGTGGTATCGCATAAGGCCTCGCCAAGCAAGTTTAGGTCTTTTTGCTGCGGCCAATCCTGCGCCGAGATGCTTGGGTCGGCATCTTTTATTTTCCCTAAATTCTCCCGCAATGCCGCTATGGCCGCGAATTCTTTTTCTTTGCCGGGTACGGGAAAAGCTTTCATGCTGCCGTCCGGCTGGGATTTTCGCTCTCCCCATAATGTTTCGTGAATATCCTTCAGTGCCGCGCCATGCGCCTGGAGATATTGGTCAACCGCCTCTTGCAGCCTAGGATTTTGCGGACCGGCCGGGGTAGGCGCGGTCGCCGCCGGGACAGCGGCTCCACGCTGTTTTATGTAATCGCAGATCGCCGGGAGGGTGTTTCTCGATGTATAATTAAGCCAATCGGACTCGATATTGCGGTTGAATTCCTGAAAAGCGCCTTCCAGTTCGGCGATACGAGCTTTTTCTTGTGGGCTTGTCATGGAAAATCCGGATGCTCGGGCGTAGGAGCATACTTCATGCAGAATTTTCGATGTATCGCTGATCCAGTCGATCGTATCTTCGGCATCAAAAAAGGGAGGGGATTGAAATACGCCACTGCCGCGCTGGCCGGCAGTCGCCAGTGTATCATTGGCTTGGAACAAGCGACCGAAACGATCTAAAAGCTGTGACGGGTGGTGCGGCTCCGTCTCTAGATCGCTGTAGACCGCATTGATGGTCTTGTTATATTTATCATAAAACGCCAGCGCCTGTTCGACGGCGTGCAGCTCATGCGGGTTGGGTTTTACAATGACGGCGGGGGCGGGATGGGGAAGGGTCGGCGGCATGCGTTTCCTTAGGCGATAATTACCCGGCCATGATACGGATTTTCGGCAAAAAGGTCAATAAAATATTAATATTTGGTAAGGACAGACTTTAGCTCTCCCCTTGGGGGAGAGCGGGTGAAGGCAAGCCGTAAGGCGCTGCCTGAGCCGTGAGGGGTTAGCCGAGCATAGCGAGGCGTTCTTGTTGTCGTACCCATACCCCTCACCTCGGTTTTCCTAAGGCTTAGCTAAAGCTAAACCTAAGGAAAACCGTCCAAGGGGAGAGGGGGAATTTGTTACGCCCCTTTTTTTACCGGCTTGTGCTGCAGCATCTGCGTCGATTTGGCTTTTTTGAGGGCGGAGCCGCGGCCGGAGAGCGATGGGTTGGTGATGAAATAATCGTGCGCGCTTAGGGAATTGGTGGTCGAGGACAGGCGCTTGTAATGGCCGTCGGGCTGCATGACCCAGCTTTGTTTTTCGTCTTTCAGGTTGGCGACCATGATCTGCCCGACGATCTGCTCGTGCACGGTCGGGTTTTCGATCGGCACCATGACCTCGACGCGCCAGTCGAAATTGCGCGGCATCCAGTCGGCCGAGCTGATGAAGATTTTGGCGTTGGGCGAGGGCAGGGCGTGGCCGTTGCCCAAACAAATAATGCGCGAGTGCTCCAGAAACCTGCCGACGATACTTTTGACGCGGATGTTTTCCGACAGCCCCGGGATGCCGGGCTTCAGGCAGCAGATGCCGCGCACGACGAGCTCGATGATGACGCCCGCCTGCGACGCCTTGTAGAGCGCGTCGATAATCTCGTGGTCGACCAGCGCATTCATCTTGGCCCAGATCATGCCGGGCTTTCCGGCCTTGACGTGGGCGATCTCGCCCTCGATCAGCTGCATCAGGCCCTTGCGCATATCGCGCGGCGCCGTGATGAGTTTTCTGAAGGCGCGCGGCGGTGCGTAGCCGGTGACGAAATTGAACAGGTAGGCGGCGTCCATGCACAAATCATGGTCGCAGGTGAAAAAAGAGAGATCGGTGTAGAGCTTGGCCGTCGTCGGGTGGTAATTGCCGGTGCCGAAATGGACGTAGCTCACCAGCTTGCCCGATTCCTTGCGCGTGACCAGCGTCACCTTGGCGTGGGTTTTCAGCGTCACGAAACCATAGACCACCTGCACGCCGGCGCGTTCCAAATCGCGTGCCCATTTCAGATTGGCCTCTTCGTCGAAGCGCGCCTTTAATTCCACCAACGCCGTCACCGATTTTCCAGCTTCGGCGGCGGCGATTAAGGCTTTCGGCACCGGCGAGTCGGCGCTGGTGCGATACAATGTTTGTTTAATGGAAACGACGTTGGGATCGGCGGCGGCCTGTTTCAGGAACTGCACGACGACGTCGAACGTCTCGAACGGGTGGTGGATGACGATGTCTTTGGCCGCAATCGCCGCGAAGCAATCGCCGGCGTAATCGTTGATGCGTTCGGGGAAGCGCACTTGGAACGGCGGATAGCGCAGCGTGTGCGGCGTGTGCTCGTACAGTTCCTTCAAGCTCGAAAGCCCCAGTATGCCGTGCACCTCCATGACGTCGGCCATGTCGACGTGGATCTGCTCGGTGACGAACTGCACCAGATGCCGTGGCGAATGGGCAGCGAATTTGATCTGGATGACGCGGCCGCGGCGGCGCTGCTTGACGGCGCGCTCGAAGTTGCGCACGAAATCCTCGCCTTCCTCCTCGACGTCGAGGTCGCTGTCCCTGATGATGCGAAACAGCGCCGAGTCGATCTTGGAAAATCCCGGCATCAAGGTCGGCAAATAAAGGTCGATGGCGTCTTCGAGCATGACGAAGCGCGTTTTTTTATCCGGCAGCAGGATGAAGCGCGGCAGCCGCGCCAAGGGTACGATGGCGATTTGTTCCTTGCCGGTATCGCCGACGGCGAGTTGGAACAGAATCGCAAGCCCGAGGTTGGGCAGGAACGGGAACGGGTGCGCCGGATCGACGGCAATGGGTGTTAGCACCGGAAAAATGTTCTCGAGGAAATATTTCTCCAGCCAGCCGCGCTCCTGATCGCTCAGTTCATCTTTCTTGACGACGTGGATATTTTCTTTTTCCAGCTCGGCCTTGAGTTTCTGCCAGCACTGGTGCTGCTCGTGCACCATCACCGCCACGCGCTTGTTGATGATCTCGATTTCCTCGGCCGGAAGCAACCCGTCGATGCTGTGCTTGGTGATGCCCTGCAAGACGTAATCTTTCAAGCCGGCGACGCGGATCATGAAAAATTCGTCGAGGTTGGACGCCGAGATCGCCAGAAAATTGATGCGCTCGGCCAGCGGCGTGTGCGGATTCAGCGCTTCCTCCAGCACGCGCTGATTGAACGCCAGCCACGACGTTTCGCGGTTGATGAAGCGCTCTTTCGAGTGCATCAATATGGATTCGGTGCGTTTTTCGGACATTTTTTCCCGTCATTCCCGCGAGAGCGGGAATCGTAATTCATTAGTTGGCAAGATTGTATTTTATGTTAAAAATAAACAAGTTACAAACAGATAAGATTCCCGCTTTCGCGGGAATGACAAATGATGAAGCAAAAAACCCTTATTATTCTAAGACATGGCAAAGCCGAAAGCGCCCGGCCCGGTCAGGAGGATCATGATCGCATCCTCGCCGAGCGCGGCGTCAAGGCTGCCAAGCGCATGGGAGGATACCTCAAGGAAAAAGGCCTCTTTCCCGAAAAAGTGCTGTGCTCCACCGCCACGCGCACCGTCGAGACGCTGATGAAACTGGAAGAGGGATACCGCCAGCCGCTGCCGGTCGAATACAGCGACAAAATCTATATGGCGACGGAAAACCAGTTGCTTTCCATCATCGCCGTCCAGTCTGATGAAATAAAATCATTGATGATCGTCGGCCACAATTCCGGATTGCACGAACTGGCGGCCAGGGTCTCCGGCGAAGGCGATAAAAAAGATCTTGAGCAGGTAAGAGCCGCATTTCCCACCTGCGCGCTGGCGGTGATCGAACTCAAAAGCTGGCAGGATAAGCAAGGCGAACTTAAAATATTCGTGACGCCCAAAACATTACCGGAATAAAATTGCCAGACAGCCTGTAAGCCGGGTTTTGTCGAGGATGATCATTCATCTGGGATGTTGATTGCTCAACACCTCACGCAACCTACCCGGATGGTATCGTGCGGAATGCACACCATCCCTATTTGGTCTTGCTCCAGGCGGGGTTTGCCCTGCCACTTGTGTTACCACAAGCGCGGTGCGCTCTTACCGCACCTTTTCACCCTTACCTAACTGGATATGTCAGGCGGTTTGTTTTCTGTGGCACTTTCCCTAAGGTCGCCCTTGGCGGGTGTTACCCGCCGCCATATTCCGTGGAGCCCGGACTTTCCTCCCTTCTTTCGAAGAGCGATCACCCGGCTGTCTGGCACTTAAGACATTATATCATAGAGAGGAGTGCCGCAAGCAGTTGGCCGCACTCATTATCCCACTTACCGTTCAATAGCTTAGGCCGGAAATGGCGCTGGAAGGCGGTAATGGTTTTGGGCAGGTCGGCCGTATTGTAACCGTACTCGGCAAGGCGATCCGCCGTCGCTGTCTTCGCGGATGCGGGTGGAAATAATCCGATGCCTTGCTTGGCTAATTGCTGCCACGGAAATAATTCGCCCGGATCGTCTTTGCGTTCCGGCGCGACGTCGGAATGCGCGACGACGTTGCGCGGTGAAATGGCATGGCGTGAGAGAATATCTTTGCAGAGAGTAATCACCGCTTCGATTTGTGTGGGTGGAAAATCGCGATAACCAAATTCGTGGCCGGGATTGACGATCTCGATGCCGATCGAACGCTGGTTGATATTGGTGGCGCCGCGCCAGGAACTGACGCCCGCGTGCCAGGCGCGATTTTCTTCCGCGACTAACTTATAAACCGTGCCGTCTTCATCGACGACATAATGGCTGCTTACTTTGGATTGTGCGTTGCATAACCTGTCCAGCGCCTCGGCTGCCGTCTTCATCCCGGTGTAATGCAAGACCAGCATATCGACCGTATGACTGTCGCGGCTGTCGAAATTCGGGGAAGGTTTTTGAACGATACTCATACCGGCTCATTGCGCATAACGAGTTTAGGCCTTCTTATCACAATCACCGCCACGCCGGCGATGGTTATTGCGCCGCCGAGGATGATTTCCATGCTCAAGCCTTCGCCGAGGAACCACATGCCGAACGCGCTGCCGATGATGGGTGTGAGCAGGGAATAGGGTGTGACCTGTGATACCGGATGCGTGCGTAGCAGCCAGTTCCACAGGCCGTAAGCAACGACGGTGGAGCAGAGCACGGTATAGACAAGTCCCAACGCTGCGTTTAACGGTATGTCGGCGAGGGTTTGAAACGCGCCGGGTTCCATGATCAGCGTTACGATCAGAAGCTGCGGCGCCGTGAGCAGCGACGACCACGCCAGCAGCTGCATCATGCCCGCCGTCTTGACGCTCTTGATGACGACGTTGGAGAGCCCCCAGAAGAACGCGGCGCCCAGCGCGCACATCCATGCCACTTGGTGGCTTTCGATTTCCGGTGCGCCGAAGACGACGAGCATGCCGGAAAACGCCACCGCCATGCCGAGGATACGCCACGGCCCAAGCCGGTCTTTTAAGAACAGAGCACCGATCAGGCAGGAGAACGGGACGCCGAGCTGCGTCGTGATGGCGGTCGAGGCGATGGAAAGCCCCATCGCCATGGCGACATAGGGCAACGAGAAATGCAGCGAGTTCAGCACCGAGAGCTTGCCGATGGAAATCATCTGCTCGCGCGACGGGATCTTCACCAGCGGTAGCAGAATCGCTGCTGTGCAGGCGAATCGCAGCATAGTGAGAAATACCGGCGGGAAATGCGTCATCGAAATCTTGGCGGCGATGAAATTCCCGCCCCAGAGGACGGTGACCAGGATGGCGAAGAAGATATGCAGGGGACGCAATTTTACCCCTAACTGGCCTTGCCCGCTATTTGACTTCTGGCGATCGGCATCAGCCGTTCCATCTCAGTCTTGATGTCGGCGGCGGTGATGGCGAGGCCGGCCTGGGAGAAATCGGCGAGCAGCTTGTCGACCACGTCGTCGTCCCCCGGACGATCGAAATCGGAGGCGACGACGTCCTTGGCGTAAGCCTCAGCGTCGGCTCCATTTTTCCCTAGTTTCTCGGCGGCCCACAGCCCTAAGAGCTTGTTGCGGCGGGCGGTTATTTTGAAGGCGGTTTCCTCGTCATGGGCAAACTTGTTCTCGTAGCCTTTTTCGCGGTCATTGAAGGTAGTCATGGCATATCCTGTTGTTTGAGGGTAGACTTCCTATAGTGAGTTTTTTCTTATACTGCAATATTGCAGTTAGCGAAAAACTACTCTACATAGAGATTATGTTACAGCCAAAGATCTTATCCATGTCCCCCAGAAAACCCATCTACGAAGGCAAGGCCAAGCAGCTCTTTGAAGGCCCGGAACCCGGCACGCTGATTCAGCATTTCAAGGATGACGCCACGGCGTTCAATAACGTCAAAAAAGGCACCATCGCCGGAAAAGGCGTCTTGAATAATCGCATCTCGGAATTCCTGATGCTGAAACTTCAGGGCATCGGCATCCCGACGCATTTCATCAAAACCTTGAACATGCGCGAGCAGCTCATCAAGGCGGTGCAGATCGTGCCGCTCGAAATCATCATCCGCAATTACGCGGCGGGAAGTTTTGCCAAGCGCTTCAACGTCGAGGAAGGAAAGGCGCTCTCGCACCCGCTCATCGAATATTGCTACAAGAACGACGCGCTGGGCGATCCGTTCGTTTCCGAAGAGCACGTGTTCGCGTTCGGCTGGGCGACCCCGCATGAGATCGATGAGATCCGTATGTACGCCTTCCGCATCAACGATTTCCTGACCGGCCTCTTTATGGGCGTCGGCATCCGCCTCGTCGATTTCAAATTGGAATTCGGCCGGCTCTATGAGAACGACCGTGAGTCGATCGTACTTGCCGACGAAATCAGTCCCGACAATTGCCGCCTGTGGGATATGGCAACCGGCAAGAAACTCGACAAAGACCGCTTCCGCCAGGATTTAGGCCAGGTCGAAGACGCCTACCGCGAAGTCGCCCGCCGCTTAGGCGTGCTGGCGCAAGTCGAGCAGGAAGGCGCGGACGTCGTGGCGGTCGGCAAGAAGAAATAGCGACATGAAGGCGAAAATCCACATCACCTTAAAAAACGGCGTGCTCGACCCGCAAGGCCGCGCCATCGCCGGCGCGCTGCACACGATGGGCTTTAAAGAGGTCGATGACGTGCGCCAGGGCAAATACATCGAAGTCGAAGTCAAAGAAAAAGACCGCAAGAAAGCCGAAGCCGCTGTTGAGAAAATGTGCGCGGGGCTGCTCGCCAATACCGTGATCGAGAATTATAAATTCGAGCTGATGGACAGCTGATCCGTTGGTGTTTATCAGTGTTTAACGCAATACATGCTTCTCTATATGGCAATCTTACACTCCGCAGCGCTATGATGAAGCCGCAACCTGTAAAAGGAGTTTCCCATGCGCAGCGTGATTATGTATCTTTTCGGAGTCCCGGTTTCGATCATTATTCTTTACAACCTGTTTTTCTAACCGCATGAAATCTGCCGTTATCGTTTTCCCCGCCTCCAACTGCGACCGCGATGCTAAAACGGTTCTCGCCGCCACTGGATTAAACCCGGTGATGGTATGGCATAGGGATACGCAACTTCCCAAAGTCGATTTAGTAATTCTTCCCGGCGGGTTTTCGTATGGCGATTATTTGCGCTCCGGAGCCATGGCCGCGCATTCGCCGATCTTGCAGGAAGTCAAAAAACACGCCGCGTCCGGCGGCAAGGTGCTCGGCATCTGCAACGGATTTCAGATATTGACCGAAGCGGGATTACTTCCTGGCGTGCTGATGCGAAATTCCAAACTTAAATTCGTCTGCCGCGAAGTGTTCCTGAAAGTCGAGAACAACACGACGCCCTTTACCAAGAATTATAAACAAGGGCAGGTGCTCAATGTGCCGGTGGCGCACCACGACGGCAATTATTTTGCCGACGAGAAAACATTGAAATCATTGCAGGACAATAACCAGATCGTATTCCGCTATTGCGACGCCAAAGGCAATATCACCGAAGAATCCAATCCCAACGGCTCGCAGCTAAACATCGCCGGCATCTGCAACAAGGAACGCAATGTGCTCGGCATGATGCCGCATCCCGAACGCCACGCGGAAGCGCTCCTCGGCGGCGCCGATGGGGCGGGGATGTTCAAGGGTTTGCTATCCCCGCATAAGGCGGCCTAGCCGCCGCATTGCGGGGTCTGGTGTTTTACATAATACCAGACTTTAAAGCTAAAAATAAGGCTCTTGAAATAAAAATAGTTGTTACTCCAAGCAGGAATAAAAGAAGTTGTATAAGTCCCGCAGATTTGTAAATCTTATACGAAACTTCTTTTTCCAGAAATATTAAGTAAATTAAATTAAGGCCGAGTGGACGCGGTTCCAGTTCATCAAAAGGCTGTAAATATCCTCGCATCTTTTTCTTTGCTTCTTCTTCCCATTCCTCATGTTTTTCTTGTTCAAATTTTTTAAGAATAGATTGATGATGTGAGGGTATCCATCTTACTCTGAGAAAACCTAAAGCAGCCGCTAATAAAAGCAAAAACCATCCAAAAATCTCAATAAAGTAATTAGTCACAGAAAACTCTGGTTTTGCGGTTTGTATTGAAAGACCTAAAAGGGCAACAATCAAACTTACAAAAAAATATTCAAACTTTTGTTCTGCGTCAGACGCAATCTTGAACTGGTCTTGAGGAGAGTTAGAATCTGACATACTACAATCTTATTATAAGTTGAAACCAATACCAGAACCCCGCAACAAGTGCGGGGTTTTAGGCCATATACTCCGGCAGCCAGCGCTCATAAGCGGCGATTAATTCTTTCACCGCGCATTTCATTTGGTCGGAAATTTCCAGCGTGTCGGCTTGCGTCTTTCCTAATTCCGAAATAACGACACCCGCTTTTTTCGCTTGCGCCAGAACGTCTTTGGCTTTTGTGGCTGGGACGGTGACGACATAGCGCGCCTGGTCCTCGCCGAAGAAGTAAGGGATTGGGGATTCGGGATTGGGGATTAGGGAAGCACCAATCCCATTCCTATACGTCATCTCCGCCAGCGCGACGAGCAATCCGCCGTCGGAGCAGTCGTGGCAGGCGGTGACAACGCCGTTCGTAATCAACCCGCGAACAAAATCGCCGTTCTTTTTTTCGTCGGCCAGATTTACCGGCGGTGGCGGACCTTCTTCTTTGCCTAATATCTCGCGCAAATAGAGCGATTGTCCCAAATGCCCGCGCGTCTCTCCGATGAGTAAAATCGTTTCGCCGACGCTTGCGAAACTATTGCCGCAGCGCTTCTCGACATCTTGCAAAATGCCGACGCCGCCGATGGCGGGCGTGGGGAAAATGCCTTTGCCCTGGGTTTCGTTGTAGAGCGACACGTTGCCGGAGATGACCGGGTAATCGAGCGTTTTGCACGCCTCGGCCATGCCCTGCAAACAGCCGACCAGTTGTCCCATGATCTCCGGTTTTTCGGGGTTGCCGAAGTTGAGGCAGTTGGTGATGGCGAGTGGCGTCGCACCCACCGCTGTAAGATTTCTCCAGGTTTCGGCGACGCATTGCTTGCCGCCTTCGACCGGATCGGCGAAGCAATAGCGTGGCGTGCAGTCGGTCGTGATGGCCAGCGCTTTCTTCGTGCCGTGCACGCGCACGATGGCGGCGTCGCCGCCGGGACGCGCCACGGTGTCGTTGCCGACCATGTGGTCGTATTGCTCGTATACCCAACGCTTGCTGCAGAGGTCGGGGGTGCTTATCAATTTTAGCAAGGAAGGCATTAGGGATTGGGCATTAGGCATTAGTGAAGAATCCAATCCCCAATCCCTAATGCCTAATGCCTTAATTTCATACGGCCGGTCATACACCGGCGCATCGGTGGAAACCGGCGCGATGGGCATGTCGGCCACGGTTTCGCCGTGCATCTTTAAAACGAGATGGCCAGTGTCGGTCAATTTGCCGATGGTGGCGAAATCGAGTTCCCATTTATCGAATATTTTTTGCGCCATCGGCTCTTTGCCGGGCTTTAAGATAATCAGCATGCGCTCCTGCGATTCGGAGAGCATGATTTCATACGGCGTCATGCCTTCCTCGCGCATGGGCACTTTGTCTAAATGCAATTCGATACCCAAATCGCCTTTTCCCGCCATTTCGAGCGAGGAAGA
The DNA here is from genome assembly GCA_964575095.1 of uncultured Rickettsiales bacterium. Taxonomy (GTDB): domain Bacteria; phylum Pseudomonadota; class Alphaproteobacteria; order Rickettsiales; family SXRF01; genus CAZNPA01. Next base: position 286,443 of record CAZNPA010000002.1, read on the forward strand.
GGTCAGCCCCGCCGCGCCCATATCTTGTATGCTCACGATGGCGTCGGTCTGCATCAATTCCAAACACGCTTCGATCAAAAGTTTTTCGGTGAACGGATCGCCGACCTGCACGGTCGGGCGTTTTTCTTCCGCGCCAACGCCGAATTCGGCGGAGGCCATCGTCGCGCCGTGGATGCCGTCGCGGCCGGTCTTGCTGCCGACATAGACGACGGGATTGCCGACGCCCGCCGCCTTGGAATAAAAGATTTTGTCCTTATCGGCGATGCCGACCGTCATCGCGTTGACCAAAATATTTCCGTTGTACGACGGATGGAACGTGCACTCGCCGCCCACCGTCGGCACGCCGACGCAGTTGCCATAAGAACCAATGCCGGCGACGACGCCCGAAACCAGATGTTTTGTTTTCGCATGATCGGGCGAACCGAACCTGAGCGCGTTCATGTTGGCGATGGGGCGGGCGCCCATGGTGAAGACGTCGCGCAAGATACCGCCAACGCCGGTCGCCGCGCCCTGGAACGGCTCGATGTAGGAGGGATGGTTGTGCGATTCCATCTTGAAGATGGCGGCCTGGCCGTCGCCGATGTCGATGACGCCGGCGTTTTCGCCCGGCCCGCAGATGACGTGCGGTGCTTTGGTCGGCAATTTACTCAAATGTTTGCGTGTGGTTTTGTAGGAGCAATGCTCGCTCCACATCACCGAAAAAATCCCAAGCTCAACTAAGTTCGGCTCGCGCCCCATGACCTTGAGGACGCGTTGATATTCTTCCGGCGTTAACCCGTGCTCGGCGACGATATCGGGGGTGATTTCGGTTTTCCTGACGGCGTTCATAGGCGACATGGCATTTAGTTACCATGCCGCCTAAGATTTACAACGGAAATTGCAGCGGAAATTCATATTCGATGTTGAATTTTATCGCATGGTCTTCCGTGGCTTTGGAAAGTCCGAACAGCCAGCCCAGCTCGTATTTGAAACCGTGGCCGAGTTTGCCGTATAGCGCCGGCCCCAGACGGTGTTTCTGGTTTTTATATTTCGATGGATCGGAAATCTCGCCGTATTCGCCATAATATTCGAAGCCTGGATTCAGCATTGGCCTATAATTATACCGGGTCATCCACTTGGCATCCATTTTTGGATTGCGGTTTTTATGGTCGCCCACGTCCTGTTCGACGCCGAGATTGGCCATATGCGTGAACTGGTTGGTTTGCTTGGCGAGCAGGGCGTATATTTTTAGCCGGTCGGCCTTGCCGTCCGGGTGTTTGAACACGTATTTTACTTGCAGGCCGGCATCCAGCCAATACTCGCCGACGTCGGTCAATTGAAAATTATTGTAGATCTCGGTAGCCTCGTAATGATAACCGTCGCCGGGATCTTTTTCCCACTCGCCTTCCAACTCGACGCTCCACCAGCTATTTACGCCATAAGCGATTTCCAGAATATGCTGGCGGAAATTATCTTCACTGGAACGGCCATCAAAATCAAAACGGTTTTTAAGCTCAATCTCCATTATGCCTTCCTCGACATAAGGGGAATAGACATTCAATGCCTGCGCCGGAGATGCGGAGACGGCGGCGGTCATGATGGCAAGGCAGGATAGCGGGGCGGTTATGACAGTATGTTTCTTCATTGTATCTCCTTATATGGACTGGGATTATGAAACGGAAAGTGCCGTTTTCGGTTGTATGGGTGAATGACCGAAAAGCCGCATCAGGGCAAAGATTGCTGTCAGCGTTGCGACATAGACGACGAGCTGCATGGTGGTGGGTTTGGCGGTATAGCCGACAAGCGTGTGTAACGTGGTACCGAGCAGGCCGCTGTCAGGCAGCAGCCACGAGCTGTCCCAGACGATATTGGAAAGCGCCGTGACTATCTGCGCCTGTTCCAGGAAGGCAACCGCCTGCGCTGCCATGCCCGCCGCCAGCAAGGCGATCATCCAGCCGGTGACGGCGAACAAATGACGATTGGGAATTTTGAGAAGCCCGAAATAGGTGACGGCTCCCAGCGCCGTGCCTAATAGAAGGCCAGCTGCGCCGCCCAATGCCATCATTGCTGCCGAATCGCCGCCCGATATGGCGATGCCGTAGAGGAACAGCACGACTTCCGAACCTTCGCGGAGCACCGCAATGCCAACGACAATCGCCAGCGCCATCAATGAACGGCGACCATGCGCCACCGCTTCGCCGATATTCTTCATCTGCATGGCGATCTCACGTCCGTGACGCGCCATCCACACGTTGTGCCAAGTGAGCATGGCGACCGCGGTCAGCAATACGGAGGCGTTGAATAATTCCTGCCCGGTGCCTTCCATCGTCGCGGCAATGGAGCCGGCAAAAGCGGCGATAACACAGGCGCCTAGAATGCCGGCTGCGATGCCATAGCCAACCCAGAGGCCGCGCCCTACCACATGTTTGGTGGCCGCCATGACAATGCCGATGACGAGACCGGCTTCGATGACTTCGCGGAAAACAATGAGGAGAGTGGCGAGCATACGGTTATTTTACGATGAGTTTGCCTTGCGCCGTGGCTTCGTTGAATTCGCCGAAGAATTTATATTCGCCGGCCTTAAGCGGTCCGACGAAAATAGTGGCTTCGCTATTACCAGCGATGACTTTTTCGCGGTTAAAATCGTGACTTTCGAATTCCTCCGGCGTTGCGTCGAGGTTCTTGACCAGCAGTTTGACTTTTTCGCCGGCCGGGATTTCAATCGTCGCCGGATCGAATTTATGATCCTTGATCGAGATCGTGAATGTTTTTGCCTCGTCCGCCAGGGCGGGAAGGGCGATAAGTGTTGCGGCAACGGCAGTCAGGGTATGTAAGCGCATGGGTTCCTCCAAAAAACGCAATTGATAATCATTCTCAAGCAGAGAATTGCGTTGATAGCAGGGTAGGGCTTGCATTGTCAAGGCGAATTACCTATGTTTTAGGAAGTGACGTCAGCCGCAGCAGAGTTAGGAAAACCATGAGCCACCCCACGTTCGACCGCATCAAAAACGACTTAAGCAGCAACGACGTCGTGCTCTACATGAAAGGCACGCGCCAGATGCCGCAGTGTGGATTTTCGGCGACGGTAGTGGAAGTCTTGAAGCGCTGCGGCGTCGAAAATTACAAAGATATAAATGTTTTGGCCGACCCTGAAATCCGCGAGGGCATCAAGGCGTTCACCAACTGGCCGACCGTGCCGCAGCTTTACGTCAAAGGCGAATTCGTCGGCGGCTGCGACATCGTGCGCGAGATGTACCAGTCCGGCGAATTGCAAAAACTATTGCAGGAAAAAGGCGTTAAAGCCGCTTGAAGAAGCGGCCTGACTGATTGGTTTATAAATCCGTCAGTACCGATCCGGCTGGGCCGCCAAAATCCAATCCTCCCCACATTCTCTTATCGTCCTCTACCTTGGTGCAGCCGAAAAGTATGGGCAGAAAAATAAGCGCAACCAGCGTCACAAAAGAATGTGCGGTATGCATAAATGCTCCTATCGCTTTTTGTACATGCCCACTGCATGAACCTGAACGCGTAAAGAAACAATGCGTATTTCTGCATGACAGCCATACACGCTAAAACGGTTTGTTTTATAGCGTGTTATAAAACGTTACCGGCGCGATGGCCGGTCGTTATTTGTTAATTTTTTCTTTGGTTTTTTCGGCCGAGCCGCTCAAGGCTTCGCCGGCGCCCTGAATATCCTGCCCCATGCCTTGGAAGGTATTGCAGGCAGAGAGCGTTACCGCGGTGGCCAGTAATAACAGCAGTGTTTTTTTCATAGCCAATTCTCCTTACTCAGTTGACAGTGATTCCATTAAGGTTTGCATATCAGCCGGTGGTTTGCATGTAAATCGCATTTTTTCGCCGGTTTTGGGATGTATGAGCGTCAGCGCCTTGGCGTGCAACGCCTGGCGGTGAAACGCCAGGAGCACCGCTTTGGTTTCATCGGAAAGCGTTTTATACGCGCTGGCCTTTAATCGCTGCGCCGTGGCCTGACCATAGACCGGATCGCCCACCAGCGCATGGCCGATATGCGCCATATGCACGCGGATCTGGTGCGTGCGGCCCGTTTCCAATTGGCATTCGAGCAGCGAGAGCGCGCCGAAATCTTTAGTGACTTTATAATGCGTGACCGCTGCCTTGCCGCCTTTTTTCACCAGCGCCATTTTTTGCCGGTTCATCGGCGAGCGTCCGATATTGCCGGTGACGGTGCCGGATGGTAATTTCGGCACGCCCCACACCAGCGCCGTATACGTGCGCTTCAAGCTGCGATCGGCGAGCTGCTTGGAAAGATGCACATGCGACACATCGTTTTTAGCAACGACCAAAAGCCCGCTGGTGTCTTTGTCGATACGGTGCACAATGCCGGGACGTGCCACACCGCCGATGCCCGATAACGAATCTCCGCAATGCGCGAGAAGTGCATTAACCAGGGTGTTGTCGGGATTTCCGGCGCCGGGATGCACGGTTAAGCCAGCTTGCTTGTTGATGATGAGCAGGTCGTCGTCTTCGTAGATAATATTGAGCGCGATGTCCTGCGGCAGGAGATGCGAGGGGATCGCTTCGGGAACGGTGACGGTGAATTCCTGTCCGCGTTTGACCTTCACGTTCGCATCTTCTATAGCTGTGCCGTTACAAGCGACGCATCCGTTTTCGATCAGTGATTGCAGGCGGCTGCGCGAAAATTCCGGCAGGCGCGCGACCAAAAATTTATCGAGGCGTGCGCCGATGTCGTCGTCGGTTGCAATAACAATGTGAGTAGCGTTCATGGAACCAGAACAAAACTTAAAGCCGCTTAAAATGCTAGTCATTTCGATGGGCGTGTTGCTGATTGCCGGTACGATGGCGGTCGGTGTGCTGGCGTGGAAAAAGGGTTTTTCCGCGGCGCCGGTTTCAAACTGCATCGGCGGTACGGTCGATCTCAAAGGCCGCGGTACGATTATTTCCTCGCAGATTGAGGGCAATAAGCTGCGCCTTACCCTCAAAAAAGAGGCATTTAAGACCGAGATTGTCACACTCGATCTTTGCACCGGAAAAACCCTGGGCACACTTACCCTGGAGACAAGTAATAAATAGTTAATATAATCAATAGGTTATTTCATATGAACCTTTTGTGACAGTGGCCGGAAAAATCCTCTCTCATAGTCACAAAACCTTCATTTTGTTTATGCGGCGGAATATGCGATAGTATAGGCATATCAGGAGTGAATGTATGTCTGACGACGATAACGAAGTACCCGAACACCCGGCGCTGAAGAAATTCAACCGGCCGCTGGAATACGCAAAATACGTCGGAAAAAGCGTGCTCAAAGGCGCGGTAAAAGGCGCGCTCATACTTGGAGCGTTGACCGGCGTTATTGGAATGATCGGTGGCGCCGCGCTTTTTGCCTGGATACCGTTTGTCGGACCCATTTTAGGAGCGATGGCCGGCGGTGGTCTAACCGCTGCATTGGGCGGGATAACCGCAGGTGCTATTTTAGGTGCTAAAACCGGTGCGGTGCTGGGTGGTGGTTTCGGACTTCTGGATGCCGGCGATGCTGTGGACGATGCAGAGGAAAAATGCAAAGAAATTTACAGCCGTAATGAAATGGACCAAGAACGCAGGACGTTGCTGGCTCAGCAGCGCAAGCGCGGTGCGATGCAATCGGCGCAATATGCGCAGGCGGCGGGGGTAGCCCCCAGCCTCGGATTGCCGATGGGGTTAGGTCAGGACGAACGGCAGGTATAAAGTTAGGAAAAACGATAGGTTAAGGACATTGTCACAAAAACTTAACTTGAGTGTAATAGGGCTTGTGGCATAATGGCGGTGTAGGAATTAAGGTATTGAAAAAGGTAGTTTTATGGCAAGAGCAGTAGATCATGACGTGACCAGTTCCGTGGTCACCACCGGCTGGGAAACCGGCAAAGGCATTATCGTTGGTGGATTGGTACCGGCGGTGGCTGCCGGTGTATTGACTGCAGGCGTAATCGCCTTCGGTGGCCTGCTGACCGGTGCCGGCGTTGCGGCGATGTTTACCGGCGCTGCCGGTACGGCCAGCATGATTGCCATCGCTGCGTTTTCCGCCGCTGCGTTTGCCGGATTGGGAACGCTTGGCGCCATAGTCGGCGGCGTTGTCGGGCTTTTTAAAGGCGGCAGCCGCATCAGCCGCGAGAAGCAGACCTACCAAGCGAAAGTCATGCAGCATGCGCCCATCATCGAAGCCAGGATGGAAAATGCGAAAATGGCCGGTTACGAAGCCGGCGTGCAGGATGCGCAGCAAGCGATGGTTCGCCAGCTGCAATACGCCTCCTTGCAGCAGGAGATGAATAAGAACGAAGCCGCGTGCGGCAAATGCGTATCGCACGTTGCTAACGAGTTGCAGCGCCGTGAAACCGCCGCCGCAGCCGGAAAACAAATCGGATAATGTAAGGAAGCAGGTAGATTATGGTTGGACTTAAAGGAAATCACTTTCGTAAAGCCGGTGCACTCATTAGCAAAGCAGAGGCTAAGGGTACTCTCGATGCTTTAAAGAAAGAAGCTGGGGAGCTGGGAAAAGCGGTTTCCGCTGCGACTGGGAAAGGTACTTTGGCAGCGGGCGAAAAAAGCCTGGAAGAGCTTTTGGCAGGCGCAACGCGCTGGCAGAAATTTAATTACCATCTCGGTAATTCCGGTGTTTATCGCTTCGCCAAAAAAACCGGCCTTGCTGCGGCATTGGTCGGCGGCACCGTGGCGCTGGGCGTCATCGCCAGCCGCATGGGCAGTAAACGCCGCTACCGTCCCGAGGATAATATCGATCAGGCCCAGGCCGATCTCGCTGCGCTGCAAGCGTCGATGCCGATGGGCCCGGCCGATGGCCGCGCACCTAACGAATGGCAGAATAAGATGCGCCCCGGCGCTGCCGCGCAGGTGGCCGCCCAGCCGGCGATGACGGCGGTGGCTCCGGAATCGGTGCAGGATTTAGGCGCTCCGACGCCCTCGCGCTAATCCAAGATTTTACTCCCCCTTGAGGGGGGAGTCGCAGAGCGCGAAGCGCGATGCGGTGGGGGTGTAACCCCTCACGGCTCAAGCCGCGCCTTTCGGCTTGCTCTCGCCCGCTCTCCCCCAAGGGGAGAGCTAAAATGTGCCGTTGACAGCCGCGTTTTTATGGGTATAGTCCTCACCTCTTTGAAACTATGGGCTATATAAGGATACGCACGTGAGCAAACGCATTAACGCCAAATTCAAAATCAGCCGCCGTCTGGGCGCGAGCCTCTGGGGCGATGCCAAGGATCCCGTCCATAAGCGCTCCTACGCGCCCGGCCAGCACGGTGCCGCCAAGCGCCGCAAAACCTCCGACTACGGCCTGCAGCTGCGCGAAAAGCAGAAGCTCAAAGGCTATTACGGCAACATCAACGAGCGCCAGTTCCGCAAGATCTACGCTGAAGCCGCTCGTCGCCGCGGCGATACCGGCGAGAATTTGATCGGCCTCTTGGAATGCCGCCTGGACACCGTCGTCTACCGCATGGGCGTCGTCCCCAGCGTGTTCGCCGCCCGCCAGTTCGTCAACCACGGCCACGTGCGCGTCAACGGCAAGAAAGTCAATATCTCGAGCTATAACGTGCAGGAAGGCGACGTCGTCGAAGTGCGCGAGAAATCGAAGCAGCTGACGAAAGTGCTGGAGATCATCCAGAACCCGGAACGCAGCGTGCCGGAGTATATCGAGTTCGACAAGAACGCGCTTTCTGCCAAATTCCTGCGCATGCCCAAACTCGCCGAAGTGCCGTATCCGGTGCAGATGCAGCCCAACTTCGTCATCGAGTTCTATTCCAGATAATTTTCTACTAGGCTGGCCGGCTCGCTTGCTTTTGCTGCGCTTCGGTGCTCACGTACTAATTGTGTACGCTCCGCTCCGATGCTCGCAAAACCTTTCGCATCCGGCTCAGCCTAGCGAAAATTTTATTTCCACGGTAGGGCGCTGTCACATTCTTGCCACCCTCCCATAATTAATCATTTTTACGGCAAACCCGCAATTTTGCTAGGGTTTATAAATTTCTCATTGTTATTCATGGCCTTATAAAAGCGCTTTTTGCGCTTTTTTTTATAATCGCGACTTGACTTGCCCATGAAACACCATTAGCGTCCCAATATTACCCATGAATTCCCATCCTGAACAAACCGCAGGGAAATGGCTCAAACACTAAAGATTCCGCAGCACAATGTTATTTTTATCGACCTACCGCAATCGGCTCGACAAGAAGGGCCGCCTCTCCGTTCCGGCGCAGTTCCGTGCGGCGCTGGCGGCGCAGGAATTTTCCGGCATCGTCGCCTATGCCTCGCCGATGCATGGATGCATCGAGGCGTGCGGCATGCAGCGCATCCAAAAATTGAACCAGCGCATCGAGCGGCTGGACCCGTATTCAGAGGAGCATGACGCACTGGCTATGACCTTATTCGGCGAAAGCGTGCAACTGATGTTCGATACCGAAGGCCGCGTCATGCTGCCCGCCACGCTGATCGATTTTGCAAAACTCAAGGAAGACACCGCCATCGTTGGCAAGGGCGAAACGTTTGAAATCTGGGAACCGAAGGCGTTTGAAGCGCATGCCAAGCGCGCACGCGAATTGGCGCGCACCAAGCGCTCGCACTTGCGGGGCGACGCATGAAACACGCACACATTCCGGTCATGTTGCACGAGATGCTCGACTGGCTGTCGCCCAAGGCGCGCGGCACCTATATCGACGGCACCTTCGGCGCCGGCGGATATTCGCAGGCGATATTGCAAGCCGCCAATTGCCGCGTCTTCGCCATCGACCGCGACCCGACGACGCGCCAGTTCGCCGAGCGTTTGGAACGCGATTTTTCCGATCGCTTCATCTGGCTGCTCGGAAATTTCTCCGACATGTGCTCGCTGGTGGCAACCCACGGCATCCACGAAGTCGACGGCATCGTGCTCGACCTCGGCATGTCGTCGATGCAGGTCGACCAGGCCGAGCGCGGATTTTCGTTCAAGCAGGAAGGCCCGCTCGACATGCGCATGTCAAAAGACGGCATGAGCGCCGCCCAGGTGGTGAACGAGGCGAGCGAACAGGAACTGGCCGACATACTTTATTATTACGGCGAGGAAAAAGCGTCGCGCAAGATCGCGCATGCCATCGTCAAAGAACGCGCCCAGGCGCCGATCACCAGCACTCGCCAGCTGGCGGAGATCGTGCGTAACGTTGTCGGCGGCAAGCACAAGAAAAGCGATCCGGCGACCAAAAGTTTTCAGGCGCTGCGCATCCACGTCAACCAGGAATTCGAGGCACTCGAGAAGGGACTCCAATCGGCCGAAAGCCTGCTCGCCCCCGGCGGCAAGCTGGTCGTCGTTGCGTTCCATTCGCTTGAAGACCGCCTCGTCAAACGTTTCTTGATCTCCCGTTGCGGTAAACTTGGGGAGCCTTCGCGCCATCTGCCCGATCGGCAGGTGGCACAGGAGGTTCCCCACTTTTTTTTACCCAAGCCGGGCAAACGTACCGCCAGCGCAGCCGAATGCGAAGAAAACCCGCGTGCGCGTTCGGCGGTGATGCGCATGATGGTACGCGCTGACGATAATGCAGGGTAGGCGCTATGCGCCGGTTGCCGCTCTTCGCATGGGTATTCGTTGTCGCGCTGGCCATCTTCTTGCTTTACCGCGTCAAATACGAAGTGCAGTCGCTCAAAAGCCAGGTCGCCGAGGCGTCGCACGATCTTGATGCCGAAAGAGAAGCGCTGCGCGTCGTGGCGGCGGAATGGGCATATTTGAACCGCCCCGAGCGCCTGAAGCAACTTTCCAATAAATACCTATCGTCGTCCAGCGTCACCGCCGACCGCGTCGCTGAAATAGAAGCCATTCCGTTCCCGAAACAAATGCAGGCGACGAACGAAAAGAAATCCCTTGCGCCGACACTGGTCAAATTCGATACCGGTGGGGAAAACGCCGAGTGAGCCGCACCCCGCGCAAGGTCATCGTCAAGGAAAGCACCGGCAGGAAACTGATCGAGCAAAGCCGCGTGCGCATGCTCTGCGTCGGATTATTTTTCCTGCTCTGCTTCGGCAGCATTTGCGCGCGCCTGATCGACATCGCCGTCATCCATAACCCGAAAGCGGCGACAATCACGGTGAGCGACCCCGATTCCGGCGACGAGCAGGTGGCGGTCGCGTCCTCGGAGCCGCAGCTGGCGCGCGGCGATATCGTCGACAGGAACGGCGAGCTGTTGGCGACGAGCCTGGTCACCGCCTCCGTCTACGCCAACCCGAAGGAAATCAAAAACATCGAAGAGGCCGCCACACGCCTTTCGCAGGCGCTCGGCATGGACGGCAAGCAGCTGCTATCCCGTTTGCAAAGCGGCAAGAGTTTCGTCTGGGTTAAACGCAATCTTGCGCCCAGGGAACAGCAGGCGGTCAACAGCCTCGGCATCCCCGGCCTTTATTTTTCGCCCGAAGAGCGGCGCGTTTATCCCTATGGCAATTTGCTGGCGCACGTCGTGGGATACGTCGGTGTCGATAACCACGGGCTGGCCGGGCTCGAAAAACAATTCGACCGGCAGCTCAAAAATCCCGGCGGCGGCGATCCGATGACGCTTTCCATCGACGTGCGCCTGCAGGCGATTTTGCGCGAGGAAACGCAGAAAGCCGTCGATACATTCAGGGCCATCGGCGCCGTCGGCGTGATTATGGATGTGCGATCGGGCGAGCTGCTGTCGATGGTGTCGCTGCCGGATTTTGACCCGCACAAGCCGGGCAAGGCGCCGGATGCGGCGCGTTTCAACCGTGTGGCACTCGGCACCTACGAAATGGGCTCGACGTTTAAAAGTTTCACGCTGGCAATGGCGATGGAATACGGCACGGCGACCATGCAAAGCGGTTACGACGCCACCAATCCGCTCAAGATTTCTACCTTCACCATTCAGGATTCGCATCCGCAGAAACGCTACCTCACCATTCCCGAGATTTATGCCTACTCGTCCAATATCGGCGCGGCCAAGGCGGCGCTCGATGTCGGCACCAAGCGGCAGAAAGCCTTCCTCGATAAAATCGGCATGATGAAACCGATCGAAATCGAACTGCCGGAAAAAGCGCCGACGCTTTACCCATCCGAGTGGAAGGAAATAAACACCGTCACCATCGCTTACGGCCACGGCATTTCGGTATCGCCGCTCCATCTCGTGCGCGGCGTCGCCACGCTGGTCGACGGCGGCACGCTGCCCAGGCTGACGTTGCTGAGAGACGGCAATAAAAACCGGCCGCAAGGCGAGCGCGTCGTCTCCGAGCAGACGTCGAAGAACATGCGCCGGCTGATGCGCCTCGTTGTCGATCACGGCACGGCGACCAAAGCCGACGTGCCCGGTTACCGCGTCGGCGGAAAGACCGGCACCGCTGAAAAAGTCACCGGCGGCGGCTATAGCGACAGCGCCAAGCTCGCCTCCTTCATCAGCGTCTTTCCCGTCGACGATCCGCAATATGTCGTATTGGTGATGGTTGACGAGCCCAAGGGCGACAAATCCACATTCGGTTTTGCCACCGGCGGCTGGATTGCCGCACCCGTGGTCGGCGAGGTGATCTCGCGCATGGGGCCGATGCTGGGCCTTTCGCCGCAATTCGACACACCGGGCGACGACGCTGAGAAATTCTGGGTGAACCGTAAACCGGAATTGCCGACGGCTCCGGTTGCGGCTAAAACATACCTTCATGCCGTCTCTTATTGATGTAATCCGTGCCAGCTCCGATGTGGTGGAAACCCCGCCCGCAGCCGCAACCCTTGCCATCACCGACATCACCGCCGATTCGCGCCGCGTGACGAAAGGCGCGCTCTTCGTCGCGCTCAAAGGAACCAAGACCGACGGCACGCAATTCATCGAGCAAGCGATACGGTCCGGCGCGGCGGCGATATTGTGCGATGCCAATCCCTCCCCCCATAGGGGGGAGGGAACGCCAGTCATCATCCGCAGCAACAACGCGCGCCGGTCGCTTTCGCAGATGGCAGCGGCGTTTTACGGCAAGCAACCCCGGCATGTTGTCGCCGTCACCGGTACCGATGGCAAAACCTCGACCTCTGATTTTTTCCGCCAGTTCTGGCACTATCTAGGAAATTCCTCGGCCTCGATCGGTACGCTGGGCATCCTCTCCGGCTCTGGCGAAGAGATGTATCCCGAATCGCAGACGACACCCAATCCGGTGTTGCTGCACAAGATGCTGGCTGAAATGGCGGGGAAAAAAATCGACTACGTCGCCATGGAAGCGTCCAGCCACGGCCTTGACCAATTTCGCTTGGATGGCGTTACGCTGGAAGCGGCGGCGTTTACCAACGTCACGCGCGACCATCTCGATTATCACCTGACTGAGGAAGCCTATTTTACCGCCAAGGCGCGGCTGTTCAGCGAAGTACTGCCGGTGGGAAAAACGGCGGTGTTGAACCAGGACGATACGAAATACGCCGCGCTTGCCGACCTGTGCGAAAAACGCAACCTGCGTATTGTCGGCTTCGGCAAATCGGGCAAGGATTATACGATAAAAGCTATTGTACCGGTGGCGCAGGGGCAAACGGCGTTGATGGATATTCACGGCAAGCCGTACCGGCTGGAGATACCGCTGGCCGGGGCGTTCCAGGTGTTCAACATCGCGGCGGCGCTGGCGCTGGTCGAGGCCACCGGCGGAAAACTGGAGGAGGCACTGGCTGTCGTCCCCAAATTAAAAGGTGTGCCGGGGCGGCTGGAAAAAGTGGCGTCGCTCGCGAGTGGCGCCGCCATCTATATCGATTACGCGCATACGCCGACGGCGCTGGCCAATATTTTAAAAACGCTGCGGCCGCATACGCAGGATAAATTGCACGTCGTCTTCGGCTGCGGCGGCGACCGCGACCAGGGCAAGCGCCCGGAAATGGGCAAAGCCGCCAATCAGCTGGCTGACGGCATCACCGTCACCGACGACAATCCGCGCAGTGAAAACCCGGCGGTAATCCGGAAAGCAATTTTGAGCGCCTGTCCGCGCGGTAAAGAAGTTGCGGATCGCAGGCAAGCTATTTATGCTGCATTGAAAGAACTTGAAGCAGGCGACATTCTCGTCATCGCCGGCAAGGGGCATGAGAAAACGCAGACCGTCGGCGATAAGGTAATGCCGTTCGACGATGCACAAGTGGCAAGGGAAGGCGTGAAGGAATTGAAGCTGGCATGAGTTTGTGGACGGATAAGGTCGTGGCCGAGGCGGTGCGCGGTAAAGTGCAGGGCGGCGCCTGGACGGCCTCGCGCGTCGAGATCGACAGCCGCAGCGTCAAATCCGGCGACTTGTTCTTCGCGCTCAAGGGCGAGCGGTTCGACGGTCACAACTTCGTCGACAGTGCCTTTGACCGTATGGCATCGGCGGCGGTGGTCAGCCAGAAAATGCCGCCGGATAAGAAATGCGTCGTTGTCGACGATACGCTGAAAGCGTTGCAGGCGCTCGGGAATTACGCCCGCCATCGCGCGCAGGGAAAAATCATCGGCATCACCGGCAGCGTCGGCAAGACCAGCGCCAAGGAAATGATGAGATTGGCGCTGGCGGCGCACGGCGACGTCTTCGCCAGCTACGGCAATTACAACAACCATATCGGCGTGCCGCTCAACCTTGCCAACCTGCCGCCGCAAGCGCCTTATGCCGTATTCGAGATGGGCATGAACCACAAAGGCGAAATCGCAGAGCTGACGCGCATGGTGCAGCCTTACATTGCCGTCATCACCGGCGTCGATGCCGTGCATCTGGAATTTTTCGGTTCGGTCGAAGCCATTGCCGACGCCAAGGCCGAAATCTTTGAAGGCGTGGTGGCCGATGGCGTGGCGATCTTAAACGCCGACAGCCCGCATTTCGATCGCCTGAAAGCGGCGGCACAGAAGAAAAAGATCCGGCGCATCATCGGCTGCGGCGAAAGCCAGCTTGCCGATTGCCGCCTGGTCGATTACCGCCCGAATATGTCGGGGTGCACGGTGCATGCGATGATTTTCGGCAAGCGCGTGACCTACACCTTGAAAGCCGTCGGCAGGCACTGGGCGCTCCTCAGCCTCTTTACCCTGGCGGCGACACAGGCGTTGGGACTGAGCGTTGAAGCATCGGCCAGCGCTCTGGCTACGTTCAGCGAACCCAAAGGCCGCGGCCGCGTCGAGAAAATCCCGCTAAGAGGCGGCGAGTTTCTGCTCATCGACGACAGCTATAACGCCAGCCCAACCTCCATGCGCGCCGCTTTCGTCAAGACGGCGGAGGTGTGGGAAGCGGCGGGCAAAAAAGGCCGAAAGATCGCGCTCCTCGGCGATATGCTGGAACTGGGGAAAGACGCACCGCTCCTGCATGCGAATCTCGGCGTCACGCTCGAACGTCAGGGATTTTCCATGGTGCTCACCGCCGGAAAATGGATGGAGTCGCTGTATGAGGCGCTGCCGCAAACCATCCGCAGCGGCCACGCCGAGCAGCCGCGCGCATTGTTGCCGGCGTTGATGCAAAGCCTGCGCCCGGGCGACGTGCTGCTGATCAAGGGATCGCACGGCAGCAAGATTTACGAACTGGTGGATGACATCAAAAGCGAAGCCGCGCACACGGCAAGGGAGCAACGTTATGCTGTATAACCTGCTGGCGCCGTTCGCCGAACATTACGCGCTGGCCAACCTCATCAAATACCTTACGTTCAGGAGCGGCGTCGCCATGTTCACGGCGCTGATTTTAAGTTTCTATATCGGCCCCAAGATCATCCGCTGGCTGAAATCGAAGCAGGCGGAAGGCCAGCCCATCCGCGACGACGGTCCGGCCTCGCACCTCCTCACCAAAAAAGGCACGCCGACCATGGGCGGCGTCATGATCCTGCTCACCGTCGGCATCTCGACGATCCTGTGGGCCGATCTTTCCAACCCCTATGTTTGGGTCGTGCTGCTGGTGACGATGGGATTCGGCGCGCTGGGATTTGCCGACGATTTTCTGAAGCTCACCAAGCGCAACACGAAAGGGCTCTCCAGCCGCCGCAAATTATTCTGGCAGGCGGTGATTTCGATTATCGCCGGGTTCATCATCCAGAGCGCGTCGCCGCTAGGCTTGAGTGACGTGATTGCCGTGCCGTTCTTCAAGGGCATACTGATAAACGCCGGCATACTTTACCTGCCGTTCGTGATGCTGGTGATGATCGGCGCATCGAATGCGGTCAATCTCACCGACGGGCTGGACGGGCTGGCCATCGTGCCGGTGATGATCGCCGCCGGCTGCTTCGCGCTGATCGCCTATCTCGTCGGCAACGCCGTCTTCGCCAATTACCTGCAGCTGCATTTCGTTCCCGGATCGGGCGAGCTGGCGGTGTTCTGCTCGGCGCTGGTGGGCGCCAGCCTGGGCTTCCTGTGGTTCAACGCCCCGCCCGCCAAAGTCTTTATGGGCGATACCGGAAGCCTGAGTCTGGGCGGTGCGCTCGGCACGATCAGCGTCATCACCAAGCATGAATTCGTGCTGGCTATCATCGGCGGGCTGTTCGTTTTGGAAGCGGTGTCGGTGATGGTGCAGGTCGCCTCGTTCAAGCTGACGGGCAAGCGCGTGTTTCGCATGGCGCCCATCCACCACCATTTCGAGAAGCTGGGCTGGGCGGAGCCGACCATCGTCATCCGCTTCTGGATCATCGCCTGTATTTTTGCATTGTTAGGATTATCAACGTTGAAATTGAGGTAGTATATCCTGAGCGATCGTAGCGCGCCGAAGGAACTTTGCCAGTTGCAACGGTAAAGGTCCTTCGGCTTCGGCCTTACGGCCTTCGCTCAGGATGATAATATATGATCACCGTCACCGAATACAAAAACCAGAATGTCGGCGTCTTTGGCTTAGGCAAAGCAGGCGAGGCGGCGGTGGCGTCTTTGCTTGCCGGCGGCGCGAACGTGTGGGCGTGGGACGATGCCGCTGCACGGCAGATGCCGGATGGCAGATGTCAGATGTCAAATTATGAAGATTGGCCGTGGACAGAAATGAAAGCCCTCGTGCTTTCGCCCGGCATACCGTTTACGCACAAGCCGCACGAGGTGGTCGCACTTGCCAAGAAACATAACTGCCCGGTCATCGGCGACATTGAACTCTTGTACCGCGCTTGCCCGCAGGCGACGTATGTAGGCATCACCGGCACCAACGGCAAATCGACGACGACGACGTTGCTGGGGCATATTTTAAAAAGCTGCGGCCGTACGGCGGAAATAGGCGGCAATCTCGGCACGCCGGCGCTGGCGCTGGCGCCACTCAAAAAAGATGGCGCTTATGTGCTCGAACTTTCCTCCTACCAGCTCGATCTGGTGAAGAGCGCGCGGTTCAACATCGCCGTGTGGCTCAACATCTCACCCGACCATATCGACCGCCACGGCGACCTCGAAGGCTATATCAACGCCAAGCGGCACGTCTTCGACCGCCAGCAGGCGGGCGATGTGGCGGTGATCGCGGTGGATGATGAGCATTCAAGAGGGATTAGGGATTGGGGATTAGGGATTGGCAAACAGAAATGGATAGAGATTTCTTCTCATCAAGCCTTATCTTCCGGTATTTATGTGAAGGACGGAATATTGTACGATGTTTTATCCCCAATCCCCAATCTCCAATCCCCAATCCCTCTTTCTTCAATAGTAACGCTGACCGGACGCCACAACTGGCAGAATGCGGCGGCGGCCTATGCGGCGGCGCGGGCGCTGGGCCTAAAGCCCGACGATATTTATAAGGCCATGCAGGGCTTCGCCGGACTCCGGCACCGGCTGCAACTGGCGGCCACCATTCGCGGCGTTAAATTCATCAACGACAGCAAGGCCACCAACGCCGACGCCACCGCAAACGCGCTGGCGCCGTACGATAACATTTACTGGATAGCGGGCGGCCAACCCAAAGCGGGCGGCATCGAATCGCTTAAGCAATATTTTCCAAAGATCGCGCACGCGTTTTTGATCGGCGAAGCGGAAAAAGAATTCGCGGCGACGCTCGAAGGCAAAGCGCCTTTTTCGCATTGCGGCACGCTCGATGTTGCAGTGAAAAAAGCAGCCGAGATGGCAGTGAAGGACGGCAGGAAGAATGCGGTGGTACTGCTTTCTCCCGCCTGCGCCTCGTTCGATCAGTTTAAAAATTTCGAGGAACGCGGCGATGCGTTTTGTACGTTGGTGGAAACATTACAGAAAAATTCTTCTAATCCCCAATCCCCAATCCCTAATCCCAGAAATTCTTATGCGTCTTGACCGCACCAATACCGGGATTATCGGCCGCTGGTGGTGGTCGGTCGACCGGCTTAACGTGGCGGCGCTGATGCTGCTGGTGATGATAGGAGCGATACTGGTGACGGCGGGCAGCCCGCCGGTGGCCAAACGCCTCGACCTGCCGGCGTTTTATTTCGTGCACCGCCACCATGTATTCCTGCTGATTGGCGTGGCGTGCATGTTCGTGGTGTCGCTGCTGCCGTCTTTGGCCATACGCCGCCTGGCGGTGTTCGGCTTTTGCGCCAGCATCGTGCTGATGATTCTGGTGCCGTTCTTCGGCGTCGCCGTCAAAGGCGCGCATCGCTGGATCGACCTTGCCGGTATTTCCATACAGCCGTCGGAATTCATGAAGCCGTTTTTCGCCGTGGTCATGGCGTGGATATGCGCTGAGAACCAGCGCCGGGTCGATTTCCCCGGCTACCGCATCGCCATCGGATTGTATTTGCTGGTGGTGCTTTTGCTCGTGATACAGCCCGACATCGGCATGACGCTGACCGTGTCGGCGATGTGGGGCATCCAGCTATTTCTGGCCGGTCTCCCTATGTTCTGGGTAATGATGATGGGCGTGCTGGCGGTCGCCGGCATCTTCGGCGCTTACTATTTATTTCCGCACGTTGCCAAGCGCATCGACAGCTTCCTCGATCCGTCGGCAGGCGATAATTACCAGATCGGCAAATCGCTGGAGGCGTTTAAAAGCGGCGGCATTCTGGGCCGCGGCCCGGGCGAGGGCGAGGTCAAGCAATTCCTGCCCGACTCGCACACCGATTTTATTTTCTCCGTCGCCGGCGAAGAGTTCGGCGTCATCGTCTGCATACTGATTGTCGGGCTCTTCGCTTTCGTCGTGTTGCGCGGGTTGTCGCGCGTGTGGAAGGAAACCGATCTGTTCGTCGTGCTGGCGGTCACCGGTCTGGCGGCGGAATTCGGCGTGCAGGCGGTGATCAATATGGGCGTCGCCGTCAACCTGTTCCCGGCCAAGGGCATGACGCTGCCGTTCCTGAGTTACGGCGGATCGTCGGTGGTGGCCATCGCGCTCGGCATGGGCATGATGCTGGCGCTGACGCGGCGAAAATACGGGCAGCAGCGCTAATGGACATCTACGAAATCATCGGAAATATCGGTGTCATTTCCATGCTTGCGGCCTATGTCCTGCTGCAGAAAGAAAAGATCAGCGCCCACGGCGCCTGGTATCTCGGCGTCAACCTGCTGGGGGCTATTCTTGTGATTATTTCGCTTCTGGTACACTGGAATTTACCGGCGTTTCTGCTTGAAGCAGCGTGGGCATTGATTACACTATACGCGATGTTTACACATCTTTATAAGCGCGGTGCTTCATGAGCGAAAAAGAAAAACAGCCGATCGTACTGGCGGCAGGCGGCACCGGCGGGCATGTCTTTCCGGCCGAAGCGCTGGCGGAAGTGTTGCTGCAAAAAGGCGAGCGCGTCGTGCTCGTCACCGATCACCGCTTCGGTCATTATAAGAGCGGTGCGTTGGCCAATATTGAAATCCGCACCATCCATGCCGGCACCGTCGGCGGCGCCTGGCATAAAAAAATCCTGGGCGCGGCCGGAATACTGCTTGGCATCGCTCAGGCGCGCGGCGTGCTACGGCAATTGAAACCCAAGGCCGTTGTCGGCTTCGGCGGCTACCCATCGTTTCCCACCGCCTTTTCCGCCGCCGGGCAGGGGATCCCCACCATCATCCACGAACAAAACTCGGTGCTGGGCCGCGCCAACCGCCTGCTGGCCGGACGTGTCGGCACCATCGCCACCTCGTTTCCGGACACGCAGATGCTGGCCGAAAAAGATGCGGGAAAAGTTGTCGTCACCGGCAACCCCGTGCGTGCCTCGATCCGCGCTTTGCGCAACGTGCCGTATTCCGGCCTGATGCAAGACGGCAAGATGCATATCCTGGTCACCGGCGGCAGCCAGGGCGCCGCCATCTTCAGCCAGATACTTCCGGAGGCGATCGCGCTGCTGCCCGCAAGCCTGCGCGCGCGCATCCGTCTCGACCAGCAATGCCGCGAGCAGGAATTGCCCGCCGCCAAAGCGCGCTATGAAGAGATCGGCGTCAACGCTGACCTTGCGACGTTCTTCGTCGATGTGCCGGCGCGCCTGGCGGCAAGCCACCTCGTCATCGCCCGCGCTGGCGCTTCGACCGTATCCGAGCTCGCCGTCGCCGGACGCCCGGCGATTCTGGTGCCGCTGCCGACGGCGATGGACAATCACCAATATTATAACGCCAACGCCTTTGAAGATGTCGGCGGCGGCTGGGTGATGGCGCAGGACGGATTTACCCCGGCGGCGCTGGCGGCGCGGCTCGAAGCCTTCCTGACCGCGCCCGATGCGCTGGCCAAGGCGGCGGAGAACGCCAAAAAACTCGGCGCACCCGATGCGGCGACGCAACTGGCGATGCTGGTGCTGATCGCCGCGGCAAGAGGCGACAATCGTAGCGCCGGCAAAAGCGAGTCGCCGCCTTCGCGCCCGACGCTGATCTCGCATCACGCGGAGGTGGCGGCATGAGTTCATTCAGGCCGTTGCCGTTTTCGCATAAGATGCCGCTCGATGTCGGCGTGCTGCATTTCATCGGCATTGGCGGCATCGGCATGAGCGGCATCGCCGAGGTGCTGCACAATCTGGGCTACAAGGTGCAGGGCTCCGATAGCAGCGACAGTTACAACACGCAGCGCTTGAAACAATGCGGCATCAAAATATTCATCGGCCACAAGACCGACCATATCAAGGAAGCGTCGGTGGTGGTGGTGTCGACGGCGATCAGGCAGGACAATCCCGAATTGCTGGCAGCGCGCGAGCTCAGGCTGCCGGTCGTACGCCGCGCCGAGATGCTGGCTGAGCTGATGCGCTTTAAGATGTCGATCGCCATTGCCGGCACGCACGGAAAAACGACGACGACGGCGCTGACGGCAGCCATGCTGGAGGCGGCGGACTTGCAACCCACCGTCATCAACGGCGGCATCATCAACGCGCGCGGCACCAACGCCTATCTCGGCGCCGGCGAGTGGATGGTGGTCGAGGCCGACGAGTCGGACGGCACCTTCATGCGTCTTCCGGCCACGATTGCCGTCATCACCAACATCGATCCCGAGCATCTCGATCATTACGGTTCGTTCGAGGCGGTGAAAGCCGCGTTCCATACCTTCCTCACCAACCTGCCGTTTTACGGGTTCGCCGTACTGTGCACCGACCATCCGGAAGTGCAGACGCTGGCGGCGCGCACGCACGACCGCCGCATCATCACCTACGGCACCAACCCGCAGGCCGATATCCGCGCCGCCAATATCCGCCCGGTGGCGGAAGGGCAGCGCTTCGACGTCGAAATCTCCGACCGCTGGCATCACAAAAGCCGCGTCATCAAGGACGTGCTGCTGCCGATGCATGGCGAGCACAACGTCTGCAATGCGCTGGCCTCGATCGCCATCGCGCTCGAATTAAAAATTCCGGATAAGGACATCGCCGCCGCCTTTACGCAGTTCGAAGGCGTCAAGCGCCGCTTCACCAAAACCGGCGAGGGGCTGGGTATAACGGTGATCGACGATTACGGCCATCATCCGGTCGAGATCGCCGCGACGCTCAAAGCCGCGCGCAAGGCGCAGCAAAAGGGCGGCAAGGTCATCGCCGTCGTGCAGCCGCACCGTTACACGCGCCTCAAAGATTTATTCGGTGAATTCTGCACCTGCTTTAACGACGCCGATTGCGTCATTGTCGCCGACGTCTATAGCGCCGGCGAAGAACCGATCGAAAACATCAGCGCCGATAAATTGGTCGAAGGATTGAAGAGCGCCGGGCACAAACATGTGCTGAAACTCGAGTCGCCTGAAGCGTTGGCCAAGACCGTTGCCTCGGTAGGAGAAGCGGGCGATATGGTGGTGTGCCTTGGCGCCGGTTCCATCACTAAATGGGCGTATGCGCTGCCGGGAGAACTCTCGAAGCTCAAAAAGAAAAAGGCGGCGTCATGAAACCGGCGTGCGCGGTAAAAGAACATCCGTTGGAAAGCACCGAATTTGCCGATCAGTTGCGTGCTGGCGCTGATTTATCGAAAACCAACTGGTTTCGTGTCGGCGGCAAGGCGGAGTGGCTGTTCAAGCCCAACGACGTACAGAACCTCTCGAATTTTTTATCGAAATTGCCCGATGATGTTCCGGTCACGGTGCTGGCGGTAGGATCGAACGTCATCGTCCGCGACGGCGGCATCGACGGCGTGGTGGTGAAGTTGGGCAGAGGGTTTACTTCTCTTTTTACCTCCCCCTTTAGGGGGGAGGTCGACGCGAATGCGTCGGGAGGGGGAGGGGGAGGGGGAGGGGATTATGTGGTAGCAGGCGCCGCCTGCCTTGATATTCATGTTGCGCAAGTGGCTTGCGATCATAGCATTGCTGGCCTCGAATTTCTAAGCGGCATCCCCGGCACGGTCGGCGGCGCGGTCAGGATGAATGCCGGCGCCTACGGCAGCGATACGTCGCAGGTGCTGGTCGAAGCCGAGATCGTCGAGCGCAGCGGGAAAATACGCACGCTCACCAATAAAGAGTTAGGATTTTCATACCGGCATAGTGACTTGCCGGAAGGCGCAATCGTGACCAAAGCGATATTCAAAGGGCAGGCGGGCGACCAAGAAAAAATCCGCACGCGCATGGACGAAATTCAAACGGCGCGTGGCGACACGCAACCCATCCGCTCAGCTACCGGCGGCAGCACCTTCAAAAATCCCGACGGCCATAAGGCGTGGGAATTGATAGAGCAGGCGGGCTGTCGCGGTCTCACTATCGGTGGCGCGCAGGTCTCCGAGAAACATTGCAATTTTTTGATCAACGCCGGCAGCGCCACCGCAGCCGATCTGGAAGCGCTGGGCGAAGAAGTGATCCGCCGCGTCAAAGAAAAATGCGGCATTGAGTTGGAGTGGGAAATCGCAAGGATTGGGAAACTAGCATAATGGCAAAGCATATTGCAGTACTCATGGGCGGATGGTCGGCGGAGCGCGAAGTGTCGCTAAATAGCGGCGCGGCGTGCGCGAAAGCACTCAAGGAGTTGGGATATAAAGTCACTGAAATCGATGTCGACCCTGATATCGCTTCGGTGCTCCAAAAAACCAAACCCGATATTGTCTTTAATGCGCTGCATGGAAGATGGGGCGAAGACGGCTGCGTGCAGGGCATGCTCGAATTGATGAAAATTCCCTACACCCATTCCGGCGTGCTGGCTTCGGCCTTAGCCATGGACAAACCGGCGGCGAAAAAGATATTCGCCGATGCAGGCCTTCTGTGCCCTAAGGGAAAAACCTTGAGCCGCGAGGAGATAATCAAAGGCGATCCGTTGTCGCGTCCTTACGTCATCAAGCCAGCCAACGAGGGATCGAGCGTCGGCGTGCATATCGTCATGCCGGAGGATAACCGGTCGCTCTCCATGATTATGGAGAAGGATGTCGAACAAAATTATCTGGTCGAAGAATATATCCCCGGCCGCGAGATCACGGTGGCGATTTTGAATGATAAACCGCTGGGCGTTACCGAAATCCGTCCCAAAAGCGGCTTCTACGACTACGCCAATAAATATACCGAGGGCTTTACCGAGCATCTTTGCCCGGCGCCGCTGCCCAAGGATACATACGACGAAGTAATGCAGCTGGCGCTTCAAGCCCACCGCGCACTTGGCTGCCGCGGCCTGTCCCGCGCCGATTTCCGCTACGACGAAAAGAAGTTCTACCTGCTCGAGGTCAACACCCAGCCGGGCATGACGGCGCTGTCGCTGTCACCGGAAATTGCCGCGTCGGTTGGCATCGGCTTTAACCAGTTGGTAAAGAGTTTGGTGGATAATGCACAGTTGGATTCACAAGCCAAACGCGAAGATAAAATTTATGGCAAAGAAAAAACAGGATGAGCTGACGCCGCGGCAGCGGCAATCGCGGCAAATCATGCGCGATAAGGCGGCGCGCAAGCGCCGCCAGTTCTGGCAATTGCGCCTGCTGATCGGATGCACGGCCGTATGTATGGTGATCGGCATCGGCGGCGGGTCGTGGCTTGTGTTCTCAAACGCCGGACAGCGCACATGGGCGGCCACCGTGGACGGCGCCTATACGCTCAGCGCCCGCGCCGGGCTTGCCGTGCAGGCGATTTACCTCGAAGGCCGCAACCGCACGGCGATGGAAGACATAGAAAAAGCGCTGGGCATCAAGCGCGGCGATTCGATTTTGCGCGTGAATCTTGATGAGGCCCGCGCCCGCCTCGAACACGTCGAGAGCGTGCATTTTGCCGCCGTAGAGCGCGCGCTGCCCAATGCCATTTATGTCCGCGTCGTCGAGCGTGAACCGGTGGCGCTGTGGCAGCATCAGGGAAAACTGTCACTGGTCGACGATAAGGGCTCGGTGATGAGCGGCCTCGACATCGCGCCCTATAAACAATTGCCGCTGATCGTCGGTGACGACGCGCCTGCCCATATCGGCGAACTGATGGGGATACTGGCGGCGGATGCCGATCTTGCCAGGCAGTTCGCGGCGGCGGTGCGCGTCGGCGACCGGCGCTGGAACATCAAGCTGGTCAGCGGCATCGAGGTCAAGCTGCCGGAAACACAGCCGGAAGCGGCATGGAAAATACTGGCTGAGATGGAATCGCGTCAGAAACTGCTCGACCGCGCCGTGAAAGTGATTGACTTGCGTATGGACGGCAGGTTGTTTATTACGGTGGCACCGCAGGACATGCCGCGCCGTGCGGCAGGTGCGAAGGAAACATAACCAAGTCGTTAGTTGTAAGTCGTTAGTCGATGGCATAAGATTACTAACGACTAAGGATTAACGACTATCGACCAGACGAAATATGAAACCATCGAATCCATTACGCAAAAATACGACTCACGTCGCTGTGCTCGACATTGGCACGGCCAAGATCGCCTGCTTCATCGCCGAGGTCGATTCCGCCGGCGAAATAAAAATCACCGGCATCGGGCACCAGCTTTCCAAAGGCATCCGTAGCGGCATCATCACCGATTTCGCCGAGGCGGAAACGTCGATCGCCACCGCCGTGCACGCCGCCGAGCAGATGGCCGGCGAGACCATCGAAAGCGTGCTGGTCAGTCTCTCCGGCGGCAACCTCACCTCGCGCAACGTCACGGTCGAGATGAGCTTGCTTGGCGAGGAAGTCACCGATCGCGACATCATGGACATCGTCGAGCAGGGGCGTCTGGGCGTGGCGCACAGCGAACACGAAATCATCCATTGTATTCCCGTATCATATTACTTAGACGGCGCGCGCGGCATCAACGACCCGCGCAAGATGTTCGGCAAAAAACTCGGCGCCGACCTGCACCTCGTCACCGGACTTCCCAGCGTCACGCGCAACCTCGAACATTGCGTCAACCGCTGCCATCTGAACGTCGAGGAATATATCGTCTCGCCGTATGCGTCCGGCCTTTCGGTGCTCGAAGAAGACGAAAAACAACTGGGCGTGACCGTGATCGACATGGGCGCTGGCGTCACCAGTTTCTCCGTCTTCGGCGGCGGCAAAAACCTTTATACCGACGCCATCCCCATCGGCGGCTCGCACGTGACGAACGACATCGCGCGCGGACTCTCGACCAGCCTCATCAACGCCGAGCGCCTGAAAACATTGCACGGCAGCGCCATCGTCAGCGCCCGCGACGACCAGGTGATGATCGACGTGCCGCCGCTCGGCGAAGAGGATCCCGACGAGCAAAATACCATGCCGCGCTCGATGCTGATCGGCGTCATCCGCCCGCGCATCGAGGAAATCTTCGAGATTGTGCGCGACAAGATCCAGATGGGCGGCGCGGCGGCCTTCGCCGGCAAGCGCGTCGTCTTAACCGGCGGCGCGAGCCAACTCCTGGGCGTCCGCGAAATGGCGACGAATATTCTAGGAAAGCAAGTCCGCCTCGGCCGCCCGCGCGCGCTGCCGGGACTGGCCGAAGCCATGAGCGGCCCGGCCTTCGCCACCGGACTGGGCATGATCGAATACCTGGTCAAGAAACCGATGGAAGAACAGATGTTCGACAGCTACCGCGAACGCGGCAGCCTCACTTCCGGTTTCGAAAAAGTGGTGAGCTGGTTCAAAGAGAATTTTTGATGAAAGAGATTAGATAAAAGATGAACAGATAATCGTTCCATCTTTTTTATCTGTTCATCCTCATCTTTCATCTTTTCATCATTTTTTAGGTGCAAACCACAAAATATGGTGGTAAAAATACCAAAAATACAATATATACGGTCGTTAAGAGCCGTAAAAAATCGTGGCCGGGAGCGTGTTAACTTTTAGTTTTTTTGGGGATTTACGCCTATGACCATCAATCTCAGTGTTCCAACCCAGGGTGAACAACTGCGTCCCACCATCACCGTTGTCGGTGTCGGCGGCGCCGGCGGCAACGCCGTCAACAACATGATCGCATCCAACCTGGAAGGCGTGAATTTCATCGTCGCCAACACCGACGCGCAGGCGCTCGACCATTCGCTGACCGAACGCATCATCCAGCTCGGCGCAGGGCTCACCAAGGGACTCGGCGCCGGCGCCAACCCGGAAGTCGGCCGCTCGGCGGCGGAAGAGGCGCATGACGAAATCGCCGCCTACATCGAAGGCAGCAACATGGTGTTCATCACCGCTGGCATGGGCGGCGGCACCGGCACCGGTGCGGCGCCCGTCGTCGCGCGCATCGCCAAGGAAATGGGCGTGCTCACGGTCGCCGTCGTCACCAAACCGTTCCAGTTCGAAGGCGCGCACCGCATGAAGATGGCGGAATCCGGCCTTAAGGAATTGCAGGAATATGTCGATACGCTGATCATCATCCCCAACCAGAACCTGTTCCGCGTCGCCAACGAGCGTACGACGTTCGCCGATGCCTTCCGCATGGCCGACGAAGTGCTGCACTCCGGCGTCCGCGGCGTCACCGACCTCATGGTCAAGCCCGGCCTGATCAACCTCGATTTCGCCGACATCCGCACCGTCATGCGTGAAATGGGCAAAGCCATGATGGGCACCGGCGAGGCCACCGGCGACCGCCGCGCCATCGAAGCCGCCGAAGCCGCGATCAGCAATCCGCTGCTCGACGACGTTTCGCTCAAAGGCGCCCGCGCGCTCCTCATCAACATCACTGGCGGCAGCGACATGACGCTGTTTGAAGTCGACGAAGCCGCCAATCGCGTGCGCGAGGAAGTCGATCCCGAAGCCAACATTATTTTCGGCTCCGCCTTCAGCGACGCCATGGAAGGCCGCATGCGCGTCTCCGTTGTCGCCACCGGCATCGACGTCCAGGCGATGGTGCAACCCAGCGGCCAGAAATACCAGGCGCCGGCCGAACCGCAGAAACGCCCGTTCAGCTTCGCCTCCGCCCTGCCGAAAGCCGAAGCGCCCAAGCCGCGCTATGCGCCGCAGGAAACCGCTGCCGCGCCTGCGCCGGTACGCCATGTTGAACCGCCGCGTCCGGCCCCGCTGCCGGTACGCGAAATGCCGGTAGCCACCGCGCCCGTGCAAACGCAGTACGATGAAACGGCCCGGGAACGGGAAACCGAAGAGATGGAAATGGAAATGCAGGAAGCGCCGGCGCCGGAAGTGAAAATGGCGCCGCAACGTGAAGTGGCCCCCGCTGCGCAGGAACCGGTACGCTCCGCCGCTTCGGTGTCCCCGCGTCGCGAACAGCGCGAACCGCAGCAACACGATGACGCCAGCGGCAAGGGCTTTTTAAAGCGCGTGGCCGATGTCGGCCGTGCGTTGGGAGCCCGCAGCGATTCCGGCCGTCCGGAAGCGCTTGAGCCGCGCGTGCAGGTCGTGCAGCGGCAGATGCCGGAGATTTCGGAACGCCCGAAAACCGCCGCGGCACCCGGCGATGACCAGTATCTGGACATCCCGGCGTTTTTACGCAGACAGGCAAACTAAGCGCGTTATTTTACCTCAAGGGAGGCCGGTTTTCCGGCCTCCCTTTGTTTTAAGCCGCATCTTTGCCCCTCTGTAACAAACTGAAATAAACAGTGATTTGAAAGCCATCCCCGTTTTCGCGTAGATTAGGTACATGATCAAACAACTTACGCTTGCCAATAAGGTATCGTGCCTCGGCGTTGGCCTGCATAGCGGCAGCCAGGTCAAGCTGTCGCTGAACCCGGCCGCGGCGGGTACCGGCATCGTTTTTCGCCGCCTCGACATGCCCAAGAAACAGGCGCTGGTTGCGGCGCGATACGACGCGGTGTCCGATACGCGTCTGGGCACCACCATCCGCAACGAATACGGCGTTACTGTTTCCACCATCGAACACCTGATGGCAGCGCTCTGGGGCGCCGGTGTCGATAACGCCATCGTGGAATTGGATGGCCCGGAAGTGCCGATCATGGACGGCAGCTCCGAGCCTTTCGTGTTCATGATCGAATGTGCGGGCTTGAAAACACTCGCGGCGCCGCGCCGTATCCTGCGCGTACTCAAGACCGTTGAAATCAGCGACGGCGAAAGCACGGCGCGCATCGAGCCCAACCGCGAAGGCGACGAGGGCTGCGTCCTCGACATCGGCATCGAATTCGACAGCCCGCTGATTGCCCGCCAGTTCGCTCGTTACGATTTCCGCGAGACGACGTTCAAGCAATCCATCAGTCGTGCGCGCACCTTCGGCTTCGAGCACGAAGTCATGGCGCTCCGGAAGCAGGGGCTGGCGCTGGGCGGCTCGCTCGAAAATGCCGTTGTCGTCGGCAAGGATAAAATCCTGAACAAGGAAGGCCTGCGCTACCGCGATGAATTCGTACGCCACAAGGCGCTCGATTGCCTGGGTGATTTGTACCTCGCCGGCTGCCGCATCGACGGCTGCGTTACCTTCACCCGCCCCGGCCACGCGCTGAATAACGCGCTGCTAAGGGCGCTTCTGGCCGATGAATCGGCCTATGCCATTGCCGATGCCGATGCCGAGCCGGCGCCGCTGCTTACGCAAAACTCCCAGCCCGCCTACCTCAACGCGTAATTGCTGTTTGCACGCCGTTTTTTGCCTGATATAAACAGGCTATGCGTATCCTTGCCCTAGCACCCATTTTACTCCTGTTCGCGCTTGCCGCCTGCGGCGACAAGGACGAGGAGGATAAGCCGCAACCGCCGCAACCGCTGGAGACGCTCTATAACAACGCACGCGATAAGCTGGCCGAGAAGGATTACAAGGAGGCGGTCAAGGCTTTCGCCGAAGTCGAGCGGCAGTATCCCTATTCGGAGTGGGCGGTTACGGCGCAGATTATGTCCGGCTATGCCAGTTACCGCGCCGGCGATTACAATGCCGCCATCAGTACGCTCGAGCGCTACGTCAAGCTCTATCCCGGCAACGATTCGGCGCCCTACGCTTATTACCTGATTGCGCTTTCCTATTATGAGCAGATTTCCGACGTCAGCCACGACCAGAAGATCACTGAAGACGCCCTGCAGGCGCTGCGTGAGGTTATCCGCCGCTTTCCCGACAGCGAATACGCACGCGACGCCAGGCTCAAGGCCGATCTTACCATCGATCATCTGGCGGGCAAGGAAATGGAAATCGGCCGTTATTATCTGAAGCGCGATGACTATCTGGCGGCGATCAACCGCTTCCGCTACGTCGTCGATAACTACCAGACGACGACGCATGCGCCGGAAGCGCTGCACCGTCTGGTCGAATGTTATTTGAAGCTCGGCATCACCGACGAGGCGCAGCGCTACGCCTCCGTGCTCGGGCACAATTACCCCGACAGTGCGTGGTACAAATACAGCTACAAGCTGATGACCGGAGGCAAGAAAGAAGACAAACCGGCGCCCGAGAAGAAACCTTCGTGGTACGATTCCATTATTCCTTAAGAGTCATGAGAACCCATGCTCACGCAACTCTCCATCCGCAACATTGTCCTGATCGAAAGCTGCGAACTCGCGCTCGCCTCCGGTCTCTGCGCGCTGTCGGGTGAGACCGGCGCCGGAAAAACGATTTTGCTCGATGCGCTGGGCCTGGCGCTCGGCACGCGCGCCGACACGCTGCTGGTGCGGAAGGGCGAAGCGCAAGCATCGGTCACCGCCGAATTCGATATTTCGCATAACGACAGCGCCAAGGCGGTTTTAGAGGAACTGGAAATCGAAAACGCCAATACGGTTATTATTCGCCGCACCTTGTCTTCCGACGGCAAGACGCGCTGCCTCGTGAACGACCAATCGGTGACGGTCGCGGCGCTTAAGAAACTGGGCGAAACGTTGGTAGAAATCCACGGTCAGCACGACCAGAAAACGCTGATGGATGCCGGCGTTCACCGCGCCATGCTTGATAGCTATGCCGGGCTGGAAGCGCAGTTGGCCAAAACGGCGGCGGCCTATCGCGGCTGGAAAGAGGTGCGCGCGGCGCTTGAGGCGTTTATCACCGAGACCGCGCATCTGGCGCGCGAGCAGGAATATCTGCAGCACATCCGCAATGAATTGAAAGAGCTCGACCCGCAACCGGGCGAGGAGGAAACGCTCACTCAGCAGCGCACGCTGATGATGCAGAGCGAAAAACTGTTCGAGATTTTAAATCAGGCCATCGCTGAATTGAATGCCGGTAAAGGCGTCACCGCCAGCCTGCGCTCGGTCGAGCGGATGCTGACGCGCTCGCCGCTGACGTCGGGCGAAATGTTCAAGCCGGTATTGGCAGCACTCGACAAAGCCGCCGAGCACGCCGAAGAAGCGTCCTGTGCGCTCGAAAAAATCGGCCAGGACGCCACCTTCAACCCACAAAAACTGGAGCAGACGGAAGAGCGCCTGTTCGCGCTCAAAGCCGCCGCCCGCAAATATAACCTGCCGATCGATGAACTTCCGACGCTCTACGCCGAAGCTGCGGAAAAATTAAAACAGATCGACACGCAGGACGACCGCCGCCAGGCGCTCGAGAAAAAAGTAACCGAGGCCAAAGAATCCTTTATCGCCGCCGCCGCCAAGCTCACCGACGGCCGCAAGAAAGCCGCATCAAAACTGGAAAAAAACGTCGAGGCGGAATTAAGACCGCTCAAGATGGAAGGCACGCGGTTTTTGGTAGCGGTCGAGTCGCTCGAGGAAAGCGGCTGGTCGGCCGCGGGCATGGAAAGCGTGCGGTTTTTATGCGCGACCAACGTCGCCAAAGGTGCCAAAGACGTGAGCTACGCGCCGCTCAATAAAATTGCCTCCGGTGGCGAATTATCGCGGTTTATGTTAGCACTAAAAGTGGCGTTACTTTCAGTACGTGATGCGTCAACGCTGATTTTCGACGAGATCGACGCCGGCACCGGTGGTGCGGTGGCCGACGCCATCGGCCAGCGTCTTGCCATGCTGGGAAAAAAGGCGCAGGTGCTGGTGGTAACGCATCTGCCGCAAGTCGCTGCGCGCGGCAGCCAGCATTTATTGATCCGCAAACAAACCAAAAACAATAAAGTGACGACGGTGGTTGAGGAGCTCTCAGCCAAAACGCGCGAAGAAGAGCTGGCACGCATGCTGGCCGGCGCCACCATCACGCCGGAAGCGCGCAAAGCCGCGCAGAAATTGCTGGAGCAGGCAGCATGATTTGGTTAGCGAACGTATGTGAGCTTAGCAAATCAGCTGTCCCGGCGAAGGCCGGGACCCAGGCTTACTAATATGTCGTCCGCCAACCCCACTTTATTCGACCTCACCCTGCACGACGCCCGGCAGGAATGGAAAAAACTCGCCGACGACATCCGCCGTCACGACGCGCTCTATTACCAAAAAGACGCGCCGGTTATTTCCGACGCCGAATACGACAAACTCCGCCGCCGCTTGGAGGCGCTCGAAAAACAATTCCCTGTTTTAGAAACGCCTGATTCGCCGACGCAAAAAGTCGGTGCGCCGCCGCTCGAAACCTTCGCCAAAGTCAAGCACAGCGTGCCGATGCTCTCGCTCAACAATGCGATGAGCGAGGAAGAGGTGAGGGAGTGGGATGAGCGGGTGAGAACATTTTTTAAACCCCCTCTAGAAAATGTTGAGTACGTCTGCGAGCCGAAAATCGACGGCTTATCATTTTCTGCAATCTATAAAAATGGAAAATTCTTTCAGGGAATTACAAGAGGAGACGGCGAAGTTGGTGAGAATGTTACTGCCAATTTAGCTACGGTTTTGCCGCATGCTCTCCAAGGTAACCCGCCTTCCACACTGGAAGTCCGCGGCGAAGTCTATATGACGCATGATAATTTCGCCAAACTGAACATCAGCAGAGATGAGGAAAAAAAATTTGCTAATCCGCGTAATGCCGCTGCAGGCTCATTGCGACAGCTTGACCCGAAAATTACGGCTGAGCGTAAATTAAATTATTTTATTTATGGGTGGGGTGAAACTACTGAAGATTTTCCTATTGGAAATAGCCACCATTCTTCAATAATCCAATTATTGCATTGGGGGTTGAAGACAATCACGGAAAATCCCCCTAGAACACCGCAATTAGCCAGGGGCGATATTGAGTCTGTTCTACGCTATTGTAAATATATGCGCGATGAAGGACGTCAAAAATGGCCTTATGATATCGACGGCCTTGTCTACAAAGTCGATAACCTCGAATACCAGCGCCGGCTGGGCGAAGTAGGCCGTGCTCCTCGCTGGGCGATTGCGCATAAGTTTCCGGCCGAGCAGGCCAAAACCGTCTTAGAAAAAATCGAAATACAGGTCGGGCGTACGGGAACGCTGACGCCGGTGGCGCGGTTGAAACCGGTGACCGTCGGCGGTGTCGTGGTGTCGAATGCGACGCTGCACAACGAAGACGAAATCGCGCGCAAGGACGTGCGCGAGGGCGATACGGTGGTGATTCAGCGCGCCGGCGATGTCATTCCGCAGGTGGTCGAAGTCGATCTCGCCAAACGCCCAAAACATTCGCACGCCTATAAATTCCCCGATCATTGCCCGGTGTGCGGAAGCTCCGCCGTGCGCGAGGAAGGCGAGGTGGCGCGCCGCTGCACCGGCGGCTTGCAGTGCGAAGCGCAACTGGTCGAGCGGCTCAAGCATTTCGTATCGCGCGGCGCGATGGATATCGAAGGCCTCGGCGAAAAACAGATCACCGCTTTCTGGCAGGATGGATTGATTAAAGACGCGGCGGATATTTTCCATCTGCCCAAGAAAGCCAATGTCATTGCCGAGCGCGAAGGCTGGGGTGAGAAGTCGGTGGAAAATCTGCTGGCCGCCATCGAGAAATCGCGCGACGTCAGCTTGCATAAATTCATTTATGCGCTGGGCATCCGCCATGTCGGCGAAATCACGGCGAAGCTCCTGGCGCAGACCTACGGCTCGTTTGCCGCGTGGCTTGCTGCCATGGAAGCTTTGCCGCAAGGCGGTGAAGCGGCAGAACAGCTCGATAATGTCGATGGCATCGGCAGTGTGGTGATCGAGGCGCTGGCCGATTTCTTCCGCGAGCCGCATAACGTCAAAATTGTGCACGCGCTGGCCAAGGAACTGCGCATCCGCGATGCCGAAAAAATCGCTTCCGACTCAAAAGTCGCCGGAAAAACGGTGGTATTCACCGGCACGTTGCCGACGCTCACGCGCTCGGAGGCCAAAGCGCGTGCGGAGTCGCTGGGCGCGCATGTGGCGAGTGCCGTCTCGGCCAAAACCGATTATGTCGTGGCCGGTGAAGACGCCGGATCGAAGCTCAAAAAAGCCAAGGAGCTCGGCGTTAAAGTTCTGTCGGAGGATGAGTGGCTGGCGCTGATACAATGACCAACCCGTTCGCGCAAAGCGCAGAACACTGGCAGGTGGTCTTTACCATCCCGGCGGCGGCAGCGGGCACGGCGGAAAACTCGTTCGACGATAATACGCTCTCGGTAGCGGCGTTTGAGACCGACGAAGCCAACCACATCTGGACGATCGAATTACTTTACGAATCCGAACCGGACATGGAGGACATCAAGCGCCGCTTGCTGCTGCTCTCGGCGCTGCATGACGTGCCGCTTCCCGTCGCGACACTAAAACAATTACCCGCACAGGATTGGCTAAAGGCGGTGGCGCGCGATTTTCCGCCGCTTTCGATTGGAAGATTCTATGTGCACGGCGCGCATGTGAAAGACGCGCCGCCGGCAGGTTCGATTTCCATCCAGGTCGATGCCGGCGCGGCGTTCGGCTCCGGCGAGCACGGCACGACCAGCGGTTGCCTGGAGGCGATGGAATGGCTGGCGAAGTCGCATCATTTCAGGAACGTACTCGATATGGGCTGCGGTTCCGGCATCCTTGCCATTGCCGCGTCGAAACTATGGCGCGGGGAAGTGCTGGCGGCGGACATCGACCCGGTGGCGGTAAATGTGACTAAAGAAAATGCACGCATCAACCGCGCCCGGCTCGATACCGTCGTTTCCGACGGCTACAGCCATGAGAAAATCAAACGTACGGCGCCTTACGACCTGATTATTTCCAATATCCTGGCGCGGCCATTGGTGGCGTTCGCACCGCAGCTCAAACGGCATTTGCGGGGTGGAGGGATGGCGGTATTGTCCGGCCTTCTCTCGTCGCAGGAGGCGCAGGTGAAAAGCGCGCACATGGCGCAAGGCCTGAAACTGGAGCGGCGCTTTAACAACGGCGACTGGTGCACCCTTGTATTAAGTCTGTGAATTTGCCGCCGTTTTATGCTAGGATGCCGGCATGGACGTGAAGAAAAAACTATCGGCCATGCGCCGGAAGATGGCCAAAGAAAATCTCGCCGCCTACATCCAGCCGGTGCACGACGAATTCATGAACGAAACGCCGCCATCTTCTAGTCGGCGCGTGGACTGGCTTTGCGGCTTCTCCGGCTCGGCGGGCACGGCCGTGGTCGGCAAGGAGAATGCGGCGCTGTTCGTCGACGGCCGCTACGTGCTGCAGGCCAAAAACGAAGTCAGCGAAGACCTGTTCGCGCAATATAATATCGAGGATAAACGTCCCGATGCCTGGCTGGCCGAACAGCTTAAATCCGGCCAGCGCGTCGGCTACGACCCCAGGCTCACCACGCGCGACATGCTGAAACGCTTGGAAACGGGACTCGGCAAACATAAAATTGAATGCGTCGCCGTCCCCAACCTCGTCGATGAAATCTGGGCCGACCGTCCGCCGCTTCCCAATTCGATAGTGACCATCCACGAGCGCAAACTGTGCGGCGAACTTTCCGATGCCAAGCGCAAGCGCATCGCCGAAAACATCAAAACCGCCGGCGCCGATACCGCCATCCTCACTGCGCCGGATTCCGTGTGCTGGCTGCTCAACATCCGCGCCGCCGACGTCGAAACCTCGCCGCTCTTGCTGGCGCCGGCCATTATCGACGGTGCGGGCATGGTGCAGTTGTTCGTAAACGCCAACCGCGTGAGCGCCGACGTGGTAAAGCATCTGGGCAAAGAAGTAACGCTATGCGCGCCCGATACGCTGGAAGAATATCTGCTGACGCTGGGCAAAAAACACGCCTATGTGCTGTGCGACCAGCAGACGCTACCGGTATGGTATACGCAGACGCTGGAAAAATCCGGCGCCAAGATTATCGACGGGCAGGATCCGTGCGTGCTGCCCAAGGCGATAAAGAACGCGGCGGAAATCAAAGGCACGCGGCAGGCGCATCTGCGCGACGGCGTGGCGGTGACGAAATTGTTGGCCTGGCTGGATAAGGAACTGGCCAAGCGGCAGGTGACCGAGCTCGAAGTCAGCGACCGGCTGCTGTTCCTGCGCGCCGAAAGCCGCCTGTTTGTCGTGCCGAGCTTCGCCACCATCGCCGGCAGCGGCCCGCATGGCGCCATCGTCCATTACCGCGCGTCCAAGGCCAGCAACCGCGTGCTGGGCAAAGGCGAGTTATTCCTGCTCGATTCCGGCGGCCAGTATCCCGACGGCACCACCGACATCACGCGCACCATCCCCATCGGCCGCCCGTCGGAAGACCAGAAGGACAAATTCACACGCGTGTTGAAAGGCCATATCGGCCTCGCCACGGCGCAGTTTCCGGAAGGCACCACCGGCGCGCAGCTCGACGCGCTGGCGCGCCGCTACCTGTGGGAAGACGGCGCTGATTACGACCACGGCACCGGCCACGGCGTCGGCTATTTTTTAAACGTGCACGAGGGACCGCAGCGCATCAACAAGCGCGGCGGCGACGTGGCGCTACGGCCCGGCATGATCATTTCCAACGAGCCCGGCTATTACAAGGAAGGCGCCTACGGCGTGCGCATCGAGAATCTGGTGGCGGTAATCGAAAAGCGGCAGGATCCCAAAGGCAAAAAATATTTCGGCTTCGAGACGCTGACCTGCGCCCCCATCGACACCCGCGCCGTCGATATGGACATGCTGACGGCGCCGGAAAAATCCTGGCTGAACGACTACCACGCCTGGGTCTTCACCCAGTTGTCGCCCAACCTCGCCGAGGATGAGAAAGACTGGCTTTCCAAGCGGTGTGCGGAGGTATGATTCTCCCCGCTTGACAACTGTGGTACACTGCGTCGCATGGGATATATTCCATTTCATATTTTTCTGTTGGCGTCGTTGGTTGCCATGCCTGCGGGTGCGACGACCGGTCAGATCATCGTCACCATCAAGCCGCTGCATTCGCTGGTGGCGGCGGTGATGGAGGGTAGCGGCGATATGCCGGTGCTTTTGGTGGATGGCAAGGATTCGCCGCATACGTTCCATTTGCGGCCGTCGCAGATGGACGTGCTGCAACATGCCGATATCGTGTTTTATATGGGCGACGGGTTTGAGCTTTTTATGGGCAAGGTGTTTGAAACGCTGCCGCCGTCCGTGAAGCGCGCGCCGATGGATAACGTTCCTGGCCTCACGCTCTATCCCACACGCTTTAATGACGGCGACGAGGGCCCGACGGATATGCATCTGTGGATGTCGATTGCTAACGCCAAGCGGATGGTCGCCGAAATCACGCGGCGGCTTTCGGAGATTGCTCCCGTCAACCAAACGTACTATGAAACCAACGCCAAAAAACTTGCGGCAAAACTCGATGCGCTGGATGCCGAACTGAAAACCCGGACAAAACCTCTTAAAGACAAACCATTCGTGGTGTTCCACGATGCCTATCAATATTTTGAAGCTGCCTATGGCTTGCAAACGGCGGGTGCGGTCACGCTGCATCCCGAGCAAGGCGTCAGCGCCAAGCATGTACTGGAGATAAGGACAAAAATAAAATCCGCCGCTGCCGCTTGCGTATTCCGCGAGCCGTCGTTTAATGCGCGGGTGGTGGATAATGTATTGGATGGCACCTCGGCCAAAAGCGGCGTGCTCGATCCGGAAGGCGCGCTGCTTGCTCCGGGGCCGGAACTCTATTTTCAGTTGATGCGCGGCATCGCCGATGGGCTGTCGCGGTGCCTAATCCCGTGACGTCGGTTCTATTTTTACCGTAAACGGCGCGAAGATTTCCTGACCGTTGATCTTGAATTGCGCGAACAGGCGCAACATACCGGCTTGCTCCGGCGCCAGATGGAACATCACCGTCGGGCCGGCGCGGTCGGCATCGCTTTCCGGCTCGTCGCCCATCGCGTGCGTGTGTACGACGGTTTCGTAATCGTCGTAAAAACCGACGATATGCGCGAACGCGCCCATCACCGGCTCCAGCGTCCTGACTTCTTTGCCGTTCTTATCGAGGACGGTGATATTGCCCATGATTTCTTCGCCTTCGGCCGGCGTCTCGTCGAACGACAGGCCGAAGCGGTAGCCCTGCACGATCGCCTTATCCGACGGCGGCGCGCCCAAATGGGCGGCGGCGGGTTTGCCGAGATCGGCCATGGCGAATTCCTGATTGCCGTCCATCGGCGTGACGTCCGCCCAGGCGCGGTAGCCGCCTTTTAGTTTCGGCGTGAAGGTGAAAAGATAGCCGCCCGGCGTATGCGTCGGCTCCGGATGCAGGTGCTGGTAATCGGTGAAAGTGGGATCGATCACCAGCAAATGGAATTTTTTCGTATGCACGGTTCTGAGCTCATCTTCGGTGAGCGGTTTACCGTCCTTGGTCAGCTCGGCCACGACGCGCGCGCTCTTGCCCGGATCCGGCATGCGCTCCGGCGATAATATCAGCGCGATGGAAGGCGGCGGGGCGGCCGCATCAGGCAAAAAAACGTTATTGGCCAGCGCAAAATAACCGAGCGCCAGCGGCACAAGAATCAACGGGAGATAATAAAGTTTCATAACCTATCCTCGTCCTCGGACGGATAACTCCTTGCAAATAACACATAAACCGTTAAAACAACAGATAATTCAGAATCCATAACGAGAACAATCCAACAACCACACGGGAGCTTTTTCATGTCCTTTGCAAAACTCTTTGTTAAAAAATCCATCAGCGCCATTCAGGCCGAATCGGCAAAAGGCGAATTGAAGCGCACGCTGACGGCGGCCAATCTGGTCAGCCTCGGCATCGGCTGCATCATCGGCGCCGGTATCTTTGTCATGACCGGCCAGGCCGCGGCCAACTATGCCGGTCCGGCGGTGATGCTCTCTTATGTACTTGCCGGTTTATGCTGCGTGTTCGCGGCGCTCTGCTATGCGGAACTGGCCGCCATGCTGCCCGTCTCCGGCAGCGCTTATTCTTATGCCTATGCCTCGATGGGTGAACTTCTGGCCTGGGTGATGGGCTGGCTGCTGCTCCTTGAATACGGCATCGCCGCCTCGACGGTGGCGGTCGGCTGGTCGGGCTATGTCGTGAGCTTCCTCGCCAATTTCGGCATCGTGATTCCGCCCGAGTGGACGACGCCCACGATTAGCATCAATGAAACGCACGACGTTATCTTCGGCAACGGCTTCAACCTTCCGGCCTTCCTCGGCATCCTGATGATGACGGCACTGCTGGTGGTCGGCGTCAAAGAATCGGCGACGGTCAACAACGTTATCGTCTTTATCAAAGTGGCGGTGGTGGTTGCCTTTATTGCCGTCGGCGCGTTCTATATCGATACCGCCAACTGGCATCCGTTCATTCCCGAGCAATCGGCCGATGGCCTGAAATACGGCTGGAACGGAATCTTACGCGCTGCCGGTATAGTCTTCTTCGCCTATGTCGGATTCGAAGCCGTATCCACCGCCGCGCAGGAAGCGAAAAATCCGCAGCGCGACATGCCGATCGGCATTTTAGGGTCGCTCGCCATTTGCACGATTCTGTACATGCTGGTTTGCGCCGTGCTGACCGGCATCGTGCCTTACACCATGCTGAACGTGCCCGATCCGATCGCCGTTGCCGTCGACCATATCGGCGTCACCTGGCTCACCTTCTTCGTCAAGATCGGCGCCATTGCAGGCCTTACCTCGGTGATGATGGTGCTGCTCTACGGCCAGACGCGCATTTTCTACACCATGTCGCGCGATGGATTGATGCCGGCGTTGTTTTCCAAAGTGCATGCTAAGTTCCAGACGCCGTGGATCAATACGCTGATCGTAGGAACCGTCGTCGCATTTGTCGCCAGTGCAACACCGATCTCCATCCTGGGCGATGTCGTGTCGCTTGGTACATTGACGGCGTTTGCCATCATCTGCTTCACCGTGCTTTACCTGCGTAAAACCGAGCCGAATCTGAAACGGCCGTTCACTGCGCCGGGCGGGATGATGACGCCGATACTGGGCATCGGGCTTTGCGGCTATCTGATTTACGGCCTGCTCTCCAACCCGGTGACGATCAAGTTCTACATCGTCTACCTGATAGCGGGCCTGGCTATCTATTTCGGCTATAGCCGGTTTCATAGCAAACTGCGGGTGGCATAGACTACCTATTGATAAATAATAATAATTTAAACCGCGCCCCTCAAAAAGGCGCGGTTTTTTCTTGTGAAAAAAGTCACAATACTGTAACAAAACTAGCCAAAATTCTGTGCTATATTAATAGGGTAGAAAACTGTCAGGAGAGGAGTTTTATGGATAAAATTAATACACCATTTGAGTTAGAAAAACTGGCCGATACTTTGAGAGGATGGGAGGCTCTCGATGATCGGGTATCGGTTGAATATTATAAACTGCATAAACCCAAAATGGGGTTTTGGGAGCGGATAAGTACCCCTGGTAACCCATTGTTTGTGGAATCTACCCCAGAAAGACTTGAAGCACGTAATACGGCGCGTTTCAAAGCCTATCCAAATGAGGTTGAAGTTAGTCCTGAAATAGCCAGTTTTTTATATGCAGTCGATCAAGAATCCAGCACAAAAAATAAAGAGTTTCTAGAGAGGCATGGTACTGGTGCCATGTTATTTGCAAGAGGAGCTTTGGGAGTGCCACTTAGGGCAGTTTTAGCTGCTTTATTTCCAGTTACTGCGCCTGATGCTACTGATAAAATAGCCAAAACATTTGTAGATATGGTTTCTTATAAAAGAGCATTAACAAAATTGATAGAAGAAAGGCAAAAATTAGTTGAACCAATTCTTGGTAATTACAGATTATCTGAAACTAGCCCAGGAAAATACGCATTAAAGCTACAGAAAATTGAAGAAAGTTCATATTCTATGAGCACCGGTCGCAGCCATGTAACTTATTACACCAAAGTAGTGCCTGAAGCGGGAATAGATCCGAATTTAGATCCAAAAAATTTACCACCATTACCTTCTATTTCCAGAGATGGGCCGTAGAAAAAGGCAGAATCGTGAGTATTTATACCTATCCGCAGTCGAAAGCAATCGACGAAGTCACCTTCAAAAAGAGCGAAAAAGGTGGTATTCACGCGTATATTCATGCGCGCACGGAATTGGACGCTACAACAATCACCTCTATTATAAACACATTACGTGGCCTTGGTTGGCAATGTATTCCATCGACACTGGATGGAAAGCCTCAGTTAGAGGTGCGCGAATTCGGCCATGAGAAAAGATTACTTGCTGCTTTGGAGGAGTGGGTTACGGGTGAGGCGCGGATTCAGGATACCCAGGATGATAATATTTCCTTTAAGGAGAAATTCAAAAAGCGCAGCCTGCAAGCCAGCGGCGTTGCCATGGCCATAGCTGATCTTGGCTTCATTAAATACGGTTGGGAAGAATCGAAATTACATAAGATGATCAATCCCGGACACCGTAGGGATTTAAGAGATGCTTTAGCCGGATTTTCTTATCTTACAGGTAGCACGATATTCACTTTATATGGACGCAACGATCAATCGGATGTTCAAATTCGTGAAGTGGCAAAAGGTATGTTGCAATACGCAAAAGAAAAAGGTTTGAATATTCCTTCTGATAGCGCTCTTTCTACGACAGATAAAAAAGATTCAAAAGGCATTTTCAAAAGAGTTGATGCCCTTTTCCAGGCGTATCCTTCAGAAATTGGCAATATGGCCTATTTTGCTGCGGGCTCACTTATCGCTTGGTCTGCTTTGCAGAATCGTGCTTTTGGTAAGACACGGCCAGGCATGACTAAAAAACAAATTCACGAAATGCATAAAGGCGGATGGGGCGATACGTTATTAGGCTCCACTACTATGGTATCAGCTTTAATAGGCATCTTTGGCAAAGAAAAAGCGCATGACCCAGATGCGCCTATCAAAAAAGGTTGGGCAAAGATGTGGGATTATTTAGCGAGTAATCCATTATCCATTGCAGGCATAGGTTATATGGGTAGTACATTATGCCATGCATTTACTACTTATTCAGAAACAAAAGAAGCAAGACGGGTAGCAAGAGATCTTACAGCACCACACTCAGAACGGATATTTGCTGAATTCAAGAAAGGTGCCATGCCTTGGCGATGTTTGTTTATTATCTCTACTATTATTGGTGAAATCCTACTCACTATTTCTTCAAAGGGACATGGTCAAGGTGTTGTGAGTGATAACAGTGTTGACAAAAGCATTATCGCTTTAACTGCCGGTTTGATTGCTAAACAACCAGTATCAAGACAAAACATTCTAATCGAAGAAATGGCCAATTTCCTCGGCCGCTCCGACGTGCTGGCGACCAAGAACGAAGAAGTCACCAACCTCCTCCGCGCCGAAGTCGAGGCCATGCGCAGGAATCCGTGGGCGCTGGCATCGGGGCCGTTGCCGGAAAAATCGTTGCCTGCCGTCCATCCGGCCAAGCTCCCGGCCTGGCAGGCCAAGGTCGCGGCGGAGACGGCCAGCCGAGAGCCGCAGCTTTCCGCTTGATTTAGAGGGCGCATCTCCGTTAAAATCACCGCGAGGGGCCGGCGCTGGCGAAAGTCAGGATATTGCTCACGTCACGGAGATCGCGGTCTTAGCGTGAATAAAAAGAACATCTCATCAGTTATCCCGGCCCTTTTTTATACGCCATCGTTACAAAGGTCGATAATGAAAAGAAACACCACCCCAGGCTTTACGCTGATTGAAATGGCAATCGTTATTGCCATCATAGCGTTGGTGGCCGGTGGCATTATTCTGGCTAAGAGTTTACTCGCCGAAGCGCGCCACCGCGCCATTATCAAGGAGCTGAATATTTACCAGAATGCCGTGGGGCTATTTAAGAACAAGTACGACGTACTGCCGGGCGATATGACCAATCCCAGTAAATACTGGCCGTATGACGTTTCCCATCCCAACGGATTCAGCACCAGCGACGGCGGCGGCAACGGCAATGGCATCATCGTCTGGAAAAGCGAAGGGCCGTATGCCTGGAAACAGATGTACCTGACCGGGTTAGTGCATGGGCGCATGTCCATGACCACGACCATGACCGATTGCAACCCCGGCACCGGCCCGGTAGGATGCATTGCCGTGCCCGGCGATAATATACCGGCATCGAACGCCATTCCCTCCGCCGGCTGGACTATCGGTGTCTGTTCTCGCACGCAAAGAAATGTATTATTTTTCGGAAAGCAGGGAAATTCCGGTCATAAGCTCGCCATCAACGGCGTGCTTTCTCCTCTTGCGACGAAGTCCATCGATATGAAAATTGACGATGGCTTGCCGGAAAAAGGAAGCATGCGCGCCACCGACAGCAACTCAGGCGATTGTCTTTTGGTTAATGACACGTACGATATAAGTAGCACCAGTCTTGGCTGCGGCTTCTATGTTGCCATTGGCTTCTAAATATCGCTCCACGCCTGTATTGCCCGGTCTGGCACAAAAGATTCCCGAGCCCGATTATTATTGCCGCGCCATCGAATGGCTGCATGCCAAGTGGGCGGTGCGTCCGTACATGCAGCTTCACGCGCCGCAGGCGGAAGGCTACAGTTTTGCGCAGGCGTTTTTCGACCGCAGGCGACTGGCGGCGCTCCTGGCAGAATCCGTTGCCGCCGGGGAGTACCGATTTTCCAGCGTTCGCTTAAAAAACATTACCATCAACGGAAAATCACGGACGGTATACGATACCTGCCTCATGGACCGCATCGTGCATGGCGCGGTGTCCATGATGCTGGAAGATGCACATTCGCTGCTGCCGGAGCGCGTCTATTCCTACATCAAAGGCCGCAACCGTTTTCAGCCGATCGCGCATCTTTCGCAGTTCCTGCGTTGCCACCGCCGTGAACGGCCGCAGGTGAAAACGCGCGGGCTTTACCTGCTGCATTGCGACGTCAGGGCGTACGGCGAATCCATCCCCGTCCTGCCGTCATCGCTGCTGTGGGAACAGCTGGATACGCTTTTTTTAAAAGCCTATGGGCGCGGCATGTTGCCGCAGGAACAGGCGCTGCTGACGCAGATGATCCGCCCGAACATCGCCGCGCCGGAAGGAGGCGATTACCAGCCGCTTTACGGCATTCCCGATGGGCTGCCCCTAAGCGGCCTCCTGCTGGATCTTTACATGACGCCGGTCGATACGCTGCTCTCCGGCGTTCGTGGGGGATTCTACGCGCGCTATAGCGACGACATCCTGTTCGCGCATCCCGACCGCGAAATATTCTTGGCAGCGGAATCGCAACTGGCGGGCACGTTGACGCAAATCGGTCTGGAGCCCAACCGCAAAAAATACCGCCGCACGTTTTTTAATGCCGCCGGCCGTGCCGCGGGTGAGATCGTCGGCACCAGCCACATCGAATTTCTGGGCATGAAAATCGCCTTCGACGGCACGGCAACGCTCAAGAACGAAAAAATCCGCACGGTGTTGGGCGATATGGCCATCCGTGCGCGTGCGACGGCGCGCGCGGCGAAGCATCTGCCGTTCGAGACGCGGGGACGCATGGTGTGCCAGGCGCTGAACGAAGGCCT
Source organism: uncultured Rickettsiales bacterium (assembly GCA_964575095.1). GTDB lineage: Bacteria > Pseudomonadota > Alphaproteobacteria > Rickettsiales > SXRF01 > CAZNPA01. The sequence goes on from CAZNPA010000002.1 coordinate 329,603, forward strand.
CGACTACCGGCATCCGCACGCTCACCCTTATGCGGCGATGCTGGCGATGCTCACCGATGACCGCCGGGAACTTAAGCAGATGGATTATCAGCTGGCGCACATCGTCCACCGCGCGCTGCTGCGTGACGCCAGCGTCAAGAGTTTCCGTATCCTGCCTTACCGAAAAATCCGCCGCGAATGGCGGCTCAAGTCGCTGGTCTATGCCCGCAATCGGTAAATTGGCGGCATGGGGCGTGCGGCAGCAACACCAATCGCGCTGGCAAGCGTCACTCTACACTATAGTTTTCGGCAAGGAATTGTGGCGCTATCTTGCCCACCGCGCACGCTATACGGTGCTGATTACCTGTCTGCGGGCGCTGCTGCATGCCATTGAATTCGGCCTGATTCTTTATGCGTTGCCGTCGGTGATGATGCACGCCATGCTGTTGCGCCTCTTGAGTTTAACGCTGGAAGGGAGCTGGTGGGGCGCGACCGACGTCATGCGTCACCATATCCGACGTTTGTATAAACAGCGCCATGTGCAGCGCATCCGGCAGGAGATCGCCGGCTGGCTGGCCGCCGCCGCCGCGATCGCCGCCGCGATCTTCGCCGGATCGGTGTTGTGGGCATGCTATGGTGCGCATTTTTCGTTGCCTTATGCGGTGCTGATCCTGGCCATAGGATTCCAGACGTCGGTGCGTATACTGACGCGCACGTTTTATTCCGGCGCCTATGCGCTCAAGCGCATTTTCATGCCGATAGAACTGATCGTGATTCCGGAGATCGTGATCTTTGCGCTTGGCACGTTGCTGATGCCGGTACTGGGCGAATGGAGTGTGTCGCTATGCATTGTGATTTCAAGTCTTGCCGTCGGCCTGATTAATTATGTTAGCGTACGGCGCATCACCGATTTCCTGCGCATCACGCCGGGGAAATTATTTGCCCGTGCGCGGTTCTCATCCGTCCGCGTGCGCATGGCGATGCCACCGGCGCTGGCGATGGTTGGCGTCCGGCTGCACGACGTCGTGCTGATTGCGATGCTGCAGCATGTTGCGGCGCAGCAACTGCTGTTCGCGTTCTATCTGGTGATGCCGCTATTGCGCGGCGGCATGGGCTGGGCACAGGCCATGTATTTTGATTTGTCTCGTTATTATCTCGACATGTTCGCCGGCTTCCGCGCAACGCTGGAAAAATACGGTCTCTTGAACGCGCTGTTGCTCTCGCTCTTTTTCAGCGCGCTGGCGACTGCCGTACTTTCGCTATTCTCCACCGAAGCGGTCACGATCACCACCATCGCCGCCTACATCATCCTTTACAGCGCCTTCGGGTTCATCGCCATAAGCCTGTTCGCGCGCCGGAGCTACCGGCTGGTGACGGCGCTGTGCGTGCTGCAATATATCGGCTTGTGGGCGCTGCTTGCCAATACGGGCGGCCTTGCTTTTGGGCTGATGCTGTCGCTGATGGTGCCGGTTATTATCGGCGGCGGGAAACTATTGCGGCCGTGGGCGCCGCCGCGCGAATCCGTTTTGCCGTATTTCGCCTGGGCGTCGGCGCTGTGCAAACGGCGACAACCGACGCGGCTCATTGCCATGCATTTTCATCCCGCCGCCAAACGGTTGTTACTTTCCAGCGTTGCCGATGCCATGGCGGAAGAGGGCGGCAGTGCGTGCATACGTGGTCATTCGGTATGGGTGGCGGGCGATGCCGTCGCACCGTCGCTGGAGTATGACGCGCTGTGGCGGCTGGGCAGCGGCTTTATGACAGGCGCCGAAACGATAGAAGCGACGAACGGTGAAGCGGCATACAGGGAAGGGCAGGATCGCGGGCTGTTGCCGCTTGCGACGGACAATACGGTGTCGCCGCAGGACATGGCGCGGCAATTTAAAGAGCGCTTCCCGGCTGGTATCGTGCATACGCCGATGCAGTCTAATGCGCAACTTCTGGCCACTACCGACGCCGACCGCCGTGATATTTTACGCGAAGCCAGACAAGGCATGGACATCGAAAATTCCCGCCGCTCGAAAGACTGGTTCGTGACTGCGCTCTATGACGACCCCTATCTCACCACGCTCTTCATCGTTCCCAAACGTGACACCGACCAAACCCAGCGCCAACAGTGGCGGGAGGCGGTGGAGAAATGGAATAGCGGAAATATTAGCAGGAGGCAGGCATGAAGCGTAAGAAACGTCCGCCGGCGAAACGGAATCCCGTCGCCAAGGCGGTGCAGAAGATACGGCCGCAGACCGTGCCCGACCGCCGCCGCAAGAAACTGGCGCGCGCCGAAAAACGCGAGGCGGAGGAGGAGATATAATGGCTAAGGACGACAGCTATTGCAGCCGTTTATACGCTTGTTGCTGACACCGCGCTGACATGACAAAGAAGTCGGCTTTACACCATCGCATAATCGAAGAAAATTCTCTCGTATTATCAATAGGAAAAATGGTGCCGTCGAAGGGATTCGAACCCCCGACCCCCGCATTACGAATGCGGTGCTCTACCGGCTGAGCTACGACGGCAACCTCGGCGGAGGGGTATTTCTAGTGCCACGGCGACGGCAACACAAGTATTTTGACGGCCGTCCTCTCCCTAGCCCTCTCCCGCGCGGGGTAGAGGGGGATATAAAGCAAAAAGCCCAGGCGGTGCCTGAGCTTTTGCGCCCCATCCCGTGTCCAGGGCGGGGCAGATTCCCGCACGAGCGGGAATATCGTTATGACGAGGCGCCTGCGGCGTCCTTGCCCAGAAGGATCAAGTATCGCTGCATTTCTTCCTTAAGCGCCAGATTTTGCTTTTTGAGGGTGGTAATCAGCACCAGATTCGGTGACGGGTGCGCCGTTTCATCGGCTATTTGCTGTTTGATCTGAGCGCGTTTTTCTGCGAGCGAGTTGATATGAGCGTGAATTGACATAAGAACAACATCCTTTTACTGTTCTGGAAACAAGACACTTACGCAGCAGGGCATCGCACCCTACTACTCGACCATCATACGCCCATCCTGCCGCGCTCTCAATCATAAAACCGGTCAAGATTTTTATTTTTTCTCAGGAAATATTTCCGGTTGACACCTTGTACCTGCGGGCGGATGACCTATATAACAACAGATTCCACAACCCGAAGGAGAACCGCCATGGCCTCGACCAAAAACGACCTTCCTGCCGTCAAACGCAAACAATTGACGGATAAATTGAATCAACTTTTAAGCGATGCGGTCGATTTGCGGCTGCAATGCAAGCAGGCGCACTGGAACGTCAAGGGCGCCGCCTTCATCGCCCTGCACGAATTGTTTGACCAGGTGGCGACCGAAGTTGAAGCCGCCTCCGACATGATCGCCGAGCGCGTCATGCAGCTGGGCGGCCAGGCGCTGGGCACGGCGCGCGTCGTCGCCAAGAACTCCCGCCTCAAGGAATATCCGTTGCAGGCGGTGGATGCCGAGGCGCATGTGGCGGCGCTATCGTCGGCGATCGCCGATTTCAATGCCAGGGCGCGCAAGGGCATTGATGAAACCGCCGCCTTGGGCGATGCCGTCAGCGCCGACATGCTGACCGAAATCACGCGCGGGCTGGATAAGCAGCTGTGGTTCGTCGAATCGCACCTCGAATCGGGAAAAAGCCGGACGGAAGCCGGTCTTATCGGCAAGGCGCGCGCGTAAAACCTGAATTGCCTTTCTGATTCTTCCGCCCTAGACTGAGTCTATGCGTATGCATAGACAGGCTATTTCATTATACCGGCACAGGGTCATCCTTGCCGCGTTTTGCGTGCTGTTGCCCGTGGCGGCGGCCGTGTCCGAGAACGGCACGGCGCCGGTCGTACGCGGCGATATCGCAGGCACAGCCGCGCGCATCACCTTCGACTGGCCGGAGGCGGCGCAGTTTACGGCGTCGATGCATAACAACGCGCTCACGGTTGTTTTCGACCGCAAGGCCAACCCCGATTTCCGTGCCGTGCTCAAGGCGCTTTACCCCTACGTCACCGGCGCCGAGCGCAAATCGGACGGGAAAACCCTCGTTTTCACCCTCGATAAAACCTACACCGTGCGCCGCATCGACGACGGCATCGAGCTGTTGCATATCGACCCCAAGGCGCGGCCGGACCTTGCCAGAAATATCGTAAAAAACATGGCGACGCTGGAGCCCGCCGCCGGCGAAGAGGCGGCGCCCGCTGTTGCTGCGGTGCCGGAACCCGCTCCCGTGCCGGTGGAAGCGCCCGCCGCCGAAGCGGTGCCGACGCCGCTCGTAAACATGACCGGGGTCGTGCCCGAAGTGGCTCCGGCGCCGGAACCTGCGGCCGAAGCCGTTGCGGAAGCGCCCGCCGCTCCGCCCGCGGCGGAAGAAGCAACGCCCGCTGCGCCGGTAGCCGCCCCTGTGGCCGATATGGGCGATACGCATCCGCTGTCGCCGGAATTGGCGCAAAAGTTGCCGCCGGTTGCGATGGATCATGTCAAAGTCAGCGTTTCCGCCGCCAGCGATAACGCCGTGCTGCGCCTCCCCTTTTCCGAACGTACGGCGCTGGCGGTGTTTGTGCGCCACCGCACCTTGTGGATTGCCTGGCACAAGCCGCTGCCGCCCGACCTTTCCGATTTCGACGATATGAAACGCACGGTGATCGGCAAGGCGGAAATCATCCCGGCGCAGGGCGCTACCGTTATCCGTATGCCGATCGAAGACGCCGTCTTTGTCGGCGTCGCCAAGGAAGAAAATAGTTTCGACTGGGCGGTTTTGATTACGCCCAAAAAGCGCGATCTGGCCAAGACGCTGCCGGTGCGCGTCAATACCGATCCGCCGACGCCGCCGCACGTGTTTCTCCCCACGCTCGAAACTTCGAACCCGGTTACGGTCACCGACCCGCAGGCAGGTGACCAGCTGATCATCACGCCGTTTTACAGCGTCGGCGAAGGCATGATGTGGGCGCGCGATTTCGTTGAGTTCTCGTTGCTGCCGACAGCGCAAGGCCTGGCCGTGGCAAAAAAATCCGAAGACGTTGCTGTATTGCCGCTTCGAAACGGCCTCCGTATCTCCCCGCCACAGGGAGCGACGCTGACGGTAGGACTGCCGGACGTTGACCAATCGAAACTGGCGGGTGCCATGGGACAAAGCGTGACCCTGTTTCCCTATGAGTATTGGAAGCCGGAAGACGATCTGAAAATGCCGGAACAGAAGCGTGCATTGTTCCACCGTATCGTCGAAAGCAGCAACCCGCAGGAATCCAACGACGCTCGCCTGCGTCTGGCGCAATTGATGTTGAGTCAGGGGCTGGCGGCGGAAGCGCTGGGTTATCTGGACGGCATCAACCGCACCAACCCGGCGTTTTTCCGTAGCAGCAAGCTGGCCGCCCTGCGCGGCGCCGCCAATTTCCTGATGTACCGTTTTGTCGAATCTTCGCGCGATTTCGCTGCGGCGGAACTCAATAACAGCAAGGAAGTGGATTACTGGCGCAGCATGATTGGCGATCTCCTCGGTAACCCGGACCAAAGCTACGATTACCTGACGCTCAACACCGATTATATCAGCAAATACCCGCCGATTTTCCGCCAGCGTCTGGCTATCGTTGCTGCCGACCGCAGCATCGGCGGCAAGGATTACAACACGGCGCTCAAGATTTTCGATACGCTGACGCAGGACAAGATCATCGACCCCATCAGCACCTACGTCAATTTCCTGATGGCAAAGATTTCTTCCGAAACCGGGCAGGATAAGGAAGCCAAAGATACCTGGGACAAGCTGGCGGAGGATTACAAGCACCCGTTTGTGCAGGCGCGCGCGGAGTTTTCGCGCATCCTGTGGGAGATCGATCACGAGAACCTGCCCAAGGATAAAGTAATCGACCGCCTGGAGCGCTTGCGCCTGGCCTGGCACGGCGATAGCCTTGAACTCAATATCCTGACCATGCTCGGCGACCTTTACGCCGACCAGAAGGATTACGTCAACGCCATGCGCGTCTGGAACGGTGGCGTAACAGCGTTTCCGAATACGTCGGCGTCGCTCGACATGTCGCGCAAGATGCAGGAAACATTCATCGCCATGTTCAATGGCGGCGTTGCCGACCAGCTGCCGCCGCTCACGGCGCTGTCGCTGTACTACGAGTACCGCAATTACACGCCGACCGGAAATACCGGCAACGAAATCATCAACAAGCTGGCCGATCGGCTGGTGTCGGTTGATTTGCTGGAGCAGGCGGCGGCGCTGCTCGACCGCCAGATGCATTTCGCGGCGGAAAAAGAAAAACGCAGCGAGATCGGCGCCAAGCTGGCGACGGTATATCTCTTCAACCACCAGCCGGCCAAGGCGCTCGCCACTTTGCAGGATTCGGTGTACGGCGAAAATTCGCTGATGCTGCGCCTCTTGCGCAACCGACTGACGGCGGAGGCAATGGTCGAGTTGGGGCAATTGGACAGGGCGTTGCTGACCATCGGGTCGGACAATAGCGCTGACGCCGAACGTATCCGCATCGGCGTCTACTGGAAAAACAAAAACTGGTCGCAGCTCATCACCAGCATCGAAAACATGCTAAAGACGCGCAAGGACATTACGGCGCCGGTCACGCTGGAGGAAAGCGAATATCTTTTGAAGCTGGCGCTGGCCTACGTTTTTGAGAATAACCGCACACAGCTGCAATATCTGCACGATTACTTCACGCCGCTGATGGCGGGTAATCCCAACATGCCGGTATTCACCTTCATCACCGGCGGCGATATCCAGCTCACAACCACCAACTTCGATGACGTGATCAAGAATATGGCTGATACGCGCTCGTTCATAGAAAATTACCACGCGCACATCCAGGCGGCGGGCTTAAGCAGTATCGTTAAATAATCACTGGCGTAACCGGTTGGTGGGCGTTGGCCCGATACCGCCGACCTTGCCTATGCCGCCGCTGTTTTTAAACAGGCCGGTACTGCTGGAAGCAGAAGGGGATTGTGCCAGCGTTGTCAGCACATGGGTACGTTGGTAGTAAAGGGCACCCATCGTGGCCGCCAGCACCAGAATAAGGATATGCTTCCATCTCATGGCCGGAAGTCTGCCCCATTTCCCTTTTATTTTCAATGCGGTTGTGATTGTCTAATCGCCTGCATATGCTACAATGCGGGCGTTTTGGCGAGGAAAAATGCGTTGGTTGGACATACGGCAGATAGCGATGCGGCTGGAGGATTTATATCCCGACCGGGACAACGTCAACCTGCGTTTCACCGACCTGCGCCAGTGGATCGTCACGCTGCCGGGATTCAGCGACGACCCTAACGGCTGCAATGAAAAAATACTCGAAGCCATACAAACGGCATGGATAGACGAGCGCGAATGATGCGGCATACGACATTGACATTCACCTCCTCAAGCGAACAGCAGACGGCATCGCTGGCGGCAACCATCGCCGGCCAGTGCGCTGCGGGTGACTGTATCGCGCTCAAAGGCGATCTCGGCACCGGCAAGACCGTTTTTGCCCGCGGCTTCATCCGCGCGCTCGGCGACGCGCGGGAAGATATTGTCAGTCCGACCTTCACTCTGGCGCAGACCTATCCGACGCGGGCCGGATGGCCGGTATGGCATTTTGATCTCTACCGCCTGAAGCATGCACGCGAACTTACGGACATTGGGCTCCAGGAAGCGCTTGAATCCGGCGTGTCGCTGATAGAATGGCCGGAGCTGGCGCAGGAGATGCTGCCGCCGCAGGCATTGACCGTAGAGATGGCCTATGACAAAACCGGTAGCGGGCGGCAAGTAACGCTTAGCGGCGATGCCGCCGTCTGGCAGCAAAAGTTACAATCCTTGACGGGAGGAGATAACGCTAGGCTATGACGACAACAACGCGACAAAAACAGATCGTCGATTTTCTGTCCTTGCACGGCTTCGCGTCGGCGCAGATTCACCCGCTGGCGGGCGATGCCTCGTTCCGGCGCTACCTGCGAATCCACAAGCCGGGGAAAACCGCCATGCTGATGGATGCGCCGCCGGAAAAAGAAAATATTCCGTCGTACCTTGCGGTGGCAGAGCATTTATGCGCCTGTGGTTACAGCGCGCCGGTGATCATCGCCCACGATGTGTCGCTGGGGCTGATGTTGCTCGAAGATCTGGGTGATGATTTGTTTACGTCGGTGGTCAAGCAGCATCCGGATATGGAACGGGAATTGTACCGTGCGGCGATCGACGTGCTGACCGAGTGGCACACCAAGGAGCCGTCGATGGCAAACCCAGGATTGCTGGCGCTGCCGGTATACGATCACCATCTGCTGATGCAGGAAGTGCGTCTTTTCGCCGACTGGTACCTGCCGCAGGTGGTGGGCAAGGAAGAGGCGATCGCGCTTGGCGCCGAATATGTCAGCATCTGGGCGCGGATCTTAAAACGTGCTGCCCTATCCACCGATCATTTTGTCCATCGCGATTACCATGCCGATAATCTGATGTGGTTGCCACAGCGACAGGGATTGCGCCGCGTCGGCATGCTCGATTTCCAGGATGCCGTCTACGGTGATACCGCCTACGACCTCGCCTCATTGCTCGAAGACGCGCGCCGCGATGTGCCGGACGTGCTGGTCAGCGAAATGCTGGATCGCTATCTTGCCGCCACCGGCAAGCCGCGCGACCGTTTCCTCACCGCCTACCATGTGCTCGCCGCGCAGCGCAACAGCAAGATCGTCGGCATTTTCGTGCGTCTGGCGGCGCGCGATGGTAAATACCAATATCTCAATTTCCTGCCGCGTGTCTGGAACCATCTCGAGCGCGACCTCGAGCATCCGGAGATGACGGAATTGAAGCGGTGGTTGGAAACCCATATCCCTGCCGGCGCCCGCGGCGCGGTCACTATCCGCCATACGTCGCAAGAGCTGGCGTTGACGGCATGAATAAAAAGGCGATGGTGCTGGCGGCCGGACGTGGCTTGCGCATGCGGCCGGTGACGGAGGCGCTGCCCAAGCCGCTGGTTCCGGTGGCGGGCATTCCGTTGATTGATCGCGCGCTGGATTGGCTGGATGCGTCCGGCGTCAAGGACGCCATCGTCAATACCCATTACAAAGCCGAATTGCTGAGGTCTCATCTGGCGACGCGCCGTCGTCCCGCCATTCAATTTTCGCATGAGGAAACGCTGCTTGAAACCGGCGGAGGCATCAAGCAGGCGCTGCCGCTATTGGGCGGCAATCCTTTTTTTGTCATCAACAGCGACGCGATATGTATCGACGGAAAAAATCCAGCATTGCAACGCCTGGCCGCGGCGTGGGACGATGGGAATATGGACGCGCTGCTTCTGGTGCAGCCGGTGGAAAAGGCCATCGGCTATCATGAAGCCGGCGATTTTTTCATCGAGAACGGAATGATCCGCCGCCGCCTCGAGCATAAGTCGGCGCCGTTCGTTTTCACCGGCATACAACTTTTGCATCCGCGCGCGTTTCTGAATACGCCCGATGGGGCGTTCTCGCTCAACGTCATTTACAACCGCGCCATCAACGCCGACGGCACGCTGCCGCGCATCCGTGCGCTGGCGCATGACGGCGCCTGGCTCCATGTCGGCGATCCGAAAGGGCTGGCCGAAGCAGAAGCGTTTCTGCAAAAACGCTAGTTCTTATCCGGGAAGAAATCGAATTCCGTATTCGGCGGCGCGGCACATTGCCACCAGCGCGGGCCGCAAAGGGTGGTATCCGTCAGCGCCCCGGTCTGCGCGCCGCGATATTCCTTGGTCCAGTGTGCCGGCGGATCGTAGCCGGCGTTGACGCAATACGACCATAAGTCAGTATTCACCAGCGATGTCATGCTCTGGTAAATGGTTTTCCGGTTCGGCGTCGGCGATATATTGGGATTGCCGCTCCAGCCAGTCCAGCTATAGGTATCCTGTAACGTGAATTGCGGTTGCGGCGACGGCGTATTGGGCGGATAGGAAATGGTTCCCGTGCATTGCCGCACATCGAGGTAAGGTCGGTAGATCTTTGCGTTCTTCCAGCCGTCGAGACCGTTGACTGGCGGCAGCACGCAGGCGCTATAATTGGGGTCGTCGCACGAAGGCTGGCATTTTTTGGCAAGGCAATTTAGGTTGTTGTCGGCGATGTTGAGGCACTGCATGCCGAGAGGAATTTGGATGTTACCGAAACTATCCTCGGTGGTGTAATACATCAGGGCGCCGCCGACGTTCTGGCCGCTGGTTCGGTAATTACAAATTTCCCGGCTATAATTTTCCGGCACCGCGCCTTTGTAGATGGTGCGTTCCGGCCCGATGCCCCAGTTGAGCGTGCTGCCGGCGGCGGTGGGGAATTTGCCCTGGTCCCAGGCGACGACAAACACGCGGTTGGGTTTTAAGATTTGGTTGTTCAGAAAATATTTGCCCTGCGCGTAATTGAAAGTGGCATCCTTAAAATTGGGCACATCAAATCCGACGTCGGTGACATAGGCGATTTGCGGCAGGCCGTTGAGCACATAGCCGATGATGTCACCCGGCAGCGCGTTGTCGAGCCCGGTCAGGACGCCCGCGGCGGGATTGACTGTCATACTGTTGGGCAGCGACTGCGGGAAATTGGGGAATTGGTAATAGAGTTGGTCCACATGGCTGTCGGTGATGTAGCCGCGCCAGCCCAGCGTCCACGGCCATTGCTGGTGGGCGACGCTGGTATAGCCGGCGCCGGCCTTGGCCAGTGCGAGCTCTTCCGGCCCGCCGGGCTTGAACAGTTTTTCGTAGCGCCCCATGCAGAACAAATTCGAGCGGCGGATCGTCCACATTTCGTGCGCCTTGAGTTCCGACCAGCCGCCGACGCGCCCCATTTGCGCCGGTTGCGCTTCCGCCAGACGAGCTTTGACATCGCCGTAGATATCGGTGGCATGGCCGGGAGGAGGATCAGGATTCATCGCGGGATCCTCGATGTCCTTGATTTTCTCCACCTTGCGTTCCGCATCCCATTTATCGCGCTCTTCGCGGCCGACGCCGATCAGCGTATCGTAGCTTCCCAGCGTGTTGACGAAATCGCCGCCGTGGTGGAAGTTGCCCGACGACGTGCCGGTGTCCCACCAGCGCATATACGGCATGTGGTGGCCGACCAGTCCGCCCTTCTTGTATTCGTATAACGGATCTTCGGGGCAGGGCGGTGGGCTGATGCCGTCGGCGCAGAGCGGTTGTCCGGGGGCAACGGTTTCCGGCGGCAGATTGAACTCCTCGACAAGATTCTTGAAAAGATATTCGTCCGGTTCGTTATCTTCGCATTGCGGCTGGGTATCGGTATTCAGCCGGATGGTGGCGCTCATGGCCAGTTCGTATTGAGACTGATTGGTGATGCCGCCCAGGTTGTATGTCTGCGCGCTGATATTATGGCCGGCGGATGCCTGCCGGTCATTGATGATGTGCGTTATTTTTGTTGCCGGATTATTGGGATCCGGCGGATTGGGATCCGCCGGCAGGCTGAACAATTGTTTCAATCGCTGTTGCAGCGGCGCACCCGGTCCCGGTCCTCCCTGATAGTTCGGATCGGCGTTATCGCGGCGGTTCTGCATCATGCCTTCGCAGACGCGCGCTTTCAGGAAATTGGCCGGCACCAGATCTTTGACGATAATGCGGCAGCATTGCTGGATGCTCATGCTGACCGGGCATGACCCATTGTCTTTTTCATAGAAGCGCGTAGAGCAGGGCGGCTTCCAACCCTGCCAGGTGCCGTCGACGCGCTGTTGGGGGTAACCGTGATTCTTCCAGTCTTTAAAATTATAGCTGATGCGCTGGCGGATGCAGATATCGAATTGCTCGGCGCGGAAATCGAGGATATCGACCGGCACGACGGCGCACTGCACCACCGGATTGCGAACCTTATACGCAGGATCCATATACGGGTTATTATCCGGCGTCTGCGGCGGGTCAGAGGGATTGCACTGCAGCGGATTGAAATGGGTATAGCCATACCAGTTGGTAGGCGTGGGATCGTTACAATCGTGGATGCATTTCGAGGTCAGGGCGGAATAATCGCGGTCGGTCAGGAAGCCTTTACTGCTCCAAAGGTGCGTCGAGGTGACGTGGCCGCGCGGGCTGACGGTAATCATATCGCCGCGCGGCGAGAACGGTCCGCTGGGCTCGATGATTTTTTCCACGTTGGGGCAGTAATAGGGCTGCACGTTGCCCGGGGACACGTACGGCTTATCCGGCGGAAACGATGGCAGGCCGCAGAGCGGAGGCGCATCCGGCGGTGAATCCGGCGCGCTGCCGTCGCCACCGCAGGGGTCGCCTTGGCCCGGCTGCGGCGGGTTCGGGAAAGGATTGCTCCCCGGCGGCGGTGTGCTGGAATTGTAAGGTATCACGCACGGCAACGGAATATCGTCAAACGTGCGTTTGATATTGGTTGCGAGTTTATATTCGTTATTGGGGCCGACGTAATAGCCGGGAGGATCAGCACTTTGGCTGTAAGGCGGATCGAAATTATTATTCCACGCCCTTTGCAGGTAGGTGCTCAGCAGATATTCCGCCTCGTCCATGTCCGGGCGGCCTTTGTATTGCAGCACCGGCGAGAATCCCGATTGTTTTTCCAGATCAACTGGACTCATATGCGGTGGGTGGGGTTGAAGCGGAGGATACCATTCCCTGTATTCAATGCCGTTAACGCCGTTACTGATGCCAGCTTTTAGGCCGTTGACCAGCGGCTGGCAGTTGCTGAGGTAAGAGTGGTCGGCGTCGAATACGGATAAGGGATCATCCGTGCCGCCGGCCGGGCGTTCCATCACAAACCAGGGCTCGGCGCTGTGATTGAGGATATAATAATTGTAGCACCAGTCGGCCTTGAAGCGTGAAAATTCGAAGCGCGCGGGAATCGAATCCGGCGTATTCGGGATGGGCGGCACCGGGCTTCCCGGCCATTGCACGATATTCGGGCAGCTGGAGTTGGATTCGCCGGCATCGCTCATGAAAAACGTTTTGCCGCGATAGTAATCGGATCCCTTGTAGACGTCATAAGACGAGGAGCTGCCATACGTGAACGGCGCATCGTCCATATTCAGGAAATAATTAAACGCGGCGTTTGGGTAACTGGTCAGGCGTGCGGTATCGGTGGGAACTTTCGGCGTATCCCGCATCGGCATGCAGCGGCCGGGCGGCTTGGCGCCGGATACGCGGCCGACATAATGCGGGTCGAACAGCGTCGGCGGTGCGTCGGCGGAGGATGATGATGAACTGGACGAACTAGATGAACTTGAAAAACTCGAATCCGAAACCATCGCCCAGATGTCCTGGGCATTGATGCCGCCCGTTTCGGGATCAAAAGTATTTTGCGGCAATGGCGCACCCATGATGCACATATCACGATAGCGGAAGTCGGGCTCCATGGCCGCTGCGTAAGGCAAATCCGGCCAGGGTCCCGGGGGGATGGGGTTATCGTCACTGGACGGCCAACTCCCATCGCTGGAAGAAGAACAGGAAGAACTGCTCGATGAACTGGAGCTGCTCGAGGAGCTGGATGAGCTGGGGCTACTTGAGGAAGAGTTCGAGGAAGAATCCGAGGAAGAATCCGAGGAAGAATCCGAGGAAGAATCCGAGGAA
>CAZNPA010000002.1:343157-394044 GCA_964575095.1 uncultured Rickettsiales bacterium
CCGAGGAAGAATCCGAGGAAGAATCCGAGGAAGAATCCGAGGAAGAATCCGAGGAAGAAGACGGAGAAGCGCTGCTGCTGCCGCTGCTGCTGCCGTCTCCGGTAGGCATTGCATAGGCCGATGGAATCAGCAGATCTTTGACTGAGAAAAACTCTTCGACGACGGCGTGGATGGAGCGCGTTAGAAGGTCATGTTGGTTATCGGACAGGATCAGAATATGGTCGGGATAATCAGCGTCCGGCGCCTGACGTGTGGCGTTGGTGTCGGCGCTCTGGTCCTGCGAGAGGGCGGTGGAGAGGCAGGAAGTCAGCAGAAACGCTGGCCAGTAAGGGGTACGCGGCGGCCTTTTTTTATGATCGTTATGTTGAGAAATGGCCGCCAATGACGTGCTCCGATGCCCCCGGAAAAGTGCGAGATACCCTACCTAATATGGTATGTATTTGTCAGTGCTTAAGCAACTGTAAAATGACGTCTGCGGCGAGGTCGCTGGGGCGCGAGCCGTCGGCGGGCCGCAATTTTTCCAGCGCGGAGCGAATCAGCGTTTGCTGGTGGTTCCATTGGTCGGGTGACGAGAGCAGTTGGAACGCGGCATCAGCAATCGACTGCGGTGTGCACAATTCCTGCAGTAGTTCGGGCACCACCTCTTTCCCCTCTAAGATATTGACCAGGTTTACATATTTGGTCAGCGTCTTGCGTCGCAGCATCCAGGCCGAGAGCGGGTGGACGCGGTAGGCGACGATCATCGGCGTGCCGGCTTGTGCCACTTCCAGCGTCACGGTGCCGGACTTGGCGATGGCAAGATTGCCGGCGGCAATGGCGTTTTTCTTGTCTTCGTCGTTGGCGGTGATAACGGCGCGGAACGGGCAATTGCGGAAGTAAGGCGCGACGTACGGCAGCATGTGTTTTGGCACGGCGACCGCAATCGCCAGGTCGGGGAAATGCGGCGCCAGCAGCGTGACAGCGCGTGCGAACACGGGAAGGTGGCGCTTGATCTCGCTTTTTCGGCTGCCGGGCAAAAGGCAGAACAATGTAGTTGTCTCGGCGATTTCGTATTTGTCGCGGAACGCTTTTCCGTCGCCGGCATTGGTTTCCGCCACCACCGGATGGCCGACGAAGGTGGCCGGCAAACCGGCTTTGGTAAAATACGGCGGCTCGAAGGGCAGGAGCGTGAGCAAATGGTCGAACAATTTCGCCCAGACGTTGGCGCGTTCGGGGTTATACGCCCACACCGTCGGCGCCACGTAATGGATGAGCTTGGCGGTGGATTTTTCCTGACGCAGCTTTTCGGCGACGCGGAAGGAAAATCCCGGCACGTCGATCGTCACCACCACGTCCGGCTGCTTGGCGAGGATGTCTTCGACGGTAAGATTGATGCGGGCGAGGATTTTAAATACATGCGGCAATATCTCGATAAAGCCGAGCAGCGAAAGATCGTGGTAGGGAAAAAGGCTGGCCATGCCTTCCGCCGCCATGCGGTCGCCGCCGACGCCGAAAAATCGCACGCCCGGCACGCGGCTTTTAATCGCTTGCATCAAATGCGCGCCGATCAAATCGCCCGACGGTTCGCCGGCGATGACATAGACGGTCAGCGGGCGCGGGTCATTCATGATGCACGCCGACGATGAACAATCCCAGCTCGTCGGCTTTGGCAATGACTTGCTCACGGTCGAGGATCAGGCTCCCCGACGCTTCAACGGCAATGCCTCCCAAGCCCGCGGCATGGACGTTGATTACGGTTACCGGGCCGATGGCGGGTAAGTCCACGCGCGTTTCCTGCAGCGGTTTTTTGACTTTGACCAATACGCCGCCGCGTTCGGGAATCTGCTTCAGCATTTTGATGCGCGACAGCAGGGCATCGGTGCCTTCCGCCGCCTCGACGCCCAGCACATAACCGCTTTCGACGACGACCGCCTGCCCGACGTCGAGCTCGCCCAGCCGTTTGGCGACTTCCATGCCGTAGATAATATCGGCTTTCTGGTCGGCGTTGGGCTGGATTTTCCCCATCACGCCTTCCGGCGCCACCAGGTTGCTCAGGACATTTTGCGCGCCGATGATGGTGAACCCTTCGCCTTCGAGGAACGCGATCACGGCTTTGAGTAACGCATCGTCGCCGGCGAAAAATGTGGAGCCCAGGCGCGTGAGCAGTTTGGCCGCCGCTTTATCCGGTTTCAGGTCGGATATCGCCGGCCGCGGCACGCGCCCGGCCATGACCAGTTCCTTGACGTCGGCGTTGCGCAGATGGGTGATGGCTTCGCCGATATGGCCCAGCGGCACCATGACGTTGGGCACATGGGCGATGGTGGCGGGATCGGTGACGTCATCGAAGCCGAGCACGAACACCTTGCGTCCCGTGGTCTGGCAGGCCTCGACCAGCTGCAGCGGTAGGCGCCCGGCGCCGGCGATGATGCCCAGCGTCGATTTGCTGCGCGTCATGCCGCTTGGGAGTTTGGCTTGGGCACGCACAACGAACGCGATCCTTTCTCATTCATGAAAACAAGTATGTCCATCACGGCTTCGACTTTGCTATAGTCCTGCCGCAGCTTGTCGGCGCGGTCGGCCAGCGTGCCATCGGCATCCTCGAACAAAAGTTTGTAGGCATTACGCAGGGCGTGTATGGTGTCACGATCGAAACCGCGGCGTTTTAATCCCACGAGGTTAAGGCCGGCGAGGTTGGCGCGCTCGCCGATGACGGAACCGAACGGGATGACGTCGTGCTCGACGCCGGACATGCCGCCGATCATGGCGTGTGCGCCGATGCGCACGAACTGGTGCACGGCCGATAATCCGCCGATGATGACATGGTCGCCGACTTCGACGTGTCCGGCCAGCGTGGCGTTGTTGGCGAGGATGACATGGTCGCCGACGCGACAGTCATGCGCCACATGCACGCCGATCATGAACAGGCAATGGCTGCCGACTTTGGTCAGCATGCCGCCGCCTTCAGTGCCGGGGTTCATGGTGACGTATTCGCGGATGACGTTGTCGTCGCCGATGACCAGTTGCGATTTCTCTCCCTTGAATTTCAAATCCTGCGGCGCGTGGCCGAGCGACGCAAAGGGGAATATCCGGCAGCGTTTGCCGATGGTGGTGTGGCCGCTGATAACGACGTGCGAGTTTAGCGTCGTGCCTTCACCGATGGTGATGTCGCCGTCCAGAACGCAGTAGGGGCCAATGCTGACACCCGCTGCCAGCTTGACGCTCGGGGCGATGATCGCGGTGGGGTGGACGTTGGTCATGCTAGGCTACGATCATGGCGCAGACGACGGCCTCGGCCACGCGCGCACCTTCCACCGTGGCGACGCAGGCGAATTTCCAGACGTTCTTGCGGCTCTGCTGCTTGTCGACGCGGATATGCACGCAGTCGCCCGGCACAACGGGTTTCCGAAACCGCGCTTCGTCGATCGACATGAAATAGACCAGCTTGCCTTCGGCGTCCTTGCCCATGGTCTCGACCACCAGCACCGCTGAGGTTTGTGCCATGGCCTCGATCAACAGCACGCCCGGCATCACCGGCTTGCCGGGGAAATGGCCGATGAAATGCTGCTCGTTGATGCTGACGTTCTTGACGCCGATGGCGTATTGATCCGGCACCATCTCTATAATCTTATCGATCATCAGAAATGGATAGCGGTGCGGGATCATTTCCATGATGCGCTCGACCGAAACCGGCACGACGCTGGTTGCTTGCTTGGTGTTGATTTGTTCCATCATTGCCTCCTTAGTCATTGGATTCTTTCTTCGCTATTTTCGCCACGGCGATCGTCTGGCGGTGCCAGTCGCGCACCGGTACGGCGGGCGACCCGCCTTGCGTGCTGCCCGGCGGGATGTCGTGCATGACGCCCGATTGCGCTGCAATCTTGGCGCCGGCGCCGATGCGCAAATGCCCGGCGATGCCGACCTGGCCGCCCAGCATCACGCCGTCGCCGATATGCGTGCTGCCGGAGATGCCGCACTGGGCGGCGATCATGACGCCCTTGCCGATATGCACATTATGGCCGATCTGCACCAGGTTATCAATCTTGCTGCTGTTTCCTATCATGGTATCGGGGCCGGTGCCGCGGTCGACGCAGGTGCCGGAGCCGATCTCAACGTCGTCGCCGATGATGACGCGTCCGAGCTGCGGCATTTTCAAAATGCCTTTTTTGCTGGCGGCGAACCCGAACCCGTCCTGGCCGATATGGACGCCGCGATGCAGGATAACACGGTTTCCGACCAGCGTGTGGCTTAAAGAACAATTGCTGCCGATGGATGTATCGTTGCTGATTTCGACGCCATCGTTGATGACGGTGCAGGCGCCGATATGACAGCGGTCGCCGATTTTCACGTTTTCGCCGATCACGGCGCCGGCATCAATGCGGATGTCTTTACCTAAGCGCGCACTTTTTGCGATATGCGCCTGCGGTGAAATACCGGGCGTCATTTTCGCTTCCGGATAGAATGTACGCGCTATCAGCGCGTAACAATAATAGGGGTCTTCGGTAACCAGAAGCGCCATGCCCGTCGGCGCGCGCTCCACATATTTGGCGCGCACGAAACAAGCGCCGGCCTTGCTCATGCCGAACATCTCGATGTATTTTACGTTGTCGAGGAAGCTGACGTCGTCGGCGGCAGCGCGGTCGAGCGGGGAGACGTTCTTTATCAGGCGCTTGCCGTCGGGCGTGCCGCCGCCGTTGGCGGTAATGGCGGCGCCGGTCAGCGCCGCCATCTCCTGAAGCGTGATTGCTCCGGCATTGTGAAAGAACCGCTCATCCATGGGGTGCTATTTTTTTTCCGGCGCGTCGAACTTCACGTCGAGCTTGGACATTTTTTTGTTCAGGCGCTCCAGCACCTGAGCGGTGATGTCCAGTTTGTTGTCAGCATAGAGTAGCTGCGACGTGGGGATGGCGATCTGAAAGCTCTTTTCTTTGGCCAGGTCGGCGATGATCTCGTTGATGGCCTTCTGGATGTCATTCAAGGCGCGGGCATAAGCGTTATCCAGTAAGGATTTCTTGGATTGCACTTCTTTCTGGATGTCGGTGACCTTGCTGCGGAAGGCACGTGTCTTTTCCTCGAACGCTTCCTTGGAGAGCACGCTCTTCTGCTTGCCCAGATCCTGCTCTTCTTTCTGCAGCGCTTCGTCTTTCTTCTTCAGTTCGACCTGAAATGCCTTCTGCTTGTTTTCCAGCTGGTCCGTCACCGATTTGGCGGCGCTGGAATCATGCATGACTTGCTGGATGTTGACGGTGGCGATCGGAAGCGCGTCGGCGAAAGCCGCCGGTGCGAAAGTGAGCGCCAGTAAGGTAGTGATAAAAGCGTAAAAAGATTTCATAATCCTGTCCTTTGTTAAAGTTGATTTTAGAAACGGGTGCCAAAACTGAAGCGCAAATTTTCGGTAATGTCGGCGTCTTCTTTGATAATCGGGTAGGCCAGATCGATGCGAATCAGGCCGAACGGCGATCCCCACAACATACCCACGCCCGCTGATACGCGCGGGTTCCGGCTGTCGAAGATGTTGGTGCCTGTGTCCGGTACACTCCACAGGCTGCCGATGTCGGAAAACGCGGCGCCGGAAATGCCGACTTCATCCGGGAGTCCGAGCGGGAAACGCAGTTCGGTGGTGCCGACGTAATAGGCATCGCCGCCCAGTGAGTCTTTTGTTGTGGTGTCGCGCGGGCCGATACCAGCGTTCCTGAAACCGCGCAGATCGTCGCCGCCGACGAAGAAGCGGTCGTTGATGCGCACCTCGCGCCCGCCGAATCCGAACGTGTAACCGCCGGAGGCCAGAAAACCTAGAATCCATTTGCTGGTGAATGGATAGTAATAGCTGCTTCTCAGCTCATGTTTTAGATAACGGTCATCGCCGCCGAAGCCGGCCAATTCCTGCGATATCGACCAGAAATAACCGGTGGTCGGGTTGAGTTTGTTGTCGCGGTCATCATAGGTCAGTGATTGGCCGACGGAGGAACTAAGGTTCTTGCCGGCCTGCTGAAGAATGAACGTCGAAGCGGTGGATTGTACGTCGGTGACGTCGGTGGAGCGCAGCGTATAGCGTACGGAATGTTGCAGTTTTTCCTGCAGGGTGTAGCTGGTGCGCAGCGTGATGCCGGTCATGTCGCTGTTGTAGGAGCTCTCGCTCAAGAGGTCCTGCTTGGTGCGGTAGATATCGAAGCCGGTCGCCAGTTCACGGTCGAGAAAATAGGGCTCAGTGAATCCCAGCTCGGCCTGTTTCAAGCGCGCGGCCAGTGTGAATTTGGCGCGTAATTCCTGCCCGCGGCCGAGGAGATTGGTTTCCTTGACGCCGATGTCGCTCAAGATGCCGTTCGTGGTCGAATAGCCGGCGCCTAGGTTGACTTCGCCGGTCGACTTTTCTTTGACGTTGACGTTGATGACCGTCTTATCCGGCGCGCTGCCCTGCTCGTTTTTTACGTCGACCTTCTCGAAGAAGCCGAGATTGTTGAGACGTTGCTCGGTGCGCTGCAGCTTGGCGGTGTTGTAAGGATCGCCTTCGTTTAAGCGAAACTCGCGGCGGACAACTTCGTCGAGCGTACGGATGTTGCCGGTGATGTTGACGCGCTCAACATAGACACGGGGGCCGGGTTTGATGACGTAGGTCAGGTTGATGCGCTTGTTGTCCACGTCGCGGTCGAGTTTGGGTTGGATATCGACGAAAGCGTAGCCGAGGTTGCCCAGTTCCTTGGTCATGCCGTCGATAGAGGATTCGACTTTGCTGGCGTCATAGATTTTTCCGGATTTGGTGAGGATGCTGTTGCCGAAATCGGGCTTCTCGCCGTTCTTGAGCTCGCTGACGACGGTGACATCGCCGAAGCTGTAGCGCACGCCTTCCTCGACGGTGATGGTGACGTAAAACGCATCCCTATTAGGCGACAATTCGGCATTCGCCGATCTGACCTGGAAGTCGGCATAGCCTTCGCCGATGTAGAACCGGCGCAGCAATTCCTGGTCGAACTGCAGGCGGTCGGGATCGTATTTGTCGTTGTCAGTGAAGAATTTGTACCAGCGCGTTTCCTCGCTGCGGACGGCTTTGCGCAAGGTGTCGCTGCTGAATTTCTCGTTACCGATGAAGGTTATTTTCTTGATGTGCGCGATTTCGCCTTCCTTGATTTCGTAGACGAGGTCGAGGCGGTTCTGGTCCTGCTTGATGATCTTCGGTTCGACGCTGGCGTTGAAGCGCCCGCCGCGACGGTAAATATCGAGGATGCGTTTGACGTCGCTCTGCACCTTGTCTTGCGAGAAAACAGAGCGTGGCTTGAGCTCGATTTCCTTTTCGAGATCCTTGGTTTCAACCTTGTCGTTGCCTTCGAAAGTGACGGTGCTGACGATGGGGTTTTCGGTGACGTGCACGACCAGCGTGTCGCCTTCGCGCAGCAGCTTCACGTCGGAAAAAAAGCCGGTGGCGAAGAGGTTTTTAAGCCCGGCGTCGATCTCATTCTGGCTGAAATGGCTACCGGCATTCATGCCGAGATAGGAGATAACGGTGCGGCCTTCGATGCGTTCGTTGCCCTCGACCCTGACGGCGCGGATGGGATCGCCGTCGGCGCCGGCCGGGGATTCGGCCTGGGCGGGCGCAATCACACACAAAAGCAGCCCGAAAGCGGCAAAAAGGGCACAAAATCGAAATAGACGCATACCGGCAGGAAGATGCGGTAAAAAACGCGATAAATCAAGCGGAAATGTCAATTTCTCTCCCTCCTCCGGTCGGGATGGGATGTCATCAAATCTTCACACTTTTTAAGGAAAAAAGGCGGTAAAATGGGTCATTATTGACGTTGAACAGGGCCTATGATGACTGACGACCCAAACCCCGAAAGAGACAAGCCCACACCCGGCGGCGGCGCTAAGGCCATATCCAAAGCCGAACGCGAGGAAGCGCTGTATGCGCTGCATTCCACGCCGCGGATGGTGGAGGTGGTGGCGCGGGATGAGACCAAGCCAACAAAAACAGAACCCAGAACTCCTTTTGATACGCCTAAACCCATCAAGGTAAAAGAGGTTCAGCATTATGTCATTGGGCCGTTGACGGCGGAAGGATTCGACAAGCTGCTGAAGGGCGAGTTTCAGGATGGCGCAAAGGGGAATTTCAGAGGCGCATTAAACATTGCGCTATCGCAGGCGGATATTGAGCATATCAAGGAACATATAGCGAAACACGAGAATACCGGCCGGGCGGTGGCGGTATTTAATGAATCAAAACTGACGCACATATACACTGGCCGCATTATTGCCGATGCGAAGAGTGATACCGGAAAAATGGAGATTTCCGGCTATATGGATTACAACAACCCGCAAAAGCTGGAGCTGGACGGCTTGTATACTATGGGCGCGTATGCGAAGCGGGATGCTAAAGGCAATAGCGTGCCGTTTTTCAGTACGGCATTGGATAAAGACGGGCAATTTTCATCCGCTGGCGACATCGTAACCAAGCTGCCTTCCAAGCAAGATAAAAACAATGCCGACGGTCCTTGTTGGACGTCGGCGCGCGCCAACAACAAGCAGGGGCACTGGATAAGATACATGGTGTCCGATGCTATGGATGTGCAGCGCTACCGTCATATTGTTCATCCGAAGCTGGATAAAACGATGCAGCAGAAAATGGATGCTTATCTGGACACGTTGGATGATGAGAAACGGAAAAATCTCCGCATTGTGGCCACGGTTGGCAGGGATGCTAGAGACCCGCAGCACAAGAGCATGTCCGTCAGGCAATTATTCGTTGGCGCCAAGCAAGGTAAAAATATCATTGTAGATCAAACTATCGATTGCCTCGATTCGGCCAATGCCGAATTTAAGAGAATCAACGCGACAGACGTTCCCAAGCGTTTTACCGAAAGCGAGACGGAAAAAAGCGGCGCCGGACGTTTCCTGCAGGGTTTTGATTCGAAGAAACTTTCCCTGTTGCCGATGCAGTTACAGGACGGAATGAAAAAAGCGCTGGCTGAGGCCAGAGACGCGCTGGCGGATATGGATAATATTGTTTCTATGCGAATCACCCTGACTGACGGTCAGAGTACATCTTACGCCGGTGCGCCCAAGCCGAGAGATAAATCCGGAAACGAGCCAAATCTGGTATAAAAAAATCCTCCGCCGTTTTGTTGGCGGAGGATAGATCGTCTAACGAAATTTCGTGAATCAGTAGTTAGTAACGTGGATCACCCTGACCCCAGCAGGCCTGGCCATTGCCGCAGCAGAACTGCTGTCCGCCGTCGCTTTCCGAAGGGCCTTCGCTTCCACCGCAGGAGACGCAGTAGCTGCCGGTATTGTAAATATCAAACCTGCATCCTGCGTATCTGCCTTCTTCCAGAATGCTGCTCCAGAGGATGCGCATAGGCTGCGCGTTTGCACCCTGAACCATTATGCCCACGAGCAGGGCGGCGAGAATAACGTGTTTCATATTGGTATCTCCTCAAATTTTTGAATTAGGATTAACTTCAATATTCATTAACACTTTGTTAAGTATATTTTGGGTAGCCGATAAAATATTCAATTGCAAGCACAAACCTGCCTTTAGCGGCTGATTTCTTGTGTTGCGTTGCAATAACACGCTGATTTACAGCAGGTTACGGACGTCGTTAAAGATGGTGAGTACCATCAGCGAAGCGAGAACGAAGGCGCCGAAGCGGAATCCCCACTCCTGGATTTTTTCCGCCAGCGGGCGCCCGCGCAAGGCTTCGACGCAATAAAAAACCAAATGCCCGCCGTCCAAAAGCGGAATCGGGAATAAATTGACTAGCCCCAGATTGGCGGAAATCAGTGCGATCAGCCACAGCGTCGTATGGAAATCTTTCTGCGTCGCCTGACCTGATAATTGCGCGATGCCGATGGGGCCTTTCAAATCGCCGATGCCGCGCTTGCCGGTGATCATCTGGCCGACGGCTTTCAAGGTCGCCGTGCAGATCATATAGGTGCGGCGCACGGATTCCGACACGGCTTTGCCGATATCGGCCTCTTCGTATTTCAGTTCCTGGCTTTTGATGCCGATCAAAGGATGCTTCACTTTATTGCCCAGCCCGTCGTCGCTCTCAACTTCTTTCGGTGTCAGCGTCACGGTGAGCGGCTTGCCGCCGCGTTCGATGTATAAGGTTACGGGCGTGCCGAGGTTAGTCGAGATGAGGTAGGGGATGTCGTTGAAGCTCGAAACATCATCTTCATTGATTTTTAAAACGCGGTCGCCGGTTTTCAAGCCCGCTGCTTGCGCCGGCGAGTCCGGCATGATTTGCCCCACCACCGGATCGGCCGACGGCAGGCCGCTGGTCATGATAAAATAGGTGAACAACGCGATGGTGAGAATAAAATTCGCCAGCGGGCCGGCCGCGACGATGGCGGCTTTTTTGGGCAGCGATTTATGGTGGAACGTCAGCGCTTTCTCCGCGCTGCTCATTTTATCCATGGCTTCGGCGTCGGCGGTCGAGGCGGCGGAAGAATCGCCGAACATCTTGACGTAGCCGCCTAGCGGCAGTGCCGCTATTTTCCAGCGCGTGCCGGATTTATCCGTCCAGCCCAACAGCTCCTTGCCGAAGCCGATCGAGAAGGCGTCGATCTTGACGCCGCACCATTTGGCGATGATGTAATGGCCGAATTCATGCACGAAGACGATGACCGACAGCACGATAAAAAACGACCACAGCGTGTGCAGTAAGTTCAGTAGCATGTCCATCAGCGTTTCTCCTCGGCGACGGCGCGCGCCTGTTTGTCGCAGGCCAGCACGTCATCCAACGTGTTCAATGTTCTATATGGTATGGCCGAGAGGGTTTTTTCAACCACTTTCGCAATATCAAGGAAACCGATTTTTTTGGAAAGGAAGCGCTTGACGGCGATCTCGTTGGCGGCGTTCAAGACCGTCGGCGCGTTGCCGCCGGCTTCCAGCGCCGCCCTTGCCAGCGCCAGCGCCGGGAATTTGTCAGCGTCGGGCGCCTCGAATTGCAGGGTGGAGAGCGCAGCAAAATCGAGTTTTTTAACCGGCGCCGACATGCGGTCCGGCCATGCCAGCGCGTAGGCGATGGGCGTTTTCATGTCGGGGTGCGACATCTGCGCCAGCACCGAGCCGTCGACCATCTGCACCAAACAATGCACGACCGACTGCGGATGGATCAATATCTTGAGCTGTTCGGGCTTGAGCGGAAATAAATGGAACGCTTCGATCAGTTCCAGGCCTTTATTCATCAATGTTGCCGAATCGACGGAAATTTTAGCGCCCATGTTCCAGTTGGGGTGCTTGACCGCCTGTTCGGGTGTGGCGGCCTGCATCTGCTCCAGGCTCCACTCACGGAATGGGCCGCCGGAAGCGGTGATGGTGACGGACTCCACCCACTCCGGGTGCTTGAAGTCGAAGACCTGGAAAATGGCGTTATGCTCGGAGTCGACCGGGATCAGCGCGGCGTTGAAACGCGCCGCCTCCTTCGTCACCAGATCGCCGGCGGAAACGAGACACTCCTTGTTGGCGAGCGCGACGTTGTTCCCGGCGCGGATGGCCGAGAGCGTCGGTTTCAGTCCCGCCGTGCCGACGATGGCCGAGACGACGACGTCGGCGGATAAAGCCGCTGCGTCCAGCAATGCGTCGTCGCCTGCCGCGGTTTCAATGCCGGTACCGGTCAACGCGTTTTCAAGTTCCCGGTATAAAGCAGGATCGGCGATGACGGCGAGCTTGGGTTTATATTTCTGTGCCTGCTCGGCCAGCAGCGCGACGTTGTTCCCGGCGGTCAGAGCCGCGATGGAAAAGCGTTCCGGGTGGGTTTCGATGACCTTGAGCGTGTTCTCGCCGATGGTGCCGGTAGATCCCAGGATCGAAACAGTTTTGATTTCAGTGACAGGAAGCGCGATGGGCGCACGGGCGGTTTTCATACCGCAAGGCCGGAGAGATAGACGCACCAGGCAAAAGCCGGGATCGCCAACGTCAGCCCGTCGACGCGATCCAAGAGGCCGCCGTGTCCGGGGATCAGCGTGCCGCTGTCCTTGACGCCGACATGGCGTTTAACCCAGGATTCGAAAAGGTCGCCGGTTTGTCCCAGCACGGCAAGCAACGCGCCAAGCAGGATACAGATGAAAATCGATTGCGGATAGGGGGAGAAACTATGCGCGATACCGCCGGCGACGGCTGCCGCCAGCACGCCGCCGCCCAACCCCGCCCAGGTTTTATTGGGGCTGATGACGGGCGCCAGTTTCGGTCCGCCGATCTGCCGCCCGGCGAAATAGGCGCCGATATCGGTCGCCCACACGGTCAGTACGACGAATAACACCAGCCAGCGTCCGGCGTCCGGTGTATCCTCGAAATGCACGTCGCGCAGCCAGATCAGCGCCGCGCATGGGATGGTGACGTAAAACAGCCCGCCGATGCGCCACATGACCGGTTCGCGTTCGGTCATGGCGTTCCATTCACGCGCCATCATCAGGGCTGACATCAGGACCAGCCAGATAAATAGAAATCCGCCCTGCCACAGCACGGCCATGAACAGCGCGCCGAGCACAACGCTCGATAGTGCGCGCGTGCCCAGCCCCGACCACGGCGAAGGCTTTTCCGTTTGCGGCATGGGTTCGGCGTCCAGATCGCCGATCATGTCGTTATCGTGTTCCAGCGGTTCCATGATTATGATTGTCCCGTCGTTCCATAGCGTCTTTCGCGTTTGGCGTAATCATCTAGCGCCTTATTGAAGTGCGGTAAATCGAAATCCGGCCACAGCGCATCCGTGAAATAAAATTCAGTATAGGCCGATTGCCACAGCAGGAAATTGGAGAGGCGCTGCTCGCCGCCGGTGCGGATCAGCAAATCCGGCTCCGGCAGATCACCGGTATCGAGCGCGTCCGTAATCATCTTCTCGTCGATATCTTTGGATTTAAGTTTTCCCGCTTCGACATCGACCGCCAGTTTTTTTACCGCGCGCACGATTTCCTGCTGGCTGCCGTAAGAGAGCGCGACGGTTAAATTGAACGCGGTATTTTTTGCGGTTTGCATCATCGCATCGTTCACAATCCGGCGGATGTCCTCGTTCAACTGGCTTAAATCGCCGATGAAGCGCAGGCGGACATTATTTTCATGCAGCGATTGCAATTCTTGCTGCAGGTAATGCTGCAAGAGCTGCATCAGATCGCCCACTTCTTCTGCCGGGCGTTTCCAGTTTTCCGAGGAGAACGCATAGATGGTGAGATAGTTTATACCGGCATCTTTAGCGGCATTGAGCGTGCGCCGGAGCGCCTCGGCGCCTTTCTTATGACCGGCCGTGCGCGGCAGGCCTCTGCTTTTCGCCCACCGCCCGTTGCCATCCATGATGATGGCCACGTGCCGTGGCGGTAATTGGTGATTGGTAATTGGAAGTTGGTTGTGAGCAAGAGGCGATGACATTTTCCAATTACCAATTACTAATTACCTAATATTTCTTTTTCTTTAGTCACCAACGCATCCTCGATCTTCTTGATGAATTCGTCGGTCAGCTTCTGGATGGCGTCTTCGCTTTTTTTGAGGTCGTCTTTCGAGATTTCGCCCTTTTTTTCCTGCGCCTTGACGACATCGTTGCCGTCGCGGCGAACGTTTCTGACCGCCACTTTGGCGGCTTCGGCGTATTTACCGGCGATCTTGGAAAGCTCCTGGCGGCGCTCCTGCGAGAGATCGGGAATCGGCACGCGCACGAGTTGCCCGTCGGCGACGGCGTTGACGCCGAGGCCGGCAATATTGATCGCCTTCTCAACCGATTTCACCACGGCCTTATCCCACACCTGCACTGAGAGCATGCGCGGCTCCGGCACGCTGACGGTGGAAACCTGGCTAAGCGGCATCATGCTGTCGTACGCCTCGACCTGGATGTTATCGAGCAGCGAAGCATTGGCGCGGCCGGTGCGCAGTCCCCCGAATTCGCTGTGCAGGGTTTTGATGGCGCCGTCCATGCGGCGGCGCAGCTCGTTGATATCTGCGGTCATAGGTTCCTTCCCTTACATCCTGAGCGAGCGCGGTAGCGCGAGTCGAAGGATCTTTGGCTTTGCGACTTGCAAAGATCCCTCGGTTCGCTCCGCTCACTCGGGATGTTGGTGTTCATTTCTTATCCGTAATCAGCGTGAATTTGCCTTTGCCGCAGACGGCGCTCGCGATGGAGTCCTTGCCGGCGATGGAGAAGACCAAAATCGGAATCTGATTTTCGCGGGCGAGAGAAATCGCCGAAGCGTCCATGACTTTCAAATCGCGCACCAGCACTTCGTGGTAGTTGAGCCTGACGAAATGTTTGGCGCGTTTGTCTTTCTTCGGATCGGCGGAGTAAACGCCGTCGACCTGCGTGCCTTTCATCAGCACGTCGCAGCCCATTTCGTTGGCGCGCAGCGCCGCGGCGGTGTCGGTGGTGAAGAACGGATTGCCGGTGCCGGCGGCAAAAATCACGACGCGGCCGCGCTCCAAGTGCCGCTCGGCGCGGCGGCGGATATACGGCTCGCAGACCTGCATCATGCTGATGGCGGAAAGCACGCGCGTATCCATGCCCATTTTTTCGAGGGTGTTTTGTATGGCCAGCGCATTTAAGACGGTCGCGATCATGCCCATGTAGTCGGCGGAAGCACGCTCCATGCCGGCGCTCGCGCCCTGCATGCCACGGAAGATGTTGCCGCCGCCCACCACCAGGCACACTTCGACACCCATCTCGGCGGTGGCTTTGATGTCGCGGCAGATGCGCTCGATGGTTTTCTGGTCGAGGCCGAATTTCTCTGACCCCATCAGCGCCTCGCCGGATAGTTTCAAAAGGACGCGCTTATAGATGGGCTTGGACATGGGTTTTCTCTGCAAGTTGGTCATAGAGCCAGTATTAATAGCAATCGCTTCAGACTGCAATAGCGAGTTGGGCGATTATGGCGAGGGCGCGGCCTTGGAGGATTTGGCGGCGGCGCGGTGCGCGGCATGGGCTTTCGCCAATCTTTCGATAATATCGTTCAAGCTCAAGGTTGCCAGGGCGGAGGCGTTCGAAACGCCTTCATCCGCCGGTGTTTCGGGAGGCGCGGTGTAGGTTGGCAGTATCACCGTCATTTTCTTATCCGGCGCGATGCCCAATCGCGCGGCGTTTTGTCGTATGGATTCGATGTATAGACCAAACGTCTCGGGTGTACATTCTCTCAAGGCGCGTACGGTCACTAGGACGTCGCCATGGGCGATCATATACTCTCGCCTTATTCCTGCCGCTTTACAATAGGCGACAAGCGTGTCCCATGCTTGTCGCAGCGCATCCGGTTGTTTTCGGTTGATGAAAGCCGGATGCGAAGATTTCAAGTCGGCCACGGCGTTTTCAAACCGTTCCGGGAATTCCGGATCGTCCCACAAGGGGGGATCACCGTTCATCAACGGTTTTTTCAGGCCTTCGCGCAAGTAGTTCACCATGCGGTCAAATGTTTGTTCTTGCTTGGCGTCGAGCAGGTGATAAAAAAAATCGCTGAAACTATCGAATTTAACGTGCACGAACGAAAACTGCGGGATTAAACCGTGTAACGCTTTCCCGGCATTGGAAAATGCCTGTGAAGGGGATCCACGCTTTACCGTTCCGGTTCCTGTCATAAGGTTTTATTTTAGAATAGATGCGTGGTTACGGCAAAACAAAAAAGCCGCCGTTTTTACAAACGGCGGCTTTTTTGTTGGCGTAATGAAATAGTTTAAGCGCCGGCGGCGGCTTTCACTTCCGCGGCAAAATCCGAAGCGGCTTTTTCGATGCCTTCGCCCAATTGGAAGCGGATGAAGCCGGTGACTTTGATCGGCTTGCCGATTTCTTTTTCGGCATTGGCCACGACCTGCGAGATTTTCGTTTTGTTGTCGACGACGAACACCTGCTCCAAGAGCACCACTTCCTCATAATATTTGCGCATGCGGCCTTCGATCATCTTCTCGATGACTTCCGGAGGCTTGCCGGAGCCCGCGGCCTGTTCGCGGTGGACGGCGCGTTCGCGCTCCAGTTTTTCCTTGGGCACTTCGGCGGCGGTCAATGCCTCCGGGCGCTGGGCGGCGATGTGCATGGCGATTTGTTTTCCGAGCGCGGAGAGCTTTCCGGTGTCGCCTTCGGATTCCAAACCGACCAGCACGCCGATCCTGCCCATGCCGGGCACGACGGCGCTGTGCACGTAAGACGCGACG
The DNA here is from genome assembly GCA_964575095.1 of uncultured Rickettsiales bacterium. Taxonomy (GTDB): domain Bacteria; phylum Pseudomonadota; class Alphaproteobacteria; order Rickettsiales; family SXRF01; genus CAZNPA01. The sequence continues at coordinate 359,239 of CAZNPA010000002.1, forward strand.
ATGCCGTGCGTGACGCCAAGAATGGCGGCGCGGCGCAGGTTCATATTTTCGCCGATGGTGGCGATGGCGCCGGTGACTTCTTCGGCGACGGTTTTGCCATGTCCCATTTTGGTGTTTTTGAGTTCCTCGACGTCGCCGATGCTGTGGCGCACCGCGAGCTCAGCGATAGCGCGCGCGACGGTTTGGAACTGTTCGTTGCGGGCGACGAAATCCGTCTCGGCGTTGAGTTCGATCATGGCGCCTTTGGTGCCTTCGACGGCAACGGCGACGACGCCTTCGGCGGCAACACGCCCCGATTTCTTGGCGGCGGCGGACAAGCCTTTTTTGCGCAGCCAGTCTACGGCGGCTTCCAGGTTGCCTTGATTCTCAGTCAGCGCTTTGCGGCAATCGAGCATGCCGGCGCCGGTCGATTCGCGCAGGGTTTTGATTTGGTCGGCGGTGATGGTGGTCATTGGTTCCTCCTAGCCCCGCCGAATGGCGGGGTCTGGTTCATGTACAAATACCGGACCCCGCGACGAGCGCGGGGCTTGGCATCTACTCTTTCTTTTCTCCGCGCGCCTTCTTCACCGTAACCATCGGCGCTTTTTTGGCGGGGCGTCCGTCGCGGCGGCCTTTGCCTTTCTCTTCCTTTGCTTGCGCGGGAGCGGCAGCAGGTTGAGAGGCGGTTTCTTCCATGCCTTCGACTTTCAGCATCTCGGCGGGAATTTCCGCGCGCTCGCCGATATCGGCGCTGCTTTTGGTCATGCTCTGCTGGATGCCGTCGATCACGGCGTCGGAGACGAGCTGGCAATAGAGCTTGATGGCGCGCGTCGAGTCATCGTTGCCCGGAACCGGGAAGGTGATGCCGTCGACGGTGCAGTTGCTGTCGATGATGGCGACGATGGGGATGCCCAGTTTCTGCGCTTCCTTGACCGCCAGCTCTTCCTTGTTGGTGTCGATGATGAAGAGCATGTTCGGCAGGCCGCCCATGTCTTTGATGCCGCCCAGGGACGCTTCGAGCTTGGCGCGTTCGCGCGTCATCGACAACAGTTCCTTTTTGGTGAAGCCGATATTGGGCTCGGAGAGCTGTTCGTCGAGCTTGCGCAGGCGCTTGATCGAGGCCTGAATGGTGCGCCAGTTGGTGAGCAAGCCGCCCAGCCAGCGCTGATTGATGTAATATTGTCCGCAGCGCTTGGCAGCTTCACTGATGGGATCCGAAGCCTGGCGCTTGGTGCCGACGAAGAGGATACGACCGTTGGTGGCCACCGTGTCGCGGACGGCGGAGAGCGCGGCGCGCAGCATCGGCACCGTCTTGCCTAAATTGATGATGTGGATGTCGTTGCGCACGCCGTAGATGAACGGCGCCATGCGCGGGTTCCAACGTTTGGTTTTGTGTCCGAAATGTACGCCGGCTTCAATGAGCTCGCGCATGTCGAGAGCGGGTAATGCCATACTATAGTATCCTTTTCCGGTTAGTCCTCGGCGGAATGGTGTGACTCTAAAAGAGCACCGGAGGGCTTGGGCACACCGTGCCCCCGCCGCATTCCACCTGTGAAATCCCCTTTCACCATGAAAGGGAGGTGCTTTCTACACCGAAGGCGTGCGGGTTTGCAAGTGTTTTTGCGCTATTTGTCTGATTTTATGTCGGCGGGGGCCGAATGGGCGGAAGAGGGGCTGGATTTAGGGGATTTTTCCGCCGGTTTTTGTCCGGTTTTTCCTCCGGCTTTCCCCTTTTTCCACGCGATTAGCTTGCCACCCTTGGTGGTGATGTTCGACCCGTCCTTAAGGTCATAGCTGCCGTCGGCCAGCAGGGCGTCCTTTTGGTTGGCGCCACGCCACCAGACGGTGCCGTTGGTTTTAATTGTGCCCTTGCGTTTATCCATGAGTTCGATCGCGGTATCCTCCTTTGGGAAGAGGGGGGAGGAGGCGTTTGCGGCCGTCGCGGTTTTCTCCACCGTTTTTTTGGTTTCGTTAGGTTTAGCCGGCGGCGTGAATTTACTGATAACGTGCCGCTCATACTCATCGGCATGGGCAGCAGATATCGTTAGCGCCAGAAGCAATGCGGGTAAAAATTTTCTCATTTTTCTTCTTGTAAAAAAAGCAACTTTTATGCTGCCCTTTTTAATTGTAAATGCAATTGTTTTTTAATGTCAGCATGATTTGCCACTCCGCAAAACTGACGCTCCAGCTAGGCGCCGATGCCAAGCTGCGACGGCGACGATTCGCCGGCAATCGTTTCAGTGTGGCTTGCCACGACGCGACGCGGGTGCTTTAGCGTATGCTTGCCCTGAACGCTGGTATGCGTTGTCGTGGTGGCCAGACGTTCTTCCGGCTCGGTGCCGAGATTATCGAAAGCGATGTGATGATAGCGGTATAAATCGGTCATCATCTGCGTGTATATTTTTCCGAACTCTATCGGCTTATCTTTAAAATGCTCCTTGAGCGAGGCAGCGGTATCGGCCATCAGCTGCGGCAGCTGGTCGGGCGACGTTTTCGCCAGCCCGTCGCTGACATGCGCGTATAATTCGTCCATATCGACTTTCTTTTCGCCGTATTTGGCCCAGTTGCGCACGATGTAGCGGATGGTGAATAAGGTGGAGCCGATGCCGCTGAGATAATCGGCGGTCTGACGGTTTTTGGCGGTAAACGCGTTGAATGCCATCGTACCCCAGGACGCCGCCTCTACCCAGCCGCCGGCGCGGAAGGTGATTTTCTCGCGCACCGTATCCAGCCACGTATGCGGTTTGGGGTCGTAGGGGTCGGGGACTTTGGAAGCCAGCGCAATCGTTTTACCGGTCAGGCTTCCCAGTCCGGCCCATTTCACCAATGACTGCCTGTTCCCCGCCTCTTTGAGCGCGGCTCCCATGCCTTCGCTGCGGAACTTGCCTAGTCCGGATTTCCAGCGGTCTACGGGAAAAGCGAGTGAGAAAGCGCCGAAATAGCGCAGGAGAATTTCACCGACGGTCACCGAATTTTTTTGCAGCCAGGCGTTGGCTTTTTGTCCGGACGACAGCGGCGCTTTCGGTTCGTCGCGCAATACCGATAGGTCTTCCTCGGCGGAGGGCAGCGTCGCGCCCGCCGGCAGGTGGCCGTCGAGCTTGGTATTGAATTGTTCCTTGAGGTAATGCAGGCGATGATCATCGGGCGATTTTTGTGAGCCGTAGACCCAGCCGATGACATGCCCCAATAAGTTCGACGCTGCGAATGAGAACAGCGCCCAATCTTTTCTCTTACGCATCAGGCTCGAGGTCAATTGCAGCGTCTGGCCGGGTACGGCGAGGAGGGCTATCGCCTTCCACAGGTCCATGGATTTTTTCGGCAATTGCAGCTCTAGTTTATTGCCGCGCGCTTCGAGTATTTTTTGCAGTTCAGCCTGCGGCTTGTCACCGTGGGTGATGATGACCGGGTGGCCGTCCACCTGCGTTTCGGCGATGATTTCCTGCCCCATTTCGGGTGAGGCCAGCCAGTGTTTTACGCCGTCTTTTTTAAGCGGGCTGTCGACATAGAAAAACGAAAAATTGCCGTCGGAAACCGGCGTGAATTCCACTGCCGAGAGAGGCGAATTTTGCGTCAGGTTCTTATAAACGGCCATAGTTGCCCATGATCAAATTAATCCACGATAAGGGTAACATGCGCCGGGGGATGGCTTCAAGCAAATGGGCGCAAAACGCATTAAAATTCATGGAATTGTCACAATTCTCCAAATGGACGGAAAGGTGGCCAGAAGGCCGCCTGAGCCTTCAGCGGGGCTCCATGGAGTTTTCAGCAGAAAACTCCGGGAGCATCGATAAATTGTCACAAAAGGTTCACGGGAAATATCGTGGAAAAGTGGTAGCATAGGGTATGGCTGGAAATGGGTTTTTCAGGCAATAGACGCGCATGTAATTTATGGATAAAGAACTGGAAAATAAAGATAAAATAGATATTTCCCGGCAGGAGCCATCCGGGACGGATGCCGGTGCGGCCATGGTTGGCGCCTATGATCCTAAACTCACGCATAAAACCTGGGAGCAAAGCGGCAAGCCGTGGAATTCGACGCCGCAGGGACGCCTGGCGATTCGTTTGGTCACGCGCGGCGTATTGGGCGCGGCGTTTTTTACCGTCGGCCAGACGCTGAATTACAAATGGATGAAAAACTACGACCACACCGCCGGATTGCTCAAGCAGGAAAATCCGCTGGCGGCGCTGGCGAAGATTTTAGATACGGTGGTGGCGCGGCCGATTGAGCTTACGGTAAACCGGCTGGGCGGCGATGGGAAAAAAGCGATCACGTTCCGGACGACGGCGAATCACACCAGCGCCATGGCCGGCGGACGCAGCCTCGGCCACGAAGTCGTCAACGTCACGTTTGACTTCTTCTGCGCCAGCATCGGCGATGCCTGGGGGCGCGACATGGCGTCGTGGGTCGATCCAAACGTGAAGAAAAAATGGATCAAGAACGGCCATATCGATTACCCGCAGGCGCTGAAATCGACGCTGCAATCCGTCTGGCGGTATGTGACGTATAATGGCGGCGAAGACTGGGCGGTGGCGATCCCGTATGTCTATTTCATGAAGGGGCACCGCGCGCTGGTCAACCATTTCAGCCCCGGGTTTGAATATGATTTCGACCGCACGCGCAGCGGCGGTTCGTTTAAGATGCAGGGCAATCAGGTCGTAGGGAATTACAACCGCGCCGGCGCCTTCGACCTGCAGCACCGGTTCGTGGTCTATAATATGGGCACGCTGGCGTACCGCGAATTATACGATTTCGCCGGCAAGAAACTGCGCGGCGAAAAGGCGGTGCTGTACGGCGCGCCGGATAAGCCGGAGCCGAAAAACATCGTCGAGAAAACCGGCAATCTCTTTAAGTGGATGGCGCGCAGCGTCATCAAGGCCGGCATCTACATGACGCCGGCGGTGCCGTTCTTCTGGATTACGCGCGCGCCGCAAGGCAAGCACCGCGGCATGTTCATCGATGCCGAGCATGGCGTGCTGATGCATCAGGATGCGGCGACGGGTAAAATGGAGCCGCTCACGATCGATTATCAGGGAACGCCGCAAGGATTGCATTACTCTCAAAACCCAACGCATATACTGGATCATAGCTATAATCCGCTGCCGCGGGATCCTTTCTCGAATACGGAGGCGCCAGGCCTGGGCAATAAGTTGCTGAACGCCGCCGGTAAAGGCAGCAATAGTTTCCGTAAGAAAGTGGCCCCTATCGGCGCCTGGGCCAACGAAGAAAAAAACAGCGGCTGGGCCGGCCGGAAAATAAAATCGGCGCTGGGCGTTACGGATTTCAAGAACGTCTTCAATACCTATGCCGATGCCGCGGTGTCCTACACGCCCTACATGTACGCGAAAGCGGAATTCGCCAATCTATGGGATAACGGCAAGACGGATTTGGCGGCGGAGCGCCTGATCGACGGCGCAACGCATTTAAACTGGGGCGAATTCAAGGCCGGCCTGCGCGAGATCGGTTACGCCGTATTGCACAAGCCGCTGCCGGATGCGGCGCGCGATCGCGAAGCCGAGCGGCGCATTAAAATCGATACCTCGGCGGCGGATACCAGCCTCATTGCTAAAAACGAGATGCATGGCCATCATGCTCCGGAGGAAGCGGCGCCGCTCTCCTGGCGCGAGCGCGTCGTGCAGGGCGAAAAACCGGAAGTCGGCGCCAACGATCCCAAGAGCTATGCCGAGCGCGAGGATATGCGCGAGGCCTTAAAAGACCTGCAACCGCCGACGAACAGTATTAACTAATCCTCCGGCCCCACCATCTTTTCCGGCCTGACCCACTTATCGAATTGTTCGGCGGTGAGCAGCTTCAGCGCGATACCCGCCTCCTTGAGCGACGTGCCGTCCTTATGCGCTTTCTTGGCGATTTTGGCGGCGTTGTCGTAGCCGATGTGAGGGTTCAGCGCCGTCACCAGCATCAGCGAATCGTTCATCAATTTTTCGATACGTTCGCGGTTGGCTTCGATGCCGACGACGCAATTGTCGGTAAAACTCATGCAGGCATCGGCGAGTAATTTTATCGACTGCAGCACGTTATAAATAATCACCGGCTTAAACACGTTGAGCTCGAAATGCCCGGTGGCGCCACCTATGGAAACGGTGACATGGTTGCCCATCACCTGCGCGCACACCATCGTCATCGCTTCCGATTGCGTCGGGTTGACCTTGCCCGGCATGATGGAAGAGCCCGGCTCGTTTTCCGGCAGTGACAATTCACCGAAGCCGCAGCGCGGGCCGCTGCCGAGCAGACGAATATCATTGGCGATTTTCATGCACGATACCGCCAACGTATTCAGCGCGCCGGAGGTTTCGACCAGCGCATCGTGCGTCGCAAGTGCCTCAAATTTATTGGGTGCCGAAACGAACGGCAGCTTGGTCATTTTTGCCACTTCCGCGGCAAAGTTCTCGGCGAATCCTTTTTTGGCGTTGAGGCCCGTGCCCACCGCCGTGCCGCCCTGTGCCAGTTCATACAGCGCCGGTAAGGTAGACTGCGCGCGGCGGATGCCGTTTTCGATCTGCTTGGCGTAGCCGGAGAATTCCTGGCCCAGCGTCAGCGGCGTGGCATCCATCAGGTGCGTGCGGCCGATCTTGATGATCGAATTAAATTCATGCGCTTTTTTATCGAGCGCCTTGTGCAGATGTTTCAGCGCCGGGATCAGCGAATAATGAATTTCATAGGCCGCCGCGATATGCATGGCGGTGGGGAAGGAGTCGTTGGAGGACTGCCCCATATTCACATGGTCATTCGGGTGCACCGGCTTTTTGCTGCCCATCGTGCCGCCGGATAATTCAATGGCGCGGTTCGATATGACTTCATTCACGTTCATGTTGGTTTGCGTTCCGGAGCCGGTCTGCCAGACGACGAGCGGGAAATTGCCATCCAATTTCCCGTCGATGACTTCGCTTGCGGCGGCGATAATTTTTTCGCCCAGCGCCTTATCGAGTACGCCGAGCTGCATATTCACCTTCGCTGCGCAGAGTTTCAGAATTCCAAATGCGGTGATAAGCGGTTTGGGCATCGTCTCGCCGCCGATCTTGAAATTCATCAGCGAGCGCTCGGTCTGCGCGCCCCAGTATTTGGAAGCGTCCACTTTAATCTCGCCGAACGAATCGGTTTCGGTGCGGTTTTTAGAAGAGGGATTAGGCATTAGGGATTGGGCATTAGGGTTAATAGGATCGTACAACATCATAGATGGATTTTCTCTGTTTTCAATCCCCTAATCCCTAAAGCCTAATCCCTAACCCCCAAGAAAGTCACATGCCCCATCTTGCGGCCGGGGCGGGATTCTTTCTTGCCATAAAGATGCAACTTGGCGCCGGTTTGAGCAACATATTTCTGCCAGTCGTTGACCTCATCGCCGATCAAATTGATCATGCGCGCGTCGGAGGTTCTTTCCGGGTTGCCGAGCGGCAGGCCGCAGATGGCACGGATGCACTGCTCGAATTGCGAGGTGACGCAGGCGTCGATCGTCCAATGTCCTGAGTTATGTGGCCGTGGTGCTAGTTCATTCACCAACAACTCGTCATTCTTAGTCACGAACATCTCCACCGCCATGATGCCGACGAGATTGATCCCTTCCGCGATTTTTCGTGCGATGGCTTCCGCTTCTTTCGCAAGCGCTGCCGAAATCGGGGCAGGGGCGATGGTCTCGGCCAGGATATGATTCTTGTGCGTATTCTTGACCGGGCAGTAGCATTCCATATTGCCTTTTGCATCGCGCGCCACGATCACCGAAATTTCCATAGAAAAATCGACAAAACCTTCGAGAATATATTCTTCTCCGGCCTTAATTTCTGGCAGGTTCGCGGAATCTATTTTCCACTGTCCCTTGCCGTCATAGCCCATCGTGGCGGTTTTGAGCACGGCAGGCGTTCCCAGCTTTTTTACCGCCGCCTCTAATTCCTTTTGGTTTGAGACGGGCACGAACGGTGCGGTCGCCACGCCGAATGTATTCACCATTTGTTTTTCGCGCACGCGGTGTTGGCAAATCTCAAGCACTTCGACGCTGGGATAAACCGGCACATGCCGCGCCACGTCTTTGACCGCAGCGACAGGAATATTCTCAAATTCATACGTGACGACATCGACGGCACGGGCGAAACGCAACAGCGCATCGCGGTCGTCATAATTTGCAATCGTGGTGAATTTGGAAACTTCGCGCGCCGGACAATCCACTTCCGGGCAGAAGATATGTGTATGATAACCCAGCCGTTCCGCCGCCTGCGCCAGCATGCGGCCCAATTGCCCGCCACCTAAGATGCCGATGGTGGCGCCGGGAGTTATGGTTTTTTGGGAACCGAGGCTGTTTGTTTGTCGCGCCATTTTGAAAGTTTCACTGCTAATTTTTTATCCGAAAGAGCTAGTATCGACGCGGCGAGGAGTCCCGCATTAATGGCCCCGGCTTTTCCGACCGCAAGCGTCCCCACCGGAACTCCGGCGGGCATTTGCGCAATAGAGAGCAAGCTATCCAAGCCTTTAAGCGCTTTGCTTTCGACGGGGACGCCGAGCACGGGAAGCGCCGTCATCGAGGCGGCCATGCCGGGCAGGTGCGCTGCGCCGCCGGCGCCGGCAATGATCACTTTGATGCCGTTTTTCTGCGCTGATTTGGCGAATTGATAGAGCCTATCGGGCGTGCGGTGGGCGGAGACGACCTGCTTGTCGTAGGCGACGCTGAGCTCGTCGAGCATGGCGGCGGCGTATTGCATCGTCTCCCAGTCGGAGGTGCTGCCCATGATGATGGCGACTTCGGATTTTTTAGCTGGCATAAGGTTCCTTTTAGGGAGGGCGAAAGCTACTAGAACGGCGAAAAAAGTCACTGGAAAAAACGGCGGGGCAAGGTATTCTCGTGATTAATCAATTGTTAACCAAAATTATCGATTTAATTTATACGCTTACTGATTCAGGCGCATATTTTGCTGTTCCTTACGGGTGCATTTCGTGGTATAGAAGACACACTTAGGGATAAAAGGCCGGTAAAGCAGGGGGGAAGCGACTTTCCTGCTAGAGGAACATAGCCCAGGCGGTTAAAATGCTAGCGGATACGAAACAGCGTGCGGATTCTGTGACAGCTAAACGGAATAAAACTGCAGAACGTATGGCCATGCTGGGCATTCCCGAAGCGGAAATGACCCCGGCGGTGCAACTTGCCGTTTCGGCGCTGATGGAAAAGCTCGACGACATGAACCGCGAGTTGGACCGCACCAAGGAAGCCCTGACCGAAATCGAGCGCATGGTGGATGTCGACGTCGTGGCACCCATCCCCAACCGCCGCGCCTTCATGCGCCGCCTCAACTGGGCGCTGACCATGCACGAACGCTACGGTCATCCTTCCACCATCCTTTATTTCGACCTCAACAACTTCAAGCAGATCAACGATGAGTACGGCCATGCGGCGGGCGACCTTGCCATCCGCCACATCTCGCATCTGCTCTCGACCGCGATGCGCGAATCGGACTTTCTGGGCCGCGTCGGCGGCGACGAATTCGCCATCATCATGTATTACGCCGACGAAGAGGCGGCCAAGAAACGCGGCGCGCGCATCGCTGAAAAGCTCAAGCGCACGCCGTTCTTATTCAACGGCAAGCATATCCTGGTTTCCGCCGCCTACGGCTATCATTCCATCAGGAGCGGCGATGACGCCGATACCTCGCTGGCCGCCGCCGACATGTCGATGTATGTCGACAAGCGCCGCATCAAGACGCAAACGGCGCAGGTTTAACGTTCACCGGAGCGACATAAAAAAACCCCGTCCGGCCATATGGCGGGACGGGGTTTTTTGCGGCAAGAATGCTTAGCAGGTTCGTCCAGGATTGCACTGGGGGCTATTTTCAGGCGGCTGGTTCGGGTCTTGCGGCAATACGCACAAGGGCGTATTGAAACAACAATTATTCACCCCGTCATACCGTCTAAAAAGCTGCGTAAGGCAGTTTTCCATCGTTGGATTACTGCGCGCGGCCTCGTTGATCGTGAATACCTGCGGCCTTGCGGCGGCATCCCTTATGGTGGAGACATCGGACACCATAACCGCCATTACGACTATCGCCAGACAAGAAAAAAAGAATTTCATAAACAGCCCTTTCTGCAGCCTTATATAATTAACCAATTAGTATAATTATATATTTTTTTTAGTTAAAAAACAACTAAAATGGTAATCTTTCCTAGCTGTCACCTTCGGCCTATCTTGTTATTATAGGCCTGATTTGTTACCGTTTCATGACAGTTCGATGAATTAATGATGACATCCTGCCGCGTAATATATAATATATTGATAAATATATATAATTTACCATGATACCGTCATTAAGACGGCCTGCCGCCAGGAATGTCTGCTTAAAGAGGTGACTCTATGCTGATCAGCGTACGTAGCGGCTCTTCTTGGTATAACAGAAAGTTAATTTTATAGGCTAGAAAGAAGCCTTGATGGCTATGCTGCAATTACCAGCAGCTCTCCATCCGACAGGGTTGGAAAGTGCATTGGTATTTCCAGGATAATTACCGTTATAAAGGGCGGGACTGACCGTATCATCGACGCAATAGGCATTTGCAGGAACGCTGGCCGGTCTGACAGAGCTGCGCAGGTTGTTGGTCAGCGTGAAATTAAAGACGTTATCGGCCGGAATGCGGCTGATTGCCCGAACCGTGCCGGTAAGAGGCTTCCCGTCATCTATTTTAGAATCGATGGAATACATATCATTAGGTACGTAGCCGACAAGAGACCCCTGATAGGCCGCGCTGCCGGCGCCCCAGGTATAAGGCAATCCCAGTATGAAGGAATGAGGATTAAACATACCGCCGCCGGCGGTGGTATTATCGAACCTCACATGGCTCACCACGCTCCAGCCGCCCCGAGGCGGGAACAGATCGTTATACGCATTGCCTGCTCCGCCGCTGGGGTAAGGCAATGTCAACGCATTTATTTTACTGGACGGTGTTGCGTATCCGACTTTTGTTGCGGCAACCAACCCTATAACGTCACTGCCGTTTGCGTACCATAGATCGTAATAGCTTCGGGATTTTTCGGCAATCAAACCGGCCATAGATAAATGAAACCAGAAATTGGTAGTTTCCGTGTCTTCGCAGGCATTGCTGCTGGAACCGGGACAAGTGCCGGAGATATCCAAGCCTATGAGTGCATCGCCGCTGCCGTCATTGCTGCAATTGGCCTGGCTGATGTCGCAAGAGGGGTCGAGTCCCAACGCGCCGGCATTGGCGCAGTCGCCGGGCAGGCAATTGTATTTTACCCGGAACGTATTGGCGGCGGTGTTAAATTGCTCGACTTGCCTGACGACGGAACGAATCTGGGCGGCATGGATTAGGTCTTTGCCTACCATCACCCCGCCGACCAGCAGGCCGATGATCACCAGCACGATGGAGACCTCAATCAGTGTAAAGCCGGGTTGCCGAGCGGTGTAAACCATAGAACCATCATATCAAAAATTATGTTAATTGAAACAGTTAACTTAGGTCGGCCACAAAATGAGGACGGGTTCTTATATTGACAAAGACGGTAACGCATCTTTTATTGTGTCGGCGGCTTGCCTTTGCTAAGTTGCAAGTCCATATCCGAACCGGCGAGGGAATCTATGAAATTTGCAACCGCCATGCTGCTCGCGCTCATGGCCATGCTGCTGGGCGAAACCGTTGCCGTCGCTCCGGCGTTTGCGGAAGAAAAAATCGTCACCATCGGCACCGCCGGCGTGACCGGCGTCTACTATCCCGCCGGCGGCGCCATCTGCCGCCTGGTCAACCGTGGCCGCAAGGAGCACGGCGTACGTTGTACCGTCGAATCCACCGGCGGCTCGATCAACAATCTGGAAGCGATTAGGAAAAGCGAGCTTGATCTGGGCATTGTGCAGTCCGACCTGCTGTATCATGCCTACCGCGGCGATGAAATTTTTTCCGACGTCGGTGCCGACAAGAAGCTGCGCATAGTATTCTCGCTGCATCCCGAGCCGTTCACGATCGTTGCCCGCAAGGATGCCAAAATCGCTACGTTTGACGATCTGAAAGGGAAGCGCGTCAATTTAGGCGCGCCCGGCTCCGGCATGCGTGCGACGATGGAAGAGCTGATGCAGCGCAAGGGCTGGACGATGGCGAGTTTTTCCGCCGTGATTGATTTGAAAGGCAGCGATCAGGGGCAGGCCTTGTGCGGCGGCACGATTGATGCCATGGTCTATGCCGGCGGCCATCCCAACGGCGCCATCCAGCAGGTCACCTCCGCCTGCCCGACGAAGCTGGTCGATGTCACCGGTCCGATCATTGATACTATGATAAAAGAACATCCGTTTTATACGCATGCGATTATCCCCGGCGGCATGTATGTTGGCAATGAGCGCGACGTGCATACGTTCGGCGTCAAGGCGGTGCTGGTCACCTCCGGCGATTTAGATGACAACACCGTCTACCAGATGGTGAAAGCCGTGTTCGACAATCTCGATAATTTCAAGACGCTGCATCCGGTGTTCGCTACGCTGGATGCCCAACACATGGCGCTTGACACGGACACGGCGCCCCTTCATGCTGGAGCGGCTAAATATTACAGAGAGAAGGGCTGGCTTGCCGCAACACCCAATGAATAAACCCATCATCCCTCCTGAATTTTAAATCCCATATCATGGCCGTATCGTCGACATCCCTCTTGGGGAAACTGTGGTTTCGTGTGCTGCTGGGATTGGTGCTGGGCATCGGCTTCGGCTTTCTAATGGGCCCGCTCACGGCGGATAACGTGCTTTCCATCAGCGGCAAGGAATTCCTGACGACGTATATCAAGCCGATCGGCACCATCTTCATCAACCTGATCAAGATGGTGATTGTGCCGCTGATTTTCTTCTCGCTGGTGGCCGGCATCGTCAGCATGACCGATACCAAGGCGTTCAAGCGCATCGGGCTTAAGGCCGTCGGCGCGTATTTGATGACCGGCGCCTTTGCCGTCTGCATCGGCCTCGCGTTTGCCAGCGTGTTTCATCCCGGCATGGGTGTCGACTTAAGCGCGCTCAAAGCGGTCGTCGGCGGCACCTCGGCGCCGGCGGCGCCTAAGGACATCAGCCTCGTGCAATTGCTGGTCGACATCATCCCCACCAACGTTGTGAAGGCGATGGCCGACGACCACATCCTGCAGGTGGTGGTGTTCGCGCTCTTCATCGGCGTCACGCTCAATATCCTCGGCGAGAAAGTCGCCAACCTCACCACCGTCTGCAAGGAAGCGGCGCACGTGGTGTTCCGCCTGATCGAGACCATCGTCCGCCTGTCGCCCTACGGCGTGTTCGCGCTGACGTCGTGGATGGTGGGCACGCAGGGGATGGACATTTTAATCGCGCTCTTCAAGCTGGTGTGCGTCGTCGTCGGCGCGCTGTTCACGCAATACCTGCTGTTCGGCATCATGATTGTTATTTTCGGGCGCATGTCGCCGATGCCGTTTTATAAGAAGATGCTGGAGCCGCAGCTGCTCGCGTTTTCAACCAGCAGCAGCAAGGCGACGCTTTCCACCGCCATGCGCGTCGTCAACGAAAGGATAGGGGTCTCGAAAAGCAGTACCTCGTTCGTGCTGCCGCTCGGCGCTTCCATCAACATGGACGGCACCGCGATTTATCTTGGCATCACCGCGCTCTTCTTCGCGCAGGCCTACGGCATTCCGCTCGACACGCACCATTATTTCATCCTGGTACTTACCGCGACGCTGGGCTCGATCGGTGCCGCCGGCATTCCCAGCGGCTCGCTCTTCATGATGGGCATGGTGTTCACCTCGGTCGGCATTCCGCTCGAAGGCATCGCGCTCATCGCCGGCGTCGACCGCATCCTCGACATGATGCGCACCACCGTCAATATCACCGGCGATTCGGTGATCACCGTCCTTGTCGACAAATCCGAAGGCACCTTCGACCAGTGGCGCTATCACGATATGAAGCTCTAAAGGTTAACTTTATCTCTAAGGTACTATGTATTTTAGCCAGTGTTAATCTGTTGTAAGTGAATCAGGGCCATACTTTCTAGTATGACCGTCCCTATCAAGAATAAAATAGCTACTTGTCTGCTGGCGACCACGGCGCTTTCGGTGCCGTCGATTGCATTTGCCGCCGATAACGACGGCGATGATGCAAAAAAATGGCAGCCGACGTTTGAACTGGAAAGCAAAGCCAGCAGCAGCGGACGCAAAATCGTCACGCCCAAATTTTTAATACCCGTCGCGCAAAGCGACCGCTCCTTGCTGTTTGCCGATATCCGCTCGCGCTTCGACAACCAGCAGAGCCAGGAATATAATTTGGGTCTGGGCTACCGCCGGATCGTGGGCAACTGGATTGTCGGCGGCTACGGATTTTTCGATTATCTCGACAGCACCTATAACAACAAGTTCCGGCAAGGCACAGTGGGCTTGGAGGCGCTGTCGGAAAATTTCGATTTCCGCACCAATTTCTATTTGCCCGAAAGCAAGAAGCAAGCCGCCGGCAGCGCCGGCACCGGCACGCTGATCATCACCGGCAATGAGATCGGCTTTATGGGCGGGCTAGAGCGTGCGCTTCCCGGCTTCGACGGCGAGATAGGGTATAAGCTGCCGATTGCCGACACCGACATCCGCGTCTACGCCGGCGGTTACCATTTCCGGGCCAGCGGCTTTGACAATATCACCGGCCCGCGCGGTCGCATCGAAATGATGATGAACGCGGATTACCTGCGCTACATGCCGCCGGGCATGGAAATCACCCTGGGCGCCGAAATCCAGCACGACCAGGTGCGCGATACGCAAGTGATGGGGCTTTTAGAAATACGCATTCCCTTTGGTTACAACAGTAAAACGGCTTCGCGGCTCACGCCGCTCGAGCGCCGCATGACCAAATTCATCGAGCGCGATATCGATATCGTCTCCACCACTGCCGGCGCCGGAAGCCTGGAGCACGTGCTGATCGACGGCCACCTGATCGACGGCTATTACCTGATCGACGGCACCACCGCCGATGTCGCGGGCACCATTGCCGGTGCCGGTTCGAACGCGCTGATTATCGCCGACGGCAGCGCCGGCAATATTGATGGCGGCACGGCGCTCGTCATGCAAAACGGCCAGATAATGCTGGGCGGCGGCACGGTCGTGACCGTGACCGGCGCCACGTCCGGCGTCAGTGTCGGGCACACTTTCTCCGGATCGAACGGTACGTTTGATGGCACCGGCAATGTCGGCAACGTCATCACGGCGGCCAGCAATAATATATTCGAAAATTTCAGCATCAGCGGCGGCAACACCGGCATCGGCATTGCAAACGGCGTAAGCAGCGTCACCGGCGCAAACCTGACCTTAAGCGGGCAGGGCGGCAACGCTATTTCCGATAGCGGCGCTACCACCATTATGTCCGACCTTACGATCAGCAATTCGACCGGCGACGGCATCTACATCGGCGGCGGCGCCACGCACACTTACAGCGATGTCGCCATCAGCAACGCCGGCGACGAGGGCATCAGCATCGATTCGGCAAACAGTAATGCCAGCGGCATTACATTCTCCGATCTGACCATCGCCACCGCCACCGGCGACGGCATCGGCCTCACCGAAAACGGCGGTAACAGCTTAAGCGACATCACGTTATCGGACGTCACCATGACCGGCGTTTCCGGCATCCAGCTTAACATTGGCAGCGGTGTCAGCACCGTGCTCGGCGACGATCTCACCTTCACCGGCGGCACCATCGGCGTCAGCGATAACGGTGCGAGCGTTACGCTGACCGATCTCACCATCAGCGGCACCAGCGGCGACGGCATCTATATCGGCGCCGGCGCGGGACACACCTATGACAATATTTCCATCACCAATGCCGGCGACGAGGGCGTCAGCATCGACTCGGCAAACGGCAACACCAGCAACGTCGATATTTCCGACATCACCATCGCCACGGCGGCGGGCGACGGCATCGGCCTCACCGAAAACGGCGGCAACAGCTTGAGCGACATCACGTTATCGGATGTCACCATGACCGGCGTTACCGGCGTTGATCTCAATATCGGCCTTAGCGTCAGCGACGTCACCGGCAGCAACCTGTCCTTGACCGGAGGCACCACCGGCATACGCGACCTCGGCACCAACGTCAGCATCAGCGGCTACGACATCGCCAACATGAGCGTCGACGGCATCTTCATCGGCGCCGGCGCGGGGCATACCTATGCGGGCACCGGCAACACCATCCTCAATTCCGGCGACGACGGCATCGATATCCTCGCCACCGGCACCAATATCAGCGACGTCAACTTCTCGAACCTGACGGTGAACGGCGCCGGCGATCACGGCGTGGTGATGCAGGAATCCGGCGCGCAGGTCAGCGACTTAAGCTTCACCGACGTCAATGTCAGCCGCACGCTCGGCGCGATTAACCAGAGCGTATTCCTGATTGGCCTGGGTGTGAACGACGTCACGGTGACCAATATGGTTATCACCGGCGGCGGTTACGGCTTCGAGGATTCCGGCGACAACGTCACGATAAGTAACGTCAGCTCGCACGATACCGGCGACGATGGTTTCATCATCCGCGGCGGCGACGGCCATACCTATACCAACCTCACCGCCTATAACAACGGCGACGACGGCCTCGACATCGACGGCACTACCGGCATCGTCGACCACGTGACCATCACCGGCATGAACATTCACGATGTGAACGGCGACGGCATCGATCTGGAAAGCGACAACTTCGCGATCAGCAACGTCGCGCTCAGCAACTTCACCATCAGCAACATTCCGAATATCAACGGCTCCGGCGGCAGCGGCATCGAAACCACCGATATCGGGGGCTTGAGCATCAACAACTTCACGATTACCAACACGGTGAATGCCTTTAAGTTCGGCCAGACCACGGGATTAAGCGGCACCGGCAATACCATCAGCGGCTCGAGCGGCAGCAACTGCGTCGATCAGGGCGGCAACACCGGCAGCGTCACCTATAACACCGTCCAAACCTGCCCTTAATCGTAATACGGTAGAGATAGAGAATTGAAACCGCTCGTGCGAGGGGTGGCATTCGCGCTCATCGCCGGCGTCGACCGCATCCTCGACATGATGCGCACCACCGTCAATATCACCGGGGCTTTACATTCTCTCCCTCGGCCGTCGCGGATTATTGCGCTGCTCCTGCTCGCGCACGGCCAGCGTTTTATCGTCAGGGACGATTTTTTCATCCACGGGAGCGGTAGGAAGCGCGCTGGCCTGATTGCCGATGTCGCGTAGGGAATTTCCCAAATTGCGGATGGCGGCCAGATCTTCGGCTTTAAGCCCGGCGGCGACAGGGGGCATAATCGGGCGATCCGCGGGCGCCGGCCTGGCTTCCTGGAAGCGTCCCTGCTTCAATACATAGTCGTCGGCGGTGATATCCCTATGTATTTTGCGCGCGGCCGGCGTATGCGAGCGCTGCTTGCGCTTCTTGCGGCGTTTGTGATGCATATGCGTTTCCGCCGCTTCCTGCGTGATCTCCTCATCCTGGCTCTGCTCTTTTTGTTCGGCCATCAGCTCATGTACGGCGGTCTCCAATCCGCCTTCCATGCTGTGCATCAGCCTGGCGACGGTGCGCTCATGCATGCCTTTCCATTCCTCCGGCATTTGTGTGACGTCGGCGGAGATGCGCTGCGCCGCGGCGGCACTGTTCGGGATTTCCTTGGATGCCATGAGCGTAATGGTGTGGCCGAAGCTGCCGACGGCGTCGTTGGCTTCCTTGATGCGCGGATCGTTCAGGATGCCCGGTGTAATAGCTGCTGCCTCGAACAGCAGGTTCTTATAAATATCCACCATCTCGTCGAGTTTCTGCGCGAATGCCGCCTTATCCTCCGGCGAGCCATGCAGCGCCAGCTCATCGAGCGGCTTGTCGCTGAACGAAAGGTTTTTAAGTTTACGTAGAATCTCGCGCGCCAGCTCTATCGATTCCTCGCGCGCCGGCGGCTCCATTTCTTTGACCGAGCGCAATTTTTTTGCCGTAGCGACAATGCGGCTGCCGATATCCGCCAGACGGTCGGCGGGCGATTGGTCGCTGACGCCCGTGCGCGAAACATAACCGAGTCCCGTCTCCAGCGTCGCCAGCAACTGCGTGACCGACTGGCTGTGGCGTAATTCAGCCTCGGCCGGAAGTTTGGCGATGGCATTATTTAAATGCCCGATGGCGGGATGCCCGTTCGGTAGCGTATGTAGGCTATGCGTCGCAAGCACCAGCGCGAGACTGCCGGCGGCGTCCGTGGCGTCTTCCACTGCCAGATCGTGCATCAATTCAGGCCGCGTGTGCGCTGCCTGCTGCAACTGGCCGGAATAAATCTCAATCAGCCGCGTCACGGCCTCGGCTTTGGCGACCTGTACTTCCGGCGTGCCGTGCGCCAGCCATTCTTCCATGTCGCGGTCGGTGAATTGCATGTTCTTGAGCCAGCGCAGGATCGTGCGCGCTTCCTCGACCGAGGCTTCGCGCTGCGGCGGCCGCAGCGTATCGAGTGAACGCAGGGCGCAAGCACTATTGACGGCGCCTTCGCTGATCAGCGCCATGCGGTCGGGGCCGTTGCCGCGCCGCTGCTCCAGTTCCGCCGGCGTGAAGCATTCCTTGGGCGGCGGCAGCGGTGCGGCAAGGTTGGCCGGGCTGAACGGCGTTTCTGAAAGCGGCGGCAGGTTCCAGCTGCGGTTCGGAAAGTTGAACACGGCGTTCAGCCGCTGGTGCAGGCCTTCCAGCACGCCCGCTGGTTTTTGCTGTATCGAGAGCAGGTAGTTATACATCTCGCGCGCGCCGATGCCTTCGACGTTGGCAACGTCCGTGTTCAGGGTTTTGGTGAACAGGCGCTTGTACCAAACATCGTTGGCCAGCGCATCGCCCAACGCGCTGGCGATGCCGGCGATCGAAGGGATATATTTGACGTCTTCGGGGTCGTACGACCCGTCGTTTAAGAAAATACCGATGACGTCATTGCGCAGGACGGCGATGTTATTACGCAGCCCTTCGTAACGTGCATATTCGGGGTGGCTGGGGTCGGTGATGGCTGGGTTGTGTAACTTATCGGCGATAATCTTATCGAAATAGACGAATCGTTCCGGATTGAAAGAAAGGTTCTGGCTTTTGTCCTTGATCAGCTCGGCGTGCAGCGCCCAGGTATTGGCCGGTGGAATGACAAATTTGCCGACGCTGGGAAATACGTGAACGCGGCTTTGCGCTTCCTGCGCCGCCTCAATTTGCTGGCGCTCAAGCTCGTTGAGCAGCGCGTATTCCTTAAGCTGCGACGCGACTTCCGGGCGGTTGGTGAATTCGGTCTCGCTGCGGACGTCGTAGATTTTGGAATATTGCGGGCTCTCGCCGGGGCCGCCGGGCCTGCGGTCGAAATCCGAATCGGAACGCCTGAAGAACCAGTTATCTTTGCTGTCTGCCATACAAATACTTCACGTGCGCATTATTGCACTTTTTTCTGTCCCTTGTTTTCTTCCGCTGAAGCCGTGCCTAGCGCGTAGACGCACAGATCCTCGAACGACACGTTGTTCTCGAGCGCGATTTTGTGCAGGCGCTCGAAGCTGTCCATCACCTCTTGCGGAATTGTGCCGCCGCGGATCGCCGACAGCCACCACGCCTGGTGCTGCAACGGATGGCGCTGCGGATGCGGCTCGCCGACATAGACATGGAACGGATATTTGGTGCCGTTGAAATCGCACGGGACGGTAAAGCGCTTCATAGCTGCTCCTATTGGTACGTTTATAGTCTAACACAGTAATGTTACTGAATTATGACAGAAACGATAAAAAATACAACGGAATTTCAGCCAGTTAGGAGCGTTTACCGGCCTTGAAATTGTCGGCGTAGGCCTTCTTGACCTGGCGACGCTTGGGTGCGGCGAAGACTTCGTAGGGAATTTTCTGGCGCTTGGCATATGCCACCGCCGCTTCCTGAGTGGGAAAAAACAGTTTTATTTCCTGCTTCATGTCGGTCATGCCGGTCCAGCCCATGAGTGGGTCGACGAACGGCGCCTTTTCGGGCGCGAATTCCAGCAGCCAAGAGTCCTTAGCCTTGCCCGACTGCATGGCGGTCTTATCCGGTTGGTAAATGTGTGCTTTGGTCATACTAACTAATATCCTGAGCGCAGCGTAGCGGAGTCGAAGGAACTTCGCAAGTTGCAACGGTAAAGATCCTTCGATTTCGTCGCTTCGCGACTCCACTCAGGATGTATTACGCTTTTTTCTTGCGCGAAAACTTCTTCTTCGGCGCCGCCGCGCGTGCGGCCAATAATTCGATGGCCTGCTCCAGCGTATAGCTCTCGACATCCGTATCCTTGGGCAGCGTGGCATTCGTTTTATTGTGCTTGGCGTAGTTGCCGTATTTGCCGCTCATGATGACGACCGGCTTGTTGTCTTCCGGGTGATTGCCCAGCGTCTTGAGCGGCGCCGGCGCGGCGCGTCCGCCTTTTTTGGGAGCGGTGGCGATGATGTCTACGGCGCGGTTGATGCCGACCGTCAGCACGTCTTCGTCCGGCGGCAGCGTCGTGAATTTTCCGTCGTGTAACAAATAGGGGCCGAAGCGGCCGTTGTTGGCGACGATGGGCTTGCCGGTGTCGGGATGGAGCCCCACTTCGCGCGGCAGCGACAGCAGCGCCAGCGCGATTTCCAGCGTCACGTCTTCGGCCTTCATCGCTTTCGGCAGCCCGGCGCGTTTGGGTTTTTTGCCTTCGCCGAGCTGGACGTAAACGCCATACGGGCCTTTTTTGAGTGCGATTGCCTCGGAGGTTGCGGGGTCGTTGCCGAGCGTCTTGGGCAGGCCGAGCACGTTGTCGTCCTGCGCCGCGCCGCCGGAGGTTCCCGACTGCTTGATCTGCGCCTTGTGGTTGCATTCGGGATAATTCGAGCAGGAAATATACGGCCCGAATTTACCGACGCGGATTCCCAGTTTGCCGGTGGCGCAGGCCGGGCATTGGCGTGGATCTTTTCCGTCTTTGGGCGCGCCGAAAACGAAATCGGCGAGCAGCAGGTTGAGTGCGTCGAGCACCTGCTCGATTTTGAGTTTTTTGCTGTCCTCGATCTTGACGATGAAGTCGTCCCAGAAATCGCGTAAGACCGATTTCCAATCTATTTCTCCCGCCGAAACGTCGTCGAGTTTGTCTTCTAAGCTGGCGGTGAATCCGTACTCTACGTATTTCTCGAAGAAGCTGACGAGAAAAGCATTCACCAACCGTCCCAGCGATTCGGCGATGAATCTTTTTTTGTCGAGCGTGACGTAGCCGCGATCCTGCAACACCGAAATAATGCTGGCATAGGTGGACGGCCTGCCGATGCCGAGCTCTTCCAGTTTTTTCACTAAGCTCGCTTCGGTAAAGCGCGGCGGCGGCTCGGTGAAATGCTGCGCCGGGATAATGTCTTTGACCGCCAGCGGCTCATCTTGTTTAAGCGGCGGCAGGCGCGACTCGGCGTCTTCTTCCTCGTCGTCGCGGCCTTCTTGATAGAGTTTCAGAAAGCCGTCGAATTTCTGCACGGTGCCGGTGGCGCGCAGCATCGCCTTGCCGTCATGCGCCGCAATATCGGCCGTGGTCTGGTCGAACACCGCGTTTTCCATCTGGCTGGCCAAGAGGCGTTTCCAGATCAGTTCATATAATTTGAATTGCTCATCGCTTAAGCCACTGCTCTGCGGCGTCCGCGTCACATCGGTCGGGCGGACGGCTTCGTGCGCTTCCTGCGCGTTCTTCGATTTCGTTTTATAAACGCGTGGCGCGGCTGGCACATACCCGTTGCCAAATGTCTTTCCGATATAATCACGCGCGGCTCCGATAGCGTCCTGCGATACCGTGACACCATCGGTGCGCATATAGGTAATCAGGCCGTCCTCGTATAGTTTCTGCGCCACCTGCATCGTGCGCTTGGCGCCGAAGCCGAGCTTGCGCGCCGCTTCCTGCTGCAAGGTGGAAGTTGTGAACGGCGGCGCGGGATAGCGCCGCACTTCCTTGGCTTCGATGGCGGTGACTTTATATTGCTTCTGCTTCAAGGCGGCGACGATGTCGTTCGCCTGTGCGTCCTTGACGATGGAAAATTTCTCCAGCTTCTCGCCGTTATATTCGACCAGCCGCGCATTGACGATGCCCGCTTCGGCTTGCAATTCGGCTTTGATGTCCCAGTATTCCTGCGAAACGAATTTCTCGATTTCCTCGTCGCGCTCGCAGATGAGCCTGAGCGCCACCGACTGCACACGGCCTGCCGATTTGCTGCCGGGGAGTTTTCTCCACAGCACCGGCGACAGCGTGAATCCCACCAGGTAATCCAGCGCGCGGCGTGCCTGCTGCGCGTTGACGAGGTTCATATCGATGTCGCGCGGATTGGCGAACGCCGTCTGCACCGCGTTCTTGGTGATCTCGTCGAAGGTAACGCGGAACACTTTGGTATCTTTGGGCAGCGCGCGCGAGGCTTTGAGCGCCTCCAAAACGTGCCACGAGATCGCCTCGCCTTCGCGGTCGGGGTCGGTGGCGAGGTAGAGCGCCTCGGAATCCTTGACCGCCTTGCCGATGGCCGACATATGTTTCTTGGCGTCGTCATCGACTTCGTAAATCATGGCGAAATCTTTATCGGGGTCGACCGAGCCATTCTTGGCCGGCAGATCGCGCACGTGCCCGAACGAGGCGAAGACCTGATAGTCCTTGCCCAAATATTTGTTGATTGTCTTGGCCTTAGCCGGTGATTCGACGACGACGACGTTCATGCTATTGGTTAATTTTACTTGTTTATTTGTTAACTTTCTTCCGCTAAAGTACTCTCATCTATAGTATTTGCCGTTATTTAGCAACCGGGAGATTTTTTGGGGAGGAAGATTATGGGACATTTTTATAATAAGCTAGACGAGCCTGATAAAGCACTCGTGGATAAAGCGGTCAAATTTCACAACGAGGTTTGTGAAGATCCAAAGCCTAATTTACGTAGCCAGGCCTTTTTAGTATTTCAAGACAGACCTGCGTTGAAAAGTGAAGGATTGGCCTTCCTATTGATCACCATGCGCGAGTATATCGAGCCCAAACTGCAGCTGTGTATTTCAGATTCTGCGGATTTGAAAAATCGAATTGCGGCGCTGAAAGAGTTATCGAACGGCGATAGAGTAAAAAATCATGTGAAAATGATGCAAGGTGTCATACAGGATGCTTTTTGTGCACTGGTTCCAGATCCCACCAGCGAAAGCATCAAGGGCGCACATACCGCAAGGCTGAAATCCGGGGCTGTAGATGGCGGCGGGCGTAGAAGAGGCGGAGATAATACAGAACGTAGAGGCGGCGGCGGCTGGGAGGGATAGAAAGCTAAACCCAGCGACACTTTATTTTTATTCCCCCTCTCCCTTGAGGGGAGCAGCCTCCGCTAAAGCTCCGGCTTGCCTATGTACTCGCTCGCCACGCCGAAGCGAAGCGTAGTCGAGTGGGTGAGGGTGAACTTGGAGGCAAATCTGCGCACCCCCACCGCATCGCAGTGCGTGCTTTCAGCCCGCTTGCTCTGCGACTCCCCCCTCAAGGGGGAGTGAAAGAGAGACTTTATTCCCGGCGGTTCTCTTTAGTCTTCCGGCGAGTTCCAACTCTAATATAATCGTAAGCGCGGCGGCGGCGGAGATGTCGCATTGCTCGATCAGCTCATCTATAGACACCGGTGTGATGCCGAGTTTTTCGATGACGCGCGCGCGGGCGCTGTCCACTTCTGCGTCGCTGACAGGTGCGGCGGGTGCTTTATATTCCGGCGAGTCGGTTTCCGCCATCGACTGGCCGCGCAGGTGCGCGACGCCCTGAATAATATCCCCCGCAGCCTCCACCATATTTGCTCCCTGCTTGATGAGATAGTTGCAGCCGCGCGAGCGCGGGTCGAGCGGTGATCCGGGGACGGCGAACACCTCGCGGTCGTTCTCCACCGCGAACCGCGCCGTAATCAGCGAGCCGGATTTGGGCGACGCCTCGACGACCACCGTTCCCAAACTCATTCCGGCGATGATGCGGTTGCGGCCTGGGAACGCGCCGCTATAGGGAATGGCGCCGAACGGCTGTTCGCTGATAATAGCGCCACTCTCTTTTATTTGCGTATAGAGCATCTGGTTTTCCGGCGGATAAATATTGTCGATGCCGCCGGCGATGACGGCCACCGTGCCGGTGGAAAGCGATCCTTTATGCACGAAGCTGTCGATGCCGCGCGCGAGTCCCGACACGACGGTGAACCCCGCGTCGCCCAATTCCCGCGCCAGACGCTGCGCGAACTGGCAGCCGGTGGCGCTGGCATTGCGTGCGCCGACCATGGCGACGCAATCCTTGTTCTGCCATAAATGCGGATGGCCGAGCACGGTGACGACCGGCGGCGGATCGCTGATGCTCATCAGCCATTGCGGGTAATCCGGCGCGCCGTATAAAATCATGCGTGCGCCGAAATTTTCTGCGGCGGCGATTTCTTTTTCCGCGTCGCTCTTGCTGAACGCCGACAGTGCTGAGCGCCTGCCGCCGCGCACCGAAAGCGTCGGCAGCGCCTCTATCGCATCGGCGGCATTGCCGAACCGTTCCATCAACTGGAAGAACGTCACCGGCCCGACATTTTGCGTGCGGATCAGGCGCAGCACGTCGAGTAGGCGATCGCCCGCCAGGCTGTGATAGCTCATGCGGAAGGGCGGTTTCATATCACCCTTTTCTAAAACTATGCTCGCTGCCGGTCAACAATCGTTGAATGTTTCCGCGATGCGTAAAAAGTATCAGCGCCGCGAGGTTGAGGCAGAGCAGGGCGGCGAAATAATCGGCGATGACGTAGGCGGCGATGGAGGAATAGCCGACGGAAACCAGCGACGCCAGCGACGAGGTGCGCGTGACGAGGAACACCGCCAGCCACGTCGCGCAAACGATGGCGCCCAGCACCCAGTTCAAGCCGAACAGCACGCCGATGGCGGTGGCGACACCCTTGCCGCCGGAAAAATGCAGCCACACCGGAAACACGTGGCCGAGCACGACGAACAACCCGGCGATGGGCTGCATGTCGTTACTATAGATATATTGCGCCAGCCAGACGGCGGCGAAGCCTTTTCCGGCGTCGAGCAGCAGCGTGAGGATGCCGAGCGCCTTGTGGCCGGTGCGCATGACGTTGGTAGCGCCGATATTGCCCGAGCCGATGGCGCGGATGTCGCCGAGGCCAGCCGCTTTGGTGAGCAGCAAGCCGAACGGAATGCTGCCCAGGAGGTAGGCCAGCGCTATCGTTCCGATGATCGATGTCAGCATGTGCTATCCAAATATCCCTGCAGCATATAGCTTGCCGCCAGTTTGTCCACCAGCTCGGCGCGGCGCGCGCGCGATAAATCGGCATCGAGCATGGTGCGCTCGACCGCCATCGTCGTCATGCGCTCGTCCCACAGCAGCATCGGCAGCGCGATTATTTTCCCAAGATTAGAAACGAAGCTGCGCGTCGATTGCGTGCGCGGGCCCAGGCTGCCGTCCATATTGACCGGATAGCCGATGACCAGCCCGCCGACGGCATGTTCCTTTATAATCTGTTCCAGTTTTTCCGCATCCTTATTGAATTTTCCGCGCTCGATGGTTTGAAACGGCGTCGCAATACGCCTGCCGCCGTCGGAGAGCGCGAGGCCAATCGTCTTCTCGCCGACGTCGAGCCCCAGGAGGCGCGAGGTTGCGGGCAGGGCGGCTACGAATTCTTTGGCGGTTGCAATTAACATATAATCGCATTAAAACCTGTTTTCCTTATGTTTGTGAAGGCTTTTTATGGATAAAGAGACGATTACCCGCATCGCCCGCCTGGCGCGCATCAAGGTCACCGATGCCGACAAGGAGCATTACGCCAAGGAACTGACCGGCATCCTGAAATGGATCGAGCAGCTCAATGAAATCAACACCGATGGCGTGCCGCTGATGACATCGGTTGCCGCCATGGATCTCCCGCGCCGCGCCGACAAAGTCACCGACGGCAACCAGCAGGAAGCCGTCGTCAAAAACGCACCGCAGAGCGACTACGGGTGTTTTGTGGTTCCGAAGGTAATGGAATGAAGATGGAAGAATCTTTTGACAACCCTCTCCCTAACCCTCCCCCTTCAAAGGGGGAGGGGATAAGAGAAAATGCCTGTTTTTCTTCAAAGGGAGAGGGAATGAAGCGGAGCGTATCTCGCCGCAAGAGAGGCCCTCTCGGCCATGCTAAGAGATTACGCCGCACACTTACCGAAATGGAGAAAATTCTTTGGTATCATCTTAGAGCCAAACGTTTTTCAGGATATAAATTCCGCAGGCAATATCCGGTTGGGCAGTACATTGCCGATTTTGCTTCTATTCAATGCCATTTGATTATCGAACTCGATGGCAGCCAACATGCATGGCGAAGCGATGATGATAAAAGACGCGATAAATTTTTACGAGGCGAAGGGTTTAGAGTATTACGTTTCTGGAATAATGAGGTGCATGAGAATCTTGAAGGCGTATTGCAAACTATCCATAAAGCTCTACTTCCTTCCCCTCTCCCTTTGAAGGGAGAGGGTGCTCGCGTAGCGAGCGGGAGAGGGTTGATATGAGTACTTTAAATCAACTTACTCTCGCTCAAATGCGCGATGGCCTTAAGGCCAAGAAGTTTTCGGCCGTCGAACTGGCCGAGGCGCATCTTGCCGAGATCGAAAAAACGAATGCGCATTATAACGCCTTTATCACCGTCACGCGCGAGAAGGCCTTAGAGCAGGCCAAAGCCGCCGACGCGAAGCTGGCCAAGGGGCAGGGCGGGTTGGTCGAAGGCGTGCCGGTCGGCGTCAAGGATTTATTCTGCACCAAAGATATTTTGACGACAGCGGCATCGCACATCTTAGATGGCTTCAAACCGCAATACGAATCGACGGTCACGCAAAAAATCTGGGACGAAGGTGGCGTCATGCTGGGCAAGCTCAACATGGACGAATTCGCCATGGGCTCGGCCAATATCAATTCTTATTATGGACCGGTGAAGAATCCGTGGAAGAAAAAAGGCGGTCCGGATTTGGTTCCCGGCGGCTCGTCCGGCGGCTCGGCTGCTTCCGTGGCGGCGCATTTAGCACCCATTGCATTGGGTACCGACACCGGCGGTTCGATCCGCCAGCCGGCGTCGTTCTGCGGCATCGCCGGGATAAAACCCACCTATGGCCGTTGCTCGCGCTGGGGCATCGTCGCCTTTGCCAGCTCGCTCGATCAGGCCGGTTTGCTCGCCAAAGACGTGCGCGACAGCGCCATCATGCTCAAGGTCATCTGCGGCCACGATCCGAAAGATTCGACGTCGGCTAATCTTGCCGTTCCCGATTTTGAAAAAGTGCTGACGGGAAATATCAAAGGCAAGAAAATCGGCATCCCCAAGGAATACCGCGTCGACGGCATGGACCCGGAGATCGTCGCCATGTGGGAGAAGGGCGCAAAATTATTGAAAGACGCGGGCGCCGAGATCGTCGACGTCTCGCTGCCGCATACGATGGCAGCGCTGGCGACGTATTATATCGTCGCACCCGCGGAATGTTCCTCCAACCTGGCGCGTTACGACGGCGTGCGCTTCGGCCTGCGCGCAACACCGGCATCCGGCAGCCTGATGGACATGTACGAGGAGACGCGCGCCGCCGGGTTCGGCAAGGAAGTCAAAAAACGCATTCTGGTCGGAACGTATGTTTTATCGGCGGGATATTACGACGCCTATTACAAAAAGGCGCAGCGCGTGCGCTGGTTGATCGCCGAGGATTTCCGTAAAGTGTTCTCGACCGTCGATGCGCTGCTGACGCCGACGGCGCCGACGGCTGCTTTCGCGCTAGGTGAAAAACAAACCAATCCCATCACCATGTATTTGAATGACGTCTTCACCGTGCCGGCGTCGCTGGCTGGCCTGCCCGCGATGTCGATCCCCGGCGGACTTAATAAAGACGGCCTGCCGCTGGGACTCCAAATCATCGGCAAGGCGTTCGATGAGGAGAGCGTGCTCGGCATTTCCTATGCGCTCGAACAGGCAATCGACTTTTCCGCGAGGCCGCTATGATGATAAAAGGCAACACCGGCGAGTGGGAGATCATCATCGGGCTGGAGGTGCACGCGCAGGTGACGACCGAATCGAAATTATTTTCCGGGGCGGCGGCGGCGTTCGGCAACGAGCCTAACAGCAACGTCTCGTTCGTCGATGCCGGCATGCCGGGGATGCTGCCGGTCATCAACGAAAAAGTCATCGAGCAGGCGGTCAAGGCAGGGCTTGCCATCAATGCGCAGATCAATCTAAAGAGCGTGTTCGACCGCAAGAATTATTTCTATCCCGACCTGCCGCAAGGCTACCAGATTTCGCAGTATCTCGATCCCATCGTGGGGAAGGGCGAAGTAACACTCGACATGCCGGGCGGCGTGACCAAGAAAGTCGGCATCACGCGCATCCATTTGGAGCAGGACGCCGGAAAATCATTGCACGAATACAACCCCAAATTTAGCTACATCGACCTGAACCGCGCCGGCGTGCCGCTGATGGAGATCGTCTCCGAGCCGGACATGCGCTCGGCCGACGAAGCCGCCGCCTACATCAAAAAACTGCGCTCGATTCTGCGCTATATCGGCGCCTGCGATGGCGACATGGAAAAAGGCAATTTGCGCTGCGACGCCAACGTCTCCGTCCGGAAGCCCGGCGCTCCGCTCGGCACGCGCTGCGAAATCAAGAACGTGAATTCCGTTCGCTTTCTGCACAAAGCCATCCTGTTCGAGGCCGAGCGGCAGGTGGAGATTCTGGAATCCGGCGGCAAAATCGATCAGGAAACGCGCCTCTTCGATTCCGACAAGGGCGAGACGCGCACCATGCGCAGCAAGGAAGACGCCATGGATTACCGCTATTTCCCCGATCCCGATTTGTTGCCGCTGGAATTCTCGCAGGCCTTCGTCGATGGCTTGAAAAAAACGCTGCCCGAACTGCCCGACCAGAAAAAACAGCGCTATATGGAAAAACTTGGGCTCTCCGCCTACGATGCCAGCGTCATCGTCTCTGAGCAAGCGATTGCGGAATTTTATGAACGACTTTCGGCCAAGCACGACGCCAAACTTGCCGCCAACTGGATGACCGGCGAATTGTTCGGGCGCTTGAACAAGCTGGGTGTCGAGATCGAGCAATCGCCGATCACGGCCGAGAAGTTCAGCGGCTTGCTGGCGCTGATCGAGGACAACACCATCTCCGGCAAAATCGCCAAAGACGTGCTCGATATCATGATCGAGAGCGGCAAGGACGCGGCCAGCATCGTCGAAGAAAAGGGTATGAAGCAGGTCACCGATACCGGCGCCATCGAGAAAGTGATCGACGAGGTGATGGCGGCGAATCAGGACAAGGTGGCGGAATATCGCTCCGGCAAGGATAAGCTGTTCGGCTTCTTCGTCGGTCAGGTGATGAAGGCGTCGGGCGGCAAGGCCAACCCCGCGGCAGTCAACGACTTGCTGAAGAAAAAGCTTTCTTAACGCCATTTGGCACAAAGTTTGCTTTTATACGGTCAAACCCATGGAGTTTCTGCGTGCGCCCGTTATTTGGTATTGTTTTCATTTTGTTCCTATCGGCCTGTACCGCATTCAACGGTTCGCTGTTTACCGGTTTGCCGCCGGCCACTGACATAGCGATGGGCGCCGGGGCGGTCGGCCTGATGTACGGCGATGACATCGCCAATATGAGTGAGGAAGATATTTCGCTCAAAAATGCCACGCCGCCGCGGGCGAAATCCGCAGTGACACGCGTTGCCAACGGAATCCGCGACAATGTGCACGCCACCGGCAAGCATCTCAAGGATTGGTGGATGTATAAGCCGGAAGAGCTTCCGCCGAACGTCATTCCCGACAGCTATTGTTATCGCGCGCAGGGTGACGTGCTGTGCTACCGCGCGCCGGTGGCGGGTTGGGAGCACCGTCTGGTCGGCTATCAGGGCACCTTTGCCGCCGCGCCGCCACCGGTAGTGACGCGGCCGCTGCCGGCGCAGAGCGCTGCCGGTCAGAAAACGCCCGCCAGCCGCGTTGCCGCGTCGCAGCCGGTGTTTAGCGAACTGCCGCCGGAACCGAAAGCGGAGCCTAAGATCAATGTCGAGGAACCGGAAGCGACGGAAAACGTCCATGAGAATGTCACCGACCCCGCCCTGGCGCCGCAGCTCTAACTACTTGTTGTCGATTTTAGCGATGGAGCTGGCCGCCAGCTTTTCCGTTTCCTTGTAATCGAGCATGGCGGTTAGCAGTTTCCTGAGTGCGCGCTGGTTACCGCGGTTTTTGGCTGCCTGCGCCGAAACCAGCAGCCCGAGCGGAGTGATGCCCAGTAATTTCCTGGCTTTGCGCGAATAGAGCTCGGCGCTTTCCGGATCGGATGCCGCCAGCGCGGCGACGCCGGAGGTCAGCGTCGAGAGGCCTTGCTGGTAACGCACCAGTTTGCGGTGTTCGAGAAAACGTTTGGGCGCCGCAATCGCCATGCGGATCAGCGCGTAGACATAGGCAATCGCCCAGGCCACGGCAAACGCCATCAACATCAGAAAAGCAAAACTGGTATCGATGCGCCAATCGAACCAGTGCACGACGACCCGGCCGGGATGGTCGGAGATCCACGCCGCACCGAAGCCGACGGCGGTCAAAAACAGCAATAGAAAAAGCAGCCGTATCATGGCGTTTGCAGTTCTTGCGCCAGCGTTGCCTGCAGCGCCGCCACTGCCTCGCGCATGCCGAGGTAGCTTTCCGCTTGCTTCGTCCAGGCGGAAAAACTATCGGCGGCGGGTGGCGAAAGCTGCGCCATTTCCTTGAGCGCAGGCTCAATCTCGCCGCGGTCGAGCTTGGCTTCGGCGCGGGCGATCACCGATTCGTCATCGGCGCCTTGTTGCGCTTCGCCGATCTTGCGGATGCGTATCAGCGATTGCAACGTCGTGGTAAGCGATCCGGCCGTTGCTGAAGGTGCCAGCGCTTTGGGTATCGTCGCTTCAAAATCGGCTTTGAGCGAGGCCGGCGTCGGCGCGCCCTTGTCGGCAAACGGCGCCAGTTTTTCCAGTACCGCCTGCGCCTCTTTATTGTTTTGCATCAGGAGGCCAAGCCGCATCCACGGCTCACGGAAAGGCTCGCCGCGCGTGATCGCTTCCTTCATCTGGTAAAATAGAGTTGTGGCGGTAGCGCGGCCGTTGCTGTTTTCCACCTGCCGTTGCAGATCGCTTAAGCGTTGTTCGATCTGCGCGAGGCGGCCGTCTTCGGAAACGGTCGGTGACGGGCCGGCATCCATCGGCAGCGGCGGCGGAGGCATCGGCGCCGCCCCCAGTTTTTTTACGCGCTCCTCCAGCGCCTGCAGGCGCGAGGCCATAGCGGTGATGTCGGCGGGATTTTGCGGTGCGTGCGGCTCAATCGCCGACGTTGGCAACAGGCGCGGTACGACGTAAATAAATGCCAGCAACAGCACGATCAGCAGGCCGATCTTAATGGCGAGCAGACGCAGGCGGGCGAGGATGCCTGGCGCGGGCGGCGTTGCAGTTGGCGGCGTGTCGTTCATCCGGTTCCCTGATCGTGCATCAGGCAATTATCTATGCACTCGACGAGCGATGCAAGCGTGGGTTTCTGTGCGACAAATACGCTGCGCCATTTCGCTTTGGCCAGCGGCTCGGCGACGGTATCGCTGAAACAGCAGGCGGCGACGCCGGAAAGTTGCGTCTTGAGTTTGGCTTTGGTTACGAGCGTCATGAACGTTTTGGCCGTACGTTGCGATAGGAAAGTGATGGCGTCGATGTGCTGCCGTTTCAAATGCTCGCAAAAAACATCAGAAAACTGCGTCGCCTCCAGTGATTCGTAGACGACGACGCGCTGGGTCAGCATGCCCTGCCGCGCCAGTATTTCAGCCAGATCCGATCTCACATGCTCGGCGGAAACATAAAGAAAACGCGACTCAAGGTCGTAGGAGGAAAGGATATATTCGATCATCTGCTGTGTCGTGCCGCCGGCGGTGGTGACACGCGTGAATCCGGCGGAGCTGGCGACTCCGGCCGTGGCTTCGCCGACGCATAAGAGCGGCAGGTCGCGCAGTTCTGAAAGCGCCGCCAGAGCATGTACGCCGTGTCGGCTGGTGACCAGCACGGCGGCGGGATCGTGTTCGAGCGCGGCGGAAAGCGGCGCCGCTGCCGTATGCTGCAGCAGTATGCGCGACAGCGGCTCGTAGACCACCGAAAATCCGCGCTGGTGCAGCATCTCGCCCAAGCCGTCCCTTTCTTCCTTTGGCCGCGTGACGACGATGGTTTTGCTCATGGCGCGACCGTAATGATGACGCTGGCCAGCGCATAAGGATATTCGTCGGCGAGCGAAAGCAGAAGCTGCGCTTTTTTCCCGCGCGGCGTCATTTTCTTAAGTTGCCGGAGCGCGCCGCCGCGCAAAGCGATTTTCGGCGCGCCGTTCTCGAGGTTGGTGATTTCCATGTCGTGCCAGGCGATATCGCGCGTCGCCAGCGCCTTGATGCAGGCTTCTTTGGCGGCGTAGCGCTTGGCGTAAGTGGCGGCCACATTCGCCTTGCGGCTGTTGGCCTTTTTACGCTCAGCCTCGGTGAATATTTTTTTCTCGAAGCGTGCGCCTTGCGATTTTAGCGCTTTCTCGATGCGCCGGATGTCGACGATATCGTTTCCGAGGCCGATAATCATGAGCGTGCCGCACCCATTTTCTGACGCATTTTCTGTATCGCTTCCTTGAGCCCCACAAACACCGCTTCGCCCATCAGGAAATGTCCAATATTCAATTCCACGATTTCCGGGATGGCGGCGATTGGGCCGACATTGTCGTAATTTAGCCCGTGCCCGGCATGGATTTCAAGGCCGAGCTGCGCGGCAAGCCGTGCAGCGGATGACAGCAACAATAATTCTCCTCCCTCTGGAAGGGGGAGGAAAGTAAGTGCATACTTCCCCGTATGAAGCTCCACCGCCCGCGCGCCAATCCGTTTTGCGGCTTCCACCTGTTCAGCATCCGGCGAAATGAACAGCGACACGCGGCTACCGTTCTCCTGCAATGCCGTTACAAATGGTTTTAGTTTTTTCTCCAATTTCACCGCATCCAGCCCGCCTTCGGTGGTCAGCTCCTCGCGGCGCTCCGGCACCAGGCACACCGCGTGCGGTTTTACTTTGAGCGCAATCGCCAGCATCTCGTCCGTCATCGCCATTTCAAGATTGAGTGGCAGATTAACTTCCGCCTTCAATCTTTCAATATCCCTATCTTTGATATGCCGCCGGTCTTCGCGCAGATGCGCGGTAATGCTATCCGCACCGGCTTCCTTAGCCAGCAGCGCGGCGCGGATCGGGCAGGGGTGCTCGCCGCCGCGCGCATTGCGCAAGGTTGCCACATGGTCGATATTGATGCCGAGACGGAGGTTATTTATCATTGGGTTGTTCTAATTGTTTTTGAACTACTATTATTTCCTGTTTAACAATATTTTGTAATTCTTCCGCTCTACCTTGTAATTCAATGGAATTTTTTTTCAGTTGTGTAGCAGTGTTAGGGTTATTTAATTGTACGATTGTTAATGGTCGTTTTAACACCTGCTCATAATTTGGTAATGCATTATAAAAAACAGAAATCTTACCTGCTATTTCTGGTTTTAGAAGCCCATTAGATTTGAATAGTTCCTTATAAAATTGTGAACTGAAAGGCGGTAAAATCTGCAGGCCATCATAAGGATTTGCTGCTGCCTGATCAACAGAAGAGGGATATTCCTTACAAGCCTGAATGATTGCTGTGATATCAGCTAAAAAAGCTCGAAGAGTAGATAATTGATCCTCCAAACGTTTTTGTTCCTGATTTTGTTGTATAGCTTTTATTTGTTCGCGTCCGGAATCAAGGACGTAGCTGCCTGCCCACAATGCACAAATACCTGCAACTAGCGTAAAAATACCGGTAATAATTGCAGCAATTATATTGTCGGATAATTTCATGTTACACACCTTTTACGCTGAATTCGCTAGGCTGAGCCGGATGCGAAGCGATGCGAGAACCGCACCGGAGCGTACGTGGTGGTACGTGAGGAGCGGAAGCGCAGCATCGCAAGCAAGCCGGCCGGTCTAGTAGAATTCGTCTCACGTCTGATACCGCTCGACGTTCTGCACCACTTCCTTCGAGCGCAATCCGGCGATGATGTTGTTCAAGTGTTTCAAGTCGCGCACTTCGATGTCGAGCAGTATCTCGAAGAAATCCGACGAGCGGTTGGTGATTTTGAGGTTATTGATATTGCCCATTTCCTTGGCGATGACGTTGGTGACGGTGGCCAGCGCCGCCGGTTCGTGGCTGACATGCGCGCGCAGCCGCCCGATATGCGTCACCTCGGTTTTGTCGCGGTCCCAGGCGACGTCGATCCAGCGCTCCGGCGCGTCGGAATAATTTTCCAGCGTCTCGCAGTCCATGGTATGAATCGTCACGCCCTTGCCGGTGGTGACAATGCCGACGATGCGGTCGCCCGGAATCGGATGGCAGCAACCGCCGAAATGGAGCGCCATGCCGGGGATGAGTCCCTTGATCGGCATCGCTGCTGTACCGCCGGTTTTTTTCTGGAACGGCTTGGACAGCTTCGACAGCATCGAGCTGACGCCGCCGGTGGTCTGGTTGGGGTGTATTTTCTTGTGGCCGATCACGGTTTCGGTGACGAGCTGGCGCGACACCAATCCCTCGCCGACGTCGGCGAGCAAATCATCGACTTCTTTCTTGCCAAAGAAGGGCAGGTGCGGTTCGACCATCTTTTCGCTGAACTCCTCGCCTTCCTGCTTGAACATCTTGGTGAGGATGGCGCGGCCGAGCGTGATATATTCGTTACGTTGCTGCGTGCGTACGTATTTACGGATTTCTGAGCGCGCTTTTCCGGTAACGACGAACCGCTCCCATGCCGGCGATGGCGTCTGCGTTTTGCTGGTGATGATCTCGATCTGGTC